>JANMOU010000050.1:0-68259 GCA_031369495.1 Novosphingobium sp. | reverse complement strand
GAATCGTGTCGCGGTCAAGCGTGGCCGTCATGGTTTCGAGTGCATTTTCCGGGAGGCCGGGGGCGGGGCCGGCGCGGTGTGCGCCGATGACGGCTTCGTTATTCGTGCGGAGGCAGTCGAAATAGGCGGCGAGCGGTGGAGCGGAGGTTGTGGGCAGGTCGGCGGCTGCCGAGCAGGCGGAGAGGAGCGTGAGAAGGGGGAGGAGGCGGAGCATGGGGAGGGTTTAGGGAACTATGAGGGAGTGCGCCAGACGGTCCTCCCCCGCAGGGGGAGGGGGACCATCCGCAGGATGGTGGAGGGGCACAGGCAGGTGATCCCGCTCTCTCCGGCAAGCTCGGGATTACCCGCGCGTACCCCTCCACCACCTACGGTGGTCCCCCTCCCCGTTTCGGGGAGGAATAAAAAAGGGGCGCCGAAGCGCCCCTTTCCGTTTTGCGATACCTCGCGAAGTTCAGCTTAGAACTTCACCACCAGCGTGCCGCTGACCGTGCGCGGGGCGCCGATCTGGACGAAGCCGGGGTTGCCATAGGTCGAGATACCCGTGGTCCGGCTGTAGGTGTTGGACTGAACCAGCCCGCCACCGAACCCGCCGACATAAAGCTGGTCGAACAGGTTGTAGACGTTGAGCTGCAGGTAGGTGCCTTCTGGCAGACCGGTGAAGTCCAGGTCTACCCGTGCATCAAGGTGGACCAGCCAATAAGCCGGAGCCTGCGCGCCATAGATCTGGCGGGTGCTGTTGAGCTGCAGGGTGCTCAGCACCGGCGGCAGATTGGTGCCGGTCTTGGCACCATCTGGCCGATAGAAACCAGTGTAGGTCGGCAGGTTGTTGTCATAGATGTAGCGCGGGCCGGTCCGCTTGGCAGTCAGTCCCAGCGTGAACGGACCAACATGGCCGCGCGCACCAAGGTTGACGGTGTAGGTTGGCGAACCCGATTCATGCTTGCCCGCGGTGGCAGCATAGATCGGCGTACCATCCTGATTTTCGGCAACCAGAATATCATCCTGGATTTCCGACTTGATCAGGCTGGCACCGGCGAACAGGCTGAACTGTTCGATCGGCTTGACCGAGATGAAACCGTCAATGCCATACTTCTTCACCTTGCCCAGGTTCCGATAGACGCTCTGTTCCAGTTCAGGATCATAGGCCGTGGCCAACCGGTTTTCGAACTTGTTGTAAAACGCCGAGAACGAGGCCTGGACCTTGCCCGAGCGGAACCGCATTCCAAGGTCAAAGTTGTCGGTGGTTTCCGGGGTCGGTCGCGCCTGAGCGGTACCGGCCGGATAGTAGAACGCGTTGTAGAGGCTGTCGGTGCCGGGCACCGAAATCCCCTTGGCATAGCTGCCATAGACCGAAACGCTGTCACCAAGCCGATAGACGAAGCCGAGGTTCGGCAGGATCTTGTCATAAGTGAAGGTCCGCTGCTGCGGCGCTGCAAACCCGGTCACCAAATTGGTGGTCGTGTTGAAGCTGTAGGGATTGGCCGCGGCATAATTGGCGTTAAGCGTCGCGTTCTGGCTGAAGCAATCGAGGAACCCGCCCGCCGAAGTGGTAAAGCAGTAGTTCGTCAAGTTGCGCTTAAAGAACGGTGCGCGCACGCCCAGATTGACCGTCAGATCACCGTCAAAAAACTTGCCGGTGTATTCTGCCGCAACCTGCTGCAGGATCGCGAACGACAGTCGGTCACGCTTCTGCAAAACGTCGCCGTTCGAGGTCAGCAGACCGCCGTTGACGGGGAACACGTCGAGCGGCTCACCATCGGTGCCAAGCGCGCCGACTTCACCGGTCTGGCGATGGCGGGCACGGTCATAGGTATAGGCCACGCGGATCGAGTTGTTATCGTCCAGATTCCAACGCAGACCAGCGATCACGCCGATGCGGTGGGTCTGAGTCTGGCTGGGCGACATCAGGATAACGCCGCCAGATGGGTTATTCGACGCTGAAGCAGTCCCGCTACAGGCCTGCCCTGCCGTTGCGGTGTTACGGCATGTGTCGAGCACATCGCCATCACCGTTGAGATCCCGGCCAAAGTAATAGTTCCCTCCGATGAAACCGGTGTAGTTGACGCCGCCAATGTTTCTGAACCCTTCCCGCCCGGTCACAGTGCCGCCGCCATTGGCCTTCACATACTGATAGCTGGGATCCAGCGTGAGCACGATGCTGTCAGTCAGGCTGAACTTGGCGTTGACACGGACGTTACCGGTGTTCGACGGGTTGTAGCGGCGATCGAATTCGGTCCCGCAGCTATTGGTAGCATCGGCCACGCCAGCCTGCGGCACGTCAGTCGTGCACGGATAGTTGATGTTGTAGAGCCGTTCGTTGTTGAGCAGCGGAAAGCGATTAGGGACAACCCGCGGCGTTGTAACGAGCGGGGTCGTGGTGGTATCCAGCCGCAGCGGAACCGAACCGAAGAAGTTGTTGCGGTTCTGGTTGTAGTGGCCCGAAATCGCGATGAAATCGTTGGCGCCGAGCGGCTGATAGAGCTTGAAGTTGAACTGCTGCTTATCAACCTTGCCGTAGTTGTTGAACGGCAGACGGTTTTTGGTGGTCGAGGCCGAGAACCAGGCGCGGGTGCCGCTGCTGGTCAGGTCACCGGTTTCGATCATCCCGAACACGCGCCAGAAATCAAACTCGCCGATCGAGGCCGAACCCATGACGTGGAAATCGCGGCTGGGCGTCTTGGTCCGCAGGTTGACGGTGCCGCCGACAGCCGAAGCGGTCGGGCTGTCAACATCGGTGGTGCCCAGGTTGACGTTGACCTGCTCGATCAGTTCCGGATCGATCTGCTGGTTCGAATAGATCGCATAGTTGCCCGAATCGTTGAGCGGAACGCCATCGAAGGTCAGGCTGATGCGGCTGGCATCGAAGCCGCGGATGCTGAGCGTGCCGCCCGACGAACCGTAGGCATCGTTGTTCTGAAAGCTGACGCCCGGGATCTGGTTGATCGTATCAAGCACCGACTGGCCCGGCGAGGCGCGTTCGATCGCTTCGCTGGTCAACACAGCCTTGGCCTTGGGCGTATCGGGAGCCGCGACACCTTCGACGTTCTGCGTGCCCGAGCGGGTGCCGGTGACGACGATTTCCTTTTCAAAGTCGACCGAGCCGGTCGACTGCGCAAAGGCAGGAGTGGAAATGGCAGCGACGCCGATGGCCAGAGTGCTGGCGGCGGTGCTCAAGGCAAAGTTGAAGCGCATGGCGTGAAATTCCCCGTTTTTTCGAGAGGGTTGCATTGAAACTCAGTAATGGCCCAAGCGTTCGCGAATCGCTCCGCAAGGCCCTCTGGCCACGCTCATAGTCGAGCGCGCAGCCCTGCTAAACAGGTGGATGTGACAGGGCTGTGACTTATCCGGCAAGCCACCGGGCCGTGCCGGGCGCCTGACGTAACGTCGTTACAAGTCTGCGGACAATTGCGTAATGATCGTTCGCGCTTGCGTCACTTATGCCTTAGATCTGCGGTTAGTCCCCCGGCGGGCACCGGTCGAATCTTGCTGCACTGCGGCATTTGTGCAACGCTTGCGGCAAGGATGGAATTTATGGGCGGCGCGCACCAGCACTCACAGTCAGACGGCGGGCACGGCCACGATCATGGTCACCATGGGCATGGGCACCACGGCCATGGACACGGCCATCACCATCACCCTCCGCCGCCGACCGGGGGCAGCCACTCTGCGGCCTTTGCTATCGCGGTGCTGCTCAACAGCGCCTTTGTGGTGGTTGAGGTTATCGCCAGTTTCATCAGCGGATCGACCGCGCTGCTGGCCGATGCCGGGCACAATCTGGGCGATGTCCTTTCGCTCCTGCTGGCTTGGGGCGCCAGCGTGCTGGCCGCACGGCCGGCGGGGCCGGGCTACACCTATGGCCTGAAAAGCTCCTCGATCCTGGCCGCCATCGCCAATGCCGCACTGCTTTGGGTCGCGCTGGGGGCAGTGCTGCTGGAGACGGTCCAGCGATTATGGGAACCGGCTGAGGTCAATGGCGGGCAGGTAATGCTGGTGGCCGGCGCCGGGATCGCGGTCAATCTGCTCTCGGCACTACTTTTCGCCAGAGGCAGCAAGAGCGACCTAAACCTGCGCGCCGCGTTCATGCATCTGATGGCCGATGCGGTGGTTTCGGCCAGTGTGGTCTTTGCCGGACTTGCGATCGTGCTGACCGGGCAGAACTGGATCGACCCGCTGACCAGCCTGATCATCACCGTCGGCCTCGCCTGGGCCAGTTGGGATCTGCTGAAGGACGCGGTCAAGATGGGGCTGTTGGCCGTGCCGCGCCACATAGACGAGGCGGCCGTGCGCACCTTTCTGGCCGGTCAGCCAGGGGTGGAGGCGGTCCACGATCTCCACATCTGGGGGATGAGCACCACCGAAAGCGCGCTGACCGCCCATCTGGTAATGCCCGGCTGGACCGGCGAAGATTCCTTTCTGCGCGGATTGGCGAGTGAACTGGAAAGCCGGTTCAGCATCCACCACGCCACAATTCAGATCGAACGCTCTGCTGCTGATTGCCGCCTGCACAGCGACCCGGCATAAACCCGGACATGACCACCGCCGATTCGCTTAAGCCACTTGAGATGGCGCTGGACCGTTTGGCCCAAGGCGATGCGGCTGCCCTCGAGCTGGTCTACCGCCTCTCCGCGTCGCGATTATTGGCGGTCTGCCTGCGCATTCTGGGCGATCGGGGCGATGCAGAGGACGCGCTGCACGATACCTATTTGCGGCTTGTCGCCAAAGCCAATCGCTATCGCCACGGACGCGGCTCCGCGATGGGTTGGCTGGTTACAATGGCCCGAAACGTTGCAATCGACCGGCAACGCAGCCGTGCTTCAGTGGGGCTGGCGGCGCCGGTCGACACAGCTGAGGCCCTGCCGGACCCGGAGCCAACCGCCGAAGCCCGCCTGCTGACCGCCGAATCAGACACCCGCCTGGATGGCTGCCTGTCATCGCTGGAGGACGTCCAGCAGACAGCGATCCGTGCGGCCTTTTTCTACGGCCTCAGCTATGCTGAACTGGCACAGCAGCGCGAGGTGCCTTTGGGCACGATGAAAAGTTGGGTTAGGCGGGGGCTGGCCAAGCTGAAAGTGTGCCTTGAACAATGACCGAGCGCGAACTCCTTGCCGCCGAACTGGCGCTGCGGCTGCTCTCGAACGAGGAGCAGAACCAGGCCCGTGCCGAACTGGCGCGCGATCCAGAGCTGAGCAAACTGGTCTCTGAATGGGAAGCCCGCCTGGCGCCGTTGGCAAATGAACTGGATGCGGTTCTGCCCGACCCCAAGACTTGGCAGCGGATTACTGAATCACTGGCCCGCCCTCGCGCCGAAAACGACAACGACCGCGAAGTTGCCGACCGGCTTCGCGTGCAATTGCGCCGGTCGCGCTGGGGCGGTGCCGCTGCTGCCGCGGCCGCCCTTGTGCTGGGCTATCTGGGCGCGCCGCTACTGCAGCGCGGCACCGGGCCAGCAATCGACAATCCCGCCGCGCTAATGCTGATGGCCAGTTTGCCGGTTGGCGGTGAGCAAGGACCCCGTCTGGCGCTGACCTATCTACCGCAGAGCCGGGATCTGGTGGTTGAGGCCAGCAATGTGCCCGGCGACGGCGTGCACGATCACGAACTCTGGCTGGTGGTGCCCGATGGCAGTCCGGTCTCCATCGGGGTCATAACCTCGGGCACGCAGCGCCGCGTGGCATTACCGGCCGAGCTGGCTGAGCGGATTGATACAGGGCTTGGCGTGGTATTGACGCGCGAACCGCTGGGCGGCGCGCCCCAGGGGGGAACCGCTGGCCCGGTGGTCGCATCAGGAAAATTTTCAACTATTTGATCGATCGCTGCATCCGTTTCCCAAGGTCATCCGTATAGTGAGTGCAGGTGGTGAATGCCTGTGCCTTTCAACAGGAGCCTATCCCATGATCCCTCGTCTTTCAGGCCGCGTTCTGAGCGTAGCCCTTGCCGCGCTGGCTGGCACGGCCTCGCTCGCTGCCCTCGCCCCGGCGGCCTTGGCCAACCACCACGGCACGCACATGAACGTCGCTGCCACAGTGGTCGACATTGCCATCGGTTCACCCGATCACAAAACCCTGGTTGCTGCGGTCCAGGCTGCTGGACTGGTCGAAACCCTGCAGGGCACCGGGCCTTTCACGGTCTTCGCGCCGACCGATGCCGCTTTTGCAAAGCTGCCAGCAGGTACGGTTGAAAGCCTGGTCCAACCCCAGAACAAGCCAGTTCTGACCAAGGTGCTGACCTATCACGTGGTGGCGGGCAAGGTCACCTCGACCCAGCTTCTCGCCATGATCAAGAAGGGCAAAGGAAAGGCTGTGATCACCACTTTGTCCGGTGACAAGCTGACTGCCCACCTGCACGGCAAGTCGATCATGATCACCGACGGTCAGGGCCGTAAGGCCATGGTCACCGCCGCCAACCTCAAGGCGCGCAATGGCGTCGTCCATGTCGTAGACGGCGTGTTCCTGCCGCGCTGAGCCACTGCGGCAAACCGGTGCGGCACCCTGTGCGCCGCACCGGCATTGCCGTTCGGCGGAACGCAAAGGCCCTTGATCGATCCGTTCATCGCCGGTTCGTCTGAAAGCGCTTACCTGCGCTCCGGTTTTGTGCTCCATTGTGGGCAAACATGGAGTTGGCATAATGAGTTTTTCGATGATGCGCCCGATGATGGCAGGTAGTTTGGTGGCAATCGCGCTGGTCGGGTCGGTCCAGGCGCAGGAAGATCCCAAGGCGGCGTTCGAAGTCCGCTACACCGAAATGCGCAACGCGATGTTGGCGAAAGATCGCGCCGCGACCGAAAAACTGCTCGCGCCGGACTATCAGTCGACTGACATCCGCGGCGATGTCCATAACCGCACCGACACGCTCGACCGCCTCGCCCAGCTGCCGCCCGAAATAGCCAATGCCAAGCCGGAAACCAAGGTCCTGACTGTCAAGGTCAGCGGTGACACTGCTGCCGTCGACAGCCAGATGACCATGCAGATGAAGCGCCCCGATGAAAACGGCGAAGAAATGACCCTCGATATCGCGGTCGTTTCGGCGGACACCTGGGTCAACCGTGGCGGCGCATGGCTGCTACAAAAAAGCGTCCAGAAGGAACTGACCGTCTCCAAGGACGGCGAAGTCATGTTCCGGCAGGCCAACTGATGCGCGCGGCGGCATTTGTTCTTGCGGCAAGTGCCGCCCTCGCAGCTCCGGCGCTGGCGCAGTTGGATTCGCGCACGTACCTGTGTGAAGGCGCAGCGATTGGCGGAGACGGCGAAGAAGTCGATGTCTTCCTGGTCCGCTCTGGCGCAGGCGGATACAGCTCGTCCAACGCACTGTGGTTCCCACCTTTGGCCAGCCGGGTTGCCGAAACGGACAACACCCTACCTGACGTGGTTCTCTCGATTAATTACGAGCGTTCGGCACCGGGCCGGGTTGGCGAGGTTCGCAATGTGATGGCAATCGCGGCGATAACCTCTCCGCCGCGCGCGAATGAGCCGCATTCATCGCTCCAGCGGCGGCTGGCGACCTACCGGATCGACTATTCGTTCGATGGCTCAGCACCCAAGATGCTGACGCTGGAGCAGCTGGGCGAAGACAAGACACCCCCCGGCTCGGCCGCATCGCAGGCTGACCTAGGCCAACCGATTCCGCTCCCCGGCTGGGCCGAACTGCGGATGACTCAAGGCAAGAAGAACCCACAAGTTGTCCGCCGGTTCGTAATGTCGCGCACATCAACCCGCGATGCGCTGTTCGTCAAGGCCTGGGCCGAAGCCGAAGCGAAATTCGCCAGTCCGGCAGGCAAATGTGAGCCGATCAACTAAGCCTTGGGGCTGGGATCGTGGCAAGTGAGGGTCGGCTGAAGCCGTTTCTTCATTCCCCCTAAGAACCCCCGCGCAGCGGTTGCCTATCGTGGCCGGAGTCGGGATTTCCGGAACGCTTCCCACGCGGCGTCAATATCGACGCCCTTTTTTGTGCGCAGGAAATCAAGCAGTTCGCGCGAATCCTTGCCGTCGTTGTACTTCATCTCAATGCGGTTCATCGCGAAATAAGTGATGACATCAAAGTTGCCAGTGTAGCGGTATTTGCGCAGCACGATCAGCACGATGCCGGGCCGCCCCATGGCGGCGTGCTCGAGCACGTTGTGACCATTGCCGATGTCCTGCGCAGGATCGGCCCCGGCATCGAGCAGAACGAAAAAATTCTCGAACTGACGATCGTCGAAAGGCGCCAAGTCTTTCGACATGGCCAGCCAGCTTCCCCGAGCATAGGCCACGCTCAGCGCCGTCTTGCCTTCATCAAACCCTTCCCGAATCCTGGCCCTGCCATTCGGGTCCCCGCCATGCTCTAGTAGCACCCGCAGGACTGATGCCTGCCGGAACTCGGCGGCGATCAGCACTGGCGAGTAACCGTCCAGCACCGGATTGCGGGTCCCCGGATAGACCGGACCAAACGCACCATCGACCAGTCGGTTCGGATCGGCCCCAGCCTTGAGCAGGGCGGTCAGCGCGTTCAGATAGTCCGGACGGACCGGCTTGATCGCGGGCACCCGGCTCGTGGCGGCGATGCGGGTGGACAGGTCGCTCGGCAGTTCGATGCCATCACAGGTCAGCGCCCAGATCAGCGGGGTCACGCCGTACTGGCCGGCTTCGTCAACTGGGGCACCATCGGCAATCAGCCGCTCAACCTGTGCAGTGTCGCCTGCGCAGGCGGCTTCGGCCAAAGTGCGGGCTTGGGGATTGGCGAAGATTTCCGACGCTGGCTGAACCGCTTGCCAATTCGAGACGGCATTACCAACCAGCGCCAGCGCCACGAGGACGACCAGGACTGGCCGCATCGCCGCAGCCCTGATCAGGCCGCCTCTTCCTTGCCCTTGAGCACCCGCACCGGTTCCTTGCGGCCTTCGACCACATCCTTGTCGACCACCACTTCGGCGATTTCGCCTTCGCTGGGGATGTCGAACATGGTGTCGAGCAGCAGGCTTTCGACGATCGAGCGCAGCCCGCGCGCGCCAGTTTTGCGTTCGATCGCCCGCTTGGCAATCGCTTCTAGCGCATCGTCGGTAAAGGTCAGAGCGACGTCTTCCAGCTCGAACAGCTTGGCGTACTGTTTAATCAGCGCGTTCTTGGGTTCCTGCAGGATCTTGACCAGCGCGGCGATATCCAGATCTTCGAGCGTCGCGATCACCGGCAGACGCCCGACAAATTCTGGGATCAGGCCGAATTTCAGCAGATCTTCGGGCTCCGCCTTTTGCAGCAGTTCGCCGACCTTGCGCTTTTCCGGATCGGCGACATGCGCGCCAAACCCGATCGACCGCTTTTGCAGGCGATCCGCGATGATCTTTTCAAGCCCCGCGAACGCCCCGCCGCAGATGAACAGGATGTTGGTGGTATCGACCTGCAGGAATTCCTGCTGCGGGTGCTTACGGCCGCCCTGGGGAGGCACGGAGGCCGTGGTCCCTTCCATCAGCTTGAGCAGCGCCTGCTGCACCCCTTCGCCCGAAACGTCGCGGGTGATGCTGGGGTTTTCGGCCTTGCGGCTGATCTTGTCGATTTCGTCGATGTAGACGATCCCGTGCTGCGCCTTTTCGACATTGTAGTCGCTCGACTGGAGCAGCTTGAGGATGATGTTCTCAACGTCCTCACCCACGTAACCGGCTTCGGTCAGGGTCGTGGCATCGGCCATGGTGAAGGGCACGTCGAAGGTTTTCGCCAGTGTCTGAGCCAGCAGCGTCTTACCGCAGCCGGTCGGGCCGACCAGCAGGATGTTCGACTTGGACAGTTCGACTTCGCTGCCCTTGGCGCTGTGCTTCAGCCGCTTGTAGTGGTTGTGCACCGCGACCGACAGCACCCGCTTGGCGCGGTCCTGGCCAATTACGTAGTCGTTGAGCGTCTCGAAGATATCCTTCGGGGTCGGCACCCCGCCGTCCTTCTTGCCAGCGATCCCGGCCTTGGTTTCCTCGCGGATGATGTCGTTGCACAGCTCGACGCATTCATCGCAGATGAACACGGTCGGTCCGGCAATCAGCTTGCGTACCTCGTGCTGCGACTTCCCGCAGAAGCTGCAGTACAGGGTGCTCTTGGCGTCGGTTCCGCTCAGTTTGGTCATGCTCTAAGTCCGTTGCCCGCAAGGTGCGGGGATTCGCCGGAGTGTAACCCGGGCGTCACAATTTTCAATCCTACCTCATAGCAGCAAGGCATTGCGCTGGGCTGAAGCGGCAGGGTTACTGTTTCCCTTATGCCTAGCTAGGCGCGCCGCCGCTGCCGCTGGCATCGGTTTCGTTGTCGGGCCGGGTTTCGAACACCCGATCGACCAGGCCAAAGTCCTTGGCTTCGCTGGCGCTGAGCCAGGTATCGCGGTCCATCGCATCGGCGATTTCCTGCTCAGTCTTGCCCGTATACTTGGCATAAAGCTCATGCATGGTCTTTTTGAGCCGCAAAATCTCGCGCGCCTGAATTTCGATATCGCTGGCCATGCCGCGGGCACCGCCCGATGGCTGATGGATCATAATCCGGGCTTGCGGCAGGGCCACCCGCATTCCTGGTTCTCCAGCGGCAAGCAGAAAGCTTCCCATCGAACAGGCCTGGCCGATGCAGACGGTCGAAACCTTGGGCTTGATGTATTGCATCGTGTCATGGATCGCCATGCCAGCCGTCACCACGCCGCCGGGCGAGTTGATATACATCGAGATATCCTTGCTCGGATTCTCGCTTTCCAGGAACAGCAACTGGGCAACGATCACGCTGGCCATGTGATCTTCAACTTCGCCGGTCACAAAGATGATCCGTTCGCGCAGCAGCCGCGAATAGATGTCAAAGCTGCGTTCGCCGCGGGCCGATTGCTCGACCACAACCGGGATCAGCGCGCCGGTGCTGGGGTCTTGCGTGAACTTTCCTTGCGCGTTCGATGCGCCGTACAGGTCGATCATGGGAATCCTCTTTGCTGGAAGCGCCTATGTCGGCGCTGGCCGCGCGATGTTCAAGGGCCTTAACTTTTCGCCGCCGCCAACACCGCACCAACCTTGTCGCTGATCTGCTGAACTGAGAACGGTTTGGGCAGGAATTCGACGCTGTCGATGTCGATTTCCTTGCGCAGTTGCTCTTCGGCATAGCCCGACATGAACAGGACCGGCAGGTCTGGCCGCAGCTTGCGGATTTCGCGGACCATGCTCGGGCCGTCCATCGCGGGCATCACCACGTCGGATACGATCATATCGAACTGCGCCCCGCTCTTGACCAGCTCCAGCCCCTCATCGCCGTCACTGGCGGTGGTGACGGTGTATCCGGCGCGGGTCAGTGCACGTTCGGCAACGGCGCGGACCATATCCTCGTCCTCGACCAGCAACAGCCTGCCCCCGCCTGACCATTGCTGGACCGGCGCTTCGACCGGCGCGGCCAGTTCGGCCACCGGTGCATTCGGATCGGCATGGTGGACCGGCAGATAGACGGTAAAGGTCGTCCCCCGGCCCAGTTCGCTATCGGCAAAGATGAAGCCGCCCGATTGCTTGACGATCCCGTAAACCGTGGAGAGGCCCAGCCCGGTGCCTTTGCCCAGATCCTTTGTCGTGAAGAACGGTTCGAATATCTTGCCGAGGTGATCGGGCGCAATCCCGCTGCCGGTATCCTGCACCACCAGCGCTGTATAATCGGCCAGCGGCATGATCCCGCCGGGCATCCGGGCCACATCGGCCGCGCTGACCTTTTTGGTCGCAAGGGTCAGCTTGCCGCCATGCTCGCTTTTGGCCAGCATTGCGTCACGGGCATTGACGGCGAGATTGACGATGACCTGTTCGAGCTGGCTGGGATCAGCGCGGACCGGACCCAGATCGCGGTCATGGGTGACGGTCAGCTGGATCTTTTCGCCTATCAGGCGCTTGAGCAGATGTGACACGTCCGACAGCACATCGGGCAGCTGCAGCACTTCGGGACGCAGCGTCTGTTGGCGGCTGAAGGCCAGCAACTGCCGGGTCAAACTGGCGGCGCGGTTCGAATTGGCGCGGATCTGCTGGATATCGTCATAGTCGCTATCGCCGGGCGTGTGGCGCAGCAGCATCAGATCACAGGTGCCGAGGATCGCGGTTAGGACATTGTTGAAATCGTGCGCCACACCGCCCGCCAATTGCCCGACCGCCTGCATCTTGGTCGCCTGAGCAACTTGCCGCTTGAGCCGGGTTTCCTCGGTATTGTCGGTCAGGCCGAGCAGCACCGCCGCCTCGCCCAGCCCGCGCACTCCGGCCAGATTGAGTGTGACCGGCTCCTCTGGCTGCCCGCGCAGCCGCACCGCCAGATCACCACTGGCGGCTGGCCCCTGGGCAAAACGGCGGATCGCGTCAGAGATCGTGCCCTTGTCTTCCTGCACCACCAGATCGGTCGGATAGGTTGGCGGCACCTCGCCATCCTTGCCCGCCGCGCGCATGAAGGCTGCGTTGGCGAAAAGCAGCCGCCCGTCACGATCAGCCATCGCGAGGCCGAGCGGAAGCTGGCCGAGCAGCGCTTCAAGATGCGGCACAGCCGCGCTCGCCTCACCACCGCCGCTTCCGATGCCGACACCGTGATCGGCAATCAGGATCAGGCTGGGGGTGTTGTCATAGTCAGGCGCTGCCCTTGCATCGGGATCACTGACCGGCAGATAGAACAGGCTAAGCGAGGCCCCGCGCTTGCCGTCACGGGCCCAGCTGATCTGGTCGCGTTCGTCCTGGCGGAGCAGCGCAGTAAATTCCTGCCCGGTCAGCAGCGCGGCAGCGTCGCCGGTCGCACGGCTGGCGAAGCCCGCACTGGCGGCGCGCAATTTGCCATCGGGATCGACGATTGCTGCGGCGAACCCGGCTTGGCTCAAGGCCCGACCCAACTTGCCGTCAAGGTGCGGGACCAGTTCGGCGACCAGATCGGGCGGGGTCAGCGGCGCGATTGTCCAGACCAGATAGTCATCGCCGCGCCCGGCGCGCAGTGCGCTGGCTTTCCAGCGGCCTTCACCGCCTTCGACCAGATCCGCGGCGCCCCGGCCATCGCGCCAAGCGGCGCGGCCCGCCTTGGCAAGCCGCTCGAGGCTGGCATTGTCGACCGCGAGGCGCGGCGGAGCCTGCTGGGCGGTGAACCATTTTTCATAAAGCGGGTTGGCGCAGACCAGCCGCCCGGCCCGGTCGGTCACGGCGATCGCGGCATCGGCGCGGTCAATCGCGGCGACGGTCACCGACCAATCTGGCAGGGCAAATTCGGGCGCGGTGCTGTCTGGCGTTTGGCGGGTGATGAACCAGGCGATCCCGCCCAGTCCGATCAAGCCGGCTGTGAAGGCCACGACCGCCAACCCCTGCCCTGTAACCGCCCAGACCAGTGCCGCACTGGCGAGCAAAGCCGCGCCCAGCACCACCCGCTCGATCGGCCGAGCGCGAGCGCCGAGGGCGACTGCACTCATCCCTCGCCTCGCTCTGTCCGCATCCGCTCTACCGCAACATTGCGCTTGTGGCGGACCCACCAGTTCCAGCTGAACGACGCGACCAGATAGCCGACCGAGGCCGAGATCACCGAGATCACGAACAGCCCCAGCATCATGGCCGGCGCCGCATCGGACAACAGCCAATAGGCCCATTCGCGCAAGGACGCGCCGCGTTCCATCAGCGAATTGAACGTGCTGACATCGGCGTGGAAGCCCAGCTTGTTGCCCAGATAAATCGACGCGGCGATGATGAACGGCGTCGTCGCCGGATTGGACAGGAACGTCATCAGCGCGGCGAGCGGAATATTACCCCGGCAGGGCACGCACATCAGCGCTGCACCGACGATCTGGATCCCCGGGATCAGCGCGAAGATGCCAACCAGCAGGCCGACTGCCACCCCGCGCGGAACCGAACGGCGGGTGAACCGCCACAGCTCCTGCCGCCGCGCCAGCGGGCCAATCCACCGGTTGTGTTCCAGCTCCTCGCGCTTGGGGAGGTTACGGTTCATCCAGCGGGACAATTTGGTGGGAAAAGTGCTCATTTATGGTCCCGCATAATGCGGGCTTGATCGCGCTTCCAGTCTCGTTCCTTGGTCGTTGCGCGTTTGTCCGCCACATTCTTGCCCTTTGCCAGCGCCAGCTCCACTTTGGCGCGGCCACGGCTGTTGAAATAGACTGACAGCGGGACCAGCGTCATCCCTTTGCGTTCAACCGCCCCGGTGAAGCGAGCAATCTCACGCTCCTTCAACAACAGCTTGCGCGGGCGTTTGGGGACGTGATTGTTGCGGTTGCCGTGGCTGAATTCAGGGACGTTGCTGTTGATCAGCCAAACCTCGCCGTTTTTCACCTCGGCATAGCTCTCGGCAATCGAGCCTTCCCCGAACCGCAGGCTTTTAACCTCGGTTCCGGTCAGGCAGATCCCGGCCTCAACCGTGTCATCGATATAATAGTCATACCGCGCCCGCCGGTTTTCGGCGACCACTTTGGTCTTGTCGAATGCAGGGTGATGCGGGCGGGCCATAGTTGAAGGGTCATGTAGGGGCCCGCGCAAGGAATTGAAACCGGTCTAAGCAGACAATTTCATGGTAATGTGCGAGGGTGACGGAATTCTTCGACCTGACTCGGTGGCGCCCTCTATCCAACATTGAATTGCATCGTAGATTGCTGCGAGTGCTTCAGCAGGGGTCTCACCGTCGGCCAAGCAGCCATTGAGCTCGGGCGCGTATGCCACAAAGCCGCCGCCCAAATTGGCGGCTAAGGGTTCAACATAGACCCGATATTGAGCTGCGTTTGGCATCACATGTTTTCCAGTGTGTCGATCATCTCTAGCAGCAGCTTGATGTATATTGGTTTAATGGGCTTTCGGGCTGGAACCGTCAATATCCCGCTGATTTTCGCATGCTGGAGCTTGTAGTGGGAGCCTCGTTTTGGGGCGGAGCAGGTGATGTCAAAAGCTCGGCAGACCCTCTCAATATCGCTGATCTTCCAGTCTCTGGGATTTGCTCTCATGGAGTCTACCAGCTTGTCTACTGCCATCAGCCCAACCCAGCCCGCTCCAACCCCGCATCCACCGCACGCCGGGATTCCGCGCTGCACGGCACGATCGGCAGGCGAACTTCCTCGCCGATCCAGCCGAGCACTTTGGCCATGGCATATTTGACCGGGCCCGGTGAGGCATCGGTGAACAGTGCTTGATGCAGCGGGAACAGCCGCTCATTCAGTTCATGCGCCTTGGCCATATCGCCCGCCAGGCTGGCGGCCTGAAAATCGGCGCAGAGCCGGGGTGCGACGTTGGCGGTGACCGAGATGCAGCCCACCCCGCCCCCGGCGTTGTAATGCAGCGCCATATCATCGTTGCCGCAGATCTGCGCAAAACCCGTGCCCAGCGCGATCCGGTGAGCGGTCAGCCGGGTCATATCTCCGCTGGCGTCTTTGATCCCGATGATCCGGTCCGGGAACCGGCGGGCCAGTTCGATGGTGGTGGCAGGCGCGATATCGGTCACGGTCCGGCCGGGCACATTGTAGAGCACCATCGGTAGATCAACCCGTTCGGCCAGATAGCTGAAATGGGCGAGCAGTCCGGCCTGGGTCGGACGGTTGTAATAAGGCGCGACCATCAACGCGGCATCGGCGCCGAGGTCTTTCGCTACCTGCAAATGCCACAGCGCGGTCTGGGTATCATTGCTGCCGCAGCCGGCGATTACCGGCACCCGGCCTGCGGCCTGTTCAATGCAGAGTTCGAACAACCGGTGCTGCTCATCATTGCTGAGCGTCGGTGCCTCACCCGTGGTGCCGCAGGGAACCAGCGCGCTGGAACCTTGTTCTATCTGCCAATCGACCAGCCGCCGGAACGCCGTTTCATCCACGGCGCCGTCCTTAAACGGGGTAATCAGAGCCGGTATCGAGCCGGAGAACATGGACTTTATCCCTGCAACTGCCCCATAGGGCGTTCGTTCAGCCTGCCATAAGGAGCCTTTCCCCATAATGTCCAGTATGCTTCGTTCTGCAACCGCTATGGCAATCGCACTACTGGCTTATCCGGCCGCTCCTGCTTCGGCCCAATCGGCCGACGGGACCGAATGGGATCAGGCGCGGGTGAACCTGCGCGCCCTGCCGCCGGGCGATATGCATATGGCCGTGGCGCGGTGGAAGCTGCTGGTGGCCAATCCCGGCTTTGGCTTTGGCGACTATGCCGGGTTCCTGTTGACCTATCCCGGCCTGCCCGAGGAAGCCAAGCTGCGCAGCTATGCCGAAGGCGCGCTGGAGCGCGAAAGCGTGGCTCCGGCGCAGATCGTCAGCTTCTTTGACCGCTTCCCCCCGCTCAGCAACCGCGCACGTGCAAACTATGCGCTGGCCCTCGCGGCAACCGGCCGTCCAGAGGCAAAACAGGTCGCGCTCAATGCCTGGCGTGGCGGACCGATAAGCGATGCCAGCGAAAGCGCTGTATTCGCGCTGCTCGGCCCCAGCCTGAGCTATGACGATCACGATACCCGGATGGACGCGCTGCTGTGGGCCGGGGCTGGTCCGCAGGCCGAGCGGCAGCTGCTCTATGTCTCGCCCGCCCGGCGGATGACCTTTGCCGCACGGCTGGGGCTGGTGAACGGCAAGGATCCGAGCGCCGCCGGGATCGTGCTGCCGCCGGAAGTGATGCAGGACGCAGGCTACGTCTATAACCGCAGCCGGATGCTGCGGATCAGCGGGCAGTCCAGCTCTGCGGCCGCGTTCCTGGCCGCCCGTCCGCGCCTGCCCGCTCCGCCGCGCGACCCGCGCAAATGGGTCGGTGAGCTGTTGGCGGTGGCGAAGAACGCCGATGCCTATGGCGCGGTGCGGATCGCCGCCGGGGTCGATGATACCTTTGCGCCGGGCACCGATGTTTCGGCGCAGAGCTTCGCGGTCCGCGATGACTATACCTCGCTGATGTGGCTGGGCGGAACCAAGGCGCTATGGAGCTTGGGCGATGGCAACCGCGCAGCGCCGCTGTTCTGGCGTTATGGCGCCGCCGCGCGAACCCCGCAAACCCGCTCAAAAGGGTTCTACTGGGCCGGGCGTGCTGCTGCCAAGGGCGGCAATTCGGCTGAAGCGGCCCGCTATTTCGAAATGGCCGCGCAGTATCCCGACAACTTCTACGGAATGTTGGCGCTGGAACGGCTTGGCCGACCAATGGTGCCGCCGACCTTTTCACCCAGCGTCAACCCTACCGCTGCCGAGCGCGCCAACTTCAATGATCGCCCGCTGACCAAGGCGGTTCGCGAAGTGGCCCGAGAGAGCGATTGGCGGACTGCGGTGCAATTCTTCAAGGAAATCGCTGAGCAGGCGGAATCTGAGGCGGATCACGTGCTGGTGGCGCAGCTGGCGCAGGAACTGGGCCGCCGCGATCTGGGCGTGATCCTGGGCCAAGCGGCGCACATCGACGGGCACGGCAATTTTCGCAAGACCAGCTTCCCGCTGATCCCGGTGCCGCAGGGCTCGAACTGGACTTTCGTTCACGCGATCACGCGCCAGGAAAGCCAGTTTGCGATGAACGCGGTCAGCCACGCCGGGGCGCGCGGTCTGATGCAGCTGATGCCCGGCACTGCGCGCGAACAGGCCGGAAAAATGGGGCTGGAATACGATAGCCAAGCAGTGTTCAATGATGCCGGGTACAACATGCTGCTGGGCGACGGCTATTTCCGGCGGATGCTGGAGTATTACAACGGCTCCTACCCGCTGGCCGTCGCCGCCTACAACGCCGGGCCGGGCAACGTGAACAAGTGGCTGCGCGCCAATGGCGATCCGCGCAACGGCTCAGTCGACTGGATCGATTGGATCGAAAAGATCCCGCTGTCCGAAACCCGCAACTATGTGCAGCGGGTGCTGGAAAACGCTGTGGTTTACGAAGCGATGTACCCGAAGCGGGCGATCTACAAGGGCGCCAACCCGCTCAGCTTCTTTCTGGGCAAGCGGTATCCGGGATGAAGCCCGAAGGCCCGCCGATCACTCCGGCCGGAATGGCGGCGCTGCGCGCGCGTTATGACCATCTGCTCGGCACAGAGCGCCCGGCGATTACCGAAATCGTCAGCTGGGCGGCGGGCAACGGCGATCGCAGCGAGAACGGCGATTACCTCTATGGCCGCAAACGCATGCGCGAGATTGACCGCGAACTGGCGCACCTGGCCCGGCGGATGAAGAATTGCCGGGTGATCGATCCGGCCCGGCAGGAAGACCAGAGCCGGGTCTGGTTCGGCGCGCAAGTGACGATCGCCGATGAGGATGACACCCACCTGACCCTGAAACTGGTGGGCGATGACGAACAGGACGCCACCGCTGGCCTGATTGGCTGGAGCGCGCCGATGGCCCGGGCCTTGCGCGGTGCGGCCCTGGGCGATCTGCGCAAGGTCCGCTTGCCCGGCGGCGAGAAAGAGTGGGAAGTGATCGCCATCAGCTATCCACACCCGGCCTGACGATGGCCGAAGTGATCAACCTGCGTCTCGCCCGCAAGGCCAAGGCCCGCGCCAGTTCTGCCCAGCAGGCCGCCGAAAATCGCGCGCTGCATGGCCAGACCAAGGCTGCTAAAACCAAACTGGCCCGCGATGCGGCGCGGACCGCCCGTCAGCTTGACGGTGCAAAGCGGGAAGAACCCTGATGCGCACGACCTTTGAGAACGCCAGCGTCCGGCTTTACCACCTCGATAGCGCAGCCGAAGGCGGCGCGGCCAGTACCCTGCTATACGGCACCTTGGCTGAGGCGCTGCGGCTGGCCGAACAGCAACCTGCCGAAGTGCAGGAAGGCCTGTTCATCGCCACCGACAACGATGTGGTTGCCTATCTCGACCTGATCGGGGAATAGCGGGCCGATGCTGCGCCGTTTGCTCTTTCTGGCCTTGCTGGTCGCCAGCCCCGCCCTCGCCCGCGATAGCCTGGGAATGTTCAGCGGCTGGGCCGCGTTCCGTGATCCCGCTGCACCGCGCTGTTATGCCATCGCCATGGCCGCGCCATCGACCATGCAGCGAGATTACCAACCCTTTGCCGATGTTGCCTGGTGGCCGCGCCAGGGTGTGCGCGGGCAAGTCCACTTTCGCCTTTCGCGTAAATTGCAGCCAAACGCGGCGATCTCGCTCTCGATTGGCGGCCAGAGAATCCCGCTGGTTGGCGGCGGCGGCGATGCCTGGGCTGCGGACAAGCGCGGCGACGCAGCGATCATGGCGGCGATGCGTGTCGCCAAGGACATGACCGTGAGCGCCCGCGATGCCGGCGGGCGAGGCTTTACCAACCGCTATGATCTGTCCGGCGCCGCCACCGCGATGGACGCGGCGGCGGTGGGATGTGCGGAACTGCGTTAAAACCGGATTCCGACACCTGCGACAAAGTGTTGACCGCGTACCGTCAGGCCATAGTCCGAATAGCGGTACTCGCCGCGCACAAACAGGCTTTGCCCCAAATCGAGCTCGGCCCCGCCGCCCAGCGTGTATCCATGCCCTTCAAACGCCGGGCCAGTGGCATAGTCGATCTTGTGATAGGCATAGCCGCCGCGCACAAAAACCCGCGCGCCGCCGGTAATCGGCACGGCGACCCGGACAGCGGCATTGGCGAACAGCGACTGGTTCGCTTGATTGCCGAAATTGGGCGCATTGGCCGTGGAATCGCCCAATTCTGCCTCAACCCCGGCTTGCACACCTCCAAGGTCCCAGTCGGCGCCCAATTGCACGCCGTAGTAGATCCCATCTTCGGCGCCGCCACCCGGAGCGCTGTCGGTCCGTTCAAGCCCGCCGATTACCGTGCCGCGCAATTGCGGACTTTCGGCATGGACGGGGGTAGCCAATCCGGCGAGCAGGGCCATTGCGGCAAAAGCGGGATAACGAGTCATGGTGGGAACCTCCTGTTGCTTCACGCACAGGTTCGCGGACAAGCTGCATTTGGTTACAATCGGCGGAGATTTATACAAAGCTGGCGATTGCGCTGCATTGCCCCTATAGAGCCGCGCTATGGCCGACACCGCATTGATGACGATCCCCGGGCAAATCGACCCGGTCCCGACCCCGCGTGAGGTTACCCCGCGTGAGGATGGCCGCGTCGATCTGATCGGTTTGTCCCGGCCCCGGATCACCGAACTGTTTATCGATGCCGGGCTGGACGCAAAGGGCGCAAAGCTGCGGGCCAAGCAGGTGTTCCACTGGCTCTACCACCGCGGCGTGACCCAATTTGAGGCGATGACCGATATCGCCAAGACCATGCGGCCGTGGCTGACCGAGCGCTTCGTGATCGGGCGCCCGGCGATCGTGCTGGCCCAGCATTCCAGCGACGGCACCCGCAAATGGCTGCTGCGAACCGACGATGGGCATGAGTTCGAGATGGTCTTCATCCCCGATGCTGATCGCGGCACGCTGTGCGTTTCCAGTCAGGTCGGCTGCACGCTCAATTGCCGGTTCTGCCACACCGGGACGATGCGGCTGGTCCGCAATCTGACCCCGGGTGAAATCGTCGGGCAAGTCATGCTGGCGCGCGATGCACTGGGCGAATGGCCCCGCGCGGGCCAAGCCGACCTGGCCGAGCTTGGCGATGATCTGGTCGATGATGATGGCGGCTATTCCGCCGATGGCCGCCTGCTGACCAACATCGTGATGATGGGCATGGGCGAGCCGTTGTATAATTTCGAGCATGTCCGCGATGCGCTGAAACTGGTGATGGACGGCGATGGGCTGGCGCTGTCTCGGCGCCGGATCACGCTTTCGACCAGCGGCGTTGTGCCGATGATGGCCCGCGCTGGCGCCGAAATCGGGGTCAATCTGGCCGTCTCGCTTCACGCCACGACCAAGGAAGTGCGCGACGAGATTGTGCCGATCAACCGCAAGTACGGGATTGAGGAACTGCTGCAGGCCTGCGCCGACTATCCCGGCCTGTCCAATTCGCGGCGGATCACGTTCGAATATGTGATGCTGAAGGACAAGAACGACAGCGACGCCGATGCGCGCGAGCTGGTTCGGCTGATCAAACACTACAAGCTACCCGCCAAGGTCAACCTGATCCCGTTCAACCCCTGGCCCGGCGCGATTTACGAATGCTCAACGCCGGAACGGGTCAAGCGGTTCTCCGATATCGTGTTTGATGCCGGGATCAGCGCCCCGGTGCGCACCCCGCGTGGCCGCGATATCGACGCCGCCTGCGGCCAGCTCAAGACCGCAGCGACCAAAATGACCCGGGCCGAGCTGGACCGGCTGGCCGATGAAAAACAGGCAGCGCTCGGCTGACGCTTACCAGCTGTTAGCTCCTTGCCGCTATGGCGAACCTTCAACCGGAGGTTCAAGCTATGAAACGGTCTATCATCATCGCTGCCGCCTCGGCGCTTTTGCTCAGCGCTTGTTCGGGTTCGAAAGAGCCTGCGCCAGAGGCAAAACCCGCAGCAGCTGCCAACAAGAAGGGCGGCAAAGCAGCGCCACACGTCAATCCCTGGGCCAAAGATGCGCCCGCCCAGGCCCCGACGCTTGCCGCCAAGGACGAACCAGCCAAGAAGGCTGGCGGTGCTGCCAAGGCCAACCCCTGGGCCAAAGACCCGCCCCCAGGCAGCGAGCCGGTGGAAGTAGCCAAGCCGGCTCCAAAGAAGAAAACGTAGCTTCGCATTCGGTCCGCCGTGCTTTGCGCACGGTTCACCAATGCCGGAAATCTGCCGTTAATCACGCCAAGTCCAGCCTGACTCCCGCAAGATCAACAACAACGGGAGTCTAACTATGACCAAGGTCCTCATTCCGGCCCTGATGGCCGTCACCTTATTTTCCGCCACCGCTCCGGCGCTGGCCGATCCGCCGCGCTGGGCTCCAGCCCATGGCTGGCGCGATAAGGACGGGGATATCCGCTACAAGCGGACCAGCAACGGGGTCCGTTACTGGCGCGGTGACGATGGCCGTTATTACTGCCGCCGCGGCGATGGCACGGTCGGCCTGTTGGTTGGTGCGGCGCTGGGCGCGCTGCTTGGCCGCGCGGTTGATACCCGCGGTGAGCGCGTGACCGGTACGGTGCTGGGCGCTGCAGCTGGCGCGCTGGTAGGCAATGAACTGGCCAAAGGCCGGACCCGCTGCCGTTGAACCCTTGACCCGGCGGGCCATCCCCAGCAAAGCTCTGGTGGATGGCCCGTCCCGCAATCCTCATTACCGGCGCAGCCAAGCGGATTGGCGCGGTCTTGGCACGGCGCTTTGCGGCCGAGGGTTGGCACGTGGCGATCCACGCGGGGCATTCGCCCGATCTGGCTGGTAAACTCGCCGCCACGCTCCCTTCAGCCGAAGTGGTCGAGGCCGACCTGCTAGACCGCGCCGAAGCCCTGGCGATGATCGATGATCTGGCTGCCCGGCTCCCCGATTGGCGGGTGCTGGTCAACAGCGCTGCCGTGTTCAAGCCGGACACTGCGGCGGGTATCGATCCGGTGATCTTTTCCGAGGCGATGCGCGTCAACGCTGAGGTGCCCACTGCGATAGCTCAGGCCTTTCTGGCCAAGGCGCAGAGCACCGGCGGGCGCCACTTGATCCAGTTCCTCGATCAGAAGATCGCCAATCCCAACCCCGATTTCTTCAGCTACACCATGGCCAAGCACGCGCTGGCCAGCACGGTAAAGATGCTGGCGATGGCGCAGGACCGGCCCGATGACCGGGTCTACGGCCTCGCCCCCGGCGCGATGCTGCCCAGCTGGGATCAAATCGATCACGAGCACGAGGTCTCGGGCCGGATGAACCTGCTACAGCGGTTGACCGATCCGGAAGAACTGGCCGATGCGGCGCTGTTTATGGCTACCGGCTGGCTGGCGAGCGGTGAAACGCTGTTCATCGATTCGGGCCAGCACTTGCTCGCCCAGCCGCGTGATGTGCTTTATCTAGCGCGGGAATGATCGAAGCCTTTCTCTCCTCCACTGCCGTTGTCGCGCTCGCCGAAATCGGTGACAAAACCATGTTGCTGGCAATCGTGTTGGCCGCGCGGCTGCGGGCACCGTGGGCCATTCTGGCGGGAATTCTGGTCGCCACACTGGCCAACCACGCGCTGGCCGCGCTGGTCGGAAGTCAGGTCGCGGGGCTGCTGCAAGCCGACTGGTTCCGGATCGCGGTCGCGCTGGGCTTCATAGCCATGGCGTCATGGACTCTGGTGCCCGACAAGCTCGACGATGACGAAAACACCGTCCGCAGCACCGGCGGCGCCTTTTTGACCACGCTGGTCAGCTTTTTTCTGGTCGAGATGGGCGACAAGACCCAGATCGCTACGATTGCGCTGGCCGCACACTATCAGTCGGTGCTGGTGGTCGCAGCCGGGACCACGCTGGGGATGATGCTGGTCAATGGCCCAGCAGTTTTTCTGGGCGAAGCGATCGAACGTCGGGTCTCGATGAAGCTGACCCGGGCGCTTGCGGCGCTGCTGTTCCTCGTGCTCGGCCTTTGGCAACTTGCCGAGATCTTCGGTTGGACCGGCTGATTTGTCCTTGCCAGCTTCGCAGGGTGGCATAGTCTCCCACCTATGTGGATGTTAGGCAAAATGCTCCGTGCCATGGTTCAAGTCGGCCAGCTTCGGGTGATCGACCATGATGGCAGAGAGTATCGCTATGGTGATCTTGCCGCCGATCCGGTGACGATCCGCTTTGCCGACAAGGGCACCGCACTGCACATTGCCAAGGACCCCCGGATGGGCACCGGCGAGGCCTATATGGACGGGCGGATGGTGGTCGAGCCGCCGCACGATATCCGCGACATGGTGCTGATGATGATGGGCAATGCCAACCGGCCGGGCGCAAAGCTGCGTCCCCCCAGTGCGCTTCGGCGGCAGGTCGATCGGATCGCCTCGCGGCTTGATCAGATCAATCTCCGCAGCCGCTCTAGCAGCAATGTCGTCCACCATTACGGGCTGACCCGCGAATTCTACGAGCTGTTCCTCGATGAGGACCGGATGTATTCGATGGCCTATTACCGCGACCCGGCCGATACGCTGGAGCGTGCCCAGCTGGACAAGAAGGCGCTGATTGCCGCCAAGCTGAACATGCCGCCCGGGCACAGCTCAAATATGCAGGTGCTGGACATCGGCTGCGGCTGGGGCGGATTCGGCCTGTATCTCAACCGCCATTTCGGCTGCGAAGTGCTGGGTGTCAGCCTGGCGCCCGACCAGGTCAAATTCGCCAACGAACGCGCCGCAGCCGCTGGCGTGGCAGACAAGGTCAAGTTCCAGCTGATCGATTACCGCGATGTCGAAGGGCAGTTTGACAGGATCACAAGCATCGGCATGATCGAACACCTCGGCAAAGCCCATTACGACGAATACTTCGCCAAAACGTTTGCGCTGTTGGCCGATGATGGCGTGATGCTGACCCACACCATCGGCCGCGCCGGGCCGCCCGGATCGACCGACAAATGGGCCCGCAAATACATCTTCCCCGGCCATTACCTGCCCTCGCTGAGCGAACTCGTCGGCGCGACCGAGCGGACGGGGTGGGAAATCGCCGATGCCGAAGTGCTGCGCTATCACTACGCCTATACACTGGCCGAATGGTACCGCCGTACCTGCCTGCACGAGGCAGAGATCACCGCGATGTTCGACGCGCGCTTCTTTCGGATGTGGCAGTTCTATCTGGTCGGCGCCGAGCAAGGCTTCCGCAGCGCCAAGCTGGTCAATTTCCACGTCCAAACGGTGAAACAGCGCAGCAGTGTGCCGATGGCCCGCGATTACATCAGCGCCGAGGCCGCGCGGCTATCGGCGCTGGATGATGCACCGGTGTGGCATCTGGAGCGGTAGGCGGTTGACGCGGACGGCATCAGGTCACGATGATCTCTTCGCCGCCATATTCGGCATCGACCACGGCCTTGCACCGCGCCAGCGGATCGCGTTCGCGTTCGCGCATCCGGGTTTGCCCGGTCCTCAGTTCTTCCTCGGCAGCGAGCACTTCAGCCCATGGCAGGCTGCTGCGCAGGGTTGCGCCAGAGACCTTGTCATAGGCTGCGATCTGCAGGTCTCCTTCGCCCGCCAGCAATTGCGAAAACTCGCTCCACAGGAAAGCAGCCGAACCGCTTTGCGATAGCCACTTCCGCGCGACATATTGGCCGCGCCGCAACTCGATCGACTGCCGCTCGCGCAGCGCCGGATCATTGACTTGGTAGTTCGTTCCCCAATCCTGATTGCCCAGCATCACTGTTATCGGCCCATAGCGGGTTGCGTCATTCGGCTCGACCATGAAGCGCTGCAGGGCAGAGGTTGGCGCGGTGCGAATGGTTGCGGCAAAACTGATCGCCACTCCGTCACGCCGGCGCGGCCACCAGCTGAAGCCGGTAGTGGTCAATCCGAACGAACCCAGCGGGCCGTGCCAACTCTCGTTGCAATCAAAAGACAGCCACTTGCGCACAGGGTCGCCGCTATCCATCGCGTTCATTTCGGCAGCGGCGGCCATTGCGCAGGGCGAATCGGCAACGGCCCGGGCCTGCTTCAGTACCGCCCGGGCATGGCTTGCAGACTCGGCAAGGCCGGCCATGGGCAGCCCGGCAAAGCCTGACAGGTCAAGCCAGCCTTCACTGAGCAGCTGCGTTTCCAACCCAGCCCGATCAACCTTGATCATCCTGTAGTTCAGCCGCTTTCCGGCTCCAATGATCCGCGCCAAATCTTCGGTGCTGATAGGGATCATCACCGCGCCGTATTCCATCGGAATCACCAGTGACTGCCCACCGGGCATGGCCAACATCAGCCGCTGGTTCTTGCCCTTGTCATAGGGGCCGGTGAGGCCAAGGGAAAAACTTTGCGAAGCCAATGTCGTCCCGCCGCTGACATACACGCTCTCGGACAGGCTCAGTGAACCCCAGGACCCGCTGGCTGGAAAAGTGCGATTGATCCTCAGATCTTCGCGGAAAAGCACGCCGGTTCCGGTAAATTCCTGCTTCAATTCAACCTTGCCAAAACTGGCCTGCCAATCGAGCTCGCAGACTTGCACACCCGGATCAATCGCGGCCTGTTTCGCCTGCGCCGGAACGATGGACAGCGCCGCCAATACGCATGCCGAAAGGATCACCAGACCACGCTTCATACCGGGTACCTCTCGTTCATCACCTGCCAGCTGATTGCTACCAACTGCTCTAGCACCGTCATATCCACATCGCCCAGCTTGTTGATATAGAGGCAACTCTTACCGGTCTTGTGCTTGCCCAGCCGGCCGAACAGATCATCAACCTCGGCCTGGCGGTCGCAATAGTTGCCCATCAGGTAGACCGTCATGGCCGCCTTGCGGGGTGAGAACCCGGCACGGGCCATCGTGCCCTCTCGCCCGCTGTCGTACTTATAGTCATAGCTGCCATAGCCAATGATGCTGGGGCCCCACAGCTTCGGCTGCTGCCCCGTCACCTTGCGGTGCATGGCATCGATCACCGCAGCTTCATCGCGGCGGCGGGCATCGGGCAGGCCCGCAATGAAATCCGCTGCGCTGACGTCGGTTGGTTTGGTCTTGAGCTCGACTTTGGCCATCGGCTTGCCCTCCGTGCCCCCATGGCTTAGGGGCGCAGCCGAAACCTAACGCCAATTCAGCGGAAATCCAGCCATGTCAGATATCAAGAAAGTCGTCCTCGCCTACTCCGGCGGCCTCGATACTTCGGTGATCCTGAAATGGCTGCAAGTCACCTACGGCTGCGAAGTGGTGACCTTCACTGCGGATCTGGGCCAGGAAGGCGAGCTGGAACCGGCGCGGGCCAAAGCGGTGCTGATGGGGGTCAAGCCCGAGCACATCTATATCGATGACCTGCGCGAGGAATTCGTCCGCGATTTCGTCTTCCCGATGATGCGCGCCAATGCCCGCTATGAGGGCGACTATCTGCTCGGCACCAGCATCGCCCGCCCGCTGATTTCCAAACGGCTAGTCGAGATTGCCCGTGAAACCGGCGCCGATGCCGTCGCCCATGGCGCGACCGGCAAGGGCAACGATCAGGTCCGGTTTGAACTCGGCGTGGCCGCCCTCGCGCCCGACATCAAGGTCATCGCGCCGTGGCGCGAATGGGATTTGACCAGCCGCACGGCGTTGATCGCCTGGGCCGAGCAGCACCAGATCCCGGTGCCGACCGACAAGCGCGGCGAAAGCCCGTTCAGCACCGATGCCAACCTCCTCCACACCTCTTCAGAAGGAAAGGTGCTGGAAGACCCGTGGGATGAGACCCCGGACTATGTCTATTCGCGCACCGTCGATCCCGAAAACGCGCCCGACGTGCCGGAATACATCACGGTCGATTTCGAACGCGGCGATGGCGTTGCGCTCAATGGCGTAAGCATGAGCCCCGCCACCTTGCTTACCGCGCTGAACGAGCTTGGCCGCAAACATGGGATCGGGCGGCTCGATCTGGTTGAGAACCGCTTTGTCGGCATGAAAAGCCGCGGGATGTACGAAACGCCCGGCGGCGAAATCTATGCCCGGGCGCACAGGGGCATCGAAAGCATCACGCTCGATCGCGGCGCAGCGCATCTGAAAGACGAGCTGATGCCGAAATATGCCGAGCTGATCTACAACGGCTTCTGGTTCGCGCCCGAGCGTGAAATGCTGCAGGCAGCGATCGACCTTAGCCAGGAAAAGGTCAGCGGCACCGTGCGGCTGAAGCTGTATAAGGGCATGGCCAGCGTGGTTGGGCGCAAGTCACCCAATTCACTCTACTCGGAACGCCACGTGACGTTCGAGGACGATGCCGGCGCCTATGACCAAAAGGACGCGGCAGGCTTCATCCGGCTGAACGCCTTGCGGTTGCGCCTCTTGGCGCAGAGAGACAGATAAGCCCGGCTGCGACTGCTGGCGCAGCGGGACCGGTAGCCCCAAAATCGACGCTCAATAGAACTGTCCACTGCCCAGGCGGGGTTATCCACCGTCAAAGTGCCGCATTGTGGATAAGTCCGACATTTTACGCTTGCGCGACTCGCTTGGTGGGCGCAGCTTTGTCTTGTCAGACGGGGAACCGAACTGGAGGTTTAAGGGGGAAACCCCTGAAACCAAAAGGGAAAACATAACCGATTGGCCTGGCAGCGATGCCCGCAGCAGTGTTGGAAAACACGCCTCAGGAAGACTTCGGTCGGAATTTGGCGAACCGCAGATGCAGCGAAAGGTTCGCAGTCAGCAGGTCGCTTCACCAGCGGTCGGGACAGGCAGAAGGAAGGCGGAAGGCTTCGGCCAGAAGCAGTACGGAAAGCCCGAAACGGCAAGGCGGAGTTGCGGTCACGGAACCGCCAGGTGGAAGGGAAAGATCGCAAGGTCGGAACCAACCGCCTGACGGGACCGGACGCCAGCACGGGAACCAGGCGATGAAAGCCGGTCCTTCACGGACCACCGAGCAGCAGAAAACGTGGAAAGCGAACCGCAAGGTTCGAACGAAGCAGTTGGAAAGCTACCTCGGGTACGGCGATCGCCCAAGTCGCTTAGAACCAATGCAGGCGAGCGTGGGGCTGGTGGAAACACCGGCCCCATTTGCATTTGGGGGTACTGCCCCTAGCTCCCCCTTTACAGTTCTCCAATCTCGCCTATTCTCAAAAACCTTCATGGTGGATTTGGGGGAAAGAAATTGGGTCAGCTATTGGGTGGAGTTTTCGCGGTATTCATGCTGTATTTTATTTGGGAATGGGCCTTGTTCATGCGCATCATGGATGACCCCATGCGGGGGAAAATCTCTAGCGCCATTGCTGCATACCTCACTTCCAGCATTCTCTATGGCTTTGGCGCGGCAAATGGCGGGCCATACGTACTAGATGGGTTTCTAATCTATCTACTCGGCGGAATGGCTGTCTTCGCCTATGCGTGGAGCAAGGCTAACAAACTGAAACAAAAACCGGATGACGTTGATACGTTTTCGTAGTTTCAGAGAGCCGCCCCCTTCGTTCCTCTCCATTTAGCGAAGCCAAATGGGGAGGTGGCAGACGCCAAGCGGCTGACGGAGGGGTTTGGACGCCAGCGTAAAAGCCCCTCCGTCTCGTCCTTCGGACGATCCACCTCCCCATTTGCGGCATTCGCCAAAAATGGAGAGGAACTGTCACCGCACAAACAGGCTCGCCAGTTCGACATGCGTCGACCACCTGAACTGTCCGACCGGGCGCAGTTCTTTCAGCACGAACCCGGCGTCCACCAGCGTCCGCGCGTCCTTGGCCCAGCTAGCCGGGTTGCAGCTGATATAGACCACCCGAGGCACACTGCTTTCGGCGATCCGCTCGACCTGATCGCGCGCACCGGCGCGGGGCGGATCGAGCAGGACGGCGGCGAAGCGGTCAAGCTCGTCGGCCAGCAACGGTCCGCGGAACAGGTCGCGGTGGAGGCTGTGGACCTGCAGCACCCGCTGGTCGGCCGCGGCTTTTCCGGCCAGATGCGCATCGCGCGCAGCTTCGGCGGCCAGCACCTTCGTTTCCGGCCCCGCCAGCGCGAACGTGAAGGTACCCAGCCCCGAAAACAGGTCCGCCACGGTCGCACAATCGCCCAGCCACTCGCGCACCGCGGCGACCAGCACCGCTTCGCCATCGGCGGTGGCTTGCAGGAAACTACCCGGCGGGAAGGACACTGCGACGCCCGATAGCGTCACCGTTACGGGCTCAGGCTCCCACACCACATCGGGGCCGTAACCCGCATCCAGTGTCAGCCGTGCCAGCGCGTTGTCTTGCGCGAAATCAAGCAGCGCCTGGGTCAGCGTCAGACCCTCTGCCGAAAGCCCTTTGATCCCCAGATCGACACCCTGATCCACCAAAGTCAGTTCGATATCGGCGGCCATCTTGCCGTGGCCGTGCTTGCCGGGTTTGCCTTTGCCCTTGCTCTTTTTGGATGCCGCCTGCGCCTGTCCCAGCCGGATCAGCAGTTTGCGCAACGGAGCCAGCACCGCGACCAGTTCGGGGCAGAGCACCGGGCATTCGGCCAGTTCGACCAGCCGGTGCGATTTCGCCTCACGGTAACCGATCACCACCCGGCCTTGCGAGCTTTCCGCGCGCAGCGAAGCGCGGCGGCGGCTGCCCGGCGGGGAAAGGTGCGGCGGGGCGATCAGCTCTGCGCCCAGCTCTTGCGAGGTCGAGGCATTGGCCACCCGCGCCGTCACAAATTCCGCCAGCGATGGCTCGTCCAGTTGCTGCAACTGGCACCCGCCGCATTGCCCGAAATGGCGGCACGGCGGGGTGACATGGTGCGGGCCGGGCTGCAGGGTGCCGTCGGCCAGCAGCAGGTCCCCCGGCGCGGCGCCCCAGGCGAACCGGCCCGAGGCGGTGATGCCGTCGCCCTTGGCGGCAATGCGGATGATTGTTTCAGGTTCGCTCATAAGCAGGCCGCGTAGGCGCTGCGGATCGTGCCCGCAAGCTGCCCGGCGGTAAACGGGGGTTGGCAAAGCCGCGCGGCCTCAATCTGAAGCCACAGGCCCTGGCACGCGGCATCGAACGCATCCTCCCCGCAGGCGAGACGGCTGGCTATAGCTCCGGCCAGCACATCCCCGGTCCCGGCGGTGGATAGCCAACTGGAGCCGCGCGATGCATAGGCAACGCGGCTATCGGGGGCTGCGACCACCGAATCCGGCCCTTTGGCTACCACCACCATCTGCGCCGCCATGGCCAAGGCCACTGCCCGGTCGACCTTGCTGCCTATCCCATCCAGACCAAACGCGCGTTCAAGGCTGGCCAGCTCGCCCTCATGCGGAGTGGCAATCAGCGGCGCACTGTGTTCGGCCAGGCTGCGTGGCGCTAGCACGACCAATGCATCGGCATCGAGCACCGTCGGGCGCTGTTCGGACAGTGCGACGGCCAAGGCTTCACGTGCCGCGCCGTCGCGGCCAAGCCCGGGGCCGATGAGGATGGCGGCGAGGCGCTTGTCGGTGAGCGCCTGAGCCAAGGGGTTGCTGTCGCAAACCAGATCGACGGGCAGCACGAGGGCTTCGACAGGCTCAGCCTGAGCGGACTTGGTTTTGGATCCTTTAGCTAGACCCGCTCGGGCTGAGCCTGTCGAAGCCCAACCACCGGAGCCAGCGTAAAGCTTCACATAGCCCGCCCCAGCCCCTTGCGCCGCCTGCGCGGCAAGCAGTGCTGCGCCGGGCATGGCCCCGCCGATTACGCCGAGCAGGCCGCGCGTGTATTTGTGGGCATCGGGCGCTGGTGCGGTCAAATGCGGCTGACCAATCGCTTGTGCGGCGCCATCCACGGGCCCGATCCCGATCCCCACCAGCCGCAGGGTGCCCATGTTTGACGCTGCTGGCATCAGGAAATGCGCGGGTTTCCAAGCGCCAAGGGCGAGGGTCAGATCATAGCCGGGCAGATCAGGACCAAGCGGCCGGCCCAGGTCCGTGTCGATCCCGCTTGGCAGATCGACCGCCACGCTGATGTGGTGCGCCGCCGCCAACCGGTTCAGCAAGCCCAAGTGATCTGTGCCGAGCGGTCGGCTCAGTCCGGTGCCGAACAGGCAATCGACGAATACTTCGCCGTGCCGCTCCGCCGCTGGCCCCAGCACTTCGCCGCGATACAAATCGCGCGCAGTCTTCGCCGCCGGAGTGGCAGGCTCAGCCGCCATCACAACCGCCACATCGCCGCCGCGCGCCCGGATCGCCTCGGCAATCACCCAGCCATCACCGCCGTTGTTGCCGGGGCCGCACAGCACTGTGACAGGCCGTCCGCCGGACACCCGCCAGACCCATTCCGCCGCGCCCTGCCCGGCCCGCTGCATCAGTTCGTCCACGCTGGTTCCCGCCGCGATCAGCCGCTGCTCCGCTGCGCGCATTTGCGCGGCGGTCAGCACGGGATCATTTTGCGGGCGCATTTGCCTTCGCCGGGATAACATAGCGATCGGGACCCAGGATCACTTCGAACCGGTCACCCTTCAGCGCCGACTGGCTCTGATCCGCGCCATCGGCGGCGAGCAGGTTTTGACCGTCTTTGCTCACCTCCAGGCGGCGAAACGCGCCGTCCGGGTGGCGCACGACGATGACTTGCGCCCCATCGACGGTGGTCCGTTCGGCCCGGCACTGGTCCTTGAACTGCTGCGATCCCGCGAGCGCGCAGAACACCGGCTCGTCGTTGGCTTCGGCTGGCGGGGCATAGTCCTGCGAACAGGCGGTAAGTGCCGCTACGAGGACCAGGCTAGATATCCGCGTAGACATGGGTTTCCGCCTTTGCTCCGGGATGGGTCACCGCGCCTTGCCAGGCCGGACCAACATTCCGGGCATAGCGCCACAGCGCACCGGAGTTGTAATCGTGCCCGCGCGGTTGCCAATCCTTGCGTCGCTCAGCCAGGGTTGCCGCATCAACTTCGATTTCGATTGTACCGGCTTCCGCGTCAATCGCGATGATGTCGCCGTCCTGCACCAGCGCAATCGGCCCGCCGTCGGCCGCTTCAGGGCCAACATGGCCGACACAGAATCCGCGGGTCGCGCCGGAGAATCGCCCGTCAGTGATCAGGGCCACTTTGCCCCCCATGTCCTGGCCATAGATCGCTGCAGTCGTTGCCAGCATTTCGCGCATGCCGGGGCCGCCTTTGGGCCCTTCGTTGCGGATCACCAGCACGTCACCCGCCCTATATTGCTGCGCCTGGACGCAGGCAAATGCATCCTCCTCGCATTCGAACACCCGCGCCGGGCCGGTGAATTTGAGCGTTTCAAGCCCGGCGACCTTCACAATCGCGCCATCCGGCGCGAGTGAGCCACGCAGGCCGACAACCCCGCCGGTCGGCGTGATTGGTGTCTTCACGTCGTAGATCACTTTCTGATCCGGCTTCCAGACGATCTCCTCGATGTTTTCACCCAAAGTCTTGCCGGAAACCGTCATCGGTTCGGGGTTGAGGAACCCGCCATCGAGCAGGGTCTTCATCACCATATAGACCCCGCCGGCCTCATACATGTCCTTGGCAACATATTTGCCGCCGGGCTTCAGGTCTGCGATGTAGGGGGTCGACTTGAAAATCTCGGCCACGTCAAACAGATCGAACTCGACCCCGCATTCGTTGGCCATGGCCGGCAAATGCAAGGCACCGTTGGTTGACCCGCCGGTCGCGGCGACGACCCGCGCGGCATTCTCAAACGCGGCGCGGGTGCATATGTCACGCGGGCGCAGGTTCAGCTCAAGCAGCTTCATCACTTGCTGGCCCGCTGCAATCGCTACCTCTTCGCGGGATTTGTAGGGCGCCGGGGCCATGTTGCTGTTGGGCAGCGACAGTCCGATCGCCTCACCCACGCAGGCCATGGTATTGGCGGTGTATTGCCCGCCGCAGGCCCCATGGCCGGGGCAAGCGGCCTTTTCGATCGCGGTCAGCTCGCTCAGCGGGCAGGCTCCCGCCGAATAACGCCCAACCACCTCGAACACGTCCTGCACGGTCAGATCACGATCCTGATAGCGCCCCGGCAGAATCGATCCGCCATAGACGAAGATCGACGGGACATTGAGCCGCAACATCGCCATCATCATGCCGGGCAGGCTCTTGTCACATCCGGCGAAGCCGACAATCGCATCATAGCAATGCCCGCGCACCGAAAGCTCGATCGAATCGGCGATCACTTCGCGGCTGACCAACGAGCTGCGCATGCCTTGATGGCCCATAGCGATGCCATCGGTCACCGTTATCGTGTTGAACCGACGCGGCGTGCCGCCGCCAGCGATCACACCATCGCGGCAGATGTTGGCCTGAAAATCGAGCGCGGTGTTGCAGGGAGCCGAATCGTTCCCGGCCGAAACCACCGCCACAAATGGCTGGGCAATCTCTTCCTCGGTCATTCCCATCGCATAGTAATAGCTGCGCTGGGGCGCGCGCTCCGGCCCGACCGAAACGTGACGGCTGGGCAGGCGGCTCTTGTCGAAACGGGAAGTCATTTTCTGTCCTTGCAACTGGAGTTTCCGCAATAAGCCCTGCCTTCAGGAGAGCGATAGCGCAACCCTGTTGCACAATCGCGCGAGCCGTTCCGCCCACTCTGCCTGGCCCGAAGCATCGCCGATCTGGTCTTGCCGCACTTCGATGCCGAGATAGGGCCGCCCATCCGCCTCGGCGTGGCGGTCCATGGTGTAGTTTAGGAGCTTGCCCGAATAGGGCTGCTGATCGCCGACGACCAGCCCTTCGGCCTCAAGCATGGGGATGGCCAGGCGCGCGGCGCGGTCGTCCTCGTTATATAGTACGCCGACCTGCCACGGGCGCGGTTCGTGGCTGCTGGCGAGCTGCGCGGTGAAGCTGTGGAGCGAGAGGATCAGCGCGGGCGGCGCGCTATCGAGCAATTGCCCCAGCGCGGTCTGATAGGGCTCGTGGAACCGCGCGAGCCGGGCAAGGTGCGCTTCGTGATTGATGGCATTGCCGGGGATCGCATGGCCATCGCTGGCAATCGGGATCACTGCGGGTGCATGCGGATCGCGGTTGAGATCACAAACCAGGCGGCTGATATTGCCCTGAAACGCAGCGGTTCCGGGCCGCAGCGCCATCAGCGCGCCAACCTCGGCCACGCCCAGATCGACCGCGATGTGCTGGGTCAACAGGGCCGGGTCGATTCTTAGGTCGATATCGTCTGGGACGCGGTTCGAGGCATGGTCGGACACCACCAGAACGCCGCCAAAGCGCGGGGTGCCGATCAGCCGGTAGGCTTCGTGGGGGCTCACCGCAGCGTCCCCGCCATGGTCCACCATTCGGACGGCATCACGGCCAGCGCCGCATCGCGCGCCGCCGGGGTTTCATACAGGGCAAAGCAGGTCGCCCCCGAACCTGACATTCGCGCTAGCCAAGGCGCAGTCGCGCGCAATGCTGCGAGAACATCGCCAATCGCCGGACACAGGGACAAGGCTGGAGCTTCCAGATCGTTGCGCCCTTCTAGCGCGATGGTCCGAACATCGCCCGGCGGCAAGGGCCCGCGATCCGCCCCGTCCCAGCCCTTGAACACCGGGCTGGTGCTGAGCGGAATGCGCGGGTTGACCAGCAGGACTGGCGTTCCGGTCAGGTCGTTCACCACCGGCTCAAGCTCAGTCCCGGTTCCGCGCCCCACGCAGGCCTGACTGCGCACACAGGCCGGGACATCGGCGCCCAGCTTGGCCGCGCGGGCCAGCCAGTCGTCCGGCAAGCCGTACTCCCGCTCAACCAGCCGGAACAGCGCTCCGGCATCAGCCGATCCACCGCCAAGGCCAGCAGCGACCGGCAGGTTCTTTTCCAGCGTTACCGCCCAGCCTTGCGGACGGGGCAGCGCGGACAGCGCCTTCATCACGATATTGTCAAACGGATCAGACAGCGCTCCGCCAAATTCGCCGATGGTGCGCAGCTCGTCCCGCGCCGCCGGGGTCACGCTCAGCCGGTCGCCGGCATCGACGAAGGCAAACAGCGTCTCCAGCTCATGATACCCATCATCCCGCCGCCGCCGAACATGCAGCGCAAGGTTGATCTTGGCATAGGCGATTTCGTTCATAATTCCTCCCCGGCACGGGGAGGGGGACCATCCGCAGGATGGTGGAGGGGCACGCGGTGTTTTTCCATCCGCTGCGACACGCGCTGACCGCAGATCTCGACAATCCGAGCGACCACTGCGTTCAAGTCATCCAAAATCGCCTTCGCTGGAATGCGCGTCGTCGCAATGTGCTGTGATCGCAGGAAGTGCGAGCGCGCGGCGTCCGATTGGGCGGCACGGATCGAATCGTGCGCAAATCCGCCCACCTCGATCGCCAACCTTGCCGCCGCGCAGTAAAAGTCGAGCACATAGCTACCCGCCGGATGCTGCCGTCGGAACTTGAAATCACCCGGCCGTTTGCGCAACACTTGCCAAAGTAACCCTTCTGGCAAGGACATCTCGCTCCGCAGCTTCCGCGCGCGCTTCACCACTTCTCGAGGTCCGGTGATCACGGCCTGTGCCCCTCCACCAGCTTCGCTGGTCCCCCTCCCCTGAAGGGGAGGAATTCAGCTACATATTCGGATAGTTCGGCCCGCCGCCACCCTCTGGCGTTACCCAGGTGATGTTCTGGGTCACATCCTTGATGTCGCAGGTTTTGCAGTGGACGCAGTTCTGGGCGTTGATTTGCAGGCGCGGATTGCCTTCCTCGACGCCGAGGAATTCATAGACCCCAGCCGGGCAATAGCGCGCCTCTGGCCCAGCAAACCGGGCGAGGTTGATGTCGACCGGCACCGATGGATCAGTCAGCACCAGGTGAACCGGCTGATCCTCCGCATGATTGGTGAACGACACCGCCACTGACGAGAGCCGGTCAAAACTGAGCACGCCATCGGGCTTGGGATAGGTAATCGGCTGATAGAGATCGGCCCGCCCGGTCTTATCGCAGTCGCGGGTGTGCTTCATCGTGAACGGCATGCGGAGCCCAAGCGATTCGAGCCACAGGTTGGCGCCGGCCAGCAAGGTCCCAAGCGTGCCGCCGAACTTTGCAACAAGCGGTTCGAAATTGCGGACCATCCGCAGTTCCTTGTAAACCCAGCTCGCCTCATAAGCGGCAGGGTAAGCCGCCAGTTCATCGTTCTTGCGCTGGCTCAGGATCGCCTCTGCCGCAGCCTCAGCGGCCATCATCCCGCTCTTCATCGCGGTATGGCTGCCCTTGATCCGCGGCACGTTGAGGAAGCCTGCGGTGCAGCCGATCAGCGCGCCGCCGGGGAACACCAGCTTGGGCAAGCTCTGAAAGCCCCCATCGCAGATCGCCCGCGCGCCATAGGAAACGCGCCGACCGCCCTTCAGGATCGCGGCGATTTCTGGATGGGTCTTCCATTGCTGGAACGCTTCAAATGGCGAGAGGTGCGGATTGGCATAGCCGAGCCAAACGACATAACCCAAGGCCACCTGGTTGTTTGCCTGATGGTACAGGAACCCGCCGCCGAAGCCATCTTCGTCCTTCACCGGCCAGCCTTGCGTATGGATCACCCGGCCCGGCGCGTGGTTTTCAGGATCGATATCCCACAGTTCCTTGAGGCCGAGACCGTAAACCTGCGGCTCGCAGTTCGCTTCCAGATCAAACTTGGCCTTGACCTGTTTGGTCAGGTGGCCGCGCGCGCCCTCGGCAAACAGGGTATACTTCGCGTGGAGTTCGAGCCCCGGCTGATAGTCACCCTTGTGGCTGCCATCCTTGGCCACGCCCATGTCCTGCGTTGCCACGCCTTTGACCGAGCCATCGTCATTGTAGAGCACTTCGGCGGCGGGAAAGCCGGGGAAAATTTCCACGCCCAAGCCTTCGGCCTGTTCGGCCAGCCAGCGGCACAGGTTGCCCAGACTGCCGGTATAGGTGCCCTTGTTGTTCATGAACGCCGGAGCGAGCAGATGCGGCACCGCGTACTTCTTGCTGGCCGACAGCACCCAGTGCTGGTTATCGGTCACTGGCGTTTGCGCCATCGGGCAGCCTTGGTCACGCCAATCGGGCAGCAACTCATCCAGCGCCTTGGGATCAACCACCGCGCCCGACAGGATATGCGCGCCGACTTCGGACCCTTTTTCAAGGATACAAACCGAAAGGTCAGCATTGACCTGTTTCAGACGGATCGCCGCGGCCAGGCCCGCTGGCCCGCCTCCAACAATCACAACGTCATACGGCATCGATTCGCGTTCGCTCATGGCCCTGTTCCATACCCTCGTGAATTGGCTTTTCTTGGCGCTAACCCTTGAAAGCTGCGGCTGGGCAGGTCAAGACTATTGCGGTGACTTTGTCTTCCCCCACCAGACCCGCTGCGGCGCGGTTATCCAGCGATATCGCCGCCGCGCTTGATTGGTGGCGCGGGGCCGGAGTCGATCACGATTACAGCGATACCGCCCGCGATTGGCTGGAGCCGCGGATGCCTGCCGCTACGGAAGCGCCGCCGCCCGAGGTCCATCAACACACTCTGCCCCCGCCAGCCCCGCCTCCGCCGCAGATCGCGGCCCAGCGCGATCAATGGCCGCAGGACCTGTCCGGGTTCGCAGCCTGGTGGCTGTCCGAGCCAACACTCGATGGTGGACAGATTTCGGATCGGATCGCCCCACGCGGGCCAAGTGGCGCGCCGCTGATGGTGCTGGTCGATCAGCCCGAGTCGGTAGATGCCCACAGCCTGCTGGCGGGCGAACAAGGCCGGATGGTGGGTGCGATTCTGGCGGCGCTGGAAATCGACCCCGAACAGGCCTATTTCGCCAGCCTGTTGCCGCGGCATACCCCGATGGCCGATTGGGCGGCGCTGGGCGAAGCGGGCCTTGGCGAATTGGCGCTGCATCACATCGCTTTGGCCGCCCCGCAGCGGGTAATTAGCTTCGGACCGCACGTCTCATCGCTTCTTGGCCACGACCGAACGAAAAGTCCTGACCCTTTGCAGCAATTTTACCATGTAGGCGCCAGCATTCCGGCTCTGGCAGCGCCAGGGCTGAACACCCTGATGGCGCGGCCACGGGGCAAAGCGGTGTTGTGGCAGGCTCTGCTCGATTGGCAGACCCCCTGATCCGCAGCCCGGCGGGACTGATCGGGGACGTTTTTTTGCAACTGCCGAGTACCAGAAACCTTGCCATCGCGGCCTGCGCCGCAGCGATTGCCGCGCTGACTGTTCCAGAGCAGGCCCGGGCCAACGCCGCCGCGATGGAATATTTCGCCAAGCGGGCTGACCGCAGCGGCGTGCCCAGCCTGCTGAGCAAGGAAGACCGCGACTATTATCGCCAGCTGTTCAGCGCGATCGACAAAAGCGATTGGCCGCGCGTCCAGACGCTGCTGGCACAGCGCCCCGACGGACCGCTGCATCAGGTGGCGCGGGCCGAATATTATACCGCGTCCGGCTCGCCCAAGATCGAACTTGACGCCCTGAACGCCTGGCTGGCTGCCGGGGTTCAGCTGCCGCAGGCCGAGCAGATCACTGCGCTGGCCCAAAAACGTGGAGCCGCCGTGCTGCCTGCGTTGCCACAGGAAAACCGCCTGGTCAGCCAGCCCAGCTTTGCCAAGCGGATCCGCCCCCGTGAGGCCAATGACGGCACCATGCCCGGAGCTGTTGCCGCTGCGATCAACGGCAAGATCAAAGCTGACGATCCAGCCTCGGCCAAGGCCGTGCTCGACGGGATCGACACGCAGCTTTCCCCCCGCGCCCGCGCCGAATGGCGATCAAAAGTGGCGTGGAGTTTCTACATCGAGAATGACGATGCCAGCGCCTATGCTCTGTCCCAGACCGCGCAGGACGGCGCCGGACCGTGGGTCGCCGAAGGCTGGTGGATCGCTGGCCTCGCCGCCTGGCGGATGAGTGATTGCACTGGCGCAGCCGACGCCTTTGCCCGCACCGCGCAGCTCTCCGAAAATGCCGAGCTTACCGCCGCGGGCCATTATTGGCAGAGCCGCGCGCTGGTCCGCTGCCGCCAACCGGAAAAGGCCGCCGCGCCGCTGAAGGCTGCCGCGCGGATGGATGAAACGCTCTATGGGATGCTGGCGGCCGAGCAATTGGGCATTAGCCTGCCCAAGACCCACGAAGCGCCGGACTTCGCGCCGAACGATTGGCAGCAATTGCGCGATGTGCCCAATGTCCGCGTCGCCGTGATGCTGTCCGAGATTGGCGAGGATGGCCGCGCTGACGAAGTGCTGCGCCATCAGGCCCGGATCGGCCCGCCGCAGCACTATCAGCCGCTGTCCCGGCTGGCCCGCGGCCTTGGCACGCCGGGCACCCAGCTGTGGATGTCCTACAATGCCCCGGCTGGCGGGCGGGCCGAGCCGGCCTCGCGCTTTCCCACGCCCCGGTGGACCCCGGTGACCGGGTGGAAAGTCGATCCGGCGCTGGTCTATGCCCATACCCTGCAGGAATCGGTGTTCCGGACCAAGGCCGTCAGCCCGGCTGGCGCGCGCGGGTTGTTGCAGATCATGCCAGCCGCGGCCCGCGATCATGCAGGATCACTGGGCGTTTCAGGCAATGCCGGTGATCTGAACAAGCCCGAGGTCAATCTGGCTTTTGGCCAGCGCCATATGGAAATGCTGCGCGATTCGCCCGGCACGCAGGGCCTGCTGCCTAAAGTCATGGCCGCCTACAACGCCGGGCTGACCCCGATCACTCGCTGGCGCTACGAGATCAAGGATCAGGGTGATCCGCTGCTGTGGATCGAAAGCGTCCCCTATTGGGAGACGCGCGGCTATGTGAACATCGTGATGCGCAATTACTGGATGTATGAGCGGCAGGCCGGCGGCCCATCGGAAAGCCGGATGGCGCTGGTTCAGGGGATGTGGCCAACTTTTCCGGGGCTGACCGGATCGCAAGCCGTGCGGATGCGCGCCGATGGGACGATCCAGCGTGGCCGTTGATCCGGCGCGCACCTTCAAGCCGATCCGGATCGCGGTGCTGACCGTTTCGGACAGCCGCGACATGGCCAGCGACACCTCTGGGGCACTGCTGGAAGAGCGGATCAAGGCCGCCGGGCACAGCCTGGCCGCGCGCGCGGTGGTCAAAGATGAAGTCCCGGTGATCACCAGCAAGCTCAACTCGTGGATCGACGATGGCCTTGCCGATGCGATCATCACCACCGGCGGCACTGGCCTGACCGGACGCGACGTGACCCCCGAAGCGCTGGACCGGATCAAGGATAAAGACATCCCCGGCTTTGGCGAACTGTTCCGCTGGCTCAGCTATCGCAGCATCGGCACCAGCACCGTCCAAAGCCGCGCTTGCGCTGTGCTCGCGCGCGGGGTCTATGTCTTCGCCTTGCCCGGATCGAACGGCGCGGTGAAAGACGGCTGGGACGGGATTCTGGCCGAGCAACTCGACAGCCGCAACCGGCCCTGCAACTTTGTCGAGCTGATGCCGCGGTTGCGCGAGGTTTAGGTAGTTGCTCCCCTCTCCCGCAAGGAGAGAGGAACTTGCATAAATGTTCTATTTATGTTCCTGTGTCCAGATGCCTCCTCCTCCCCTTCATGGTCGCGGCGCGCTGTCCGCCGCAGTGCCGCAACGCTTTGGCCTTGCCGCGCGTCAGGCAGATGGGGACTGGCTTGATGCGCGCGAGGGTATCGACGGGCCGGGCCCGAAACTCCGCACCACAGTGACCCTGGAACAGGCCCGCAGCATCATCAGTTTCAACCAATCGCCCGACATCCCGTTTGACCGTTCGATCAATGCCTATCGCGGTTGTGAGCATGGCTGCGTCTATTGCTATGCCCGCCCCAGCCACGCCTTCCACGATCTCTCCCCCGGGCTCGAATTTGAGACCAGACTGTTCGCCAAACCCAACGCCGCCGAGCTGTTGCGGCAGGCCTTCGCCAAGCCGGGCTACAAGCCCGCGCCGATCGCAATGGGCACCAACACCGATCCCTATCAGCCGATCGAGGAACGCTACCGGATCACTCGCGCGGTGCTGGAGGTTTGTCTTGAAGCGCGCCATCCGGTGACGATCACCACCAAAAGCGCGCGGGTGCTGCGCGATCTTGATTTGCTGGGCGAACTGGCAAAGCTGAACCTGACGGCGGTGTCGGTTTCGGTCACCAGCCTCGATCCCAAACTGTCAGGCCTACTCGAACCGCGCGCCAGTTCCCCGGCCAAGCGGCTCGATGCATTGGGCAAACTGGCAGCGTCTGGCGTCCCCGCGCACGTTTCGATCGCCCCGATCATCCCTGCGATCACTGACGAATTCATCGAGGGCATCCTCGCCGAGGCCGCTGCGCGCGGGGTCCAGACCGCCAGCTGGATCATGCTGCGCCTGCCGCATGAGGTAGCGCCGCTGTTCCGCGAATGGCTCGCCGTGCACTACCCCGACCGCGCGAGCAAAGTAATGGGCATCATCCAATCGGTCCGGGAAGGCCGCGATAACGACCCCGGCTTTTTCACCCGGATGAAGCCGCTGGGGCCATGGGCCGATGTGTTCCGCACTCGGTTCCGGATCACCTGCAACCGGCTCGGGCTCAACCGGGTGCAGCCGGTGCTCGATTGCAGCCAGATGGTGGTGCCGCGCAGCGATGGGCAGCTAGCCTTGCTTTGAAAGGTGGCTGTGCTAGCTTTTGGCAACGGAGAAATGGATATCCGATCCTTCCTATATCTCGCCCTGATTGCTTTGACAGCCTGTTCCAGCCCGGCCTCACAGTCTCCCTTCGATCGCGTCGATGCCGATCCGGTCAAGCATGGCGAGCGACTGGCGACAGTGCTCGGTTGCAAAGGCTGTCATGGCAAGGACCTGACCGGCCAGGACTGGAGCGCGCCCAATTTCGCCGACATGACAACGGCCAACCTGACGGTATCGGCACAGAAGCATACGGTTGAGGAGTTGAAGGCGATGATCGCCCACGGTCGGCGCCCCGGTGGGCGTGAATTATGGGACATGCCATCATTTCTGTTCACCCGCTTGCCGGATCAAGACACAGATGCGCTTGCTCAGTATCTCAAGAAGCTGAAGCCGATTGGCAAAGCGACGCCCGAGCCGGTATTTTACGCCGATGCCCGCAAAGAAATGGCACAAGGAATTTATCGCTCCTCGGCGGTGGAGGCGAAGGCGCAGTTCGAAAACCGTGGTCCGGATGCGGGGCCTGATTTTGAGCAGGGAAGGCAGATTGTCCGGGCAAGTTGCGCGGAATGTCACCGCATCGAGCTGGATGGAAAGCCTACCTATCCAGGCCAACCCGCGCGCCCGAACCTGCGGATGGTGGCCGCCTACAGCGAGCAGGATTTCCTGAATCTCATGATCACCGGCAAGGCCGCCGGCAATCGTGAGCTGCCAATGATGAGCGGCGTTGCCCGGGGCCGCTTTTCGCAGATGACTGATGCTGAGCGCAAAGCGGTCTATGCCTACCTTAAGCGGTTGGGTGAAGTAGGCAACTGAGGCACGCTCGCCTCAGGAACCCTACCCCGCGAACCTAATCAACCGGCTGTCGGCCACCGCCGCCGTGCGGTGCGGCAGGACATCGCGGGCGTAGTCTTCGTTTTTGACCATCGCCATGAAGGCGCCGCTGTTCGGATAGCCCATCACGAAAATCTCGTCCCACTCATCCGATGGTCCGGTGACGACGCATTCCATTGGTGGGTGCCAGATCATCGCCGCGCCGGAACCCGCAACCAGTTCCTGAAAGCCGGCCTTGTAGATCGCATAGGCCTCGGCCCCGGTCAGGCCCTTGCCGTGATTGGGATGGTCTTCGGGGTATTCGGCCATTGCCCGCAGCTTGATCAGGTTGAGCATCTGGATCGGCTGATCGCGTGGCAGGTCCTTGAAGACCTGAAAATTTTCGCGGCTGGGATCGATGTAAGCTGTCATCCTATGCGTCCGCCAGCTTATAGTCGCGGAACTGTTCTCGCAGGTCTTTCTTGCTGACTTTCCCGGTTCCGCCGTGGGGGATTTCGACGACGAATTCGACTGCATCGGGCAGCCACCACTTGGCAACTGTTTGCGCCAGGTGCGTCTTGATTTCGTCCGCACCGACCTCGGCCCCGGCCTTTTTGACCACGATCAGGATCGGGCGTTCGTCCCAGCGTGGGTGATAGATCCCGATGCAAGCCGCCTCGGCCACCGCCGGATGGCTCATCGCCGCGTTTTCGAGTTCAACCGAACTGATCCATTCGCCGCCGCTTTTGATCACGTCCTTGGTCCGGTCGGTCAGTTGCAGGGTGCCATCAGGATGGATTATCCCGACATCGCCGGTATCGAACCATTGCTCGGCATCGGTCGCGTCAGCCTCGGCTTTGAAATAGCGCTTGATCACCCATGGCCCGCGAACCTGAAGTGCACCTGAGGTCTTGCCATCGCGGGGCAATTCTTGAGTCGGATCGTCGAGTGAGACGCAGCGGATCTCGACCCCGAACGGGGTGCGGCCCTGCATCGCCTTGATATCAACCTGCTGTTCAAAGCTGAGATCGTCCCAGTCCCAGGTCCGGGCGCCGGTGGTGCCGATCGGGCTGGTTTCAGTCATCCCCCAGGCATGGGCGACATTGACCCCGGCCTTCATCAGCCGTTCCAGCATGAAGCGCGGCGCGGCCGAACCGCCGATAATCGCCTGGCGCAAATGCGGCAGGGTAACGCCGGTTGCATCCATATGCTGGAAGGTGGCGAGCCAGACGGTTGGCACCCCGGCCGAATGGGTCACCTTTTCACGGTTCATCAGATCGCACAGCACCGCCGGATCGTTGACTGCCGAGAACACGAATTTGACCCCGGCCGCAGCTCCGCCCCACGGCAGGCCCCAGCTGGCGGCGTGGAACATCGGCACCACCGGCAGCATGATGCTGCGCGCATCGAAATCGAACAGCGCCGGCTGAATGCTGGTCATTGCGTGGAGCATGGTCGAGCGGTGCTCATAGAGCACGCCCTTGGGGTTACCGGTGGTGCCGCTGGTATAGCACAGCATGCACGGATCGCGCTCGTCGCCCTGGGCCCATTCGGTGTTCCCATCCTCGGCTCCGATCCAGTCCTCGAACTGACCGTTGTCAAAGCAGATGTAGTTTTTGATCGTGGTCCAGCGCTGCTTCATCCGGTCGATGATCGGCTGAAATGCGGCGTCGTAGAGCAGCACCTGATCTTCGGCGTGGTTGGCGATATATTCCAATTGATCGTCGAACAGCCGCGGGTTGATCGTGTGGAGCACCCCGCCCACGCCGACAGCACCATACCACGAGACCAGATGGCGGCTGTGGTTCATCGCCAGCGTGGCGATCCGCTCGCCCGGCTGGATCCCCAGCTTACGCAAGGCCTGGGTCATCTTCAGTGCATCATGGCGGACCTCGGCCCAATTGGTCCGGGTCTCACTGCCATCGGCCCAACGGGTCAGAATCTCGCGCGCGCCATGTTCGCGCGCGGCGTGGTCTATGATCCGCGTGACCCGAAGGTCCCAGTCCTGCATGGCTCCCAGCATTCAACTCTCCTGATAATGCGCAGTGTTTAGGCGACCAGTTTCAGGTGGCCTGCCCCTCGCTTCGCGCTCAGCGCTACATTGGCAACACCTTCAAGACTTGCCAAGCGTTCTGCGAGTTCGCCGTCGAGTTGATAGTCACGTCCCAGCCGGACCAGCGGTTCTTCGCCAGTGCCGGTGCGCAGGCGGACCAGTACTTCGCCGCGGCCATCAGCGCCGCCGACCAGCATTTCCGCCAGTTCCGCAAAAACCTCTGGCCGCAGCACGTCGAGTTTGAGGACCATGCTGGCCGCGCTTTTCACCTCTTCCAGCGGCCGCGCCCCGCGCACCGTGATCCGGGGTGGTTCTTCGGGGCTGGGCGAATCGAGTTCGACCTGCAGCAGCAGGCAGGTGCCATCTTTGGCCCAGCCCAGCATCGGATCGACCAGCGATTCTTCAAAGCAGGCGGCCGAGAACTGGCCCGAACTGTCCGAGAAATCGGCTCGGATGAAATCGCCGCCACGCCGGGTTTTGCCCCGATTGACGTTCTCGACCATCGCCGCCATCACCGCCTGGGCCCGCCCGCCCACCGGCGCGCCACTTTCCATCAGGCTGGCATAGGTCCGCGCGCCATTGGCCGAAGCCACCGCGCGCCACTGTGCCACCGGATGCGCGGCAAAGTAGAACCCGAAGTTCTCACGCTCCTTGGCCATCTGCTCGGCTTTCGACCACGGTTCGGCTTCAGCCAATCGCAGCGCCGGGGCGGCGTGATCATCCCCGCCAAACAGCGCCGCCTGACCGCTCGAGCGGCTGCGCGCAGCCTCGTCGCTGACGGCGAGCAGCATATCGGCGTTGACCATCACCCGCGCCCGGTTGGGATCGAGCCCATCGAGCGCGCCAGCCCCGGCCAGACCTTCGAGCTGGCGCCGGTTCATCGATCCCTGCGGGGCGCGGCGGAACAGGTCTTCCAGGCTGCTGAACCAGCCATTGGCTTCGCGTTCGGCGACAATCACGTCCATCGCCTTTTCGCCGACATTGCGGATCCCCGCCAAGGCATAGCGCACCGCGTGGCCATCGTCAGTCCGTTCAACGGTAAACTCAGCCTCGCTGCGGTTGATGTCGGGCGCCTCGATCGCGACCCCGGCCCGGCGCATATCGTCGACATAGACGCTGAGCTTCTCCGATTGGTGCATGTCAAAACACATCGAGGCGGCATAGAATTCATGCGGATAATGCGTCTTCAGCCAGGCGGTCTGATAGGCCAGCAGAGCATAGGCTGCGGCGTGGCTCTTGTTGAAGCCGTATCCGGCAAACTTGTCGATCAAATCGAACAGTTCGTCGGCCTTCTTGGCACCGATTTGCGACACTTCGGCGCAGCCGGCGATAAACCGCGCGCGCTGGGAGTCCATTTCCTTCTGGTCCTTCTTGCCCATCGCCCGGCGCAAGAGGTCGGCATCGCCAAGCGAATATCCGGCCAGGATTTGGGCGGCCTGCATCACCTGTTCCTGATAGACGAACACGCCGTAGGTTTCGGCCAGAATGCCTTCCAATTTGGGATGCGGATAGTCGATTGCTTCGGCGCCGTTCTTGCGCCGCCCGAACAACGGGATGTTGTCCATGGGGCCGGGACGGTAGAGCGCGACGAGCGCGATAATGTCGCCGAAATTGCTGGGTTTGACGGCGTTGAGCGTGCGCCGCATCCCCTCGGATTCAAGCTGGAACACACCGACGGTGTCGCCCGACTGAAGCATATCGTAGACTTGGGCGTCATCCCAGGCCAGCGCATCGAGCTGGATTTCAATCTCACGCTTTTGCAGCAGCTGCACCGCCTTCTTGAGCACCGAGAGCGTTTTCAGCCCCAAAAAGTCGAACTTGATCAGGCCGGTATCCTCGACATACTTCATGTCGAACTGGGTCACCGGCATATCCGAGCGGGGATCGCGGTAGAGCGGGACCAGCTGCGCCAAGGGCCGATCCCCGATCACCACGCCAGCGGCGTGGGTCGAACTGTTGCGCGGCAGGCCTTCGAGCAAGATCGCCAGATCGACCAGCCGCTTGACCTCGTCGTCGTTATCGTACTCGCGCTTGAATTCGGCCACTCCGTTGAGCGTGCGCGGCAAGGTCCACTGGTCGGTCGGGTGGTTGGGGACCATCTTGCACAACCGGTCAACCTGGCCATAGCTCATCTGCAGGATCCGGCCGGTATCGCGCAGCACCGCTCGCGCCTTCAATTTGCCGAACGTGATGATCTGGGCGACGTGATCCTCGCCGTATTTGGCCTGGACATAGCGGATCACTTCGCCGCGCCGGGTTTCGCAGAAATCGATATCGAAATCCGGCATCGAAACGCGTTCAGGGTTAAGGAATCGTTCGAACAGCAGGCCGAGCTTCAGCGGATCGAGATCGGTAATGGTCAGCGCCCAGGCGATCACCGAGCCCGCGCCCGAACCACGCCCCGGCCCCACCGGTATGTCATTGTCCTTGGCCCACTTGATAAAGTCGGCCACGATCAGGAAGTAGCCGGCAAAGCCCATCTTGTTGATGACGCCGGCTTCGAAATCGAGCCGGTCGAAATAGACCTGGCGCGCTTCGGCGGACAACTCGATATAAGGCTCAAGGCGTTTCTCAAGCCCGGCGCGAGCATCATCGATCAGCATCTGGGCTTCGCCTTCACCGTCGCCGGCCAGGCTTGGCAGTAGCGGTTTGCGCTTGGGCGGGGCATAGGCACAGCGCTGGGCGATCACCAGCGTGTTGGCGGTCGCCTCGGGCAGATCCTCAAACAGCTCGCGCATCATTGGCCAACTTTTGACCCACCATTGCGGGTTGGAGCGCGGCCTATCAGCGGCATCGACGTGCGTCGAATTGGCGATACACAGCAGCGCGTCGTGGGCGCTGTAGAACTGCGGATCGCCATAGCTGGCGGGGTTTGTGGCAACCAGCGGCAGATCGCGGGCGTAGGCGAGGTCGATCAGTGCGGCTTCAGCAGCCTCCTCGGCCGGATCATCGCGCCGGGCAATCTCGATGTAGAGCCGATCCGGGAACAGCGCCTGCAGTCTATCGCAATAGGCCTCCGCCGCGTCCTGCCGCGCCTCGGCCAGCAACCGCACCAGCGCGCCCTCACCCGCGCCGGTCAGGCAGATCAGACCGTCGCTGCGCCCTTCAAGATCGGCCAAAGTGACGTGCGGTTCCAGCTCTGGTGGCCGCGCGAGGTGCGCAGCGCTGACCAGATGGCACAGGTTATTCCAGCCGGTATCGTTCTGGGCATAGAGCGCCAGCCAGTCGATCGGCCCGCCGGTATCGCGCAGCACCCCCAGGAGCGTCCCGATGATCGGCTGGATTCCCGCCTCACGCGCAGCCCCGGCAAAGGCCATCGCCGAATAGAGCCCGTTACGATCGGCAATCGCGATCGCCGGAAAGGCCCGCTCCTGCGCCAGTTTGGCAATCGCCTTGGGATCAATCGCCCCTTCGAGCATCGAATAGCTCGACAGCACACGCAGCGGAACGAAGGGTTCATAAGACATTGGCCGACCCTAGGCAGTGCCGCACAGATTCGCAAAAGCCGCAGTGCGGTTTTTTCCACTGGTCCGCGTCAGTTTGGCGAGTTTCGCCTAGGCAAGTTGGCAGTGATGTGGTTCCCTTCGCGTATTCTGCGAGAAGGGGATCGGATATGAACGATTTTGACACCGCCGGACTGGTTGAACGGGCCAAGGCGATCACGCTTCAGCCGGATGCGACCTGGCCCAAGATTGCGGCCGAGCAGACCTCATCGGGTGACATCCTGACCCGCTATGCCCTGCCACTGGCAGCCATCGGCCCGATCGCCAGCTTCATCGGTGGGCAACTGTTCGGCATTTCGATGCTGTTCGCCACGATCAAGCCCGGCCTGATGGGCGGACTGACCATGGCTGTAACCAGCTTTGTGATGAGCCTGGTCGCGCTGGCGATCCTGACCTTCATTGCCGATTTTCTCGCCCCCAATTTCGGCGGGCAGTCAAATCGCGCGCAAGCGTTCAAGCTGGTGGCCTATTCAATGACTCCCGGCTGGGTCGCAGCGGGACTGGGGATCATTCCTTCGCTCAGTATGATTGCGGCGCTGATCGGGCTGTACGGATTGTTCCTGTTCTACAAGGGTACCACCCCCTTGATGAAAGTGCCGTAGGAAAAGGCCGGAATGTTCACCGCCGTGGCTGTGGTCTGCGCAATCGTGCTCAACATCATCACCGCAACGGTGATCGGCACAGTGACCGGCGCGCTGGGCGTGGGCGCCTCCAGCTTTGCATCTGGATCAGGTGACAAGGTTGAGGTCAACATTCCTGGCGTCGGGAAAATTGATTCCGGCAAGATGGAACAGGCCACCAAAGGGCTTGAAGACCTTGCCAATGGCAAAGCGCCCAAACCCGTTGATCTGGCGGCATTGCAGGCGCTGCTTCCCGGCGCAATCGGGGCCTATCAGCGCACCTCGATCGAATCGACAGGAGTGGGCGGCATCGGCGCGACGGCCGAGGCGGCCTACAAGAGCGGCGACAAAACCATCCGGGTTAAGATTATCGATCTGGGCGGGATTGGCGCGGTTGCAGGTGTGCTGGGCGGCATCGGGGTCGAACAGAACCGCGAAGACGCCAACGGCTATGAACGCACCCGCACAGTCAATGGCAAGATCCAGACTGAAAAGTGGAACACCAAACGCTCCTCGGGCAGCTATGGCACGCAGGTCGCGGGCCGGTTCATGGTTGAAGCTGATGGCGAAGCTGGCAGCATCGACGAGCTGAAAGCGATCGTTGCCGGGATCGATGCTGGCAAACTCGAAGCACTGGCGAAGTAGCCCTCCTCCCCGGGCCGGGGAGGATCAGGCGTCAGAGCAGCTTTTCGATATCCTTGGCGATGCTGGCGGGGGTGTCATTCGGCGCATAACGCCGGACGACCTTGCCGTCGCGGCCGATCAGGAATTTGGTGAAGTTCCATTTGATCGATTTGGTCCCCATCAGGCCAGGAGCCTCTGCTTTCAGCCAGTCGTACAGCGGGGGCGCGCCCGCGCCGTTGACCTCGACCTTGGCCATCAACGGAAAACTGAGCCCGAAGTTGACCTTGCAGAACTCGTCGATCTGCTCGGCGTCGCCCGGTTCCTGTGCGCCAAACTGGTTGCAGGGGAACGCCAGCACTTCGAACCCTTGCGCGCCGTATTGCTTGTGGAGCGCTTCCAGCCCGTCATACTGCGGGGTAAAGCCGCACTTGCTGGCGGTGTTGACCACCAACAGCACTTTGCCCAGCTTGTCAGCCAGATCGGCCTGCTTGCCGCCCGGAAGGTCAGCGGTGAAATCGGCGATGGTGGTCATGTCAGTACTCCCTCATGCAGCCGGACCACGCGGTCCATCTTGGCGGCCAAGCGTTCGTTATGCGTTGCGACCAAGGCGGCGCTGCCGGTGCCGCGAACCAGTTCGAGGAACTGGCCGAGCACTTTGTCAGCCGTTGCCTCATCCAGATTGCCGGTCGGTTCATCGGCCAGAACCAGCACCGGTTTGTTGGCCAGCGCCCGGGCCACCGCGACACGTTGCTGCTCGCCGCCCGAAAGTTGACTGGGGCGGTGATCGAGCCGTTCGCCAAGGCCCAGCGCGGTCAGCAATTCACGGGCGCGATCTTCGGCCACGCCTTGCGCCACTTCGGCGACCAGTTGCGGCAGCACGACGTTTTCCAGCGCGTTGAAATCGGGCAGCAGGTGATGGAACTGATAGACGAAACCGACATAGGCCCGGCGGACCAAGGTGCGCTGGTCGGAACTCAGGCTGGTGGCATCCGCGCCAGCGATCTCGATCCGTCCGCCGAACCCGCCTTCGAGCAGACCGACCGCTTGCAGCAGTGTCGATTTGCCTGAACCCGATGGGCCGAGCAGCGCCACGATTTCGCCCGGTGCCACGGTCAGATCGACCCCGCGCAGCACGTCGATCCGTACCCCGCCCTGTTCGAAACTGCGGGTCAGGCCGGTCAGTTTGACGACTGCACTACTCATAACGCAGCACCTGAACTGGATCGGTACTCGCCGCCTTGCGCGCCGGATAGATCGTCGCGAGGAAGCTGAACAGCAGCGCCATCACTGCGATGATAGTGATCTCGACCGGATCGCTCCGACTGGGCAGCTCGGTCAGGAAACGGATCGAGGGATCCCACAGGTTCTGCCCGGTTATCAATTCGATCCCTCGGACAATCGACTGGCGGAAGAACAGGAAGATAAAGCCGAGCGCCAGCCCCGCTAGCGTCCCGAAAGCGCCGATCACAAAGCCGATAGTCATGAACACCTTGAGCAGCGATTGACGGCTGGCGCCCATCGTCCGCAGAATCGCAATATCGCGGGTCTTGGCCCGGACCATCATGATCAGGCTGGACAGGATATTGAACACTGCGACCAGCACGATGATTGACAACACTACGAACATCGCCACCCGTTCGACCGCCAGCGTTTCAAACAGCGCGGCGTTGATCGTCTTCCAGTCGGTCACAACCGCGCGGCCATCCAGCTTCTTCTGGACCGGGGCGAGGATTTCGCCGACCTTGTTGGGATCGGTCACCTGCACTTCGATCATCCCGACAGAATCGCCGGACAGCAACAGGGTCTGCGCATCGGCCATCGGCATCACCACAAACCGCTCGTCAAAATCATAGACTCCGATCTCGAAGATCGCCGCTACGGTATAGGAAATCTGGCGCGGAACGGTGCCAAACGGAGTCGATTGCCCTTGCGGGTTGATGATCGTCAGACTGTCGCCGACCCGGATCCCCAAGTTGCTGGCCAGTTGCGATCCGATTGCGACGTTGGCGGCATCGGGCTGCAGCGCAGACAGGTTTCCGGCCACCACCTTGTCTCTCAGCCGCAGGATATCCTCCTGCGTATTGCCGCGCGCAAAGATCGCATCGACCCGGCCGTTGAAACTGCCCAGCAAGGGCTGTTCGATCAGCGGTGATGCGCGGATAACGCCGGGCGTGGCGCGGACTTCCTTGAGCACATCGCGCCAATCATCCAGCCGCCCGCCATAGGCCTGAACGATGGCGTGGCCGTTGAGCCCGACGATCTTGTCAAACAGTTCGGCGCGAAAGCCGTTCATCACGCTCATCACAATGACCAGCGCGGCGACGCCGAGCATCACGGCGGCAAGGCTGATCCCGGCAACCAGTGCGATAAAAGCCTCACCCCGCCCGGGCAGCATATAGCGCTTGGCGATGGTCCATTCAAAAGGGGTCAGCAGCACTGGGCCTCGGCGGCGAGAGGGAGGGAACGGACGCGGGTTTAGGCGGCGGCTGCCTTAAGGGCAAGGCCGCGCAGCCGCCCGGCCCGTTTACTTGGCCACCATCACATAATCAACCGCGACCGATTCAATCACGGTGGCGGAAAACCAGCTGGGCTGCATCCGGCCCGATCGGTCGTCCATCGTGGCGATGAAGCCAAACATGTCAGACATGTTGATCGAGGGCTTGGCATTGCTAACCCGGACGATCCGCACCACTCGGTAACCCAGCGCAGCGGCATAGGCGTCGGCTTCGGCATTGGCCTTGGCCAGTGCTTCGGCGCGGGCCTTCTTGCGGGCGGCGGCAGGATCGCTTTGCGAGAAGACCGGGCGCAGGGGGGTGCGGGAATAGCCATCCCGGTTGCTCAGCCCTTGTAATTGTTCGATTTTGCCAGGATCGTCGAGCGCGACCAGCAGGGTCTTGCTGGCGACCTGGTTCAGCGCCGCACCACAAGCGTCATAGACCTTTGCCATGGCCGCAGACTTGCCTTTGCGGGGGGCGGGGGCGGCGGCAGCGTCACTGGCTGCTGCTGCGGCATCGGCGGCGGCGCAGGCAGCGCCCTCTGACGCGGCGAGGTCTTCTGCAGCGGCGAACGTAACCGGGTCTTTGCCGCTATCGGCGCCCTGAGCCTTGACCTTTGCAGCATCGATACCCTTGGCTGCGAGGGCCGCCATCAACTTGTCTTCTTCCTTGCGCAGGTCGGCCCGAGCCGCTGCCTCGGTCTCCCCCGAACCGGTGATCTCAATCGGTACAACCGCCCGGTCCGGGCCAATTTGCGCAGTGGTCTCGATGTGCAGTTCAACTTCAGCCGGTTTGGCGGCCTGAACCGATACCGGCGCTGCCAGAAGCGAAAGCGCGGCGACAGCGGCAAATGCGCGAGATATCATGGGTCTGCCCTCCAATTTCGCCCAAGGCTGGGCCTGACCGGATTAGGCTGATTCTGCCCCGCCAGCGCAAGTCAAATCGTGTGCAGTTCAGATGCTTGTTGAGTGCAGCCGCGCGCGCCCTTGCCTTTGCGCCCTTTCGGGGCCAAAGGCCCATCCACAGGGCGCAGCACTGGCCGGGCGATTCCACAATGAACCTTACCCATCCCTTTTTCGACGCAGACGGTGACAAACTGCGCGAGGAATGCGGCATTTTTGGCGTTATCGGCAGCAAAGAGGCCGCCGGGATGACCGCGCTGGGGCTCCACGCCCTGCAACACCGCGGCCAGGAAGCGGTCGGCATTGTCAGCTATGACGGCAATCAATTCTTTGCCCGGCGCGGCCTCGGCCATGTCGCGCAGGTGTTCAATGATGCCACGATCCTGTCCGAACTGCCTGGCGAAATGGCCAGCGGCCACGTGCGCTATTCGACCACCGGCGGACAAGGCCTGCGCAATGTCCAGCCGCTCCACGCGGATCTGGCGCGCGGGGCCTTCTCAATCGCGCACAATGGCAACATTTCCAACGCGATGACGCTGAAGCACGAACTGGTTGAGCGCGGCTCGATCTTCCAGTCGAGCTCTGACACCGAAGTGATAATCCATCTGATCGCGACCAGCCGCTATGCCAAGCTGCTCGACCGGTTTGTCGATGCGCTGCGGATGATCGAAGGCGCCTATTCGCTGGTTTGCATGACCCCCAAGCGGATGATCGCCTGCCGCGATCCGCTCGGCATTCGTCCCTTGGTGATGGGCAAGATCGGCGATGCCACAGTGTTCGCCAGTGAAACGGTCGCGCTCGATGTGGTCGGAGCCGATTTCGTCCGCGAGGTTGAGCCCGGCGAGATCATCGAAGTGCGCGCCGATGGCCGGATGACCAGCCACCGCCCGTTCGGCAAAGTAGCTCCGCGCCCGTGCATTTTCGAACACGTCTATTTCAGCCGCCCCGATTCGGTAATGGGCGGCCATTCGGTTTACGAAGTGCGCAAAGCAATCGGCAAGGAATTGGCCAAGGAAGCCCCGGTTGAGGCTGATCTGGTGATCCCGGTGCCCGATAGCGGCGTGCCCGCCGCGATCGGCTTTGCCCAGCAGAGCGGCATCCCGTTTGAACTGGGGATCATCCGTTCGCACTATGTCGGGCGGACCTTCATTCAGCCGTCGGACGGCGCGCGCCATGCCGATGTGAAGCGCAAGCACAACGCCAACCGCGCGCTGGTTGAGGGCAAGCGGATCGTGCTGATCGACGATTCGATCGTGCGCGGCACCACCAGCATGAAGATCCTGCAGATGATGCGCGATGCCGGCGCGGCCGAAGTGCATATGCGCGTCGCCAGCCCGCCAACCATGCACAGCTGCTTCTACGGGGTCGATACGCCCGAGCGGAACAAGCTTCTGGCCGCGCGGATGGACATTCAGGAAATGACCAAGTTCATCGTCGCCGATAGCCTCGCTTTCGTTTCGATCGACGGGCTTTATCGCGCGGTCGGCGAACCCGGCCGCAATGCCGCCTGCCCGCAGCACTGCGATGCCTGCTTCACCGGCCAATATCCCACCAGCCTGACCGACCTGGCCGAGCGCGAGGCAGCAACCGATCAGCTGCAGCTCCCGGTCGGGCAGGTCGCGTGACGACCCTAAGCGGGCAAGTCGCGCTGGTTACCGGCGCGAGCCGCGGGATCGGTGCGGCCACGGCCGAAGTTCTGGCCGCAGCAGGCGCGCATGTCGTGCTGACCGGGCGTGATACCAAGGCGCTTGAAGCGGTTGAGCAGCGAATCTTTGATGCGGGCGGCAGCGCCACTATCGCGCCGGTCGATCTGGCCGATGCCGATGGCATTGCCCGGCTCGCCGCGGCAATTGCTGAACGCTGGAAGATGCTCGACGTGCTGGTCCACAGCGCTGCGGTGCTGCCGGAACTGACGGCGGTGAAGGACATCGACCAGACGCAGTTCTCCAAAGCGCTGACCGTTAACGTGCTGGCGACCCAGGCACTGATCTCGCAGTTCGATCCGCTGCTGCGGGCCAGCGCCGATCCCCGGCTGATCTACCTGACCACCAGCGTTGCTGACGCGCCTCGCGCCTATTGGGGGGCCTATGCTGCGAGCAAGGCGGCGGCGGCGGCATTGATCGAATGCCATGCGCAGGAAACCCGCAATATCAGCAAACTACGTGTCGCAATCGTCGATCCCGGGGCGACCCGCACAGCGATGCGGGCCAAGGCCTATCCGGGCGAAGACCCGGCCAGCGTCAAGTTGCCGGCAGTGGTCGCTGAACGGGTACTGTCATTACTTGGTGAACAGTTTGCCAGTCCGCACCGCGAACGGGTTAACCAGTCCTCGTAAAGAGCCGGAAACCGCGCTGCTCCATATTGTGCAAAGCTTGATCGGAATGGAACCGGCAAGCTCGTACAAGAGGGCACATTATTATGAGCGAAAATCTTCTGCTCATCCAGCGCGACTCCTACTTCACTGCCGCGCAGGAAGATCGCAGCGCACCGCGCACGCGCATTTCCATTCCGGCGACGCTGCGGATGTCGGGTGGGCGCGGCTTTCAAACCGTGGTCCACGATCTGTCGCTCAGCGGCTTTTGTGCGGCGGCGGTCAACCGGATTCATCCCGGCACGGTCTGCTGGCTGACGCTGCCGGGGATCGAAGCGCTGCAAGGCGAAGTGGTCTGGTGGGACAACAGCCTTAGCGGATGTGCTTTCGACAAACTCCTAAGCCCGATTGTCCATGACAACATTCTGACCCGCTGGCGCGGCGACGCTCCGTTTCGTCCATTGGCCTGATCGGGTTACCCAGACTTCTGCCCGGGCACCGGGGTCCCCTCCCCGTGCCGCTTCCCCCCAGATGCACGGCCAAACCGTGCCCGGGCAGGGGTCAAGACGGCGTTGATGTGAAGGGGAACTGCCGCGCGCTCAGGTACGTTTTAGCAAATCTTCCAGAATTACATCGCTTAGCGGACGGATAAATTCACAGCCAAACTCGAATTCCTCGACCCAGGCGACCCGCGCCTCGATTGATTCCATGCCGTGCAGCTTGATGAAAAAGCGGTCGTCGTTGTGGACCAGAAAGACCCCGGAAACACGCGCACCGAATTTCGAGATGTTGCGAAGGCAGACATTAGCCCGGCGCGTGCCGCTGCGGAACTGAACTTCGGCGCCATATTGCAGCCGTTCGCCGCGCCTGCCGCCGGTATTCTGGAACGATGGTTCACTTTCCATTGCCCGACCCAGGTCAATTGGTGGAAGCTCAGAGTTTTCCCATATCAAGGTGAAACATCAGTTAACGAGGTTTTTTATTATCTTCCAATGTATTGGACAGAACAAGGGCGCCGCGGAAATGCCGGGCGCCCTTGTTCCAATGTGACTACGCCGGCTTAGAAACGAACTTCCACAGCCACGTTGAACGAACGCCCACGCGGATCGGCCACGCGCGGTTCCCAGCTGGAACCGGCGCCAGTGTTGCCATCATAGGTGATCGCGAACGGCGGATCGCTGTCGAACAGGTTCTTGACCCCCAGCGTCAGCCGCAGATCCGGGCCAAGGCCCAGATAGGTCGCTGACAGGTTGTAAATGTGGTAAGGCTTGACCCGCGGATTGAAATCTGGCCGCACCACTGTTCCTGCAGCAATCCCGGGCAACTTCTGGTTGGTATAGCCGCTGCGGAAGATCTGGGTGAAGGTCACCGCCCAGTCTTCGTTGGTGAAGCTGACCCAGGCGTTGTGCTTCCAGCGCAGGCCAAGATCGCCAGAGAAAGTAAACACGCCCACAAGGCTGGGGCCATAGGCCGAAGTCGGGGTCAGTTTTTCCCGCTTCTTGAGCGCCAGCGACCCGTCCATCCCGATTGAGATGCGGCTTTCACCGCCCAGATCAAACCCGCCGCGCAGGGCGAATTCGACGCCTTGGGTGCGGCGCGAACCGGCATTGATCCAGCGCTGATCGATCACGGTGATCGTCCCGCCGCTGCGGACAAACCGATCCGGGAACAGCGCGGCATTGTCGATTAGCTGACGCAGGGTCAGCAGTTGGATCGTATCGTCGACATTGATCATCCACCAGTCGGCCGACAGGCTCCAGCCCGCCTTGGGCCGCAGCACGACACCGAGGCTGGCCATCTTGGCCTTTTCGGGGCCAAGGTCGATCGTCCCGCCAGAGGCAATATCGGGCCGGATTTGCGCGCAGGGCAGACCCGAGAGATAAGCACTGGTCGGCACGCCGCCGGGGCAGGCCACCGGATCGGCCAGATCGCTGCCCGAATAGGGGCTGAGCGTAACCCCGTTGAAGATCTGGTTGAAGCTGGGGACGCGGAAGCCGGTCGAGTATGACCCGCGGAACATCAGCCATTCCATTGGGGTGAATTTGAACGTCACCTTGGGATTGGTGGTGGTCCCAAAGCCCGAATAGTCATCAAGCCGGAAAGCGCCGGTGACGGTCAGGACGTCAAGCAAGGGCACGTCGATTTCAGCGAAGGCGGCCTTGACCGTGCGGACCTTAGGGGTCAGCGCGTTGACGTTGTCAAACGCGGCCAGGAAAATCACCGGCTGGTTGGCGTTGGCCGCCGTCGATCCGTTGAAGCTGTAGGTTTCCCGGCGCCAATCGAGCCCGACCGCCATTTGCACGGTTCCGCCCGGCAGGTCGAACAGCGGCCCGGCAAACGACGCGTCGATTTCCTTGACGGTATAGCGCCCGCCATAAAGCGTTGTGCCTTCAGCCGAAATCGAGCGGAGCCCGGCCATCGCCTGATCGGTCTGGGTCAGGCTGAACGGGTTGAGGATGCCCGAATTGATCAGGCCAACCAGTCCCGGCGTGGTTGCGCCGGGTGCGATGGGTGCGCGTGTATCTGCAGCCCCGCTTTCATTGGCAGCGGTCGCGGGATCGTTGTCCAGCGTGCCACGGTAATAGTAGCCCGAACCCAGCACCGATCTCGTTTCGCTTTCGGCGTGCGATGCGCCCACCTTGTAATCCCAGCCTTCAAACGGCAGCGGCCCTTCGAGATTGACCATCGCGCGCAGCGTCTTGGAATTGGTGCGGTATTCGCGCGGGCCGCAAGCGACGCACCGCCACCGGCCCGACAGCGGGCGGCCATAGCGTCCGATCAAATCGATCGTGCGGTCCCCGACCGCACCGATCGCGGGAAACACGGTGGCGAGCTGATCGTAGATCGCGTTGTAGGTCGGCGCCGTCAGCGAATTAATCGGATAAGCCCAGGGCAAGTTGCCGGTATTCGCCGTCAGCTGGGCATTGCTGAAGCTTTTGGCCGAATTGGCGCTCGATCCGGTGACTTCAGCCGAGAGCTGATGCTCGCCGCCCAGATTGACCGTGGCCTTGGTGTAATAGGTCAGCGTTTCGATCGGCTGCTGCAGCACGGCCGCGCGGCCAGTATCCCAGGCGCAGGCGTAAAAGTTGTTGGGCGAGTTCCACAGCTCCCAATCATAGGCCAGCCCGCCGTCCATGCTTTCGCAGCCGGCTCCGCCTGGCAAATCGAGGAAGTTGATCCCGCCCTGAGCCGCATTGCCACCATTGGGCGCGGTCAGCGTCAGTCCGGCGAACAACGAGCCCTGCGAATTCTGATTAACATTGGCGCCAATGTTGAACAGCGTCGCAATCGGGGTGCCGCGTGTGTCGGGCGAAAGGCCGCGCAGCGGCTGGTTGGTGTTGACGAAATCGCGCTGATCGCCGCGCAGCCTTTTGTTCCAGCTATAGGAAACGGCGCCCATGATGTTGATGCCATCATCATCGAGATCGCCATAGCCAGCCACGCCCGAGACGCGGTATATATTGCCGCCGCCCTGTTCGGTAATGTCAGTCGATCCGCTGATCGAGACGCCCTTGAAGCTCTTTTTGGTGACGTAGTTGATCACCCCGCCGATCGCATCGGTGCCATAGATCGCCGAAGCGCCGTCTTTGAGGATTTCGACCCGGTCAATCGCCGCGAACGGGATCTGGTTGACGTCAACCGCCCCGCCCGACAGGCCGTGAGCCGCAACCCGGCGGCCATTGAGCAGGATCAACGTTGAGCCGCTGCCTTGTCCGCGCAGGTTGGCCGAAGACAACCCGTTGGTGCCCCGCTGCGCGCCGGTGGTGACGTCCGAGTTGGAGGCGAGGTTGTCTGCCCCGCTGCCATTGGCAGTCAGGAACATGTTGAGCGCTTCGGGATTGGCGATGCCGTTGCGTTCGATTTCGACGTTGGTGATGATTTCCAGCGGCAGCGCGCTCTTGGTCGGGTCCTGCTTGATCCGCGACCCGGTGACCACGATCATCTTGTCGTCTGCGGCTTCATCAGCAGCAGGCGGGGATGCCGTCTGGGCCATGGCCGGTGCAACGAAAGCGCCAAGTGAGACGCCGCAGATCAAAACGCTGCGCATAAGCTCGCGAGAAATCATAGATACCCCCTAATCAGTCGATACAGCGACGGCCCCTGCCGAATGCGTCACGCTATCAAAGCCAAGGACTAGCGCCAGCCCCGGCCAAAGGGAAAGTCCTTTTTCGCGACTGAATTGTCTTAATCGCGACGATTCTGTTGCAACCGCGCAACAGCGCCGTCCCGAACCCGTTCAATTGGCCGCTGCGATCTGCAACAGTGCTGCTTCCATCACCGGCAGCGCCGAGGCTCCGTTCGGGACGTCATTGGCGAAAAAGGCAAAGGTAAAGCGGCGCCCGCTGGCGGTAGTGAAGGTGCCCGAAAGCGCGTTGGTGGCGTTTAGCGTGCCGGTTTTGGCAGCCAGATTGCCTTCGAGCGGTGTGCCGATGAAGCGGCGGCGCAGCGTGCCGTCCTTGCCGGCAATCGGCAGCGAGTTGTACCAGGCTGGACCCCACGGCTGGGTATCGATCCAGCGCAGCAGCGCAATCGCCGCGCGCGGGCTGACGCGGTTGTAGGTCGACATGCCTGAACCGTCGGAGAAGTCGAACCCGGCGCGAGGGATGCCGGCTTTTTCAAACAGTTTGTGCAGTGCGTCTGCGGCCCATTGCTCTGACCCTCTGCTGGGATTTCCTAACCTTCGGAACAGTACCTGAGCGTGGAGGTTCTGGCTGGCCTTGTTGATCGTCACCACGTCCTCCGCCAGCGGCGGCGGGGTCAGATCTGCTAGAGTGCTGTAGGCATGACCTCCGGTTGGCACCACTGAACACCGCATCTCAAAAGCAGGCTTGGCGCCGCAAGGCCAGTCGACTTCGGAAGGCAAGCGGTGTTTCACGCGCACCTGACCGGTCACCCGCACCCCGCGTGCCTCCAGCATCTGCCTAAAAGTCCAAGCGGCATAGTGCGCTGGATCGTCGATCCCGATCCGTTCGGTCCATGGCTTGGAATCAGCAGGAATCTCGCCATAGAGCCTCAGGCCAAAACCGTTGACCGCACGCTCAAGCGTCAAAGTCTGCTTGCTACCAGGAGCAACCGTTGTCGCCTCGTTCCGAAACTTGAAATAGGGCGATGAAACGACCTGCGGCGCTTCTCCCTGTGCTACTGGAGTCACAGTCAGCCGCAGTTCGTTATCGTCCAGGTTGAGCGCGGTTACCGCCGTGCCGCTATCGGTCCCGATATTGTTCCAGCTCATCCCCGGAACCCAGCGCTGATCGGGCCAAAAGCTGTCATCCCCGATCACGTCGTGAACCCGCTTAGTCCTAGCCGCGACAGCGTCGGCAAGTTGGGCAAGGCAGTTGACCTTGCAATCGGGAGCGCTCGACATCCGGGCATCGCCGCGACCGACCAGAATCACGTCAACCCCGCCCTTGGCCCGCTCCAGCCTGACCTGAGTGCCCGCAGCCACATCCGGCTGATCGATCCCTGGCAGCAGGGCATAGGCCGCCGCGGTGGTGAACATCTTGGTGTTGGATCCCGGGATGAAGCGCTGGTCGGGGTTGATCGAAACCACCACCTTGCCCGCGTCATCAACCACCAACAGCCCGAACCGGGTGCCCTGCGGCGCGGTCGCCAGGGTCGCCTCGACCTGTTGCTGCAGGGTTTGCACCTTGGCCACAGGCGCGGGCGGAGCATCGGCCAAGGCTGGGCTGGCAAGGGAAAGCAGGGCGAGCGGGATCAGGCGCTTGAACATCGCTGCGCAGACTGCCCTGCCCTTCACCGCAAGTCCACCACCTCGACCGCCGGGAGCAAACCGGCGCCGGGCTGCTCGGCCCAATGGCGGGCGTTGAGCACCCCGCCATTGGCGCGCAGCTCTGCCACCTTGCTCAGGTCGACATCGGCAAAAACCCATTGCGCCGCATCCATATCGCCGATTGCCAGCACGCCGTCTGCGGGCATGCCGCGATCAGGCGGGCCATAGATTGCGGCGGCCCCGCGATTGACGTCCACCGCCGGAGACCAGTCTGCTGAACCAACGGTGGGCGACTGGACGGCATAGCACTGACCCTCCAGCGCGCGAGCCTGTGCGCCCAGCCGGACCCGCCAAAACCCGTGTTCGCTATCGGTGCACGAAGGGACCAGCAGCAGGTCCATCCCGGCTTCGACCTGAGCCCGGGCGAGCAGCGGAAATTCGCTATCGTAACAGATGTTTATGCCGATGCTACCGAGCGCGGTCCGAAACAGCCGGAGCGGCGCCGAACCACTGACATGCCACTCCTCGCGCTCAAACCGGGTCATCACCAGCTTGTCCTGCACCCCCACTTTGCCGCCCGGCGTGAACAGGCGCGCGCGGTTGACATAGGCCCCGCCCCCCACAGCGCAGGGCGCGCTGGCGGCAAGGATGTGGAGGCCGTGGCGGGCCGCAAGGTCTGCATGCAGCGCATCGACCCGGGGCAGCAAGGCGCTGACCGAGGCCAGTGATCCCGCCAGATCGCCCATCGTTGCGGGATCGAGCGCGGCCAGCTCCATCGCCCCGTATTCAGGGAACACCGCCAGTGCCGCCCCGCCAGCAGCGGCCTCTTCAACCCAGCGGGTCAGCTTGGCGACATAGGCAGACCAATCAGCCAGTGCCTCGATCGGATATTGCGCAGCGGCGACGCGGAACTGGGTCATAGCGAACGCATCCAATATTGCATCGGCTTCAGGCTTTCGCCTGCCTCGCCGTGCTCTTGCCAGGCTAGCTGAGTGACCAGGCCGGGGACCGGGGCATAGCCGCGCTTGGTCCAAAAGGCGTTGAGCGGGGTGTATCCGGCTGGCCGGGCCGGGTGGTCTTCCGGCCGGATCACCGCCGCGAAGGTGGCGGCAGTGGCGCCGCACTGGCGTGCCTGCGCCTCACGGTGACCAAAAAAGGCGTGGCCAATCCCGCGCCCGCGATAGTCCGGCAGCAGCACGCTTTCGCCAAAATAGAACAGCGTGGCCGGGTCGATCCCGCGTGCTTCGAACGGTGTCCGAAATTCCGCCTTCTGGGCGCGCATCGGGCTGGCAGTGGCCGCGCCAACAATCCGGCTGCCGTCAAATGCGGCAACCAGTAAGGCATCGGGGGCTTCGGAAAATTCCTTGAGGTACTCCGCTTCGTAAGCCGGGTCGCCATCATAGAGATAGGGATAGGCCGCGAAGACCGTGATCCGCAGGCTGGCCAGTTCATCCAGCGCGGCACCCAGCGCCGCACCGGACAGCGGGGCGACCCGGATCGTCACCCTCCGACCTGCGCGGTCCAGTCGGCCAGATTGTAGTATACAGTTACCCGGGTGATCTTGCCGCCGGCGATCGCGAAGAAGGCCCCGGCCGGCAACTGATAGGTCTGTCCGGCAGCCTCGGGCAGGCCTTCGTCGGTGCTGAGATATTCGCCGTGAACCACGAATTCGGCCGCACCGCGGGTGCCGTCGTCACTGGCCATCAGCACGATCCCATCGAGCCGTTCGCGGTAGCAGCGCTCCATATGGGCCAGAAAGACCCGAAACGCGCCCTTGCCGTGCTGGCTGGCGCCTTGGTTGATATCGTGCACTACGCCTTCATCAAGGCAATCGAGCATGCCGGCCCAATCGCCAGCGTTGAACGCGGCGTAATAGCGGGTCAGCAGGTCAAGGGCGGCGGTACGGTCCATAATTCCTCCGGTCAGACAGCGCCGACTAACCCGAAGCGCGTCCTGCAGCAATGCGAATGGGCGGTCTATCACGATTTGTGATCGCGTCACTGGGAGCTGTGGATCGCGCATGAAAAAGGGGCGCCGGGATCAACCAGCGCCCCCTTTTACTGTGCCTATCGGATCAGAAGTCCTGCGTGATGCCGATCTTGATCGTCCGGCCCAAGGGGCTGGCAGTGAACGGATCGTAGTTCTGGTCAAGCCGGGCAAAGGGCGGATCCCGATCAAAGATGTTCGTTGCCGTGATCGAGATGTTCGTGCCCATCTTCAGCCTTAGCCGGTAGGTTGCATCGACTGTGGTAAAGCTGCCGATGTTCTTGCCGGTGGTGACCGATGCCCCCGCCAGCGCGCCGTTATTGGGGCCAAAGATCGCCGCACCGCGTTGGTCGGTATAGCCATCAAGGTAGTTCACCTGCACCCGCAACTGATGCGACCCGAAATCGCCCTGGAGATAGGCATTGCCCTTCCATTGCGGCAGCGGATAGGCGGTGGTCTGGTAATTGAGCAGGCCAACGCCGTCGAACGCCGGTTGCACCAACACGCCTTCTACGGTCACCGCGTCGGTCTTGTAGCTGATCACATAGGTGCCCGCGACGCCCGCCGTCATCGAACCTGAACCCAAACCAACTTGATAGCTGGCCTGGAAGTCGATCCCCGAGGTGCTGACATTCGCCGAGTTGACATACTGTGTCCGCAGACGCTGAACGTTGCCTACGCCACAGCCCGCACCGGTGAAGGTAAAGCGCGATTGCAGTGCGGCATACGTAGGGTTGCCGCAGTTCGCGTTACCCGTGGCACCAAACAGCGCAGCCACAATCCCGGCCACTGGCTCACTTTCGATCGGGCCTTCAAAGTCATACTTGAAGTAATCGACGCTGGCCCTGAAGCCGCCAGCATTGATCAGCAAGCCGGCATTGTAGGTGTTGGCTTTTTCCGGTGTCAGGTTCGCGTTGCCGTTGATATCGATCGCCCGGAACGAGCTGCCGATGATCTGCAGCGAGGTCAGGTTGCCTGCCAGGCTTTGTGACGGTGGCCCGCGGAAGGTGGTTCCCCAGCCGCCCCGAACGGCCAGCCATGGCGTAATTTCGAACTTGGCACGTACTTGCGGATCGAAAGTTGAACCCACGGTGCCGCCGTAATCTTCGTAGCGGGCTGAGAGCTGCACGTTGAAAGCATCGATGATCGGCAGCTGAAGCTCGGCAAAGGCCGACCAGACATCGCTCTTGCTCTGCCCGTTGCGGTTAGTGCCCAAGAAACCAAGCGCGCCAGTCTGCTGGGTGCAGGTGGCAGCAGGGTTAAGCGGTGTGCCAGGGCACGGATAGATATCGAGATTGCTGGTCGCGCTGTAGATCCGGCGGTAGGTATTCTTGCGGTATTGTGCCCCCAGCGCAAAGCCGACTTCACCGCCCGGCAGACTGATCCCGGACCTGCCTGAAATCACTGCTTCGCCAACCGTCTGGCGGGTAAATGCCTGAGTCTGCGTATCCTGGAAGAACCAGTCAAAGGTTGCCGGATCGTTGATCAGGCCTGCCCCCGGCGTGGTGGAGAAGGCGCCGGTCGGGCGTGAACCTGCATAAAGCGGGTTGGTCTGCCCGGTGGCGGCATTGGCCTGCACCGCGGTGGAGAACGGGTTCCAGTACTGGCAGCCATTGGTGCCGGCCAGCGCCTGAATCTGCGCCGCATTCAGCCCGACCCGCGATGCCGTGCTGGAATAGGCGCAGTTCGGACCACCGAAACCGGACAGTGCGTTCTGGAACAGATCGCCGAAAGTGTCGGTGCCACCGAACTTGCGGTCATATTCGCTATGCGTGAAGCTTAGCCGCAAATCGATGCTCGGGCTCAGTTCAATATCCAGATCGGCGTTGAACATCAACTGATCCGAAACACGCGGCGAGGTTGAAGACTTGCGGCCAGAATTGAGCGGGTTGCCGCCAAGCAGCACGGGGCGGAACAGCACAGGGAAGGCGGTGGCCGGTTGACCCGCTGCACAGCCGGCTGCCGCACCATAGGTGGCGCAGTAATCCAGCAGAGCCGGCGAATAGCCCGGGATCACGAACAGGCCCAGCCCGCCGTTCACCGAATTTGCCGAAGGCGGCAGCGTGGGCAGGTAGGAAGGCGAGGTGGTGATGCGGGTTTCCGAATGGCCCCAAAGCCCGCTCACCCGCAGCGTCACACCCTCGGTAAGGTCGAATTCGGTGTCCATGTAGATCTGGAAGCGGTCTTCGGGTTCAACGAGGTTTCCGAACAGACCATACTGGTTGAAGCAGCGATCAGCGGCCGAGCCGGTCTGGCTACGGAAGCCGCCCAGCGCGGTACAGCCCAGATCGCCGCTAAACACATTGCCGCCCACGAAGGGACCGTTGAAGTCAAAGTTGCCCGGGTTGCCGCCGCCGGTCCAGCCACCTTGGGGGTTTTCAGGATAGGTTTTGATCACGAAATCGCGGTCAAGCGTCTGCAACTCGCTGCGGTGCTGGTATCCAGCCGAAACCAGGAAGCGCCAGTTGTCGCCCGAATGGCCAAAGCTCACCGCGCCGCCGTAATCACCCTTGGAACCCTTGATGAAACGATAGTCTCCCGAAACGCGGAAGCCTTCCTGATCGGTCCGGGTGATGAAGTTGACCACCCCGGCAATCGCGTCAGATCCATAGGTTGCGGCGGCCCCGTCCTTGAGAACTTCGATGCGACCGATCGCGCCCGAAGGGATCAGGTTGACGTCGATAATCGGGATACCGCTGCCGCCTGACGCAACGATCCGGCGCCCGTTGAGCAATACCAACGTGCGTTGCGGGCCAAGCCCGCGCAGGTTAACCGAGGCGACGCCTTCATTGCCTTGCGCGCGCGCATCGAACTGGTTGGCATCGCCGATAATTCCGTTCGAGGTCGGCAAATTCTTGAGCAGGTCAAGCACCGAGGGGCTGCCTTGCCGCGACAATTCATCGGCTCCGATCACGTCAATCGGTGCGGATGCCTGCTCGCTCGATCCGCGGATCAGTGAACCGGTGACGACAATGTCCTTGGCTGCCTCTGCATCTTCCTCTTCCGCAGCGGAGCTACCGGCATTTTGCGCAAGCGCGGGGGCGGCGGGAACAAGCAGCAAGGCTGCGACGGATACGCTGGTGCTCAGAAATGCCGAAAATTTCATTGATCTCTCTCCCGAAAACACATGCCCAACGATCATCATGAGAGGAGCGTTGCGAGCCATTAGGCCCTCTTTGGAGCCCTTATTTAACCGCAGAATTAACTAATCCGAACTGACAGTCAACAGCGGCGTTGCGACAGGTCATTCCGCCGTGATTTATTCCGCCCGCGCGCTGCAGGGAACCTTTGTCGTATTGCCCGGAGGCACGGCAAGAGCGACCAAACAAAACGGGGCCGACCGGCGCCCGCCGATCAGCCCCCTATCAAGCCATTCGCACTACCTGATCAGGCGTTGCCGGACGCCATTCCGCTCGAGCTGGAATTGAAGGTGGTTTGCAGCTGGTTACCCATCCCCTGCATCGCGGTGATCGCGGCGACTGCAATCAGGGCCGCGATCAGGCCATATTCGATCGCGGTGGCGCCGTCGGTGTTGCGAATAAGCTTGCGGATGAATTGCATGATATTGGTCTCTCTCGTTGATTTGATCAAACTATGCGCTGCGAGGGTTAAGGCTGGCTAAGTGACAATACCTTCCAGAACAGGTTAATTGCGTAAGCATGGCACTGCGCCCTGCGGATCGGGATCAGCTCTTCGTCGATTGAGCGGTTGCTCTGCTGCGGATCGCGCGCCACAACCCGCGGCACTTGGACTTTCGAATGGGAAATTAACCGCCATGCGCCATCTGCTGCTCGCCCTCACCGCCTTGACTTTGCCGACTGCCGCATTGCACGCGCAGGACGCCGCCGCCCCTGCCGCACCCAAGCCAGCCGCGCTTGAGGCTGACGGAATTCCGGCAATCCCGATGAGCCTGGTTGAAACCACCCGGCCCTATATGGAATTTCGCACCGCCGGCTTCGTCGATTGGGATCCGGTGACCCGCTCGATGCTGATTTCGACCCGGTTCGGCAACGTTTCGCAACTTCACACGGTCAAAGGACCGGGCATGGCCCGCACCCAGATCAGCTTTGAGCCCGAACCGCTGCGCGGAACCTATCTGCCCGGTGACGGAACAATGGTGGTCACCAAAGACAAGGGCGGGAACGAATTCTTCCAGCTTTACACGCTCAAGAATGGCAAGCTGACCCTGCTGACTGACGGCAAAAGCCGCAATGGACTGAGCGCAGTGAGCAAGGACGGCAAATGGATCGCCTACAGCTCAACCCGCCGCAACGGCGCCGATACCGATCTGTATGTGATGGATCCGCGCGATCCCAAGACCGACCGAATGGTCAAGGAACTGAAGGGCGGCGGCTGGGGCGTTGCCGGGTTCGCTCCAGACAACAAGTTTGCGGTCGTCGCCAACTATGTCTCGGTGACCAAGACCAACCTGTTCTGGCTTGATCTGGTCAGTGGCGCCATGACCCCGATTGGCGACCACAAGAAGCAGATCTCCTATGGCGGCGGGCGCTTTGCCCCCGACGGCAGCTTGTGGGTGACCAGCGACGAAGGGAGCGATTTTCAGCGGCTCGGCACGCTCGATCTGCGCTCGGGCGTCTTCACGCCGCGCGGGTCCGAGACGAAATGGGATGTCGAAGGATTCGATATCGCACCCGACGGCAGCTTCCTCGCCTACACCGTCAACGAAGCCGGAGTGAACCGCGTCAAGCTGCGCGACTTGAAGTCGGGCGCGACGCGGGTCGTGACCGCGCTGCCGGTCGGCGTTGTCGGGGGCTTGCGGATTGCCCCCTGGGGCGCGATCGGCCTGACGTTCACGTCGGCGCGCAGTTCTGCCGACGCCTATTCGATCGATCCGGCGACACTGGCGGTCACGCGCTGGACGCAGAGCGAAACCGGCGGTCTCGACGCCAGCCGCAATGTCGACCCCGAATTCGTCGAAGTCAAAAGCTTCGACGGCGAAGCGGTTTCTGGCTTTCTCTATCGCCCCGATCCCACGAAGTTCCCCGGCAAGCGTCCCCTCGTCGTCAACATTCACGGCGGGCCCGAGGGGCAGTCGCAGCCCGGCTTTCAGGGCCGGTCGAATTACTATCTGAACGAACTCGGCGTCGCGCTCTTTTATCCCAACGTGCGCGGCTCGACCGGGTTCGGCAAGCGCTTCGTCGGCCTTGATAACGGCGCGTTCAAGCGCGAGAACTCGGTGAAGGACGTGGGCGCTTTCCTCGACCGGCTCGCCGCCGATCCGCGCGTCGATGCCTACAAGATCGCCGTCACCGGCGGCAGCTATGGTGGCTATATGTGCTATGCCTCGGCGATCCGCTACGCCACGCGTCTCAAAAGTGCGCTTTGCGTCGTGGCCATTTCCAATTTCGTGACTTTCCTCGAAAATACCCAGAGCTATCGCCGCGACCTGCGCCGCGTCGAATATGGCGACGAGCGCAACGCTGCCGAGCGCGCCAAATTGCTCGAAATCTCGCCGATGACCCGGTCGAAGGAGCTACGCATCCC
>JANMOU010000024.1:0-12571 GCA_031369495.1 Novosphingobium sp. | reverse complement strand
CAGGCTGAGCCTGTCGAAGCCCACCCGCACCCCCCCCGATTTGGCTCTGATTACTCCGCCGGAGCCGCCTGCAGCATCGGGCGCCGGTTCCTCAGCGCTTGCCCGGCTTTGTAAAACCGGCTGGTGATCAGGCCTTTGCGGTTCATCCAGTCATAATATTCGCGGTACTTGGGGTCTTCGCCCAGCAGGTGCTTTTCTTCGGTCTTGGCCCGCCAGAAATAGATCGCGCTGACGCAGCCGAGGAAGAAGCTGTTGCGGATCGAGTCGGTCAGCGATCCGCTATCGACCACAAACGGCATGGCCGCGCACCACCAGAACAGGTTCTTCGACAGGTAAGCCGGATGGCGGGTAAAAGCATAGGGGCCGTTGGTCAGCACGCCGCGATAGGTCAGGTTGGAGAAGCGGATGCCAAAGGCGACTGTCGCCCAGGCATAGACCCCGGTCAGAAACACCAGCAGCGCCGCCCAGACCCACAGCAGCGGCGGAAATCCGCCCAGCGCGTAGAACCAGTTATCATCGCCGTGGGTGCCGTAGAGGTAGAACAACGGCCGATCCGGCCCGCCCATCAGCTGGAACGGCGGATAGCAGAGCAGCGCCGCCAGCCAGCCTGCGAGGTACGGATTGGCCGAACGGATCTGCGCGTCGAGCGGCTTCATTGTCAGGATGTAGCCGACCGAACCGATCTGCTCATCGATCACGAACATCAGGGTGATCAGCAGGGTCGCGATCCCGACCGGGCTGAGGAAGAACGCGCTCCAGTCTGGCGCGACCAGATTTTGGAAACCACCGGGCACGATCATGATCATGAAGGCAGTGAAAAATCCCTTCACCGCCCAGGCCCGCAGGTGATGCTTTACCTGTTCGGCTTCGAACGGTTCGCGCCCGATCAGCATCGCGCCGAAGTGCCAGCAGCCGTCGCGCGGATCGATCAGCACCCGGTCGAGCCACAAGACGTAAGGGATCGACAGCACGAACAGCGGCACCGCGGCCGCGCTCAGCACCTGCATCGACAGCAGGTAAGGCCCGTCCCAGTACCACCGGCCGAGGCAATAAAGTGCCGCGATCAGCGCCCAGGTCGCCCACAGCCCGGCCAGTTTTGTGATCGAAATGTCGATTACGGTGGAGAGTTTGCGCGGCGAATCCCAATCAATCCCGGTCGAGGGGCGGCGGTGCACCTTGTCGACAAAGACCGACCACAGCACCATCGGCAAAGCTGTGATCACCAGCCCGGTCAGCGCCGCATTCGGCCCGGTCAGACGCTCCGGCCGACTTGGAATTCCCGTGGCGGTGACAATCTCGGGCCAGAAATGGCAGATCATCACCCAGATCGTCAGCGCGCCAAGCCCGAGCCAGCCGACTACGGCTGACACATCGCTGGTCGGCCGCAGATCGGCGGCAGGAGTTTGCGGACTGCGCATCCTCCCGGCCATAGCCCCGGAAGGGTTAATAGCCGGGTAACGTGCGGGAAAATCCTACCGCAGCGCGGTGATCTTGCCGCTGTCGTCGAGGATGTAGAGCGTGTTGTTCGCGACCACCGGGGCCAGCGTGATCGGGCTCTTGAGGTTGGTGACCAGCACTGGTTGGCCATCCGCCGCCGCCGCCGAATAGACCTCGCCGTTGGAATTGACGAACCACAGCTTGTCGCCGGCCAGCACCGGGCCGGACCAGAACACCGGGTTCTTCTTCTTTTCCTCGTTTTCGAACTTGGCCAGTTGCGTCAGCCAGCGGACCTTGCCGCTGGAACGGGCAATGCACAGCAGGCGGGCATCGTCGGTCAGCGTGAAGATCCAGTCGCCCGATACGGCCGGGGTCGAAATCCCGGCCAGATTGAGTTCCCAGATCCGCTGGCCGGTGATCAGTTCATAGGCCGCCATGCGTCCGCCCTGACCCAGCGCATAGACCCGGCCGCGATCGATGATCGGATCGGCGTCGATATCGGTCAGCACGCCGACCGTGGTCGAAAGCGAAGTCCGCGCCAATGCGTCCGACCACACTTCGCGGCCGTTTTCATAGCGATAAGCGATCAGCTCGCCGGTCGAGAACCCGGCGATCACCGTGCCTTGCGCCGCTGCCGGAGCCGCCACCCCGAACACACCGGTCTGGCCGACCGAAGCCGCGCGGTTCCACTGCTGCACACCGTCGGCGGCGTTCAGCGAGAACAGCTGGTTCGATTGGGTCATGACGAAAACCGAATTGAACGCAATCGTTGGCGATCCGCGCAGCGGACCGGCCGGCTTGACCTTCCACAGCACTTTGCCGTCCGTGGCATCGAGCGCGGCGACTTCACCAATTCCAGTGGTTACATAGACCCGCCCATCGGCATAGGCCGCGCCGCCGCCATAGACCGACGTCGAGCCATCGCCCTTGACCTGAAACCCGCGGGTCCAGCGCGCTCCGCCGCTGGCTGCATCAAAGGCATGGACCACGCCCTCGGTGTCCATCACGAACAGGCTGCCGCCGCCGATCACCGGCGCTGCAGCCAGCCGCTGCTTCTTGCTCGATCCGATGATCTTGGCGCTCCAGGCATAGCTGGGCGAAGCGGCCAGCGCGAGGTTGCCATAGGCCTTGCTGGGGGTGCCGCCAGCCTGGGCCCATTCTTCGTTGACCCGCGCCGGTTCAACCACCACCGCGACGCTGGCCAACGCTGGGTCGACCTTGGCGCTGGTATCGATCTTGGACAGGATCGGCACCCGGTTGCCCACGGTCGGGGTCGAAGGCTTATCCTTGCCGCCAAACACGCCGCATCCGGCAAGCCCCAGCGCCAGCACCAGCGCCAACGGGGCGGAAACTTGGCGGGAAATGGTCTTCGACTTCATCGGTAATTCCTTGGCTTGCGCGGTGCTCATGGCTTTGGCGCGTCTGAGGCGGAAGCGGCGGCTTCGCCATCGCCTTCTAGTTCGGGTTCATCGAGACCGGCATCAAAGCCCAGCCCGCCCGCCAGCTGGCGCATCCGTGAGCGCAGCGATTTGGGCACATTCTTGTCCTGGCCGATCTTGGCAAACAGCGCGCCGGCTTCCTGCGGCTTGCCCATGTCGAGATAGGCCATCCCGACCAGTTCGCCCGCGCTGCCAAAAAAGGCGCTTTCGGGCACCGCCAGCGGCTTCAGCCGGGCGACCACTTCTTCGGGTTTCATCGTATCATAGCGCAGTGACACTTCGCGCAGCGTCGCCAGATCGCGGAACGCCTGCGGCAGGCTGGCATCGGCGGCAACTGCGGCAAAGCGCTTGATCGCGTCGGGGGTGTTGCCGGCCTTGGCGGCAAGCGCTGCCAGTTCCATCAGTGCGACCGCGCGGGTTCCGGGGCTTGGGTCCTTGGCCAACAGCGCAAGATCCTTCATCCCGGCCTCAACCGACCCGGCCTCGATCCGTTCCATTGCAACGATCATCCGTTCGGAGCGCTGCGCGGCCTCAGCCTTTTGGGCGTTTTCCCAGTATAAGTAACCGGCCAGTGCCAGCAATCCCGCGACAATCGCCGCGCCGACCGGCTTGCCATAGCGCTTGAACGCGGTGACCAACTGCTCTTCACGCAGCGCCTCGTCAACTTCACGCAGAAAACCGTCCTGCGCGGCCTCATCACGGCTGCCGGGCTTGGATGGCGGGGTATCAGACGGGGGAAGCGTGGCCAAAATCGAATGCCTTCAAAAGTTCTGTCGGCGGCTGTTTAGCGCAAGGACCGGCCAATTCAACGCCTGATCCATGCGAATTCCCCGGTGAAGCTGCGCTGAACGCAGATGGTCAAGGCAAAGCGGCGATGCCGATGGCCCCGGCATAGACCGTGCGGTAGGCCGCGATCATCGCTTCCTCGCCATATTCGGCCTGTGCTTTGGCCCGATTGGCGGCTCCAACAGCGCTGCGCAGTTCAGCATCGGCAGCCAAGATTTCAACATTCTCGCTCAGCCAATAGCTATTCGAAGCATCTTTGATGAAGGGCCTATTGGCATCCGAAACCATCTCGGCAACATCGCCAACATCGGTGGAGGCAACGGCCAACCCAGTTGCCATGGCTTCAACCACGGAGATTGGGAATTGTTCGCTGTCAGACGATAAGGCGAACAGATCAAACAGCGGCATCACTGTCGCTGGGTCAGCCGCATGACCGGGCAAGAACACCCGCGCCTCCATCCCCCAACTGGCCGCCTGCGCTTCGATGGTTTTGCGTTCCGGGCCTTCCCCAACAATCACCAGCTTCCATGGCTCAGGAAGGCCGCGGCAAGCCGTTACCAGGTTGGGCAGGTTCTTCACCGTGCGTAGTCCGGCCATGGTGCCGATCCACAGATCGCCCGGATTCTTGACCAATCCGGGCAAGGCATCGGGCCGCGCCGGCTTAGCAAAATCAGCCAGGCGGATACCATTGGCGATCCGGCGGACCCGTTCAGCCGGTTGACGCCAGATTTGCAGCGCAATGCGTTCAAGCACCTGCGACGGCACCACCAATGCTGCCACGGTTGGCAAGGCCAACCGCCGGAACCAGTTACGGCTGCGCTTCAGCCCGTCGGTTTCATCCTGATTGAAGCCGTCCTCATGATGCACCAGCGGCGACAAGCCCAATCGCTTGGCAAAAAGCCGGTGCGCCATAACCGCGTCCATCGCGCCCCAGTTGTAGGTCAGCACCAGATCAAACCCGCGCATCGCCTGAGCAATCGCGCGGAAACGCCGATACGAAAGACTCCCGGTCAGCGCTGGGAAGTCATCGGGATAGTTGACCCGCATCGCCGGATCGATCGCCGCGGCCGCCTCAAGCGCACCAGGCACACCCGAGATAATCGTATGTTCGATCCCCGGCCCGAAAGCGCCGATCAGGTTGGCCGCGCGCAGTTCCTTGCCGCCGGGATTGAAACTGGAATGGAGATGGAGAAACCGCAAGATTGCTAAGCAATCTTTGCCAACAGCCGGTCAATCGCGGCCACCGCAGCAGGTTCGTCCAGCATCGGTGCGTGGCCCACGTCTGCCACGGTCACCATTTCGCAATCGCCCAGCCGCGCGGCCATCCGCGTCAGAATATCTGCGGACAAAATGTCTGACAGCCCGCCGCGCAGCAGCAGCACCGGACGGCCGTTCAATCCATCAATCCCCGGCCACAGATCCACCCCGGCCTCTCCGCCGGGCCGCGCAAACGGCTCGGCAATCTTCATGTCGTAATCGAACACCACCCGACCGTTGCTGCCCAGCACCATGCAGCGCTTGGCCATCGCCAGCCAATCGGCGATCTGGTAGTGCGGAAAGACCGCCCCTTGCGCCTCTTCAAGGCTGCGCGCGGCGTGCATCCAGGTCGGGAAACTGCGGCCTTGCCCGACATAGCCCCGGATCCGCTCAAGCCCGGCGGGATCAATTTCCGGCCCGACATCGTTGAGCATTACGCCGGCGAGCCGGTCTGGCTCAGTCATCGCAAAGATCATCGTCAGCAGCCCGCCGAGCGAGGTGCCGAAGGCAACGAAGCGTTCGATCCCCTCCTGCTCCAGCAGCAGACGCAGATCGTCGGCATATTGCATCGGGTTGTAAGTGGCCGAATCCTTGGCATAGGCGCTGTCACCGCGGCCGCGCAGATCGGGGCAGATCACCCGCCATTCTCCGGCCAGCTGCTGCGCCACGTGCGAAAAATCGCGGGCGTTGCGGGTCAGCCCTGGCAGGCACAGCACCGGCGGCCGATCGGCCCGGCCGGGATAGTCCCGGAAATGCAGCTTCAGCCGGTCACGGCTGGTCCAGAAGCGGTCGGCGAAGGCAGGATCGCCCGGTGCGGCGGCAATGGCGTGCGGTGTGGTCATGATCGAATAGCGTTATCACCTGCCCAGCGCCCACGTGCAAGCGTCAAGGCGTAGACAGGGGGCGGTTTGGTTACGGCTTATCCCCTATCGGTTGCATTCAAAATCGAAGGCTTTCAATAGGGTCGCCAGACGGCTAAGGCGAAGCCGGTCCCTTGGGTCGCAGCCATCGGAAACAGGACGGGTATCGAGTGAGCAAAGCCGAACTGATCTCTTATGAGCCTGCAACCGGCGCAGAATTGTGGCGCGGCAAGCACGGCGATGTCGATGACATCGTTGGGCGCGCGCGGCGGGCCTGGCCGGCCTGGGCGGCGCAATCGCTAGCCAACCGGATGGAACTGATGCGCCGCTTCGCCAACGAAGTGCGCAAGGACAACGACAAGCTGGCGACGATGATCGCGCGCGAAACCGGCAAGCCGCTGTGGGAAGCGCGAACCGAAGTCGAAAGCGTGATCAATAAGGTCGAAATTTCGATCCGGGCCTATGCTGAACGCACCTCGCAGCGCAAACTCGACAATGCCTTGCAGGGAACCGCCGCCCTGCGCCACAAGCCGCACGGCGTGATGGCGGTGCTGGGGCCCTACAATTTCCCCGCGCATCTACCCAACGGCCATATCGTCCCGGCGCTGATTGCGGGCAATGCGGTGGTGTTCAAGCCATCGGAGAAAACCCCCGGCACGGCCGAGCTGTTGCTGAACTGTTTTCATCGCGCGGGCATTTCGGCTGCTGTGGTCCAGCTGCTGGTCGGCGGGCCCGAAGAAGGTCAGGCGCTGGTCGCGCATGAAGGGATCGACGGGGTGCTGTTCACCGGATCGGCCCACACCGGGATCGCGATCAATCGCAAGCTTGCGACCCGGCCCGACAAGATCCTGGCGCTCGAAATGGGCGGCAACAACCCGCTGGTGGTGTGGGACACGCCCAAGATCACCGACGCCGCAGCGCTGGTGATCCAGTCGGCCTTCACCTCGGCCGGGCAGCGCTGCACCGCGGCGCGGCGGCTGATCGTCAAGGCATCGATGTATGATCCGCTGATTGCTGAAGTGAAACGGCTGGCCGACCGGATCATCGTCGGCGCCCCGTTTGATGAGCCCAGCCCGTTCATGGGCCCGGTGATCGACAATCAGGCCGCCGACGGCCTGACCGAAAGTTTCCTCTATCTGCTGTCCAATGGCGGCAAAGCGATCAAACACATGGTCCGTCCGCGCGATGACCTGCCGTTTCTCTCGCCCGCGATCATTGATGTGACCGGGGTCCAGGATCGGCCCGACGTCGAGCTGTTCGGGCCTCTGCTGCAGGTCTGCAAGGTTGAGGACTTTGATGAGGCGATTGCCGAGGCGAACAACACCCGGTTTGGCCTTGCAGCTTCGCTGGTTGGCGGCACTCCGGCCGAATACAACCGCTTCTGGGCCAATGTCCGCGCCGGGGTGATCAACTGGAACCGGCCGACCAATGGCGCCAGTTCAGCTGCGCCATTTGGCGGGGTTGGCCTATCGGGCAACCACCGCCCCAGCGCCTATTACGCGGCTGACTATTGCGCCTATCCGGTCGCCTCCAGCGAAATGGAGCAGCCGCGTGCAATGATCGGCGTAGGCCTGCGCGAGGGCTGAGCGATCAGAACCCGCTGACCGCCAGATCGACTTCGCTCATCCCGTTCTTTCCGGTGCGGATATAGACCGCATAGCTGGCACTGCCTTTGGTTCCGGCCACCACTTCGTCGCTGCCTTCGCGGCGGCGGATTGGCGAAAGTCCGGATTTTGAAGCGCTGGCAAAATAGAAGTCCGTCAGATCGGCCACGGCGACCGGGCTGACAAAGCGCACCACGCGCAAACGGCAAGCGGCAACGTCAGAGCCTGCGGCCACCCGGGCATGGCCGCGCGGATATATCGGCAGCCCAGCGGGCAGCCGCGCCGCCCAGATGAAGCCATAGCCCAGCTTGGCCGGACATCCGGCCTCGCCCAGTGCCAGCGCCTGGGCCACGCCCTCCATCGTCACGGCCCGCACCAGTTTTGATTGGGGCAAGGTCTTCGCGGCTGCTGGGGCCGGCTCGATCCGCCCGCCGAGCATTTTCTGCGCTGCTTGCTTTGCCCGCTCGGCCTCTTCGGGGGTGCGCAGATCGGGCGGCACTTCGGCCATGGCGGGACCGCCACCCGATAGCGCGGTGTTGCCGCGGTTCTGCGACGCGAGATCGGGATCGGCCATGATCGGATCATCGAGCGCCGCCGCCACTGCGCTGTCGCGCTCGGCCCTGTGATCGGGCTTAGCCTGATCACCGCAGGCCGCCAGCGTCATGACCAAAAACAGAACGATCGGCAATCGCGGCACGGCAGAGCACTCCTCGATGGTCATGCCCTCTTGCCCGATTGCCAGCGATCTTGCCAGCGCTACCCTTGCCCCGGCGCTGCTCCCCGGCTAGCGCCGCGGCGATGAATACTCCCCCCAATCAGAACGGCACGAATGGCCTGCCGCTGGCCTTTGCCACCTTTTTGATCTGGGGGCTGATGCCGCTGTACCTGATGCTGGTCAAAGCGGTTCCGCCGATTGAATTCGTCGGCTGGCGGATCATTTTCACGCTGCCGGTCTGCCTGGCTCTGGTCATGGTCTTGCGCCAGACCACCCAGCTGCGCGCGGCGCTGGCCTGGCCAGTGTTGCGGTTGTTGCTGCTAAGTTCGGTGATGATCGCCATTAACTGGCTGTTCTATACCGTCGCGGTCCAGACCGGACACGTGCTGGCGACATCAATCGGCTACTACATGAACCCGCTGGCCAATGTGCTGGCTGGCACGCTGTTTCTGGGTGAGCGGCTGAGCCAGCGGCAGTGGCTGGCGGTGGCCTTGGCCGCTCTAGGCGTGTCACTGCTGGCCTGGGATGCGCTCGATACGATGGGGATCAGTCTGGCGCTGGCCGGATCGTTCTGCGCCTATGGCCTGATCCGCAAGCTGGCCCCGGTCGAGTCGCTGCCCGGTTTAACGGTCGAATCGCTGATCCTGCTCGGCCCGGCCGGCGCGCTGCTGATCTGGTATGCGCAGGGCCCGGCGGGCAGCGCGTTCGGCGGCGATCTCTCGCTCAGCCTGCTGATCGCCGCATCGGGCGTGATCACCGCCTTGCCGCTGCTGATGTTCGCGATGGCGGCACGGCGGATGGACTATTCGACGCTCGGCATGGTCCAGTTTCTGGCCCCGACGATCGTGTTCTTTTTGGGCCTGTTCCTGTTTGACGAACCGCTCAAGACCAGCCAGCTGGCCTGCTTCGTGTTGATCTGGAGCGCGATTGCGGTGTTCCTGTGGGACCTGTTCGAACAGCGCCGTCAGCGCCTAGCCAGCGAAGCGCCAGCCTAGCGTCTCGCCCGCGTGGAACGGCACGATCGGGGTGCCATTGGCGTCGATCTGATCCGGCACCAGCGTGGGGACCTTTTCCAGCGTCACAGTCGCTTCGTTCACCGGCAGCCCATAAAAAGCCGGACCATAGAGCGAGGCAAAGCCCTCAAACTTGTCGAGCGCGCCTTCCTCCTCGAACACCGCCAGATAGCTTTCCAGCGCATAGGGCGCGTTGAAAATCCCCGCGCAGCCGCAAGCCGCTTCCTTCGCGCCGATCCCGTGGGGCGCGCTATCGGTCCCCAGGAAGAACTTGGGGCTGCCAGAAGTCGCCGCCTTGCGCAGCGCCAGCCGGTGCAATTCGCGCTTGGCGACCGGCAGGCAGTACATGTGCGGCCGGATTCCGCCTGCAAACATCGCGTTGCGGTTGATGTGGAGGTGCTGCGGGGTAATCGTCGCGGCCACGTTCGGGCCAGACTCTGTCACGAACGCCGCCGCCTCAGCCGTGGTGATGTGTTCGAACACCACTCGCAAGCCGGGCAAGTCGCGGACGAGCGGCGCCAAAACCCGTTCGATAAACACCGCCTCGCGGTCAAAGATATCGACATGGGCGTCGGTCACTTCGCCGTGGACCAGCAGCGGCATGCCGATCGCTTCCATCCGTTCCAGCACGCCGCGGATATTGGCGACATCGGTCACTCCATGGGCGGAACCGGTGGTGGCATGGGCGGGATAGAGCTTGGCGGCAGTGAAAACCCCTTCGGCGTGGCCGCGCGCGACTTCATCGGCCGCGATCGTGTCGGTCAGGTAAGCGGTCATCAACGGGGTGAAGCCCGGCCCGGCGGCCGCGACGATCCGCGTCCGATAGGCCCGCGCCGCTTCCACAGTCGTTACCGGTGGGGACAGGTTGGGCATCACAATCGCTCGGGCGAACTGCTGGGCAGTGTACTTCGCCACCCCTTCCAGCACCGGCCCATCGCGCAGATGGACGTGCCAATCATCGGGGCGGCGGATCGTCAGGCGATTCGGAATGTTGGTCATGCCTTTCCCTTAAGCGGCAGGCACCCTATCTGTCACCCATGACTGCAACTCACCTGACCAGCCGCGCCGTGATCCGACTTACCGCTCTGGAGCCGGGCGAGGATGTCCGCGCGTTCCTGCAAGGGCTGGTGACCAACGACGTGGCGGGTCCGCTGCCGTGCTGGGCGGCACTGCTCAGCCCGCAAGGCAAGGTGCTATTTGATTTCATCGTGTGGGATGGCGGCGCCGACCTGCTGCTTGATTGCGAAGCCGTTACCGCAGAAGCCTTGGTCAAACGCCTGTCGCTCTACCGCCTGCGCCGCAAGATCGGGATCGTGCTTGATCCGGCGCTGGCCGTGCATTGGCAGGCAGGTGAAGGCACGCGGTCCGACCCGCGCCTGCCCGCGTTGGGGCAGCGCTGGCTGAGTGAGCCCGGCAGCGAAAGCGCCGAGGACCAATGGCTTGCGCACCGCCTCTCGCACAGCGTCTGTGAGGGTGCAGAGCTGACCGACCTGCTCTGGCTCGAATGCAATGCGGCAGAGCTAAACGGAGTGTCGTTCACCAAGGGCTGCTACGTCGGTCAGGAAAACACAGCCCGGATGAACTGGCGGGCGAAGGTGGGCCGGCGGCTGGTGGTTGTGCCGCTAGCCGAGAGCGAACCCAGGCGCGAGCGGGTTGCCTACCCCGAACTGGGGCTGGCGGTCGCTCACCGCCGGGTTGAGGATATTAAGCCGGAGTGGCGGCCGGTGTGGATGAAGCCGGATGCTTAAACCGATGGGGCTTCGACAGGCTCAGCCTGAGCGGGTCTTGGGGAACTGCTTCTAAATTCCGCTCAGGCTGAGCTTGTCGAAGCCCCAGCCGCGCACTCAGCAGGCCGACTGACCCGGCACCACAATCCCCGCCGCAATCGCGCCATCGATCAGCATCTTTTCGGCGATATCCCGCGCCGCGGTGCGCGGCAGGCCGAGCGACAGCGCCAGGGGCCCGCCCATCAAGGCATCGCCCAGCGCCATCAGGCACAGCGCGTGGGTGACATCGTGCATCTTGCCGCCTTCGTGTTCGCCGAGATCGTCGACCAGTTCGTGGATTGTCTCCAGCAAGGGATCGAGCGCATCCTCGTTGCCGTTCATCAGCATCCAGGTGGCGAGCGCGCCGCCGCCTTCCTTGTCAAACGCATCGAAGGTCAGATCGACCACATCGCGCGGGCTACCTTCGCCCGCCCGCGTCGCCAGCACGGCGTCTTCAATCGTGGCGCAAATCGTGACCGCCAGATGCCGGGCGAGCTCCTTTTGAAGCCCCGCCGCCGAGCCGAAATGGTGGAGCAGATTGGCGTGGGTCCGGCCGATTCGCGATGCCACGGCCTTGAGCGTAACCGCTTGCGGCCCCAGTTCGATCAACAGCGCCCGCGCCGCTTCGAGCGCGACGGTGCGGCTTTCTTCCTGAGTTAGACGCTTCCTTATTGACATTAGTGTCAGTTACCTTATGTAGGGGATCATGAACGCCCCAACCAAATTCCCCCTCGACGTAGAACCCACTAGCCTTTCCGGCAAGCTGGACGTTCCTACTCCCGCCGATCTCGCCATCGTGGTCCGTGACCAGCGCTTTGGCCGTGAGATCAAACCCGGCCGCTGGTGGCTGGGCGGCGATCCGATCGGCACCGCCTGGCACAACGCGCTGTCCGCTACTTTCCCGCGCGGCGAAGCCATGTTCATCGAAGCCGTAAAGGCCCACCGCGAAGGCGCCTCGCCCAAGCTGGAGGCCGAAATCCGGGCTTTTGTGAAACAGGAAATCAACCACACCCGCGAACACGTGGTGTTCAACAAGGCCGCGGCTGACGCCGGCTATGACATGGCCAAAATCGACGCCCGCGTCGGTGAGCTGATGGAGATGATCAAGCAGCGCCCGCCGATCGTGAACCTGGCCGCGACGATCGCGTTGGAACATTACACCGCGATGATGGCGCACGAATTCCTCGCCAATCCGCGGCATTTCAAGGATGCCGAGCCCGAAACGGCGGCGATGTGGCGCTGGCACGCGATCGAGGAGATTGAGCACAAGGGCGTCGCCTATGACACCTTCCTCCACGCCACCCGCGATTGGACCCGCCTGCGCCGCTATCGCCTCAAATCGGTGATGATGCTGCTGGTGACTTTCAACTTCCTGCGCAACCGCTGGAACGATACGCTCGAACTGCTGGCGCAGGACGGGCTGACCGGGTTCAAGGTGAAGGCCAAGCTGGCCTGGTATCTGGTCGGCACGCCCGGCGTGCTGCGCAAGATCTTCCCGGCTTGGGTCAGCTACTTCCTGCCCGGCTTCCATCCCTGGCAGCACGATGACCGCGCGCTGATCGCCAAGGCCGAGAGCGAGTTTCCCGACGCGGTTTTGGCCTGATGTCGTCCCGGGGGTGTACCCGGGCCCCGGGGTGGCCCCCGTGTTCTCGCCGCAGGGAGCCACCGGGCCCCGGGGAAACCCCGGCCGGCGC
>JANMOU010000023.1:0-3085 GCA_031369495.1 Novosphingobium sp. | reverse complement strand
GGCGATGGATTACGGCGCGAAGGACAACATCTTCCGCAGCCTCGATCATGCCGGGGCGCGGGTGACGGTGGTTCCGGGTAATACCGCGCTGGCCGATGTGCTCGCGCTGGACCCCGCAGGCGTGTTCCTCTCCAACGGCCCCGGTGATCCGGCGGCCACCGGGGTCTATGCCGTGCCGGTCATTCAGGGCCTGCTGGAACGCGATATTCCAGTGTTCGGGATCTGCCTCGGCCACCAGATGCTGGCCTTGGCGGCAGGCGCCAAGACCACCAAAATGCACCAGGGCCACCGCGGCGCGAACCATCCGGTCAAGCGGCTGGAAGATGGCGTGGTCGAGATTACTTCGATGAACCACGGCTTCGCGGTCGATGGGACCAGCCTGCCCGACGGCGTGGTGGAAACCCACGTATCACTGTTCGACGGCTCAAACTGCGGGATCGCGATCAAGGGCAAACACGCGTTCGGGGTGCAATATCACCCTGAGGCGTCGCCGGGGCCGATGGACTCGCTCTACTTGTTTGAGCGCTTTGTTGGATCGATCAGAGGAGCTGCGAAGTGACGAGGCGTCTGGGGAAGGCGCTCTTTGTTAAGCAACAGGCCCTTTTTGTGCATTTTTTGCGCGATCCGGGCGATGGCGATTGCCACGAAGCTACTGCACACAAACCAAAAAGCGTGCTTGGAAACAGTGTAGTAGAAGACACCAGACGACTGCGCCTCGACTATCACCCTGCCTCGGCGACCTTTGATGACGCCGTCATTAAGCGCGTCAGAAACGACGATTCCACTGTAAGCTGCGGCAGCCGTGAAAGCCAAGAACATCACGGCCATGATAATTATGCTGCGGTAGCTGCGAAGGACGTTTCGGATCATGACTCCGCAATTACAGCGCAAAAGTTGACGCGAAACTAATGTCCAAACGCACTGACATAACCTCGATCCTCCTCAGCCCCCTTCCCCGTGGGGAAGGGTTGGGGATGGGGGGTCGGCGGTGAGAGGGCAGCGCGACTCTTCGGGCGGCGGAAACCCATCCCCAACCCCTTCCCTTGAGGGAAGGGGCTTTTCAGCGATTGCGGGCGATTTTCAGTTCTTCAAGGATAGCCAACAGCACGCCATCGGTGTTTTGCAGCACGTCGTTGTTCCAGAAGCGGGTCACGCGGTAGCCGTGGGCTTCAATCACGCGGGTTCGCGCTTCGTCGATCGGACTTTCATTGTGTTGCCCGCCATCAAGCTCAATTGCGATCCTGGCCGAGCGACAGGCGAAATCGACCACGAAATCGCCGATCGGAAGTTGTCTTGTGAATTTCACTCCACCCAGTTGGCTGGCGCGCAGGTGCGACCACAAGCGCCGTTCCGCGTCGGTCATATCCCGCCGCAGTTCGCGCGCGACGTTGGTCAATCGTTTTCCTACCAAGGCCGTACACCCATCCCCAACCCCTTCCCTCAAGGGAAGGGGCTTTCAGTAGCAAAGCTCGCATAAATGCCCAAACGCACTGACATCTCCTCGATCCTCGTCATTGGCGCTGGCCCGATCATTATCGGGCAGGCCTGCGAGTTTGACTATTCTGGAACGCAAGCGATCAAGGCGCTGAAGGAGGAGGGGTACCGGGTGGTCCTGGTCAACTCCAACCCCGCCACGATCATGACCGATCCGGACATGGCCGACGCGACCTATATCGAGCCGATTACGCCCGATGTGGTCGCCGCGATTATCGCCAAGGAGACCGCGCTTAATCCGGGCGGCTGGGCGTTGTTGCCGACGATGGGCGGGCAGACCGCGCTCAACACCGCGCTGGCGCTGTTCAACGATGGCACTTTGGAGAAATACGGCATCCAGATGATCGGCGCCGATGCCGATGCGATCGACAAGGCTGAGGACCGCTTGCGGTTCCGCGATGCGATGGACAAGATCGGGCTGGAATCCGCGCGCAGCGGCGTGGCGCACAATGTTGATGAGGCGTTTGCAGTGCTGGAACGCACGGGCCTTCCCTCGATCATCCGGCCCAGCTTTACCCTTGGCGGGACCGGCGGCGGGGTCGCCTATAACAAGGCCGAGTTCGAGCAGATTGTGAAGTCTGGCCTCGATGCCTCTCCAACTACAGAGGTTTTGATCGAAGAATCGCTGCTCGGCTGGAAAGAGTTTGAGATGGAAGTGGTGCGGGACCGCAAGGACAACTGCATCATCATCTGCTCAATCGAAAACGTCGATCCGATGGGGGTCCACACTGGGGATTCGATCACTGTCGCCCCGGCGCTGACGCTGACCGACAAGGAATACCAGATCATGCGTAACGCCAGCATCGCTGTGCTGCGCGAGATCGGGGTGGAAACCGGCGGTTCGAACGTCCAGTTCGCGGTCAATCCGGCCGATGGCCGCCTGATCGTGATCGAAATGAACCCGCGCGTGTCGCGTTCGTCCGCGCTGGCCTCCAAGGCCACCGGCTTCCCGATTGCCCGCGTCGCGGCCAAACTGGCGGTCGGCTATACGCTGGATGAGCTGACCAACGAGATCACCGGCGCGACCCCGGCCAGCTTTGAACCGAGCATCGATTACGTCGTCACCAAGATCCCCCGGTTCACGTTTGAAAAGTTCAAAGGCGCCGAACCGCTGCTGTCGACCGCGATGAAATCGGTTGGCGAAGTGATGGCGATTGGCCGCAACTTCAAGGAATCGTTCCAGAAGGCGCTGCGCGGCCTGGAAACCGGGCTGGACGGCTTCAACCGCGTGCTCAGCCTCGAAGGGGCCGGGCGCGATGCGGTGACGGCAGCGCTGTCGCGCCAGACGCCAGACCGCGTTCTGATCATCGCGCAGGCTTTTCGTGAAGGCTTCACGATTGAGGAAGTCCAGGCGATCACCCATTTCGATCCGTGGTTTCTGCGGCACATTGAAGAGATTATCGCCGAAGAAGCCGTGATCATGGAGAACGGCCTGCCCAACGATGCCGCCGGTCTGCGCCGCCTGAAAGCCATGGGCTTTTCCGACAAGCGCCTCGCCATTCTGGCGGTGCGCGGGGTTGGCGTGGCTGGCGGCCTGGGCGAAACGCTCGCCGCGCGGCGCTCTGGCTTGCTCCACGATGCGCTGCGGGCG
>JANMOU010000015.1:0-75205 GCA_031369495.1 Novosphingobium sp. | reverse complement strand
CCAGGGGCTCCCACACCCGCCCCCCACCCCGGCCCCACCCACACCGCGTCCCCCTTTTGGGCGGGCGGGGGGGCGGGGGCCGCGGGCCGGTGTTGCTTCCCGCGAGAGCGCGACGACAATCCCAGCCTATCAGCTTGATCGGCAATGGCCACCGCCCCACGCTTGACGCTACGGAATGGGCTTGACTCAATTCAGTCATGTTATACTGTTACATCATAACCCGCGACTGTCCGGTGCGACTCGCGATGGGCATGGGCCACCGGGCGATCGCATCACAAGGAGAGGATGCCATGGCCTATACCGATACTGCAGGCACCGGCCGCAAGCTGGGAACCGGAGCCGCCGTGCTGGCGATTGAGGCTGGCCTCGGGCTGGCGCTGATCACCGGCCTGGCGACCACGATGACGGCGCAAAAGGAACGGGTGATCACCACTCATGACATCACCAAACCCAAGGACCCGACACCGCCCCCGCCCGAGGCCAAGGACAGCGCGCGCAAGGATCCGAGCGTGATTGACCGGCCCGATACCCGGATCAACCTGCCGCCTGTTGCCGGTGATACCACCTTCCCCGAACTGAAACTCGATAGCGGCAATGACGGCACCGAGGTGCTGGGTGAGGCCAAGTTCCCCACGCCTGAACCGACCACATCGCCGCCCCCGCTGTTCAAGCCGATCAGTGCTAAACCCAAGGGCAAGTGGCAGCAGTGGGTCACCACCAATGACTACCCGACCCACGATTTGCGCGCCGAACATTCCGGCACGACCCGCTACCGGCTGGCGATCGACAGCGCCGGGCAGGTCACCAATTGCACCGTCACCACGTCGAGCGGCTGGCCGGGGCTGGACAAGGCGGCTTGCGAGCGAGTCAGCACCCGCGCCCGGTTCGAGCCTGCCACCGATCAGTCCGGCGCGCGGGTTTCCGGCGGCTATTCCGGTTCGGTCACCTGGAAGATTCCGCGGGAATGAGTGCTGCAGGATAGGTCGACGCCCCGCCCGTCCCCAAACGGGCGGGGCACCGTATGATTGCCTTTGCGCGGCACTGCGCCCATGTTCCGCGTGATGAGCCCTATCCCCACCTTCGCCGAGTTGGTCCGCGTTTCGGCCCGGATCGGCTGCCTCAGCTTTGGCGGCCCAGCCGGGCAAATCGCGCTGATGCACCGCGAATTTGTTGAGGAGCGCGACTGGATTGATGAGGAGCAATACCTCACTGCGCTCAATTTCTGCCACCTGCTGCCGGGGCCAGAGGCGCAGCAGCTGGCGACCTGGATCGGCTGGAAACTGCACGGCGTCCGGGGCGGGCTCGCGGCGGGGTTGCTGTTCGTCCTGCCCGGCGCGGCGGTGATCCTGCTGCTGTCGGTGCTCTATGGTTACGCCGCGCGGCTCGATTGGTTTGCGGCGCTGTTTCTGGGGATCAAGGCGGCCGTGCTGGCGATCATCGTTCAGGCGCTGTTGCGGATCGCCGGACGGACGCTGAATACCGGGTTCAAGCGGGCGATTGCTGCCACCGCTTTCGTCGCCCTGGCCGCTTTGGCCCTGCCCTTCCCGCTGGTGGTACTGAGCGCCGGGCTGGCCGGAGCGCTCACCGCGGCGCTACGTCCAGACTGGCTCGCGTTGAAACCGCCCAGCCCCGCCCCGCCCAGTTCGCCGCGCCCGTGGGGCCGCAGCCTGCGCACGATCGCCATTGCCGGGGCGCTGTGGGCCGCACCGCTGGCACTGGTGTTCGTGATGCTCGGTCCCGATCATGTGCTGTGGAAAATCGGCGCGTTTTTCTCCCAGCTGGCGGTGGTGACCTTTGGCGGGGCCTATGCGGTGCTGGCCTATATGGCGCAGACGGCCGTGCAGGATTTCGGCTGGTTGAGCGCGGGCGAAATGGCCGACGGGCTGGGCCTCGCCGAAACCACGCCGGGGCCATTGATCATGGTCACGCAGTTTGTTGGCTACCTCGCCGCGTTCCGCGCGCCGGAGCCGTTTACGCCGCTGGTCGCGGGACTGATCGGCGCGGCATTGACCACCTGGGTCACTTTCGTGCCCTGTTTCCTGTGGATTTTCACGCTGGCCCCGTGGATGGAGCGGCTCGAGCATGCCCGTAAGCTGAAAGGCGCGCTGGCGGCGATCACGGCCTCGATTGTCGGGGTGATCGCCAGTCTGGCGCTGTGGTTTGCCGTCCATCTACTGTTCGGCCAGACGGCTTTCGCCAACTGGGGCCCGGTCAGCCTGTCCTTGCCGGTGCTGGCCAGCTTCAACTGGCGCGCCGCGCTGCTGGCGGCACTGGCCGCCACGCTGATTTTCCGCTTCAACTGGAGCGTGATCAAAACCCTGCCGGTCGCGGCGCTCGGGGGACTGGCGCTCAGCACTCTCACCGGATTTTAACCCGCCGCGGCTATGCCGGTGGCATGACTGAATCCATCTTTCCGCCCGAAACGCGCGAGGTGTTCGCCGCTGCGTACCCGGCAACGCCGGCCAAGCTGGCGCACAATCTTTTGGGGCACGATCTGCTGACGATCGAGGCGCTGGTCCGCCTTGCCGAAGCCCTGCCCGAAGGCGAAATCGAGCACAACCCCGCCGCCTTGCCGATCGGGATCAAGCCCGAAGACGTGCCGAAAGCTTCACTCAGCGTCAGCGAAACGATCCGCAAGATCGGTGAGGCCGGATCGTGGGTCGTGCTCAAACGGATCGAACAGGTCCCGGCCTACCGCGATTTCCTCCACGCGATCCTGAGCCAACTCAAACATATCGTCGAGCCGCGCACCGGGGCGATGATGCAATTGGAAGGCTTCATCTTCATCTCCTCGCCCGGCGCGGTCACCCCGTTCCACTTCGATCCGGAACACAACATCCTGCTCCAGATCCGCGGATCAAAGGTGATGACAGTGTTCCCGGTTGAGGACGAAGCGATGTTCTCGGCCAAAGTGCATGAAGATTACCACCTCGGCCTGCACCACCGGAACCTTAACTGGTTCGATGGTTATGCCGCCAAAGGCACACCCATTGCGATCAGCGCGGGCGAGGCGATCCACGTGCCGGTCAAGGCCCCGCACTGGGTCCAGAACGGCGCTGAACCCTCCATCTCGCTGTCGATCACCTGGCGCTCGGACTGGTCCTACGCTGAGGCAGACGCCCGCGCCTTCAACCACGTCCTGCGCAAAATAGGCCTGCGCCCAGCCAGCCCCGGCGCCTTCCCGGCCCGCAACACCGGCAAGGCAATGGCCTGGCGGGCCATGCGGAGGTTGCGCGGGGCGGGTTAAGAATTGAGGGTGCTTGGTTGTCTGATTGTTGGCGCACAGAGTGGCCAGTCAGCTTGCGACACCAGAGCCGCCGTTCGCTGCCCCCTTGTAGCTCGTCGAGAGCTGTCATGCGTTCAAGCGCTCGCCGACAACGACAACGGGGCTGAAAGTGGGCTGTCGTCATTTTAGCTCGAAACGGAAAAAGCTGAGATTGCGCACAAGGCGCACCACCGACCGATTAACACCTAGCCAAGGTCAAGCCTCGCCGAGTCCGACAATGGTCATGGTTTGATAGCCATCGCCATCGAGCAGGCGCAGAGTGAAACCGTCACCCCCCGGACGTTCACTCTCTTCGAGGAATTGCATCGCCATTTCGTCGAGTAACGCAAGGCTCTCGGACGCCATGCCCTGCGCCGCGATGTCGGCGCGGAAATGATCATAGGCATCTGCGCCCATATGATGGATCGCGGTGCTCATGATCCGGCAGAGCAGTGCCTCGTCGCCAAGACCAAGCGCGCAGATCGCGGCATTGGCCCAAGCTGCGATGTCCTGCGGCTGGATGATGGCGCAGACTAAGAAATGGTGGAGGGCGGCGATGCGATCGCCTTCGTGCGCGCGGGTGATGCCGAGGTTGAAGCGCGCGAGCGGGTGGAATGCGTCGACGTCCCGCAGCAGATGTTCAAGATGCTCGGCGCTGTCGCGGCCGTCGGGTCGCAACGTGGGACTCGCCTCGGCGCGCCGCCGCGGCACTGTGTCGGACCCCGTGGTGGAATTCAGATGGTCGCAGACTATGATCTTGAGCTCGGCCTCGCGCAAGAGCCGCGGGATTGCGCAACGCGTGAGCGCAGCCTCGAAACAAATGCGCGCTTCGGCAACCTCGCCCGAGAGCAGCAGCGCGTCGCCGAAAAGGAAGAAAAGATCAGGATCGTTGGGGTCGAGGCTGACGGCTTGGCGATAGAAGTGCTGTGCCAACACATAGTGGCCAGCAAGGAATAGCACGCCAGCGAGTTCACTGAGAAAATAGCCAGCTTGGAGATAAGCAGGCCGAAGATGGCGCGCGAGATTATAATGGTAAGCCGCACGCGCGAGGTCGTGCTGGTGTCGATAGAAATTGCCGATCGAATAGTGCACTGCCGCCTCACTCACCGGCGCAACTTCGCGGGCGGAGGCCAGTGACGCTTCGAAGAATGCATCCGTTGCCGCGCGACGCGAATCGTCGTCCTGTGGCGCTTTGGCGATAGTCAGCGCGATCAAGGGATGCATTGGGCCTTGATCGTGGAGGCCGTTGACGATCGCGAGCCGGACGAGCGCCGGGAGTTCGCGCGCGAGCGCGATGCAAGCGTCGAAGGCCAAATCCTGATTGTGATGCGCAAGCTCACGCTCGGCTAGGAGCGAAGCGAGTGCCTCGGCCTGGCGGAGGAGGCGCTGGCGGCGGAAGAGACGCACGAGCGCGTAGAGGATCGAGGCGAGATAGTCGTCGGTCGTAGGGTCGTGCAAATCAAAGGTCGCGCCGGTAAGCGTATCGATCCCGACCTCAAGGAACGTGGGCTCGAGCCGCGCGAATGCCTCGACATCGGCGGGTGTGCTGCCCGCGCGGACAAGCGCGCCTTGGCTGTCGGCGATCGCGCGCGAGATCGCCCGATCGACCGGATAGCGTTCGGCGGGGGGGATTGCTGAAAGGTTGACGCGGAGCGGCACGGCCATGCTCGGTGGAAAATTTGCGAGGTGCCGGCGCACTTCGAGAGTGCGACGGATCGCGGCGGGCGTCGGCTCGGTCCAGCTCTCGATCTCGTCGAAGCGATAGGTGACGGTCTTCTGCCCTTCGGCGATCTCCACCCGCGAGGCGATATTCGAGGCCCATTGCCAGAACAACAACCCGTCTGGGCTACTAAAGCGCACTACCGCTGTGGGGACGTCGAACGACCTATAGTAGTTGAGCTCGTCGACCTCGAGGCGCACGCGGTCGGCAAGCGCCGCATTGTCGGTCGCGCGAAGCTGGACATTAAATGACAGACCAGTCGAGCTACCATCGGCGTCAAAGATCTCGACTTCGCCGTCGATCCCATAGTCGGGAGCCTTCTGGCGATAGACCCAGCCGGATGGCAGAGCATCGCGGAAGTGGTGGATCGATTGTTCCTCGAGTATGTGCGAGCGGGCGCGCGTAGGCATGGCATGCATATGCGGTCTGGCTGCACCTACCGCAACCTTTTGCACCCAAACCTAACAAGGTTGGACTTTGAACGTCCGCTTGCGGGCAACCCGCGATCTACTTTCAGCAACCAAAAACGGGCGCGATGCTAACATCGCGATAAGCGGCACTTTGCGTCAGCTTTCCGGAAATCATACCCCCTCATCTGCCAATCTAGATCGTCCAACTGAGCGGTCATCGAACGTTGCTAGCGAATGTCCGCATCCCCCAGCTTTGCAGCCAGTCAACCGCCTGCAGCCAACTTCTCCCCAGCCCCGCTACTTCCCCGCCTTCCCCTTGGCCTTCGCCTTCGCGGCCTCCGCCTCGGCCGCATCGGCCCGCCGGGTTTGCTCCTTCTCCGCCTCGGTCGGTTCATAATCCGCAGGCGCGCGGATGTAGACTGAGCCGTTGGACAGTTCGACCATTTCGGCGCGGGTCCGCTGGGCGCGGGCGGCGGGGAGTTCTGCCGCTAGCGCGCGGGTATCGGCTTCCATCGTCACCACCCCGTCCCTGAACACCACTTTGCGGCGGAAGTGGAACAGATCGCCGACGGTCTTGTCAACCGGGTCGCTGCCCTGCACCCGGAACCCCTTGCCGGTATGGGGCAGGGTGATCGTCACCCGGCTGGACCACCAATCGGGATAGTTGAAGGCATAGGGCGCATCGGGGTTGATTTCGCCCTCGCGGGCAATGTCGATCCGCCAGCCGAGCCGCGAGCGGTCAATCTCGTACCAACGCGTGCCCAGATCGGCGGTCCAGTCCATCAGCGCGGTTCCGCTCATGGTCAGGACGAAATCGCCGGTTTCGGGATCGCTGAGCGTGGCGACCTTGACCGGGGTGACCATATCAAAACTCTCACGCCAGATCCGGCGCAGTTCGCGGTTGCGTTCGGTTTGCGAAAGCCCCGCAAATTTTTGCCGCACGTCAGAGGCGTAGACCCCTGAAAAGCGCATCTCTCCGCTGACCGGAGCGGCCACGGCCAGCCCTTTGCTGGCGTCGATGTTGAGCGCCACGCTGGTGGTTGGGCGGGTCAGTTCGGGCGGGAGGATCGGGACCAGCGGGCTGCCCGCAGCAGTGACCGGCAGGCCAATCTTAAAGCTCGGCGGCTGCAACCGGTCGAGCCGGTCATCGCCCAGCCGGGTCCCGTCGAGCCAATAGCTTTTGCCGCCAATTTTCGCTTCGACAATCACGTGATCGAAGGCGCCCATCGCGGGCAGACGGTTGGCAACCAGATCGCCGTCTTGGGTGTGGACCAGTACCGGCCGCGCCTCAATCCCCAGCTCATTCAACAGCGCGATCAACAGCACGGTCTTGCCCTTGCAATCGCCAAACCGCCGGGCCCAGGTCTGCTCCGCCGCGGCCGGGACATAGCCGCCCGCATCCATCCCCAGAAACAGATAGCGGACCTGATCCTGGACCAGACCCAGCGCCAGTTCAGCGCGGCGTTTGGGATCAGGGCTTTGCGCCGCGATCTTGGCCGCCTCAGCCTTGATTTTGCTGTCCGGGGCGAGCTGCGCGGCGTGAGCATAGATCGGCGCAAACAGCCGCGAGACACCCTGCCAATCCTTGAACTCGGTCACTTCCACGGCATTGACCAGAGCATAGCGCAGCGGCGCCCCCTCTGGTCCGCGCGGTGCAGTGACATCGAACAATTCGGCCACCAGTTCGGTGCCTTGCGGGGTCTTCTTCAGCTTGGGCTTAAGGATGCCGGGCGAGGCGCGCCACTGGACCTGCTTATCCTTGCCCCACACCATCCGAACCCGGAACCGCCCAAATGTGGAACCATCGGCCGGGCCCGAAATATACTCAGCCATGCCCTTGGTCGCAGGATCGCGGCGGACGGTGGAATAGGCCAATTCGACTACATCGCCGACCCGCAAGTCCTCGGGCTGGAGCGTTGCAGTCAATCGCCCGTCGAGCATCGCGCTTTCCATCCGGGTTTCGCGCTGGATCACTTTCAGCTTGGACCCATCGCCCAGCAGATCAATCGCCTGGCCATCGCGCAGCACCCGGTAGCGGTGGATCGTCAGCACTTCGAGGCTAGGGTCCCAATCGACCTTGAGCGAGCCTGAATCGAGCCCGTGGGCGGTACCGATGATCCAGGCGACGCCGTAATAGGTGGTCTCTTCGTCCTTGCCGAACAGCACCTGGACATCGCCAAGCAGATCGATCGTCGCAGCGCCCTCTGCTCCATTGGGCGCCTTGGGCAGCGGCGCGACATCGACCCAGCTGGGCGGCGCGGCGATCAATGGGCGGGGCAAAGCCGGATTGCCTTGCCGCTCGGCCTGCGGCTGGCCGATCTGGGGCAGCACTCCAGCAGGACTGCCAGCCAGAGCAAGCGCCGGCCATGCCGCAATCAGCAAGGCAAATTTCCGCAGTTTCATGTCTTACCCCCTGCGCGCGCAGCTCTCATGATTTCGCACAGGCTTACGGATTTTTGCACCAGAGTCGAGAGCGGGAAATCACCGATCCGGCGGCATCACCCGGGTCAGGAATTCGATCACCGCCGCGTTGAATTCATCGTTCTTGTCGCCCGCCACCATATGCCCGGCACCGCGGATATCGGCAATCTCGAGCGCGGGAATGCGGCGGCGCAGATCGGCCACGCCTTCATCGTCAACGATATCGCTTTTCATGCCCCGTACCAGCAAGGTCGGGACCCGGTCGGTCCAGTCAGCGGCATCGAGCAGTTCCAGCATATGCTGCGGATCGGCGCGGGTATCGGACATCATCCGCTGATCCCAGTGCCACTGATAGCGACCATCTGGTTGCAGCCGCAGGTTCTTGTTGAGGCCGGACAGATCCTTGGGCCGGGGCCGTTCGGGGTAATAGGCCGAAATCGCGTCAGCCGCCTCCTCGATAGTGGCGAAACCGTCGGGACTGGCCATCATGAAACTACGGATTTTGGCAACCCCGGCGGGGGCCATCTTGGGGACGATATCGACGAGCACCAGCGCGGCAGGCTCCAGCCCAAGGCAGGCCGCCAGCAAGGCCGTGATCCCGCCGAGCGAGGCCCCGACCAGCGCAACAGGTGCCGAACCCTGCGCCGCGACCGTGATCAAATCCTGCGCGCGGGTGGTGATCGCATAGTCCCCATCGGGCGACCAATCACTGTCACCGTGTCCGCGCAGGTCATAGTTGATGGCGTAGTACCCGGCCCGGGCCAGCTGCTCCTCACACTTGTCCCACGAGTGCCGGGTCTGCCCGCCGCCGTGGCCCAGAATGACTGTCGGCGCGCCGCGCCGCCCCGCGACATCGGCGGCAATCTCAATGCCGGGCGCGACTGGAATGCGGATGGTTTCAGGATTCATGCCGCGACTTGACCCGCCGCCGCGCGGCAGGTCAAGCGCAATTTAATCGCGCGATTAAGAAAGGCCACTCATTCTAATCCGATTGCCTTTTGGCGCGGTACACCTACGCTCCAAGCATTGGCGGCCCGTTTTACTGGGAGTGTCGGCACAATGCGCGGTGGTTACGGTCTCGTCCTGCTCGCTGTATTACTATTCACCCCGCTAAACGCGCTGTCCGGCCAAAGCTCCCCTGACGCCGCAGCGCAGGTCCGCCCGCCGCTGGTGCCCACTGCGGTCTTTACCGCCCGGTCGGGCCTTAGCGGGATGAAGCTCTCGCCCGATGGCAACCGGATCGCGCTGAAAGCGGTGGCCAGCGACGGCAAGTCCCGGCTGGCGGTGCTGGATGCCAATACCAAGAAAGTTCTCCGCAACCTCGAAATTCCAGCGATCAAGGAGCTCGAATGGATCCGCTGGGCCGGGAACAACCGGATCCTGGTCAGCCTGTCACAAGTGGGCAAACTGTTTGGCGAAGAGGTGACCTTTACCCGGCTATTCGTGTTCGATCTGACCACTGGCGGCTTCAGCTTTGTCGGCAAGAAAGACATGGGGATCGACGGTGATACGCCGCTGTATGTTGATCCGGCGGGGGAATTCGTCCTGCTCTTGATGCAACGGACGATCGTGGATTGGCCCTCGGTATGGCGCTTCCCGCTCGATGGCACGGCCGAAAAAGCCGGTCAGCAGGTTCAGGCGCCGCGCAGATATGTCGGCGCCTGGTTTGCCGACGAAAAGGGCGTGGTGCGGATGGCCGTCGAGATGCTCCACAGCGGCAATTTCAAACTGATCTATCGCCGCACCGCAGCTGACGAATTTCGCGTTGTCACGGTGATCGACCGGGTCAAGGAGGACAAGCGAGGCCAATGGATTCTGGCTCAGATCGCCGCCGGATCCGACGAAGGCCATGTGCTCGAAGAGGATGAAACCGGACACTACGTTCTGCGCAAGGTCACCTTCTCAACTGGGGCAAGCGGTGCAGTTGTGTTCGCCCGCCCCGGCGCCGATATCGACGATGTCTGGTTTGATGAAAACAACCAGCTGGTCGCGGCCTACTGGTCGGATGACCGCGACCGGGTTGAATGGTTCGATCCCGATATGAAGGCGCTGCAGGCCCGGCTCGACAAGACGCTCAAGGGCAGTGTCGTGCGGATCGCCAGCCGCTCGCTCGATCGCTCGCGGATGCTGGTCTGGGCCGGGCGCGAGAATGATCCCGGCGTTTGGTACATCTATACCCCGGCGACGCGAAAACTGGACCTGTTCTTCGCCGACAAACCGCAAATCGACCCGGCCCAGATGGCCATCCCCACCGCCATCACCTACAAGGCCCGCGACGGGATCGAGATCAAGGCGCTGCTGACCCTGCCACCGGGCCGCAAGCCTGCGAACCTGCCGCTGATCGTGCTGCCCCACGGCGGGCCTTACGGGGTCAACGATCAGCTGGAATTCAATACCGAAGCGCAATTCCTCGCCAATCGCGGTTACGCCGTTCTGCAACCCAATTATCGCGGCTCGAGCGGCAGCGGCGATGATTTCGTCAAGCTCGGCGATGGCCAGATCGGCCGCAAGATGCAGGACGATCTGGACGACGGAATGGATTGGGTTGTGGCGCAGGGTTATGCTGATCGCGGGCGGGTCTGCCTGGTCGGTGCGTCCTATGGCGGCTACGCCGCGCTTTTTGGTGTGATCCGCAACCCCGAACGCTATCGCTGCGCCGCCAGTTTTGCCGGAGTGACCGACTGGGCAGCCCAGCTGCGTTATGACAAGAACTACTTCAGCCGCGAAAGCGGACGCAAGTGGAAGGCCAAGATCAGTGGTAGCCAGCCCGGCTTCAGCCTTGACGATGTCAGCCCGGTCAAACAGGTCAGCCGCCTGTCCCGCCCGGTCCTGCTGGTCCATGGTGAGCGCGATTTCCGAGTGCCGTTCAAACAATACACCGCGCTGAAACTGGCCGCTTCGGCTGCCGGCAAACCGCTCGACCTGCTGACTTTCGCCGACGAAGGCCACGGTTTAGACAAGGCGGAGAACGAAACCAAATGGCTCGACACGCTCGAGGCGTTCCTGCGGCGGCACAATCCGCCGGATTAGAGGCATTGCGCCGCGCCGCGCGGCAGGGCACCTTGCCGGGATGACCAAACTTGTCCGCCTCGCCGCCGCGCTATTTGCCCTGATCCTGGCCGCGCCAGCAATGGCCGAAACAGTCTATGTCCGCGCCGGGCACCTGATCGAGCCTGCCACCGGCGCGGTGCTGGAAGACCGGCTGATCCGGATCGAGGACGGGCGGGTTGCGGCGATCACGCCGTGGACTCCGCCCCCGCCACAGGCCAAGTTGATCGACTGGTCAGCCTATTGGGTGCTGCCCGGCCTGATCGACGCTCATGTCCATCTGGCCGACTATCTCCAGACCAACAATCCGGCCGAACCGCTGCTCCACGGGCCAGAGGAAACCGCCTATCTGGGCGCGCGCAATGCCCGGATCACGTTAGAGGCGGGGTTCACTACGGTCCACGATGTCGGCTCTTATCGCGGCACCGGCAATATCGAACTGCGCAATGCGATCAATCGCGGCGATGTGATCGGCCCGCGGATCAACGCGGTTGGCGGCTATATCACCCGGCCCGGCGGCGGCGGCGAAGTGACCGGGCTGCCCAAAGGCATGGTGGTCCCACCTGAGATGCGGATGGGGGTGGCTCGCAGCCCCGCCGAAGTGACCCGGAAGGTCAACCTGCTGCTCGACAAGGGCGCAGATTCGATCAAGCTGATCGCCACCGGCGCGGTCCTGACCGAGGGCACTGAGCCCGGCGTTATCGAGTTAACCGGCGATCAGATCCGCGCCGCCGTGACCGCCGCCAGCGCGCGCGGATCGTGGGTCACTGCCCATGCCCATGGCGCCGAGGGGATCAAGCTGGCGATCAACAATGGCGTGCGCGGGATCGAGCATGCCAGCCTGATCGACGATGAAGGCATTGCCCTTGCAAAGGCGCGCGGCACCTTTCTGGTGATGGACGTCTATAACGGTGATTACATTGCCGAGGTTGGCCGCCGCGATGGCTGGTCAGCCTCGATCCTGCGCAAGAATGACGAGACCACCGAGGCCCAGCGTCAAGGCTTTGCCAAGGCCGTCAGGGCCGGGGTGAAGCTGCCGTTCGGGACCGACGCCGGGGTGTTCCCGCACGGGCTGAACGCGCGCCAGTTCGCCTATATGGTCCGCCATGGCATGACCCCGCTGCAAGCGATCCAGTCTGCCACCACCGTCGCGGCTGAGTTTCTCGGCTGGAGCGAGGATGTCGGTTCACTCACGCCCGGCCACTGGGGCGATATGATCGCGCTCAAAGGCAACCCGCTGTCCGACATTTCCGAGCTGGAACGGGTCCAGCATGTTATCAAGGGCGGAGTTCTGATCCGCTGAGATTGCCGCGCCTGATTGGCGCCGCTAGCATCCATCCAAACCGCCATTCCGGGGAGACCAGACCATGAAGCCCAGCACCCTTGCCCTTGCCCTGCTTGCCTCGACTGCCGGGATTGCCGCCGCGGTCAGCGCGCAGGCGCCTAGCGAACTTGCCAGCACCCAGACCTGGATCCACGCGGGGCGGGTTATCGCCATTCCCGGACAAGCCCCGCGCGGGGCGACTACCATCGTGGTCCAGGATGGGCGCATCGCCGCGCTGCACGATGGCTATCTGCCCGCCCCAGCAGGCGCGAAAGTGATTGATCTGAAAGGGCGCACCGTGCTGCCCGGCCTGATTGACAGCCACACCCACCTATCCAGCGACCGGGCCGGCAACGAGGGTCTGGCGGCGGCGATGACCGATTCGATCCCGCTCAATTCCTTTGAGACGCAGTGGAACGGGATGAAGACCCTGCGCGCCGGGTTCACCACGGTCCGCAATCTGGGCGATGAAAAGGGCAAGGTGCTGGCTTACCGCGAGGCGATCCGGCGGGGCTGGGTGCAAGGTCCGCGGATCCTTGATGCCGGCGAATCGATCTCGACCAGCGGCGGCCACATGGACGGACGGGTCGGCCTGGCCGATGAGATGCATCCGATGATCGGGACCGAAAACCTCTGCGACGGGGTCGATGACTGCCGCCGCGCGGTCCGCCGCCAGATCGGCCGCGGCGCCGATGTGATCAAGTTTGCCACCACCGGCGGGGTCAATTCGGGCACCGGCCTTGCCACCCGGATCTTTGAGGATGAGGCCAAGGCCATCATCGACACCGCCCACGCCTATGGCCGCAAGGTCGCGGTTCACGCTCACGGGATCGACGGGATCAAGCTGGCCGTCCGGCTTGGTGCGGATTCGATTGAGCATGGCACCACGATTGACGCGGAAACCGCCAAGCTGATGGTCAAGAACGGCACTTTCTATGTGCCGACGCTGAGCACCGTGAACGGCTATCTGGAGCGGCTCGCGGCCAATCCCAACGCCTATCCGCCCTTGATCAAAAAGCAGATCGACTGGCGGATCGGGATCACCGGCAAGTCACTACAGATTGCCTATCCGCTCGGCGTCAAGATCGCCTTCGGCACGGATGCGGGGGTATCAAAGCACGGCCGCAATGCCGACGAGTTCGAATGGCTGGTCAAGTTCGGGATGTCGCCGATGGAAGCGATCAAGGCCGCCACGGTCAACGCCGCCGCGCTGCTCGGGCTGGACAAGGAAGTGGGCACGCTGGAGGCCGGCAAAAGCGCCGACATCATTGCAGTCGATGGCGATCCCTTGGCCGATGTGCGGGTGCTGAAACGGATGGCCTTTGTGATGGCGCGGGGCGAAGTGGTGACGCTGAACTAAGCTGTCAAAAACGCCACCAGCGCCTTGACCTTTTTCTGCCGCCATTGCGGGGTCGGGGCGACCAGCCAATAGCCCTGGCGGCACGGCGCCATTTCGCCCAGCGTGGTGATCCGACCGTTTTCCAGCCACGATTGCGCCAGCAGCACCGGCACGCGGGCCTTGCCCATTCCGGCCGCAGCAGCGGCGATGGCTTGCCCGGCATCGCCAACAGTCAGCGGCGGGCTTTCGCAATCATCGCCTTCGGGGCTGGCGTCCCCTGGCCAGGCGATCCAGCAGCCTTCACCAACGCTGACCCGGCCCGGTTCACCCAGCGCCAAACCTTCCAGATCACCGGGCCCATCGGCCCAGCGCACCGCCAGATCGAGGTTGGCCTCGGTAAAATCGGCGTCTTCGTCAGACACCAGGCTGAACCGCACTTCGGGATTGGCCTTGCGAAACTGTGCGAGGCGCGGGGCAAGCCAGGCCGCAAAGAATTCGCGCGGGGCGGCGATCGTATAGACATGGCTCGATTGCCCGGCCTGCATCGCCCGCACTGCGTCCTCAAAATGGAGGAACCCGCTGCGCAACGCTTCAAGCCCGGCGCTGGCCTCATCGGTCAGCTCCAGCCCTTTGGGCGTGCGGCGAAACAGGACCACGCCGAGCACATCTTCGAGCGCGCGGATCTGCTGGCCGACGGCTGCCGGGGTCACCGCCAGTTCGTCCGCCGCGCGGGTGAACGACAGATGCCGGGCAGCGGCATCGAACACGCGCAAGGCGTTGAGCGGCAGATGGGTGCGCTTCATGGGTCTGCGCTTAGCCCGCCGTCGCCGGAGCGGCCAGCGGGAAGAACGGGATTGCCACTTCAAGCGCATCGCCGCTGCGCCGCACGAAGGTGTAGTGCCCCTCCATAGTCCCCATCGGCGTCGTCAGCGGGCAGCCCGACACATAGTCATGGCTCTGCCCCGGCTGAAGCAGCGGCTGTTCGCCGACCACGCCTTCGCCTTCAACCAAGTTGACCATTCCGCGCCCATCGGTGATCCGCCAATGCCGGGTCAGCAGCTGGACCGCCTCGTCCGAACCGTTCTCGATCCTGATGTGATAGACCCAGAACCATTTGCCGACCTCGATGTGCGATTGCTCAGGCAGGAAATTCACCGCGACGCGCACGGTGATGCCTTCGGTGATAGCGGCGTGTTGGAACAGTTCCTTCATGCTGCGCAAGGTAGCGATTGCCCCGCGCCCTCGCAATGGGGGGAATAGGATTGCGTTAGCCTTGGCGGCGCGAGTGGAGCTTGCTAACGCCGCGCCATGCAAACATCCCTGCCCGTGACCGAACTGTTCCTGCTCGCGCTGATCATCATTTTCGCGCTGCCCTATGCCGTCTGGCGGCTGCTGCGGACCGATTATTGGGCACCCCTGGTGGTGGTCCAGATCATCGCCGGGATACTGCTTGGCCCGGGTGTACTCGGCGCAGCCTTTCCGGCCTACTACGCGTTTATTTTTGCGCCGCCGGTGATCGGCGCGCTGAACGGGATCGCCTGGTGGGCGGTGATGCTGTTCGTGTTCGTCGCCGGACTGGAACTTGATCTGGAAGAAGCCTGGAAATGGCGCGGGGAGACGCTGATCACGTCCGGCCTGGCGCTTGGTGCGCCTTTGGTGCTGGGGGCCGGTGCTGCCTGGTTGCTGCTCGTGATGGGCGCTCCGGCAGACTGGATCGGCGCCAAAGGGGCGACCTGGCAGTTCGTGCTGGGGGTTGGGATGGCTTGCGCTGTCACCGCGCTGCCGATTTTGATCCTGCTGATGCAAAAGCTGGAGATTCTGCGGACCGCACTTGGCCAGCGGTTGCTGCGCTATGCCAGCCTTGACGATATCCTGATCTGGGGCGTGCTGGCGCTGATCCTGCTCGATTGGGAGCGGATCGGGCGGCAGGGCGCATTCCTGATCGGGTTTGGCATTGCCGTGGTGTTGGTCCGCAAACTGATCGTGGCGATCCCGCCGCGTGACCGCTGGTACGTTGGGCTGGTCTGGCTAGCGGGCTGCGGTTACCTCGCCGATTGGTCGGGGCTGCATTACATGGTCGGGGCGTTTCTGGCCGGGGCGGCGCTTGACGCCAAGTGGTTCGGGATCGGCGAAATTGACAGGTTCCGCGATGTCGTGCTGCTGGCGTTCATGCCGGTGTTCTTCCTCAGCACCGGCCTGCGCACCAGCTGGGACATGGGCGGTTATACCGCCTTTGTCGCCGCCGCGCTGCTGCTGACGGCGATGATTATCGGCAAGCTGGCTGGGGTCGGCATAGCCGGAAAAATCCTCGGCTGGAGCAAGGGAGAAGGCTGGATCATCGGCTGGCTGCTGCAGACCAAGGCGCTGATCATGATCATCTTCGTCAACGTCCTGCTGGACAAAGGGATCATCACCAGCGGCGCCTTCACCGCTCTGCTGCTGGCGGCGATCGGCAGCACGATGTTGACCATTCCGATTGTCACCCCGGCGCTGAAGAAGCTGGAAGGGTTGAAAAGCAAGGCGGGATAACGCGACTGACAGTTATTGCAAATCATTCTCAATAGCGTTAAACGAGGAACTCACTGATCGGAGCCCTCAATGAACCAGCCGACCCCCGGCCAATGCCAGATGCCGCTGCCGTTGCCCTTTGAACAAACCCAGCGGATTGTGCTGCGCTGTTTACGCCGGATGGCGGCCCACGGGATTCGCGATGCGCAGGCTTCGTTGTGGGTGTTTGAACAGTTCGGCATCCACTATCGCCGCCCACTCGTGCTGCTGCGCGCGTTTGTGGTGGAACTCGCTCAGGTCTCACAGCGGCGGATTCAGATTGCGCCGTGTTGCGCCATGCGGATGACTCTGGATGAGGGCCGGATTGTCGAAATTCTCGCCGTGGCAGGACAGCACCAAGCCCGCGCCCAGCGCCACTTGCGGCTGCTCACTGAGACTAACAACGCCTCCTCACCATTATCGCTGGCGGTTGCGTTTAACGATACGCTGGCCGCACTGGGCAAGCCGTTGGTGCTATAGCCCAACCGCCTTCAACGCCTGGTCCAGATCCTCGATCAGATCGTCGGGATCTTCCAGCCCGACATTGAGCCGCAGCATCCCCTCGGTCACGCCCATTTCGGCGCGGACTTCGGCGCTGACCGAATAGTGGGTGGTGCTGGCATTGTGGCACATCAGGCTGCGCGAATCGCCGATGTTGTTCGAGATATCGATCAGCTTCAGCGCGTTGAGCAGTCCGTGCGCCTGGTCCCGCCCGCCATCAACTTCAAACGCAAAAATCGACCCCGCCGCGTCCATCTGCTTTGTCGCCAGCTCATGCTGGGGATGGCTGGGCAGGAACGGGTGCGCGATCCGCGGCACCCGGCCTTCAAGGAACTGGCCAACCTTCAGCGAATTTTCGCTCTGCCGCATGATCCGCAGGTTCAGCGTCTCCAGCCCCTTCAGCACCACCCAGGCGTTGAATGGCGAAAGGTTCGGCCCCGTGTTGCGCTGGAACGGCAGCAGCACGTTATTGATGAACTCAGCGCTGCCCGAAACCGCCCCGGCCAGCACCCGCCCCTGCCCGTCCATCATCTTGGTCGCCGAATAGGCCACCACATCTGCGCCCCATTCGATCGGCCGCTGCAGGGCCGATGTGGCAAAGGCATTATCGACCACAGAAGTAATCCCGCGCGCTTTGGCCAGGCCGCAGACGTAGCTCAGATCGACGATATCCATCGTCGGGTTGGCCGGGGTTTCAAAGAAGAACACCTTGGTGTTGGGCCGGATCGCAGCCTCCCACTGGGCATTGTCGCGGGCATCAATCGTGGTCGCCTCGATCCCGAAGCGCGGGAACAGCTGATCGACCAGCCAGCGGCATGATCCGAACGCGGCGCGGCCCGCCACCACATGATCCCCGGCCGAAAGCTGGCACAACAGCGCCGTAGTCATCGCCGCCATGCCCGATGCCTGAACCCGGCAGGCCTCTGCGCCGTCCATGATCGCAATCCGCTCTTCGAGCATTGCCACTGTCGGGTTCTGGAGCCGCGAATAGGTCATCCCCGGATCTTCCCCGCGAAACCGCATCGCGGCGGTTTCGGCATCGTCGTAGCTATAGCCCGAGGTCAGAAACAGCGCCTCGCTGGTCTCCCCCTGTTCGCTGCGCCAGGTCCCGCCGCGGACGGCCTGGGTGGCCGGGCGCCATTGCGAAGTGATCGATCGGTCTTGTCCGGTGGTGCGTTTCATAGTGATCGGGCTTTAGGCAACGGAAAGAGGAGGGGCAAGCGTCAGATCCTTCCCATTTTTGGCGAAGGCCACAAATGGGGAGGTGGATCGTCCGCAGGACGAGACGGAGGGGTATCGACGCCAGCGTCTAAACCCCTCCGTCACCGCTTCGCGGCGCCACCTCCCCATTTGCACTTCGTGAAAATGGAAAGGATCTTGGATTGCGCTACCCGGCACCGCCCGATAGTTGGCCCCTAATGCAGCGCCGCTTCACTACTGACCACGATCCCGCCCAATGGTGCGGGGTGATTGCGGTGTTTTTTCTGGCGTTGTGCTGGTGGCGGCTGGGTGTGCCGAGTGAGATCTATTTCGACGAAACCCATTATGTCACCGCTGCACGCAAGCAGCTGGAAGGCGCGCGATTCAATCCCGAGCATCCGTTCCTGGCCAAGACACTGCTGGCCGCCGCAATCCAATGGTTCGGCGACAAGCCGCTGATCTGGAGGCTGCCGTCCGCACTGCTGGGCGCGTTCGGGCTGTTTGCCTTTGGACGAATGGTCTGGTTCGCCAGCGGCAATGCCCGCGCGGCGGTGCTGGCCATGGTGCTGCTGGCAACCAACTTCTTCTGGTTCATTCACAGCCGGATTGCGATGCTCGATATGACTATGGCCGCGCTGGCGATAGTGGCGGCCTGGCAGATCGCCGCCGCGGTCCGCTTGCCCCATCAAGGCCGCTGGCGGTTGGCGTTGGGGGGCGTATTGATGGGGCTGTCACTCGGCGCGAAATGGTCGGTCGCGCCCGCGCTGATCCTGCCTGGGTTGGTCTTTCTGGTGCTGAAGCTCAAGCACACCGGGCGTTGGTTCCTGCTCGCCCGCCGCGGCGGTCCGGTGCCGGGGATCAGCTTGATCGAAGCGGCGCTGTGGCTCGGTCTGGTGCCGCTTGGCGTCTATTGGCTGAGCTTCTGGCCGGCCTTTCACTGGCAGGCCCGCCCGATTGATCCGTGGTCGCCAATCGCCTGGCACCAGCATATGCTGACCCTCCAGGACAGTGTCAAAAAGCTCCACCCCTATCGCTCGGTCTGGTACGAATGGGTCGGAAACTGGCGGGCGATCTGGTATCTCTACAAGGAAGTTGACGGGGTCCAGCGCGGGATCGTGCTGATCGGCAATCCGTTCACGATGCTGGCGGGCCTTGTCGCGCTCGGTTGGGCGCTGTGGGCCGGGGTGCGGCAACGGCGGCTTGAATTGCTGGCTTTCGCCGCGCTCTATTTCGTCACGCTGCTGTTCTGGGCGGTGTCAGGCAAGCCAATCCAGTTCCTTTACCACTATCTGCTGCCCAGCACGTTCCTGATGGCGCTGCTCGCGTTGGCGCTGGACGCGCTGTGGCGGCGGCCAGACCGCTGGCGCTGGATCGCCCCGGCCAGTGTCGTGCTGAGCCTCGCCATGTTCGCCTGGTTCTACCCGATCATCTCCGCCGCGCCGCTATGCTGCGGCAAGACGAGCTATCAATGGTGGATGTGGCTGCACAGCTGGCGGTAGATTTGCCCAGCATTTGTCCTGAATAGTTGGCGTTCTGATCCAACTGTGCTAACGATACGTCATGACGAAAGCGCAACTTACATCCTCGCAAAAGACTGTTCGGGACTCAAAATCCGGACAATTCATTACTGTGTATGGTGTTGGCGCCCTCAAGGGTCATTTGACGATAAAAAAGGGTCTTGACCTGACAAAGCCCATTGCGTCTCAGGCCATGAAGAATTCGGCAAAGCGTCGCCAATCTCCTGCTGTGGCAAAAGGCTGACAATTGCCTGGAATTCTGCTCGATACGCACGCGCTATATTGGTTGGTCAGCGGCGATCGAGAGCTTACCGACGACGCGCTGGTTGCGATCGGTGAAAGCCAGGCCGCCGGTAATCTATTTGTTTCTCCAATTACGGCTTGGGAACTAGCAGTAGCCACCCAAAAGCCGCGCGTTACCAATCGGCCCAACTTGGGTGAGGACTCGCCGGAGCGATGGTTCCGCGAAGCTATCAGAGCCATTGAGGCCAAGGTTGTGCCCATTCAACATAGGATTTCCTGCGAAGCCGCCCGCGTGGTAGTTGATACCGGGCACAAAGACCCCGGCGATTGCTTTCTGATCGCAACTGCTCGCGTGAAGCGAATCGCTATCGTCACCCGCGATGGAACTCTTCAAGAAATTGCTGACAGATATCCAGATTATCTAAGAGTTCTGGCCTGCTGAGTCCGAAGGCTAGTACTTGCCCCAGACGAACTTGCTCGACAGCGCGAAGTTCCAGACCGATCCCAGCACGATCCCGACAATCGCGGCCGGATAGGGATTGAACCCCAGCCGGACCAGCGCAGTGGCCGCGCCGATGTTGGCGAGCAGGCCAAAGGCGCAGGTGATCAGGAACCGGACCCAACCGGTCAATAGCGGCGCAAACCCGCGCAACCGGCTGTCGGCATAGGTCAGTTCGTTGTTGAGCACGAAGTTGAAGGTCATCGCCACCAGCGCGGCGGTGGTCTGCCCGGCGATGAACGCGGCTTCCTTGGGATAGTGGGCGACGGCGAAAGCCTCACCGTATATTCCTAGCACCATCGCCAGCACCGCCATGTGAACGACGACGCCCAGCCCGCCGATCGTTCCGAACAGCGCAAACCGGGTCGGGATCCAGCGGCCCAGCCACTTGTCATAGAGCCCGACCATGAATTCGAACACGACCGTGCGGTCGAGCTTCGATTCGCCCTCCAGCCGCGCGGCGAAATTCATCGGAACTTCCTTGATCCGCAGCGGCACATCGACCGTGGCGAGGATATCGAGCAGGATCTTGAAGCCGACGCCCGATAGCCGGTGCGCATCGGACCGCAGCACTTCGGTCTTGAGCATGAAATAGCCGCTCATCGGGTCGGTTAGCTCAACCCCGGTGACCTTGTTGGCGATCCGGTTGGCAAAGTTGGATGCCTTGACCCGGTCGGGCCGGCCCCATTCCTCCGTGCTGGCCCCTTCGGCAAAGCGGCTCGCATAGGACATATCATAGTCCCCGCTTTCAATCGCGGCGAGCATCTGCGTCAGCAGTTCGGGATCATGCTGATGATCGGCGTCCATCACCGCCACAACCGGCGCGGCGGTGGCGCACATTCCCTCGATCGCCGCCGAAGACAGCCCACGCCGCCCGATCCGCTGGATCACCCGGACCCGGCCGTCTTCCTGCGCCAAGGTGCGTGCTTCGTCCGAGGTGCCATCGGGGCTGTTGTCATCAACGATGATCACTTCCCAGGCGATCCCGGCCAGCGCCTTGTCGAGCCGCTCGACCATACCGCGCAGGTTTTTACGCTCGTTATAAGTGGGGAGGACAACGCCGAGCTGTAGGGTCATTCTGCTTGCTCCGAAACGTGGCGCACGGCCTTCGACAGGCTCAGGCTGAGCGGACTCTGATCTAACATATACACCCGCTCAGGCTGAGCCTGTCGAAGCCCCCGCGCAAACATCGCCGCTACAGCCTTTCGAGGATCGCGTCGCCGATTGCAACAGTGCCCATGGCTCCGCCCAGATCGCCGCCGCGCACGCCATCAGCGAGGGCGCGGGCAACCGCCGCTTCGATCCGCGCAGCCTGATTTTCAAGTCCGAGCGAATGACGCAGCAACATCGCGGCGGACAGCACTGTTGCCATCGGATTGGCGAGACCCTTGCCCGCAATATCAGGGGCGCTACCGTGGATCGGCTCGTACAGGCCCTGGCTGCCCTCGCTGAGCGAGGCCGAGGCGAGCAATCCGATCGAACCAACGCACATCGAGGCCTGATCGGACAGGATATCGCCAAACAGGTTGCCGGTGACGATCACATCGAACTGGCCAGGGTTCTTCACCAGCTGCATCGCGGCATTATCAACATACATGTGGCTGAGCTCAACTTCGGGATACTCGGCCGAAACCTCGATCACCACATCGCGCCACAACTGGCTGGTTTCGAGCACATTGGCCTTGTCGACCGAACACAGTTTTTTGCCCCGGCCCCTCGCGGCACGAAAGCCGACATGGGCGATCCGGCGCACTTCGTCTTCGGCGTAGGACATCATGTCCCAACCCTGACGGCGGCCGTCGGGCAAAGTGCGAATGCCCTTTTCGCCAAAATACACATCGCCATTCAGCTCGCGCACGATTAGCAGATCGATGGCGCCAGCCACCTCAGGACGCAGCGCAGATGTATCTTCCAACCCTTTGAAAACTTTAGCGGGACGCAGGTTGGCAAACAGCCCCAGTTCCTTGCGTAGGCCCAGGATTGCTTGCTCCGGGCGGAGCGAACGCTCCAACGCATCGCAGTCCGGATCACCAACCGCACCAAACAGGATCGCATCGGCCGCGCGGGCAATCGCCAGCGTCTCTGGCGGAAGCGGGTGGCCGTGGGCCTTATAGGCCGCACCGCCAACAGCGGCATGGGACAGCTCAAGTCCAGCCAGCCCCAGTGCCTCCAGCACACGCACCGCTTCGCGGGTAACTTCGGGGCCAATGCCGTCTCCGGCGAGTACCGCAATTTTCATGGCCGAATGTCCGTCCTTACCCGATTTTCGCCAGCCGCTGACGCAGCATGGAGCGCGCGCCCATAACATCGCCGCGCCGATCTGCAAGCAGGTAGCGCTCTAGCCGCGCGCCGGTCGCATCGAACCGGGCCAGTTCGCCGGCGTGATCCTCAGCCGCTTCGGGCACCGCGCCGCCATAGCCCAGCTCGCGCAGCAGCAGTGCCTCATAGGCCAGCAGCCCCGGCAGCCAACCCCGCGCCGAGGGGGCATGACACACCGCGTCGAGCAAGCCCGACAGCGCCGAATAGAGCGAGGGATAGGCCTGCCGTTCGGGCAGCGCCGCCGTGGTCAGTGCGGTGACCCAGCCGATCGCCGCGGCGGCCAGTGGCTCGCCCAGCCACGGCCCGCGGCTGTGGGTCAGCTCAAGCCGGGCGCTGGGGAGCTGGCTCTCGCTGCGCCAGTGCAGTTCCGCTTCGACCAGATTACCCGGGACCAGAACAGGGCGAAGCTGCCGCCCCCGCCCGCCCGCGACATAGCCCGCCAGCAGTCCGTGGTCCGCCGAAAGCATCCGCACAATCGCCGCCGTCTCGCCATGCGGACGGCTGGAACAGACAATGGCGGCGGTGCGCAGGTGCATCGCTGGGGTTTGGCGGGTATTGGGACCGGGTTCAACTGCCACAGTGGCAGGCGTGACCCGAATCTACTTCTTCGCCTTGGCGTTCAGCGCCGCCTCAAGCGCGTCAACCCGGGCCTTCAGCGCTTCGTTTTCTTCGCGCGCCTTGGCGGCCATCAATTTGACCGTGTCGAACTCCTCGCGCGTCACGAAATCGAGCCCGCCAAGGCCTTCTTTCATCCGTTCGCGCGCCGCCTCACGGGCTTCGCGGCCCATTCCGGCAACGGTTCCAGCCGCGCTGTTGAGCAGTTTGGAGATATCGGCGAGCAGGGGGTTTTCGCTTTGCATGGCGGTTAAATGGCCTCTTGCGTGCTGGGGTTCAAGTGCTGAGCATATTCAGCCGCGCTGTCGGCATCCGGATTGACCACCAGAAACTGCCAGTTAAGCGCTGTCGCGAACAGCGCCCAGGCCAGATAGGGCAACAGCAGATAGGCTGCCAGCGGCCGAACCTTGTAAAACAGCCAGATCGTGACGAGTACCGCGAGGTCAATCACCACCAGCAGGATCAAGGCGGCGGTCAGCTGGTGCATGCCAAAGAACACCGGCGTCCAGGCCAGGTTGAGCACGAATTGCGCGCCAAATACCGCAATCGCCACACCGCGCCCGGCCGCGCCGCGCGCGGTAATGATCATCGCCAGGGCGACGCCCATCAGCAGATAGAGCACGGTCCAGACGATCCCGAAGGCGGCCGGCGGCGGATAGATCGCGGGCTTTTCGAGTCCAAGGAACCACGGATTGCCACCCCCGCTACCCGCGATTGCGCCAGATAGCGTGCCCAGCACCAGCAACAGCGGCGCCAGAAACAGCGACCAACGCAGCAAAGCGGCCCGCAATTGGCCGGGGGAAGCAAGTTCACTCATCGAAGGGGCCTCGAATCAGAATGCGATTTGAGCGGTTACTGTGGCGGGAGCTGCGGGTTGAAGCAATGGCTGGCAAATATGTTCATTCCCATTTTGGGCAAATGCCACAAATAGGGAGGATCTAGGACAGCCGCTGCGCCGAGATCAGAAATTCCACATTTCCTTCCGGCCCCTTGATCGGGCTTTCGACAATCCCCTGCACGCTCCAGCCGCTGCCTTCCAGCCATGCCTGCACTTCGGCGCAGACCCGCGCGTGCAACACGGGGTCGCGGACCACCCCGCCCTTGCCGACTTCACCCCGGCCAACTTCGAATTGCGGCTTGATCAGGGCGACCAGCTGGCACGGCGTTGCGGCCAGTTTAAGCGGCACTTCCAGGACCTTGGACAGCGCAATGAAACTGGCATCGCAAACCACCCAGCTGCACGGCGCGTCGATCTGGGCCGGAGTCAGGATCCGCGCGCTGGTCTGCTCCAACACGGTCACCCGCGGGTCCTGACGCAGCTTCCAGGCGAGCTGGTTGGTGCCCGAATCGACCGCGAAGACCCGCACCGCGCCATGGCTCAGCAGCACATCGGTGAACCCGCCGGTCGAACTGCCGATATCCATCGCGGTGACGCCTGCCGGATGGAGCTCGAACGCCTCCAACGCATGGGCCAGCTTGATCCCGCCGCGCGAAACCCACGGGTGGTCGCGTCCACGAACCTCCAGCGGGGCGTCGGCGGGCAGGGTCTGACCGGGCTTGGCCAGCTTGGTTTCGCCCGAAAAAACGATCCCGGCCAACACCAGCGCCTGCGCCCGGGTGCGGCTTTCGGCGTGGCCACGCTCGACCAGCAACTGGTCTACCCGAATTTTCAGCACCTTGCTCATTGCCCCGGCTCCTTCCATAGAAGCGGCGTGAAGGCAATTGTTCCCCTCTGCTGCATGGCGACCTTGGTGCTCGGCGCTTGCGCTGCGGTGCCCAAACCGGTGCCGCCGCCGGTGATCAGCCAACCGCGACCTGTGCCAAGGCCAGCCCCGCTGCCGTTGCCCCCCGCCGATTGGCGCGATGCCCCGCAGACCCCCGGCAACTGGTCATGGGCGCTGGTCTCCGGCCGCTCAACCGCCAGCTTCGGCCTGCCCGGTGCAACGCCGCTGGTGGTATTGAGCTGCGACCGGGCCGCCGGGCAGATCCAGCTGGTCCGTGCCGGTTCGGCGGCCACGGCGGTGCCGCTGGCGGTAGCGACCAGCAGCACGCGCCGTCCGTTGATGAGCGATCCCGCGCGCAGTCCATCTGGCTGGCTGGTAGTGCCGCTGCCAGCGCGCGATCCGCTGCTCGATGCGATCGCCTTTTCGCGCGGCCGGTTTGCGCTTGAAGCCGCAGGGCTTGAGACGCTCTATATCCCGGCCTGGCCAGAGCTTAGCCGGGTGATCGAGGACTGCCGATAGGGTGGGTTTCGGTCGGTCTGTGACACAGGCCCGAAACGCTGGATACTGACGCCAAAATAAATCAATGCAAGTCTTGTTGTGCAGCGCAAAATGATTCACAACATGAGCCATGGACGGGGCACACGCCAGTGCTCCGAAGCCAGCTTCTGATCTGAAGCGAGTGGCTTAAGCGTGAAAGGAGGTGACCGATGTCTCATGGTTCAGCAGAGGGGTCGGTAATCCGCCACATGGAGCATTATCGCGAAGGGTGACCGAAGCGATAAAGGTTTCGTGAGCGGCGCTTCCGGCCGCTGACCATGTCAAGGGCGGCTCTCGGTTTACCGGGGCCGCCCTTCTCATTTGTTGGCGTTTGGCGCAATCCCGGCTATGCAGGAAAGGTGCATAGGGGCTATGCATTTATTACATTACGCTTGCGCTTAACGTAACTTTCGTTCAAGACGAGCGTTTCGTACAAGAAGGATCGAAGCCGATGGCGACCCTCGCCGAATCCCCCTCCCGGTTCACCCGCCTGCCCCACCCCGCACCGGTCGCAGCCGACATCCGGGCAGAGATTCTCGCCAACCCCGGTTTTGGCGCGCGGTTCACCGATCACATGGTGACGATCGAGTGGAGCGAAGCGGACGGTTGGCACAGCCCCACGGTTGGTCCCTATGGCCCAATCGCGCTCGATCCGGCGGCCTCGGTGCTGCACTATGCGCAAGAGATTTTCGAAGGGATGAAGGCCTATCGCCATCCCGATGGTGCGATGGCGCTGTTTCGCCCCGATGCCAATGCCGCGCGCTTCAACGCCTCCGCCCGACGGCTTGCGATGCCCGAATTGCCGCCCGAACTGTTTATCGCTGCAATCGAAGAACTGGTTCGCGCCGATGCCGAATGGTTCCCGACAGTTGAAGGCGGGTCGCTCTATCTGCGCCCGTTCATGATCGCGACCGAGGCGTTCCTGGGTGTGCGCCCGGCCAAGGCCTACAAATTCATCGTCATCGCCAGCCCAGCCGGCAACTACTTCAAATCCGGCGCGCCGGCAGTTTCGATCTGGGTTTCGGACTATACCCGCGCCGCCCCCGGCGGCACTGGCGCGGCCAAGTGCGGCGGCAACTATGCCGCCAGCCTGGTGCCGACAGCGGAAGCCTTTGCCAAAGGCCACGACCAGGTACTGTTTCTTGATGCGGCGGAACACAAATGGATTGAGGAGCTGGGCGGAATGAACCTGTTCTTCGCTTTTGCCGATGGCCGCCTGACCACCCCGCCGCTGACCGGCACAATCCTGCCCGGCATCACCCGCGATAGCCTGATCGCGCTCGCCCGCGAAGAAGGGTTGGACGTTCGTGAGGAGCGCTACAGCCTTGACCAATGGCGCGCCGATGCCGCTTCTGGTGCGCTGATCGAAGCCTTCGCCTGCGGCACCGCTGCGGTCGTCACCCCGGTCGGCAAGGTCGCCCAGCCCGGCGCCGAATTCACGATCGGATCAGGCGGCCCCGGCCAGCTGACCGGCAAACTCAAAGCCCGCCTGACCGCGATCCAGCGCGGCGAAGAAGCCGACAGCCACGGCTGGGTCCACCGGATTGGCTGATCCGCTGCGGTCACGCCGCGCTGTCATTATCGAGTCATGCACTTGACGCTAGGATCGGCTAGACCCAGTCCTTGCGCTGTAGCAGAGAGCCCCAATGACCATCGCGCTTGATCGCCGCAATTTCCTCGCCGCCACCCCGGCCGCCTTTGCCGCGCTCTCCGCCTCAGGCTGCCGGGCCGCAACGGCCGGCTTGCCCTCAGCTGATCCCTATGGCCCGTTGCAGCCCGATCCAGGCGGCTTGCTCGATCTGCCCAAGGGGTTCTCGTACCGCGTCATCTCGCGCCTCGGCGATCCGATGAGCGATGGCGGGCGGGTGCCCGATGCGGCCGACGGCATGGGCTGCTTTGCCTTGCCCGGCGGCAAGCTGGCACTGGTCCGCAACCACGAACTGCGGCCCGGTAGGGACAGCGGCGGGGCCAGCGGCGCGGCCTTTGATCGCGACAACCGCGGCGCGCCGCTGCCGGGCGGCACCACCACGCTGGTGCTAAACGCCGCCACGCTTGAGCGGGAACGCGAGTACCGCTCGCTATCAGGCACAATCCGCAACTGTTCGGGCGGGGTCACCCCGTGGGGATCGTGGCTGACCTGCGAAGAAGACGTGACCCGAACCGGCGCCAAGGCCGGACGCGATCACGGCTGGGTGTTCGAAGTGCCCGCTTCCGCCAGTGAACCGGTCGATCCCCTTCCCTTGAAAGCGATGGGCCGGTTCAATCACGAAGCCGCCGTGGTTGATCCCAAGAGCGGCGCGGTGTTTTTGACCGAGGACCGGGACGATAGCCTGCTCTATCGCTTTCTCCCGGCCGTCCCCGGCCAGTTGGCCCGCGGTGGGCGGTTGCAGGCGCTCGCGCTGGTTGCACCCGTCAAGACCGCGTTCAAGCCGGGTGCTTGGGCAAAGGTCCGCTGGGTCGATCTCGACAATCCGGAAAGCCCAAACGACGATCTGCGCCGGCGCGGCGCCGTCTTGGGTGCGATGACCTTTTCACGCGGCGAAGGGATCCACATGGGCACCGGCGCCCGCGGCAAGTCCGAGCTCTACTTTATCGCGACATCGGGCGGTGCGGCCAAACTGGGCCAGGTCTGGCGGCTGCGGCTGGATACCCCGGCAGACCGGCTGCAATTGTTCTTCGAATCGACCGACCCGGCGCAGTTCAACTATGGTGACAACTTGGCCGTCGCCCCCAATGGCCATCTGATCGTCTGTGAGGATCAGTACACCGATGACGCGGAAAACCATCTGCGCGGTTTGACCGCCGCGGGGCTGCCTTATGATTTTGCCCGGGTGCGCCTGCCGACCGAACCGGCCGGGGCCTGCTTCTCACCCGATGGCAAGGTGCTGTTTGTCAACCTCTACAGCCCGACAACCACATTGGCGGTCACCGGGCCTTGGGCGCACCTCAAGGCTTGAAGATTGCCTTCAGGGCTGCGTCGAGCTGCGGGTAGCGGTAGGTGAAACCGCTGTTCAGCGCGGCCTCGGGAAGTACCCTTTGCCCACCGAGCAACAGTTCCTTGGCAAAGTCACCCAGCACCCATTCCAGCGGCAATGCGGGAACCGGTAGCAACGCAGGCCGGTGCAGGGCTTTGCCCAGCGCGCGCGTGAAATCGCGGTTGCGCACCGGCGCGGGCGCGGTGCCGTTGACCGGGCCCGATAGCGCCGAATTGGCGATGCAGTGGCAGATCAACCGAACCAGATCATCGCGGTGGATCCAGCTCATCCAGTGCCGCCCGCGCCCGAACGGCCCGCCCAGCCCGAGCTTGAACGGCAGCACCATCCGCCCCAGCAAGCCGCCTTCGGCCGCCAATACCAGCCCGATCCGCAGCCGCACCGTGCGCAGTCCCAGCGCCTCGGCCTTGCTCGCCGCCGCTTCGATTGCGACGCAAACCTGCCGGGAAAAGCAATCGGTGCCGCTGCTGGTCTCGGTCAGTTCTTCGTCCCCGCGAAGGCCATACCAGCCAATCGCGCTGGCCGAGATGAACACGTCCGGACGCACGGTCAGCCGCTCGATCAGTTCCAGGCAAGCCTCGGTAACGTCAATCCGCGACGCGATAATCCGCGCCCGCTTGGCTTTGGTCCAAAGCCCGTTGGCCAGCGGCTCCCCGGCCAGATTGACCACCGCTTTGATCCGCGCGCTCGCCGCAAGCTCGTCTAGTGAGGTGATGACCTTCACGCCTGTAGGCAGCCCAGTGCTGCCCACTGTCTTGCGGCTCAGAACAGTCACCGAATGCCCAGCTGCGGCCAAAGCTGCAACAAGGCGGCTACCGACAAAGCCCGTCCCACCGGTGACCAACACCTCTTGTCGTGAACCCAGCACCTCGGCCAGTTCGGCGAGCGGGGATTTGGTGTCTGCAATCATGCCGGATCCTTTCAAAGGAATGCGCCAGACCGCAATAGGCTTACCTGCCGCTTTGCTCCACCTGTTCCTTGGGGATCGCGAGCTGCCACTTGATCTCTTTCCGGCCTGCGTCCATTCAAGTTGCGATACGAAACGCTGAAGATGAGGACCCGCCCCATGGCCGATGCCGAATATACCCCGCCCCCGGTCTGGACCTGGAACAAGGAAAATGGCGGGCAATTTGCCGCGATCAATCGGCCCACTGCAGGCGCGCAGAAGGAACAGGAACTGCCGGTCGGCCAGCACCCGTTCCAGCTCTATTCGCTCGGCACCCCCAACGGCCAGAAGGTCACGATCCTGCTCGAAGAGCTGCTCGCTGCGGGGCATAAGGGCGCCGAATACGATGCCTGGCTGATCAATATCCGCGAAGGCGATCAGTTCGGTTCGGGCTTTGTTGCGATCAATCCCAATTCGAAGATCCCGGCGATGGTCGACCATTCCGGGCCGAAGCCAATCCGGCTGTTCGAAAGCGGGGCAATGATGTTGCATCTGGCTGAAAAGTTCGAGGCCTTCATCCCCAAGGACCCAGCGGGCCGGGCCGAATGCCTCAGCTGGCTGATGTGGCAGATGGGCAGCGCGCCATTCATCGGCGGCGGGTTCGGGCACTTTTACGCCTATGCGCCCGTAAAGATCGAATATGCGATCGATCGCTATTCGATGGAAACCAAGCGCCTGTTCGATGTCGTCAACAACCGGCTGGGCGAAAGCCGGTTTCTGGCCGGCGACGAATATACCATCGCCGATATGGCGACCTATGCCTGGTTCGGCCTGCTCTATCGCGGGCTGGCCTACAACGATGCAGCCACGTTCCTCTCGCTCGACGAATATCAGAATGTCGGCCGCTGGGTTGAAGAGATTGGCGCCCGTCCGGCGGTCAAGCGTGGGCAAAAGGTCAACTTGCCGACCGGCCTGATCGAGCGCCATTCGGCCAGCGATTTTGATGCGCTGGAAGCGGTGGCGGAAGGCTGAGTTTTCCCCCTTCCCAAGCGCACGCGGCCTTCCTATAGGCCGCGCTCTGCTGGGGCGTCGCCAAGTGGTAAGGCAGCGGCTTTTGATGCCGCCATTCGCAGGTTCGAATCCTGCCGCCCCAGCCAGCAGACCAAACCATTCGCTTTGCTCTCATGCCCACGCTCGCTAGGCTGCGCGCCAAGGAGAGACAGATGCGCGCGATTCAGGCCTTTATTGAAACTACCGGCGGCCCCGAAGTGATCCAATGGCGTGAGGTTGTTCTGCCTGCGCCTGGCCCCGGCGAGGTGCTGATCCAGCATGAAGCAGTCGGGCTCAATTTCATCGATACCTATTTGCGCACCGGACTTTATCCGATGCGGCTGCCGGGCGGGCTGGGGTTCGAAGCGGCCGGCGTGGTTGAGGCTGTGGGCGAAGGGGTGACCCACCTCAAGCCCGGCCAGCGCGCGGCCAGCTTCGGCGGCACGCCGGGTGCCTATGCCAGCGCGCGGATCGTCAAGGCGGGGGAATTGTTCCCACTTCCCGAAGGCATCGACAGCCGCACGGCTGCCGCTGTGTTCCTCAAAGGCGCGACGACCGAGGCCTTGGCCGAGCGGGTCGCGCCGGTAGCTCCCGGCGGCTGGGCGCTCGTTCCGGCGGCCGCTGGCGGGGTCGGGTTGTTGCTGGTGCAATGGCTGAAAGCGCGCGGTGTGCGGGTGATCGGCACGGTCGGCAGCACCGAAAAGGTGGCGCTGGCGCAGGGCGCAGGGGCGGAACAGGTGTTCCTGTCCGGTGATCCAGACCTTGTCGCCAAGGTTCGCGAAGCGACCGGCGGCATGGGCGTTGCGGTTTCCTATGACGGAGTTGGCGCGTCCAGCTGGCAAAGTTCGCTCGATAGCATGGCGCCGCGCGGCACCGTGGTCAGCTTTGGCAATGCCAGCGGTCCGGTCACCGGGGTCGCGCTGCGCGATCTCGCCACGCGCGGCTCGCTGCTCGTCACGCGGCCTGGGGTCTATGACTATTACCGCGATCCCGCCGAAGCCATGGCCGGGTCCGCCAAGCTGTGGGAGATGGTCGGCAGCGGCAAGCTCAACATCACCATTGGCCAAACCTATCCGTTGACCGATGCCGAGCAGGCCCACCGCGATCTGGAGGCGCGACGGACTACCGGATCGACGCTGCTGCTGACATGAGCGCACTGCCCATGATCGACCTGATCGGCCTGCCGAGCGACGTCAATTCCTCGTTCGAACGCGGCGCGGCGCAGGCCCCCGCCGCGATCCGCCGCGCGCTGTGGTCCGATCGCGGCAACCTGGCCTGCGAGGACGGACAGGAGATCGGGATCGATTTCGAACTGCGCGATCGAGGCGATCTGTGGCTGAACGAAGACGCCGGCGACGATGCGGTGATTGCCGATGCTATCCGTGCTGCAATCCAGTCGGGCGCGGTGCCGCTGGCGCTGGGCGGGGATCACGCGATGACCCACCCGGTGCTGCGCGGCGTGCATGCCGAGCACGGTCCGATAACGATCCTGCACTTTGACGCGCATCCCGATCTTTATGACGATTTTGACAGCAACCCGCGCAGCCATGCCTCACCGTTCGCCCGGATCATGGAAGCTGGCCTCGCCACGCGGCTGGTGCAGGTCGGCATTCGGACACTCAACCGGCATTGCCGCGAACAGGCCGAACGGTTCGGCGTGGAAATCGTCCCGATGGCTGATTTCACGCCCGATCAGGTGCCGGTGCTGGAAGGCCCGCTTTATATCAGCATCGATCTGGACGGGATAGACCCGGCTGAGGCACCCGGCGTGTCGCACCCCGAACCGGGCGGGCTGACCGTGCGCGAGGTTCTGGCGGTGTTGCAGCGGCAAACCGCAGTGATTGTGGGCGCCGACATCGTCGAACTCAACCCGCGCTTCGATAGCAATGATCGCACCGCGATCGTCGCCGCCAAGCTGGTGCGGGAGCTTTCGGCGTTAATTGTGCGCAATCGGCGCTAGATCTTTCTGTCCGTCAGGTCACTTTAAGCGTCAGATAACCCAGCACTGCGCGGACCGCTTCGTCCTCGGCGCGGTCAAGCTGCGGCGGGGACAGGTTGGCCCAGCTATCGACTGCAGCCCGGACCAGCGCCGGTAAAGTTTGCAGCGCGGCGGCCGGTTCGATATCTCCCATTTCGTCCCGATGCGCCATCAGCAATGCCCCCAGCGCGGCGGCCGACCGACCGAGCATCGCGTCAAGCTCTGCGGAAATTGGCAAGCGCGCTTCTTCGTGGTCGATAGCGGTGGCCAGCAGGCTATCATCATGGTGATGCGCCATCGCCGCGCGGACCATCCGCCGTACCGTTTCGGCTAGGTTCCGGCCGGGACCCGCCGCCGCCGCCGCCGCAACAGTCTGGGCCTGCCGCTCCTGCTGGCACCGGATCAGTGCAAGCATCAGCGCATCCTTGTTGGCGAAGTATTGGTAGAGACTGCCAATGCTGACCCCGGCGCGGGCGGCGATCGCGTTTGTATTGAATCCGGTCAGCCCAGCACGCCCGAGAACGTGAGTCGCCGCCTCGACAATTGCATCGCGGGTTGCCGTTGAGCGCCGCTGGCGGGGCTGCTTTCGTGGCTCCAACGCAGATTTTCCGGACATCTGAAATAGACCTGCAAATGCGAGTTTTCAATGCGAGTATTTACTCATATTTATGCCCTCAGAGCAAGGGAGTTTGCAGATGAACAAGTCCGGCCAGCCAGTTCGCTTTGAGCAATTCTATGCCGATCACTACCGGGCGGAACATCACCATCCGATCAATATTGCCTGTCATGCTTTCGGCACCCTATTGGGCATCGCCTTGCTGGTGGTGGCGGCGACAGCAATCATCTCGCCGTGGTGGGCGCTGACGTTCCCGGTGGTTCATGCCGCTCCGGGATTGCTGGGACACCGTCTGTTCGAACGGAACCTGGCTGTTGGCGATACGCGGCTCGGGCGCACCGACTTTCCGCTATACTGGTTCATTGCAGCCAACCACCGACTGACCTGGCGGCTGCTTACCGGCCGGCGCCCTTAGGGCGTCGTCGCGAACCAGATGACGTGGCGTGGGCCTTTGCCTTTGCCGTCTTTGCCGATCCGGGCGCGCACTTCGACTTCTTCGACTTCGAAGCCGACATCCTGCATCCGCCGGACGAACTTGGGATCTTTCGCCGCTGACCAGATCGCCAGCACCCCGTCGGGCTTCATCGCGCGGCGGGCGTTGTGGAGGCCGGATTTGGAGTAGATCCGGTTGTTCTCGGCCCGAACCAGACCATCGGGGCCGTTATCGACATCCAGCAGGATCGCATCGAATGGTTCGGGCGCCAGCAGCATCGCTTCGGCGACATCGTCCATCCGCAGCATTACGCGCCGGTCATCAAGACAGCCATCGGCTACCGCCGCCATCGGCCCGCGCGCCCATTCGATGATTTCGGGGACCAGTTCGGCCACGGTGCAATGCCCCTTGGGGCCCAGCTCGGAAAGGGCCTTGCGCAGGGTAAACCCCATCCCATAGCCGCCGATCAGCAGCCGCGCTTCTTCGGGCCGCTTGATCCGGTCGAGCGTCATGATTGCGAGCGACTCTTCCGAATAGCGCATCCGGGTGCTCATCAGCTCGTTATGGCCCAGCACGATCATGAAATCGCGGCCGTGGGAATAGAGCTTCAGCTCCTCCCCGCCAGGGACCTGCGCCGTGCCGAGGAGCTCGCGGGGGATCACGCGGCGCGGGCCGCGCGGTCCACCGCTTCGAGGTTGAGCGCTTCGGCCAGCAGGAACGCCAGTTCGATCGATTGCGCGGCGTTGAGCCGGGGATCGCAATGGGTGTGATAGCGATCGGCCAGCGCGTCAGAGCTGATCGCCACCGCGCCGCCCATGCATTCGGTCACGTCCTGCCCGGTCATTTCGATATGGATCCCACCAGCGTGGGTGCCCTCGGCCCGGTGAACGGCAAAGAACCCGCGCACTTCGCCCAGGATTCGGTCGAACGGACGGGTTTTGTAGCCGCTATCAGCCTTGATCACATTGCCGTGCATCGGATCGCAGGACCACACCACCGGGTGCCCCTCGCGCTTGACCGCGCGGACCAGCGGGGCGAGGCCCGCCTCCACCTTGTCATCGCCGAACCGGCTGATCAGCGTGATCCGCCCGGCTTCGCGGCCCGGATTGAGCACGTCAAGCTGGCGCAGCAGTTCGTCGGGCGTCAGGCTTGGTCCGCACTTGAACCCGATCGGGTTGCCAACCCCGCGCAGGAATTCGACATGGGCCGATCCTTCAAACCGGGTCCGGTCGCCGATCCACAGCATATGGGCCGAACAATCGTACCAATCGCCGGTCAGCGAATCCTGCCGGGTCATCGCCTGTTCGTAGCGCAGGTGCAGCGCCTCGTGGCTGGTGTAAAAGCTGGTCCCTTGCAACTGCGGCACGGTCCGCGGGTCAATCCCGCAGGCTTCCATGAAGTCCAGCGCTTCGCCGATCCGGGTCGAGATCTCGGCGAACTTGTCGGCCCAGGGGCTGCGGCCCATGAAATCGAGCGTCCACTGGTGAACCTGGCGCAGGTTGGCATAGCCGCCGGTCGAAAAGGCCCGCAGCAGGTTGAGCGTCGCGGCGCTTTGCGAATAGCCCTGCAGCAGCCGCTGCGGATCGGGAATGCGGGCTTCGGGAGTGAACTCGATCCCGTTGATATTGTCGCCCAGATAGCTTGGCAGTTCGACCCCGCCCTGCACTTCGACCGGCGAAGACCGCGGCTTGGAAAATTGCCCGGCCATCCGGCCCACTTTGATCACCGGCTGCTTGCTGGCATAGGTCAGCACCACCGCCATTTGCAGCAGCACGCGAAACGTATCGCGGATGTTGTTGGGATGAAATTCGGCAAAGCTTTCGGCGCAGTCCCCGCCTTGCAGCAGGAAGCCCCGGCCCGCCGCCACTTCAGCCAGATCAGCCTTCAGCGCGCGGGCTTCGCCGGCAAAGACCAGCGGCGGAAAATTGGTCAGCGTACCTGTAACCTTGTCCAGCGCGGCGGCATCGGGATAGCTCGGCAGGTGCCGTGCTTCCTGGGCTGTCCAGCTTTCAGGGGTCCAGTTACTCGCCACGTTGCATGCTCCACACTCGCTCAAGGGGCGGCCCTTAGCCCCCCTTGGCCGTAATTGCAAAACAGCAAAGCTGCCGGGGGGCCAAGCGCAATTTTATTGCGCAGCCCCAGCGCCGGATCGATCAGCGTCCCGCCGCCGGAGCCGCCAGACTGGCCGGAACCGGCAGAGTTGCCAGACTGCTCCCCTGCGGAATGATCGCAACCCGCCACGATCGGCCTGGCACGAAGTATTTCGCAGCCAGCATCTGCATTTCGGCCGGGGTGGTCACCGTATAGTCCTTCAGCACCGATCGCAGGTTGCGATACTTGGCCGGATCGGTGGTCGCCCCTTCGAGCAGATACATGAAGAACGCGCTCGACGATGTTGCGCGGGTCAACGCCTGCTTAAGCGGTTCAGTGACCAGATTGAGCTCATCATCACTGACCGGCTTGGCGGCCAGATCGTTGGCGATTTCCTCGGCCGTGGTGAAGAAGATCGGGACGGACTTGGGCTGAAGGTTGGCGATTGCCAGCACGTTCCCGCCGCCATCCAGATCGAGCGGCCACGAATTGACCACCTGCGGTGAATAGGCTTCGCCCAGCTTTTCGCGCAGTTTCAGCATCAACCGGTTCTGGAACAACTGGGTGAGGATCTCCAGCTGACGGCTTTCACGTAGACCTTCTTCCCCCCCGCCAGTCGGCCATGCAATCAATCCAGCAGCCTGATTGCCTGCACCGCGGTGATACAGCAGCACCGGTTCGGGCGAAGGCGCCATGGTTTTGGCCGCGGTTGAAGCGGTGCCGGCAGGCAAGCCGCCACGCACCGGCAGCGCGCCGAAGCTGCGATTGAGTGCAGCGATTGCTTTGGCTTCTTCGAAATCGCCGAACAGGTGCACTTCGATCGGCCCCTGCTTCAGGATCGGTTCCCACACAGCCTTGAACCCGGCTGGCGTAGTCTGATCGATCTCGGCCGGCGTTGGGGTGCGGAAGGTGGGGTCGCGGCCGCGTTCGAGGAACTTGAGGTCGCGCTCCATCACCCCCTGCGGGCTGGACGCATAGCTTTCATAGCTCAGCTTGGCGGCGGCCTGACCGCGCATGAAAGGATTGGCATCCCAGCGCGGCGTGGCGAACTTGCTGGCAATCAGCATTAGCTGATCGTCGAGATCCGCAGCGCGGGTATCGCCCTTGAAAGTGAAGTTGCCGTCGCCAATCTCGAACTCGAACCCGATCTTGCGCCCGGTCATCGCCCGGTCCATCGCTTCACGGTCAAGCGGGCCCACTCCGCTGTCGACCAGCGCCATTTCGCCGAGTGTAGCATAGGGCGCGGTCTGCGGATTGAACGCGCGCCACCCGGCCCCGAACCGGACCTTCAGCGTCACCCGGCCCGGCTCGTCGGTGGTCGGCCAGAGGATCACCTTGACCCCGTTGGCATAGTCGATCTGCTTGATTTCGAGCAGACCAGTCGGCTTGACCGCCAGTGGTTCGGACGGCTTGCCGATCGCCGGCAGGTCTGAAAATTTGACGCTGGAAGCCGCCAGCCGCGAGGTGCCGCTGGCCTTCGCCGGAGCGGCCAAGGCGAGCTTGAGCGCGGCAGGGGTGCCCTCGCCGGCCTGCGGTGTAACATAGACCGCACGGGTCACGTTGCCCCGGAACATCGCTTTGGTACTGGCCAGAATATTGGCCGGGGTGAACAGCGGGATCGACTTGCGGAAGATGCTCTGCACCACTTCAGGTGAAGCAATCGTCTCACGGATATCGAGCGCGGTGACCATGTCGTCGGCCAGCTTGCCGCCTGGCAGCAGACGGCGTTGTTCGACACCGCTTTCAAACGTGACTGCAAATTCCTTGGCTTCGCGGTCAATCTCTTCCTGCGTTGGCGGGCGCAGCATCGCATCGGCAATTACGCTGCGGGTATCGGCCACCGCGGTCTTCCAATCGGCCCCCAATGGCGTGATCGAGACATAGGTGGCATCGGCTGAGCGGACGACCTTGTCCTTGCTGACCTGCGCGACCAGGAAACTGCCGCCGGCCCGGGCCTTGGCCTCCAGCCGCCGGTTGATGATCGCCTGGGCCAGGCTGGCGATCATGATCCCCTGGTTATAGACCACGGTATCACGCACCGGGCGCCACGGCCGCATGATCGCATAGGTGAACGAGCGCGGCAGATCAGGCTCGACAATCACCCGGGTCTGGCCAATCGGCGCGAGGCCGACAGCAGGCGTGGCGCCCTTGGGGGCAAGCGGATCGCCAAACGATGGCTCAGGCGTGCGCGGGCCAACCCCTTTCCAATCGGCAAACCACTTGCCGATCGATGCTTCCATTGCTGCCGGATCGATATCGCCGACCACGATCACCACCGCATTTTCGGGGCGATACCAGCGCTGGTGATAAGCGCGAACATTGGCCTGATTGGCGCCGCCCAACGTCGCTTCGGTCCCGATCACCGGGCGCAAGGCCAGCTTTTGCCCGGCGAACAGCGTCTCCTGGCTCTGCTCAAACACCCGGTTGGCCTTGCCCCCGCGTTCGCGCATTTCGGCCAGCACAATCGGCACGTCGGTCCGCACGTTTTGCTCGGACAGGGTCGGCGCGATCATCATGCCCGACAGCAGTTTCATGCTCTCGTCGACCGAAGCCTCGGTCGCATTGGGCAGATCGAGTTTGTAAGTCGTGGCAATCGGCGAGGTTTCGGCATTGGTATCGCTGCCAAAAGTCGCGCCCATTTTCTGCCAGGTGGTAATCGCCTCGCCATCGCCCAGATACTTTGACTGGCGGAACAGCAGATGCTCAAGCAAGTGCGAGAACCCGCGCTCGTGATCGAGCTCGTACATCGAGCCGACATCCATCCGGACCCGGATTGAAACCTGCCCCGGCGGCACCCCGTTCTTGCGCACCACATAGCGCACCCCGTTGGCCAGCTCGCCAAATTTCCATTCCTTGTCGACCGGAATATCGCTGCAACGATAAAGCCACGGCGCGGTTGGATCACACTTGGCCGCTGCCGGCGCCTTGACCGGAGCCGCCCGCGCCGCAGCCGGACGCTTCCCCTTGGGCGTCGCCGCCTCCAACGCAGGGGTCGCGATCATCGCAAAAGCGGGAAGGATCAGGGCGAAGCTGCGCAGCGCGCGAAAAGGCTTGAACATAGGGGGCGGACTATAAGCGGGGGTTTTGTGAAGGGCTAGTGAATAGCGTCAATGGAGGGGGCATAGCCGTTGGTAGATTACCAACCAGATTGGCAGGGTCGGATATGATGTAAGTCGGCTGTCCCTACTTGCAAATTCGATCTTTAATGCGAAGGTGCTCAGCGAAGCAATGGCGAGGGAAGCTAATGAAGATTGCGAAAAAGACGCAGGATCGTCTCGTTGCCGGCCTCAAGAAGTATCAGCCTATTGTGCGGAAGCTGGCAGAGCGTGACATTTCAGAAGCGGACACAGTCACGGTCATAAAGGATATGCTCACAGACATATTCGGCTATGACAAGTACGCCGAACTCACCAGTGAGCAGCAAATCCGAGGCACATTTTGCGACCTAGCGATCAGGGTTGAAGGCAAAGTGCATTATCTGGCCGAAGTTAAATCAGCGGGAACTACACTTAACGAAAACCATCTTCGCCAAGCAGTGAACTATGGGGCTCACCAAGGAATCGAGTGGGTCCTTCTCACCAATGGAATTATCTGGAAGGTTTTTCGGATTAAATTCGGGCAACCGATCGACTGGGAAGAAGTCTATCAGTTCGACATGGGGGCTTTGTCGACACGCTCTCCAGATGATCTCGCAAAGCTGCTTATGCTTTGCCGCGAAAGCATTTCGACTGACGCATTGCAGGCTTTTCACAAGCAAGCCCAAATCCTCAATCGCTACGTCATAGCCGAGCTTCTACAAGGCGATGCCGCAATCGGTGCGATTAGAAAGGAACTTCGCAGGTTGTTTGATGGCCTGAAGGTCACCGATGACGAATTGCGGGTCTTCTTGACCAATGACGTTATCAAGCGTGATGCACTTGATGGGGATGCGCCGAAAGCAGCAAAAGCCTTGGTCAAGAAGGCTACTGGAGCGCTTGCGCGGAAAGCTGCAAAAGCGATCTAATCAGCGCAAAGCTTGGCTTGGCACGTGGTAAGCAAAGCTGCCCGCTCACCCCCCCTTGCCCCAACCCGCCACAAACCCTACATTCGCCTCATGTTCATCGAAACCGAAACCACGCCCAATCCTGCCACCTTGAAGTTCCTTCCGGGGCAGGAAGTCATGTATGCCGGGACCCGCGATTTTCGCGATGACACGGATGCGGCGGCCAGTCCGCTGGCCACCGCGCTGTTCGATCTTGGCGATGTCACCGGCGTGTTGTTTGGGCGGGATTTTGTGGCGGTTACGGCAGGTGAAGGGTCGGACTGGTCGGCGCTCAAGCCGCAAGTGGTCGCAGTGCTGCTCGATCATTTCGTGATGCAGTCACCACTGTTCCATGCGCCCACCGCTGGCGGGATCGTGGTTCCGGCCGAGGACGAAGACTTTGGCGATGATCCGGCCCATGCCGATGTGATCGCGCAGATCAAGGAATTGATCGAAACCCGGGTCCGCCCGGCGGTGGCCAACGATGGCGGCGATATTGTCTATCGCGGGTTCAAGGACGGGGTGGTTACCTTGGCCATGCAGGGTGCCTGCGCTGGCTGCCCCAGCTCCACCGCCACGCTCAAGAACGGCATCGAAACGCTGCTCAAGCACTATGTCCCCGAAGTGCACGAAGTGCGCGCCGCCTGATATTGCTGCCACCTTCGTCATTACGAACGAAGCGAAGCAATGGCTTCGAGATAGAACCCAGGAGCCTTTAATGTCCCAGCCGCTGCCCGATGCCTCGCTCGATCAACTGTTTCGCACCGCGCGGACCTATAACGGCTTTCTCGATCAGCCGGTATCGACTGAGCAACTCCACGCGATCTGGGATCTGATGAAAATGGCGCCGACCAGCGCCAACCAGTTGCCCGCACGGTTGGTCTGGGTGACCAGCGAAGAGGCCAAAGCGAAACTCGCCGCCTGCACCATGCCCGCGAACGCCGCCAAGATCCTCTCTGCTCCGGTTTCGGTAATCGTGGCGATGGACATGCAGTTTCACGAACAACTGCCGTGGCTGTTCCCCCACGCTGATGCGCGTGCGTGGTTCGTCGGCAACGATGCGCTGCGCGAAAAGTCGGCGTTCCTTAACACCACTTTGCAGGCCGGGTACTTCATCATGGCGGCGCGCGCGCTGGGGCTGGATACCGGGCCGATGACCGGCTTTTCGAACGAAGCGGTCGACGCCGCATTCTTTGCCGATCAACCGAACTACAAGTCGGTTATGCTTTCTACTTTGGGCTATGGTGACCCCGCCAGCATCTTCGATCGCAGCCCGCGCCCTGATTTCGATACTTTCAATCGTATGGCGTAAGGCGCTAAGCCTGCCAGCATGAAGACCCTGGTGATCGATTGTGCGACCGAGGCTTGCTCGGTCGCGCTGTTTGACGGCGACAACCTGATCGCCGGGGAAAGCCGCGTTCTGGGTCGCGGCCATGCCGAACAATTGGTGCCGATGATCGCCGCGCTGCCGGACAAGGGCAAGGCGGGCCGGATCGCGGTCGCGCTGGGCCCTGGCAGTTTTACGGGAGTCCGCGTCGGCCTCGCCGCGGCGCGCGCGCTGGCCTTTGCCTGGGGGGCTGAGCTGCTGGGCTATCCGACCTTGGCGCTGGTCGCTGCGATGGCCCGCGCGCAGCATGCCGGCGCTGAGCTGACCGTGGCGATGACCGGCGGCCACGGCGAATGGTTCGTGCAGCAATTTTCCGCCGATGGTGCCGCGCTCGCCCCACTTTCCTCGCTCACACCCCCACAGGCGGCGGCGCTGGCCGGGTCGGCTCTGGTCGCGGGCAGTCAGGCCGAGGCACTGGTGGCGCTGCGCGGCAGCGGAAGCGCCCTGCCGCTGCTGCCCGATGCCCGGCAGTTTGCTCTGCTTCGCCCCACCGATCTGAGCGCCGACACCGCCCCGCTTTATGGCAGAGGGCCCGATGCACGCCTGCCCGGAGCCGCCGCTTGACCGCGCCTGGCGATGACATCGACCAGTTGATGGCGGTGATGCAAGCGGCCTTCGATCCCGCCTTTGGCGAGGCCTGGAACCGGCGGCAGGTTGAAGATGCGCTGATGCTGGGCCATTCGCACTATGCGCTGGTCGCGGCCCACGGCGCGGAACCAGCAAGCGGAGAGCCCGCCGCCGCATTCTTTCTGTCGCGCCACGGATTTGAGGAAGAGGAGCTGCTGCTGCTGGCGGTTGATCCGGCACACCGGCGCAAGCGGCTTGCTTCGGCTCTGCTCGATCGGCTCTGCGCCGATGCCAAGGCGCGCGGCGCGGCGCGGCTGCTCTTGGAAATGCGCGCCAACAATCCGGCCGAAGCACTGTATCGGGTTCACGGCTTCAAACCGATCGGGCGGCGCGCGCAATACTACCGGTCTGCCATTGGCGAGCGCTTGGACGCGGTTACCTTTGCCAAAGACTTGTAATCCCAAACCGCCACTACTTCGCAGGTGCGCAATTGCCGCAGAAAACACTGTAGAAAATACAGCCTGACAGCTTGTCTGGTTTGATGAACTGGCATATGCGAAAATTGTGCTTGGCGAACTTGCCGGGCACTAAAAGCAAAACTGGGTAACTACAACACGGAAGGAACAGGCTATGGATGCAACCCAAGCCGATATGAACGAAATGCTGATCACTCTGACTTCAGACATTGTCGCTGCACACGTCAGCAACAATTCGGTCTCGGTGGACGATGTCGCCGGCCTGATCGGCAATGTCTATGGAGCACTGGCCGGTCTGGGCCAGCCCGTAACTGTGGTTGAGAAGCTGCCTGAACCGGCCGTTTCGATCCGCGCTTCGATCAAGCCCGATTACATTGTGTGTCTGGAAGACGGCAAGAAGCTGAAAATGCTCAAACGCCATCTGATGACCCACTACAACATGACCCCGGATCAATATCGCGCGCGTTGGAGCCTGCCAGCTGACTATCCAATGGTCGCACCCAACTACGCCGAACGGCGCCGCGAACTGGCGGTCAAGATCGGTCTGGGCCGCAAACCTGGGCAAAAGCGTGGACGCAAGCCCAAGGTGGTCTGAAACCTGATCGCTTAAGGTTGAAGAAATCGCCCGCCGGTCTATGATCGGCGGGCGTTTCTCTTTTCCGGACGGAACCCCCAGTGCACCAAGCCATTGATATCGAAGCCCTGTGCGCCCAACGCGGTCTGCGGATTACCGAGCAGCGCCGGGTGATCGCCAAGGTTCTCTCTGAAGCGACCGATCATCCCGACGTCGAAAGCCTGCATGAGCGCGCCTCGGCGGTCGATCCGAAGATCTCGATCGCCACGGTCTATCGCACCGTGCGGCTGTTTGAAGAGGCAGGAATTCTTGATCGTCACGATTTCGGAGATGGCCGCTCGCGCTATGAAGCCGCCCCCGAAGCGCACCACGATCACCTGATCGATGTCGAAAGCGGCAAGGTGATTGAATTTGTCGATCCCGAACTTGAAGCCTTGCAAAAGTTGATCGCCGAAAAACTCGGCTACCGACTGGTTGATCACCGGATGGAGCTTTACGGCGTGCGCCTGCAGCGCGACGATTGATGGGCGCGGCACTCGCTCTGCCGCGAAGCCTGTCGCTGGCCGCCTGGTTGAAGGTGATTTTGCGAATCGCGGCGATGGTCGCGCTGTTGCTGATCTGCGTTCCATTCTTCTACATCTGCCGCCTTCTGGCGCTGAAAAATCCGTGGCCGCGATATTTTCTGGGCGGGGTGGCGATGATCGCCGGTGTGCAGATCGAACCGCGCGGCCAGCGTCCGGGTGGGCCGGTATTCCTGATCGCCAATCACGTCAGTTGGATCGACATCCCGGCGCTCAGCTGGATCACCGGCACTGCATTCGTGGGGCATGACGGACTGGCCGCGATGCCGCTGCTCAAGACTTTGTGCGAAATGAATGACACGGTTTTCATCGCTCGCCACGATCGCAGTAGCATTGCCCAGCAGGTTGAAGCGGTGCGGACCGCGATGGCGCAAACCCATGCATTGACGATCTTCCTTGAGGGCACCACCAGCGACGGAACCGGGCTGTTGCCGTTCAAGAGTTCGTTGCTCTCTGCCTTCGAACCGCTCCCCAGCGGCATTGCGGTGCAGCCGGTCCTGCTCGATTACGGCGAAGAAGCGGCCGATATCGCCTGGGTTGGTGACGAACACGGGCTCGACAATTTCGTGCGGATCCTGGCGCGCAGCCGGCCGATCACGCTGACTATGACCTTTCTACCCCCATTATCAGGGCCGCAGCTCGAAAATCGCAAAACAATCGCCCAAGCCGCCCGCGAAGGCCTGCTGCGCGAACTGACGAACTGATCCTGACCGATGGCGCGCCGCCCAGTGCCTGACTTGGCCGACGCGATCGCCCGGGCCCATAGCGGCGACCCGCTGCCGATCGATTTTGCCGGTTGGTGGCGGATCTATGCCCGCGCAGCCATGCTGATAGCGGCTTTGGTGGTGATAGTTCCGCTTCACCACCTATTCCGCCTGGTCAAATACGGATCGCCCTTCCCGATGTGGTTCCTGCGGCTCGCGACGCGGGCAATCGGGGCGCGGCTGCGGGTTCACGGGGTCCCGCTGAAGCATGACGTGTTCTTCATGCCCAACCATGTTTCCTGGTTCGACATCCCGGTACTGGGCGGGATCACTGGCTCGGCCTTCGTCGCGCGGGCCGAGATTGCCGATCTGCCGATGCTGGGCTGGATGGCGCGTCTCAACCGCACGGTCTTTACCCAGCGTCAGGCCAAGATGAACGTGGCCGAACAGATCAACGCGCTGCGCGAAGCCGTGGCCGACACCTGGTCGGTGGTAATTTTTCCAGAAGGTACGGTTACCGACGGGCATTCGCTGCTGCCGTTCAAAACATCAATGCTGCGCGTCCTCGAACCGCCGCCACCCGGTATGCTGGTGCAGCCGGTGGTGCTCGATTACGGGTCGGTGGCCGAATGGATCGCCTGGCTGGGCCAGGAAAGCGGGATCGACAATGCCCGCCGGATCTTTGCCCGGCCGGGCACTTTCACGGTTGATGTTCACTTCCTCGATCCGTTCGATCCGCACGATTTTCCCGGGCGCAAAAAGATTGCTGCCCATGCCCGTGAGCAGATCGAAGAGCGGTTGACCGCGTTGTTGGGCAAGCCGCTGCGACCGTTCCGCTTCGATGTCGATGTAGTCGGTTACAAGGCGCCGCGCGAAGATGCGTTGGATTCTGCGTAGCGCGGCGCTATAGGCCGCGCCCGATGACCGCACTTTCACCTCCCCGCACATTCCGCGTCAAAAGCTTTGGCTGCCAGATGAACGTCTATGATGGCGAGCGGATGGCCGAGTTGCTCAGCCAGCAGGGCATCAGCCCCGCGCCCGATGGCGAAGCGGCCGATCTGGTGGTGCTCAACACCTGCCATATTCGCGAACGGGCGGCCGAGAAGGTCTATTCCGATATCGGCCGGATCACCAAGGAATGGGGCCGCAACGATGGCACCGCGCCGCTGATCGCGGTGGCCGGCTGTGTCGCCCAGGCCGAGGGTGAGGAGATCATGAAGCGCGCGCCAGCGGTCAGCATGGTGGTTGGCCCGCAGGCCTATCACCGCTTGCCGGGGATGATCGCCGAAGCGCTGGAGGGCGGCCGCCCGGTCGATACCGACATGCCGGCTGAGACCAAGTTCGACGTCTTGCCAGCGCGGCGCAAAGTCGGCCCCAGCGCCTTCCTGACCGTGCAGGAAGGTTGCGACAAGTTCTGTACCTATTGCGTGGTTCCCTATACCCGAGGCGCCGAAATATCCCGCCCGTTCAGCGAACTGGTGGCGGAAGCGGAGCGGCTGGTAGACGCCGGTGCGCGCGAGATCACCCTGCTCGGCCAGAACGTCAACGCGTGGCGCGATGCCGATGGCCGGGGACTTGAAAAATTGATTGAGGTGCTTGCCGCGATCCCCTCGCTGGCGCGCATTCGCTACACCACCAGCCACCCCAACGACATGACCGAGGGGCTGATCGCGGCGCACCGCGACATTGAAAAGCTGATGCCGTTTCTGCACCTGCCGGTTCAGGCCGGGAATGACCGGGTGCTGAAAGCGATGAACCGCAGCCACAGCGTGGCGAGCTATCTTGCGATCCTCGACCGGGTCCGCGCGGTCCGGCCCGATATCGCGCTATCAGGCGATTTCATCGTCGGCTTCCCCGGTGAAACCGATGCCGAATTTGAAGACACGATCCGGCTGGTCGCGGCAGTGGGCTATGCTCAATGCTTCAGCTTCAAATACTCGCCCCGCCCCGGCACCCCCGCGGCGACGATGGACGGGCAGGTCCCGATGGCAGTGATGGACGAACGGCTGCAACGGCTGCAGGCGGCGATCAATGTCGGCCAACTGGCCTTCAATCAGGCCTCGGTCGGCAAGCGCTGCACCGTGCTGGTCGAGCGCAAGGGCAAGCTGCCTGGCCAGTGGCTCGGCAAATCGCCGTGGCTGCAATCGGTCCACTTCTTTGGCGAAGCGGCAATCGGCGATCTGGCCCAAGTCGAACTGCTCGATGCCGGGGGCAATTCGCTGGCCGGGCAACTGTTGCATCCCGCACACGCCTGAGCGGTTTTCCACCGCCTGTCACCGATCTGTCGCTTGCGCCCGGCAGCACTGCGCCTAGTCTTGCGACTCGGACCTGACCGGTCCGTGCTTGAAAGGAGCATATGTCCCGCAAACCAGCCCGCGCCTATAACGAAGCGCCAACCCGTTCCGCCCCGCAACGCGCCAGGGCAGAACTTGAATTCGAGGAAGCGACCATTCTGGGCGCCTTGTTCGGGCAGTTTGACGCAAACCTTGTGCTGATCGAGAACCGGCTGGGTGTTTATATCTCGGCGCGCGGCAACCGGGCCCAGATCGAAGGGCCTGAGGATAGCGTGGCGCGGGCCCGCGACGTGCTGAAAGCGATGCACCAGCGGCTGATCCAGGGGCATGAGCTTGATTCCGGCGCAGTCGAATCGATCATTGCGATGTCGGCCGAACCGACGCTGGAGGGGATCGTCACTGGCGATCACGGCGCGCCGCCGATCATCATCCGCACCCGCAAAAAGACCATCGTCCCGCGCTCGGCGATGCAGATCGACTATATGCGGGCGCTGGCCAGCAAGGACATGATCTTTGCGCTGGGTCCGGCCGGCACCGGCAAGACCTATGTTGCGGTGGCGCAGGCGGTTTCGCAGCTGATCACCGGCTCGGTCCAGCGCCTGATCCTGTCGCGCCCAGCGGTTGAGGCGGGCGAGCGGTTGGGCTTTCTGCCCGGCGACATGAAGGAAAAGGTCGATCCGTATCTGCGCCCGATTTACGATGCGCTTTACGATTGCATGCCGCCCGAACAGGTTGAACGGCGCATTGCATCGGGCGAAATCGAAATTGCGCCAATCGCCTTCATGCGCGGACGGACACTCGCCGATGCCTTCGTGATCCTCGATGAGGCGCAGAACACTACGCCTGCGCAAATGAAGATGTTCCTCACGCGCTTTGGGCAGAACAGCCGGATGGTGATCTGCGGCGATCCCAATCAGGTCGATATCCCCGGTGGCCCCGCGATGAGCGGCCTCAACGATGCGGTTAAGCGGCTCGAAGGGATCGAAGGCATCAACATGACTCGCTTCACCTCGGGCGATGTGGTCCGCCACCCGATCGTCGGGCGGATCGTTGATGCCTATGAGGGGACGGGTGGGTGAGGGCTGCCATAGACTTCTTGTCCTCGATCATCCTGCTTGGCTTGAATATCATTCCGTTCGCCTTGGTCGCCGCACTGATCCGTGGGGGGCTGCGCGGGCGAAGCGACCGCGCCGCTCAAAAGCGTGAGATCGAATCCTTTGACTAGTTCTATCAAGGCTGCCAGCGCAGGTTAGTGGAACTCGAAGCCTCAATCGAAGCCTCCTGGCCCTCCCCGCCCGACTGGGAGGCTTTGTCCGAGCGCGCAGCGTCAGCGCTGGCCCAGTTGGCTCCCGAACTCGCGCATCCACGCTTGTCCGGCTCAGTCCTGTTCACAGGCGACGCCGAAGTTCACGCGCTCAACGCGCAATGGCGCGGCAAGGACAAGCCGACCAATGTCTTGTCGTTCCCGATGCTGGAGCGCGAAGAGCTGCTCGCCCTTGCCCCCGATGGCCCACCCGAATTGCTTGGCGACATCGCTCTTGCTTTCGAGACGTGCACGCGCGAGGCGGCGGACAAGGGCCTCAGCCTGGAACACCACGCCGCGCATCTGATCGTTCACGGCCTGCTCCACCTCGCCGGATATGACCACGAAACCTCCCCCGAAGACGCCCGCGCGATGGAAAGCCTCGAAATAAAGGCGCTTGCGCAGATGGGCATTGCCGACCCATATGGCGATCACGACGAAACCTAGGGGCTGATAAGCAGTACGATGTCTGAGGCACTTTCCGGAGACGGAGACAGTAGAAGCATTCTAACCCGCCTGATCCGCAGATTTCTGCGCGGCGGTGAGGCTGACCAGTCACTCCGCGCCCAGCTGGAAGAGGCGATTGACGAGCACGAAGAGGATGGCGGGCCCGAAACTGGCAACGGCGATCTTTTACCGCTTGAGCGCCAGATGCTGCGCAACCTGCTCCATTTCAGCGAACATGACGCCGATGACGTGGCGATCCCGCGGGGTGAGATTATCGCGATCCCGCGCACCGCCAGCTGGGACGAAGTGATCAAGGCCTTTGCCGAGCACGGCCATTCGCGCCTGCCGGTCTATGCCGAAACGCTTGATGAAGTGGTCGGCATGATGCTGATCAAGGACGTTTTCACCTATCTGGCCGAGGGCAAGGCGCCGAAGGACTGGACCGCGCTGATGCGCCAGCCCTTGTTCGTGCCGCAGGCCCGCAATGCACTCGACGTGCTCAACGATATGCGCGCCAGCCGCGTCCACCTTGCCATCGTAGTCAACGAATACTCTGGCACGGATGGGATCATCACCTTCGAGGATCTGGTCGAGGAAATCACCGGCGAGATCGAGGACGAGCACGATGACGCGCCGACCGATCTGCTGGTTCTGCTGGGCGACGGCATTTGGGAAGCAGATGCCCGCGCCGAACTGGATGACGTGGGCGACCGGGTCGATCCGCGGCTGGGCGAGATCGAAGAAGATGTCGATACGCTGGGCGGGCTGGCCTTTGTTCTGGCGGGCCAAGTGCCTTCGGTCGGCGCGGTGTTGGCGCATCAAAGCGGCTGGCATTTGGAAGTGATCGCTGGCGACGAAAAGCGCGTCACCCGGCTGCGGCTGCACCCGCCCGTGCCAGCCGAACTGGCGGAGGTCTAAGCGCTTGGCGATTAGACGCCTTCCCCCGCTGCGCGCAATCGAGGCCTTCGTGCGGATCGTCCGACTGGGATCAGCGCGGGCGGCGGCGGACGAACTAGGTCTGAGCCCTTCGGCGCTGTCACGCCGAGTTTCCGCGCTGGAGGAATTCATCGGCAAGCGGTTGTTCACCCGCCAGCATCAGGCGATGAAGCTGACCGATGACGGCCACGCCTTTTACAACGCAGTTGGCCCCCGGTTTGATGAACTCGCGGCTGCCGTCGAAGGCCAGGTTGAGGACAGCCGGGTGCTGCGGCTGCATCTGGGGATGCTGCCGCTGTTCGGCAGCCAGCGATTGTTCCCGCGCCTGCCTGAACTGCGCAAGCAATACCCCCGGCTGCACATCGATTTTGATACCAGCCCGCATCTGGAAACCCGGGTCGGCGATACGCTGGATGCCGCGATCGTGCTGACCAAGCAACCGGATCAGAGCTTTCATGCGGTCCAGCTTGATCACAACAAGGTATATGCGATCACCAGCAAGGCGCTGGCCGAAGAAATTGGCGCAATCCCCGATGCCGAAGCGCTGTCGCACCAAACCTTTCTGATCCACACCGAACTGCCGGACAGTTTTGTCGCCTGGAAACGCGCGCTGGGGATGCCCGATCTGGAACCGGCGGCGATTGACCACTACGATTCAGGCCAGTTGATCCTTGAAGCCGCAGCCAACGGCCTCGGCATAGCGATCATGCATTCCGATCACTTCGTCCGCGCGCATGACAGCCGGTTGGCGCAGCTCTACGATGTCGAGGTTGAAAGCCCCTATTCCTACTGGTTCATCTGCCGCCCCCATGCGCTCGACATGCGCAGCGTGCGGATCTTCCATGACTGGTTGGTAAAAGCGGGTCTGTGAGGGCACTGCTGGCCCTGCTTTTGCTGGTGTTGCTGGGGGCGGCCAGCCCGGCCGATCGACCTTCCTTTGACTGCGCCGCTGCATCGAACCTGGCCGAGATGGCGATCTGCGATGACCCGGAACTGGCAGCATGGGACCGGGCCGTCGCGCGGCTCTATCGCAGCCAGCGCAATGCCGGGGACATCAAGCCATCCGATCAGCGCCAATGGCTGTCGCGCCGCGATGAATGCGGCAGGGACCGCACCTGTTTGGCAAAAATCTACCGAAGCTGGTCCGGTTTCGAGTTGAACGCGCAGGGCTTTGGCAGGCTGTATCGCCGCAATGGAACGCAGCCACGCGATCCGGCCAGCCTTGAAGTACTGCCGATCACCGGCGGGTGGATCTACTTCTCTGTTACGGCGCTGCACGTTCAGGTTGCACCGGGCGGCGTGAACGATGGTCAGGCCTGGGGCCTCGTCCAGATGCACAAGGGCCTCGCCACTTTCAACCCAGAGCCGAACCGGGATTTCACTTGCCGGTTCTATCTGCGCCAGTCCGGTCTGGGCTTGTCGATCGAGGAATTCGGTAAGGCGACCCGCTGCGGCGGGCTCAACGTGAGCTTGAGCGGCTTTTACACACGAATGCCTGGCAAGCGCAGATAAGGCTGCACAAAGCTCGGAGCATTTGGCATCCTGCCCTGATGAAACGCCGATTCGTCCTTGCCGCCCTGCCCGCCGTGCTGTTCACCCTGACCGGTGCGACCAAGCCGAAGAAGAAGCCGGTTCCCATCCCGCCGCCTGCTCCTCTGGCCGATCTGGAGCGGGTCGAAATGGTCACCGAACTGGGCACGATCACTATCGATCTGTTCCACAAGCAGGCCCCGATCACGGTCAAGAACTTCATGCGTTATGTCGAGACCCGCCGGTTCGATGGGATGGCGTTTTATCGGGCGATGAAGCTCAACTGGGGAACCCAGCCCAACGGGATCATCCAGACCGGGCTGCGCGGGCTTTCCACCAAAGTGTTCCCGCCGATCGCGCACGAGCCGACCAATGTGACCGGGATCAAGCATCTGGCCGGAACGCTCTCGATGGCGCGCAATGCGCCGGGCACCGCCCAGGCCGATTTCTCGATCCTACTATCCGAGCTGACCGGTTTCGATGCCGACCCGGCCTCGGCCAACCCTGAACTGCAGGCCGGCTATGCCGCTTTCGGGCGGGTCGTCTTAGGGATGGATGTCGCTCTGAAAGTGTTCGAGGCGCCGCGCTCGGCCACGCTGGGTCAAGGGATCATGAAAGGCCAGATGCTGGCCCCACAGATCAAGGTTTTGCGGGTCCGGCGGGTGCCCGCTGCAGCGGCTTAGCAATGCCTTAGCCAATTTCTGCTAACCCAAACCGATCAGCGACAGACCGGGAGCCGAAGAGTGAGCGAATATGTTGGAGTGCCGCAGCAACGCAGCGGCTTCGGATTTGGGCGGCGCGGATTGGTCGGCGCACCGCAATCGGCGTCGGACTCGTTCACGCTTAGCGCCGCAGCGCAGGATTTCATCGCGCAAGATCGCATCCGCCATCAGGCTGAACTGGACGCTGCACAACTCGCCTCAATGCAGCAGAGCGATCAGTCCGCGCCATTGGTCAACGATATCGATTTCGAAATCGGCGGCAGCGATTCGCAGTATCTGGTGATCGAGCTCGATCCAGGTGAAGCTGTGATTGCCGAAAACGGTGCAATGATCTGGAAAGACAGCGCGGTCTCGTTCGACACCGTGATGGGTGACGGGGCCGAGCGAGGGATCGTCAACAAGATCATCTCAGCCGGAACCAACCTGATCGGCGGCGAAAACCTGTTTCTTGGCGAGTTTCGCCATGCCGGAACCGATGGCAAGGCCCGCCTTGCGGTCGGCGGGCAGAGCCCCGGCCACATCCTGCCAGTCCGGCTGGAAGCTATGGGTGGCAAGCTGATCTGCCAACGCGGCGCGTTTCTGGCGGCTGCCAAAGGCGTGGCTGTAACGGTGCGAATGGCTGGCAGCTTCTGGGCCGGGATGGAAGGCGGCGAAGGCTTTGTCTTGCAGGAACTGGCCGGAACCGGCTGGGCCTTCATCCATGTTGGCGGCAGCCTGATCGAACGCGAGCTAAAGCAAGGTGAACAACTCCACGTCGATGCCGGATGCGTCGCCGCGTTTGAACCCAGCGTTCGTTTCGACACCGCTGTCCTGGGCGAAGGCCTCCTCAAGGACATGAAGAACACCTTAATCGGCGGCGAGGGCTGGATGTTCGCGCGGCTGACCGGGCCAGGCAAGGTCTGGATTCAGTCGTTGCCATTCCGCCGCCTCAGCCGAACAGTCCTGGCGGAAGCGGACAAGCCCAATGAGGTCTCGAACATCGTCGGCGGCGGTCAGGCGGTTACGGCCAGCGACATTGTCGATGGGGTCAACACGGTGATGAAACTGTTCAAATAGCAAAAGGGGCGGGAGTTTCCCCGCCCGTCTCAAATCAGCTCACCACCGCTTTGACAATCGAACCCGGTTCGCGCGGGGGCTCGCCCTTGGGCAGGTTGTCGACGTGATCCATGCCTTCTTCGACCACGCCCCAGACGGTGTACTGGCGGTCAAGGAAGGTCGCATCGTCAAGGCAGATGAAGAACTGGCTGTTGGCGCTGTGCGGGGCATTGGTGCGGGCCATCGAGCAGACCCCGCGAACGTGCGGTTCGTTGTTGAATTCAGCCTGCAGGTCGGGCTTGGACGATCCGCCCATCCCGGTCCCGTTGGGGCAGCCGCCCTGGGCCATGAAGCCGGGGATCACGCGGTGGAATTTCACCCCATCGTAGAACCCTTCGCCGACCAGTTCGACGATCCGCGCGACGTGGCCGGGCGCAAGGTCTGGACGCAGCTTGATTTTGACATCGCCGCCGCTGCTGAGTGATAGGGTAAGGTATTCGGACATGACTGCTCTCCTGCGATTTGCGCGCTGATATAGGGGGCCTGCGAACAAAGTCACGCGCTGAACGCAGGGGCGGGTTGCATTTGGCTTTTAGCGGCCTAGACACCGCCCATGGCCCCCGAGGATCGCGATCTTGCCGTGCTGGAAGTCACTGCCGAACTGGCAGCTGATACCGCGCGCGAAAGCGACAGCCTGGACGACGAAAACACCCTGAAGAAAGACTTCGTCCGGCGGGTTCGCGCTGCGCTGGACGCGGGCGAAAACGATCATGTCTATGATCTGGTCGAACCGCTTCACCCGGCCGATATCGCCGATCTGTTCGAACTGCTCGAAGCCGACGAGCGCCCATTGCTGGCCAAGGCAATCAGCGACCTGATGGGCAGCGAGGTTTTCGCCGAGCTCAACGATCACGTCCGCGAATTGCTGGTCGAAGCGCTGCCGGCTGGCGAAGTGGCTGACATCGCCGAACAGCTCGACACCGATGATGCGGTGGCGATGCTGGAAGACCTTGACGAGGAAGACCAGCAGGCGGTCCTGGCCGAAATGGAGCCAGAGGATCGCGCCGCGATCGAGGCCGCGCTGTCGTTCCCCGAGGAATCCGCCGGACGCCTGATGAGCCGCGATTTCGTGGCTGTGCCCGAGCATTTGACGGTCGGCCACCTGATCGATTTTCTGCGCGAAGGGCGCGAGCTCGCCAACGAATTCTGGGAAGTTTTCATCGTCGATACCCGGTACCACCCGCTTGGTACCTGCCAACTATCGTGGATCCTGCGGACCCCGCGTCACATCGCGCTGACCGATGTGATGAAACGCGACCAGACCCTGATCCCGGTCGACATGGATCAGGAAGAGGTCGCGCTGCGATTCCAGAAATATGCGCTGATTTCGGCCGCAGTGGTTGATGATGACGGGCGGCTGGTCGGGCAGATCACTGTCGATGACATCGTCCACATCATTCAGGAAGAGGCCGGCGAAGACGTGCTGCTGCTGTCGGGCGCGGGCGATGGCGATATCAACGAACCGATCCGCGACAGCTATGTCAGCCGGGTCCGCTGGCTGATCGCCAATCTGGTCACCGCGCTGCTGGGCGCGACGATCATTTCGAGCTTTGGTGGGGCGATCGAAAAGCTGGTGGCGCTGGCCGCGCTCTCACCAATGGTTGCATCGATCGGTGGCAATGCCGGAACCCAGACCATGGCGGTAACCGTCCGCGCGCTCGCTACCAACCAGCTAACCCGCGCCAACACCGGCCGGATCCTGCTGCGCGAATTTCGGGTGGCGCTGCTCAATGGGGTGACCGTCGCCGCGTTGATCGGGATCGCCACCATGCTGGTCTTTTCCAATCCGCTACTCGGCGCCGTTATCGCCACTGCGGTGATGCTCAATATCGTCACGGCCGGCCTGGCTGGCGTGATCGTGCCAGTGCTGTTTGACCGGTTCGATCAGGACCCGGCGGTGGCCAGTTCGGTGTTCGTGACAATGATCACCGATTCGATGGGCTTCTTCGCCTTCCTCGGCCTCGCTGTGCTCAGCCGGCTGGTCTGACGATGCCGCTGAACCTGACCAAGGTCGCCTATGGCGCCACTTCGCTCGAGGAAATGCGGAGCTGGTTTTCGGCCCGCGGCGATGAGGCGCGGCTGACGACGCGCTATCTGCCCAAGCGCCATACTGAGATCGTGCCCGGCGGATCGCTATTCTGGATCTTCAAACACCAGTTGGTGATGCGCAGCGAAATCCTGCGGTTCGAAGAAGCCGAGGGCGGCAAGACCAACATTGTGATCAGTACCGAACTGATCCCAGTCCACCCCCGCCCCAAGCGCGCCCATCAGGGCTGGCGTTATCTGGATGAGGCTGACGCGCCGATCGATCTTGGCGATGGAGAGGAACCGGGCGAAACGATGCCGGGCAACCTGGCCAGCGAACTGGCGCGGCTGGGTCTGGTCTAGCCTACCAGCGCACCAGCCGCGGGATTGCCAGCCAACCGGCCAACCCGGCCAGAACCACGGTCAATCCATGCCAGATCCCGATGTGGATAATTCCATCGAGCGGACAATAGAGCGATACTGCGAAAACCCCGGCGCTCCCAGCTGCAACACCGGTCAGCAGGCCGGCCCGGCCCGGCTGAGCCGGCGCCCCGCGGCGCAACCACAACACCAGTGCGCCAGCCGTCAGCAGACCCCAGATCAGGCCATACTGCATGCAAGCTGTGCCATTCAGATGAAGGCCACTATGTTCGCCATTTAGCAAGTTGACGGCTATCAGCGTCAGTGCCGAAGCGGGCAGCAGCCCGGCCATCAGCGCATTCCAGATCCAGCCCTCGCGGTGGCTGCCGACTTGAGGGCGGGCCATATCAACAACCGCCCAAGACGAAGCCAGCGCCAGCACCAGAAACACCCCTGTTGAAAGGATCCCCATGTCCGTGGGCGCTCCCTTGGCGAAGTCCGCGCGCATGCCAGCCTGGACGATCAAGCCAATGGCTCCGACAGCAATTGCGGTAATCGCCCAGCCCATCCCGCGGCGCTGGCGCAGCGGTGTGACTGGGGCAAGATCGTCCACAAGTCCGGCAATGAAGGTGTTGGGATCGGTTTGCATGACTTCAGGCTCTTTCAATCAATTCGGCAAGGCGTTTCAGCCCGCGGTGGATATTCACTTTGACCAGCGATTCGCTCTGGCCGGTGGTTTGGCTGGCCTCGCTGATCGAAAGACCTTCGATCCGGACCAGCTCAATTGCGCGGCTTTGCGCCGCAGGTAAATTCTCGAACAGTCGTTCCAGACTGATCTTGGCAGCAATCGCCTCTTCGTCGCTTTCGACCGCGATATCGGTATCGATCCCTTGGTTTTCGGCACGGCGGTAAACCAGCCGCAAGTGATCGACGAAACGGTAGCGGGCGATCACTGCCAACCACGGCATGAAAGGCCGCTCGGGCTCATAGCTTGCCAGTTTGCGATGCACCGACAGCAGCGTGTCCTGCACCAGATCTTCGAGTTCATGCGGCAGCACCCGCCGCCGGTAATAGCGCAGCAACCACTGCCGCGCTGCACCCAGCAGCGCGGCATAGGCTTGCTTGTCGCCCTGTTGGGCGAGCCCGGCGAGGCGCGATAAAGTGGCTTCGTCAGCGATCACCTACGGCCCCGCGTCAACATGGCATCAAGGCTGAAGCGGCCAGCCCCGCGCACGATCAGGATCAGCGCCAGCGCCGTCCACAAGGAATGCTCGCCCCACCAGGCATCGGGATAGACAAAGAACCGGATTACCAGCGTCATCCCGAGCAGGCCCAGCGCGGACACCCGCGTGAACAGCCCCGCCAGCAGCAGCGCGGGCAGGATGTGCTCAGCCGTGGTGGCCATCACCGCCGCAAATTCAGGCGGCAGCGGCACTCCGGCATATTCGGTGCGGAACAGTTCATAGGTGGTGTCGCTCAGCTGGAACCAGCTGCCTTCTTCCACCTTGGTCCGGCCCGAACGCCAGAACACGCCGGCCAGCACCACCCGCACAAGGCCCAGCACCAAGCTTTCGGGCAGAGCGCCCGAAAGCCGCGCGGTGATAGCGTCGTAGCGGGTCAATACTGTGCCGATCGCACTCACGCTTGCGGTTCCAGCGTGCCGTGGCCCTTGGGCGTCTTGGTCGTCAGGCACTGGCCCTTGGGAACCAGCTTCCAGGCATTACCCTGATAGTCGCGGGTTGAAGAACCGGCGCAGCTGGTGCCGGCTCCGGCCTTGCAGTCATTCTTGCCGGCCTTGGAAATGCCATAGCACTTTTCCATCGGCTTGGAGGCATTTTGGGCCTGAGCAGCGCTGGCCACAGCGGCGGCGGCGAGCAGGGCGATGGCGGTTGCAGTCTTGTTCATCGGGTCGTCTCCGAAATTTGCAGATACCGCACAAAACGCGGTTCTGCTTGCCAATTCGCCGCCACACCCGATCCGGTTACACCCCCGCCCAAAAAACTTTTTATGCCCTTGCAGTAACCGACCACCCGCCCCCGGCGAAACAACCTTTGCCAACACCTGGCTCACACCCATTTTCTGGAGAACCCCCATGTTGAATGCCAAAACCGTTTCGAGCTTTGCCGCTGCTGCTGCCGCTATTGCGCTCGCCGCCGCTGCCAGTGCCGCCCCCGCCCCGACCGGCAGCGCCGGTATGGCCCTGAATGCTGACGACATGGTCCACTGCTATGGCCTGCACAGCTGCAAGGGCAATTCTGACTGCAAGACCGCCGAGCATGACTGCAAGGGCATGAACGCCTGCAAGGGCCACGGCTTCAAGGCGATGAAGGCCGGCCAGTGCCTGACCAAGGGCGGCACCATCGGCGATATCGGCTAAGCCACTTCGGTTTAGTCCCGGGCCCGGCCAGCTCCCCTCTGCCCCCTCCTGACCGGGCCCACCCTATTCTTTATCGGACCACGCAATGACCCAGACCATCACCCCGTTCACCGGCTTTGGCCTGGGCCTGCGCAAGGAACACCACGCGGCGTTCCTGAACGCGCACCAACCGGTCGATTTCGTCGAGGTGATCTCGGAAAACTTCATGGCCTGCGGTGGTCGTCCGCTGATGACACTGGAAGCGGTGCGCGAACGCTATCCGGTGATCCTGCACGGCGTTTCGATGTCGCTTGGCGCGGCCCATGGCCTCAGCCGCGACTATCTGACCGAGCTCAAAGCGCTGGCCAGTCGGATCGACCCGCTGTGGGTTTCGGACCACCTGTGCTGGACCGGAACCAGCAGCCACAATTCGCACGATCTGCTGCCGCTGCCCTATACCGAGGAAGCGCTTGAGCGGTTCAGTGCCAATCTCAATTTCGCGCAGGACGTACTCGAACGGCCGTTGCTGGTTGAAAATCCATCGAGCTACATCGGCTTTGCCCACAGCACGCTGAGCGAATGGGAATTCCTCGCCGAACTGACCCGCCGGACCGGCTGCTATCTGCTGCTCGACGTCAACAACATCTATGTCTCCAGCATCAACCACGGTTACGATCCGCTCGAATTTCTCGCCGGAATTCCGGTGGACCGGGTCCGCCAGATCCACCTCGCCGGGCATAGCCAAGGCCCTGAAGGCATGCTGATCGACACCCACGATGCCCCGGTCCGCGATGAGGTGTGGGCGCTCTATGCCCGCGCGATCGAACGGTTCGGCCCTTGCGCCACCATGATCGAGCGCGATGATGATATCCCGCCGCTGGAAGTCCTGCTGGCTGAGTTGGATCAGGCCCGCAGTCTGGCCCTGGCCGAGGCAGCGGCATGACGCTGCTGGACGATCAAACCCGGTTCCTCGCCGAAATCACCGCCGATGATGATGCTCCGCCCAGCTCGCTGGGGATGGCAATCTACCGCAATGCCTATCGCGCCCGGCTGATCGGAGCGCTCGAAAGCGGCTACGAACGGACCAAGCGCTGGGTCGGCGATGACGCCTTCGAAGCCGCCGCCGCGCATTACATCTTGACCCAGCCGCCACACAGCTGGACGCTGGACGAATTCGGCGCGCAGTTTCCCGAACTGTTGGCTAAGCTGTTTGCCGATGACGCCGAAGTGGCCGAACTGGCCTGGCTCGAATGGCACATGCAGCAGGCCTTCGGCGCATTGGACTTGCCGGAACTGGATGCAGTGCAACTTGGCGCCGCCGGGCTGGATGAGAGCGACTGGGAGAATCTCCGTTTCACCATGGCGGCAGGCTTTGCTGCGCACGTCGTCTCGCATGATCTAGCGGATTTATGGGCGGGGCTGAACCAAGCCGATACGGCGCCGCCTGAAAACCCAGCGCGCACTGACTATCAATTGATCGTGTGGCGGCGGGCAATGCGGCCCCATTTCCGCTTGCTTGAACCAGCTGAGTTTTCGGCGCTCGGCCAACTGATCAAGGGCGCGACGCTCGGCCAGACCGGCGCCGCGTTGGAACTGGCTGACAGTGGTCCCGAGCAATTGGGCCAATGGCTCGCTGGTTGGCTAAGCGAGGGGCTGTTCGCCGGTTACAACATCGGCGCCTAAAGCCCTTTCGCCACCACCCGCCTAAGCGCCTGCGCGTAAACCTCTGGCTCTTGCGCGCCGGGGATCAGGAACTTGCCCTGCACCAGCATCGCGGGAACGCCAGAGATGCTCATGTCCCAAGCCTGCGCCTCTTCACTGCGGACGATCTGGCCCAGCGCCGGGTCATCGAGCGAAGCGCGGGCGCCAGCGGGGTCGAGGCCAACGGTAGTCGCCACATCGACCAAAACGTCGGGATCGGACACATTGCGGCGGTGCTGGAAATGAGCATCGAACAGGGCCTGCTTGAGCCGGGTCTGCACTGCCGCTCCGCCTTCGATCAGCGCCCATTTGAGCAGCTTGTGCGCCGCAAAAGTGTTCCACAGCTTGCTGGGCGGTTCAGGTTGATCCCCGGCATAGGCAAAGCTGTAGCCCGCGCGCTCCCCGGCGGCCTGCATCTGCTGGCGGCCTGCGGCGGCCTGCTCGAGCGTGCGGCCATACTTGCGCGCGATATGCGCCACGCTCTCCTCACCCTCTGGCGGCATATCGGGGTTGAGTTCGAACGGCAGCCAGCGCACTTCGGCCTCAATCTCGCCCTCCAACATGGCCAGCCCCTTTTGCAGCTGGGCATAGCCGATGATGCACCACGGGCACATCACATCGGAATAGATGTCGATTGTCAGTTTGGCAGGCCCGGTCATTGGTTCAGCCACCATTTGATCAGATGATGCGCAATCGCTTGCGGCGGCGGGGCGATGAAGCGGCCGTCCTCGTCGCCCGCCATTGCCGCGGCCACTTCGGCGCGGGTGAACCAGTCGGCCTCTTCCAGTTCGGTGTGATCGACGGTCAGTTCGGCGCTGAGTGCATGGGCGTGGCAGCCGATCATCAGGCTGGAGGGGAATGGCCACGGCTGGCTGCCGACATAGCTGACATCGCGCACCGCTACGCCGGCTTCTTCCATCACTTCGCGGGCGACCGCTTCTTCGATGCTTTCGCCTGGCTCTACAAACCCAGCCAGAGTCGACAAACGTTTGGGCGGAAAGCGCGGCTGTCGGCCGAGCAGCAGGTTGCCATCATGCTCGACCAGCATGATCGTGACCGGATCGACCCGGGGAAAATGCTCGCCCTTGCACACTTCGTTGGTGCAACTGCGCTGCCAGCCGCCCTTGGCCAGCACGGTCGGATTGCCGCAGCGCGCGCAATAGCGGTGGCGGGCGTGCCAATCGACCAGGCTGCGCGCAGTCCCATAAATCGCCAACTCGTCAGGGGCGAGGCTGGACATCGCCGCCCATAGCCGGGGATTGGCCGGGGCGACCGAGCCGAGCAGTTTGGGTGAGACTTCGGCAAAGCAGCCTTTGCCGCCCAGCAGGCCCAGAAACACCAGTTCACTGGCCGGATCGGCATCAGCCAGGCTGCCCCAATCGAGCGTGCCGTCCGGAGTAATCTGCGGATCGAGCCCATCGAGCTTGAGCAGCCGCGCGCGCCAATCCATCAAACCTGCGAGCCTGTCGGCATCGGCGCGGATGTGATCGGCCCGGTCGAGCCCGGCCCCGGCGAAGGTCATCGTGCCAATGCTCATTTGCGCGGCTGCATCGCGGCCAGATCGGCCAGCACGGCGAGCGGAAAGTCCCGTTGAATCGGCAATGCATCCGACGGTACATACTGAACATAGACCCCGGCGCGCAGCCCGATCCGAGTGTTGGCAAAGCCGACCGTGCCGGCCGCACCAGCCCAACCGAAAGTTCCGGCATCAGCCCCCAGCCCAACCCGGCCGCCCGCGCCGTGGCCCGCGCCTTCGACGAACGTGCCCTTGGTGTCGATGCCCGCCGGAATCAGGTTGGTACAGCCCAACTGAACCGCCGCCGCGCCCATCACCCGTTTGTTGCCGACTACCCCGGAATTTACAATCATCATCAAGAACCGGTCATAGTCAGCAGGCGAACAGACCATGCCCGCCCCGCCAAAGGCAAAGGCCGGGGGATCGAGATAGATCGAAGTCTTAGCCGGATCGATAATCATCGGTTTGCTGCCCAGCATGGCGTAGTTGCTGGTCAGCCGCCCGACATCCTTGGTGGGAACCTGAAACGAGCTGCTGGTCATGCCCAACGGCCCGAACATCCGGTCCTGCATAAAGGCGGCAAAGCTCTTGGCCCCCGAAGCCCGCTGGATCACCAAACCCAGTACATCGAGCCCCATCGAATAGCTCCACATGGTGCCCGGTTCGGCGACCAGCGGCACGGTGGCGGTGACCCGCAGAAATTCATCGGGGGCCAGTGTCTTGGCCGCTGGCGATACGCCGGGAATCTGGCTGCGCGAAATCACCGCCGGGGTGACGCCCAGCCGCATCAGTTCATCATTCACCTTGTTGCGCCCGACCCCGGCATAGCCGAGGCCAGCGGTGTGGGTCAGCAGGTGGCGCACCGTGATCTGAGTCTTGGCCGGGCGCGATTCGAGGCTGACTTTCGGGTCAATCGCCACTTTCATGTTGGCAAATTCAGGAATGAAATCGGCGACTGGCTGGTCCAGTTTCAGCTTGCGATCATCAATCAACATCATCGCAGCCATTCCGGTGACCGGCTTGGTTTGCGAATAGGCCCGGAACAGGCTGTTGGCGCCCACCATGTCGGGATCAAGGAAGCCTTCCTTGCCGCGGATGATATAGCCGGGCGGCTTGGTGCCCCAGCCCAGAGCCGCAACCATGCCCGATACCTTGCCCTCTGCAACGAACTTGGTCAGCAGTTCGGCCACCTTGGGCCATTGCAGATCGATCCCGGCGGCTTCTGCCGCCATGGCCAGTGACCGGCCAAACGGGCTGGCCGCCAGCGCCGCACCGGTCCCAAACAGGGCCGATGCGCGCAGCAGGCTGCGGCGCGAAAAATCGTATTCTTGCATGGACTTCTCCCTAAACCTTCACAGCCAGAGCCAGCCGGGCCGCTTTGGCAAACAGGGTGGGCAATCCGGCTTCGTCCAGCCGTTCAACCCGCCACCATTCGCCCTCATCCACCGTTAGCCTAGCCCAATCGCTTCCCGAATAAAGCATCAATTGCAATTCGAGATCGAAATGGGTGAAGCTGTGGCGCACCATGCCAAGGCTTTGCCATGGCCCATCGAGCGGCCCGGCCTGATCGCCATCACCGCGCGCTGCCCAGCCATCGTCGGGCAAGCTGCGCATCCCGCCCAACATCCCCTTGCCCGGCCGGGTCACCAGCCAGACCGCGCCTTCGCGCTCGATCCAGAAGGCCTGTCCTTGCCGGACCGGCTTGGACTTTTTGGGCGGCTTGACCGGATAGGCTTCGGGATCAGCGCGGCGGCCCCGGCAATCCGCGCTGAGCGGGCAGAGCAAGCAGCGCGGACTGCGCGAGGTGCACACGCCCGAACCCAGATCCATCATCGCCTGTGCGAAATCACCGGAGCGCTCAGCCGGGGTCAGTTCCTCGACCCGCGCCCGGATCACAGCGCGCGCCTTGGGCAAGGGTTCGGAAATGGCATAAAGCCGCGCCACGACCCGCTCGACATTGGCATCGACCACTGCCGCGCGCCGTTCGAACGCGATCGCCGCGACCGCCGCTGCGGTATAGGCGCCCAATCCCGGCAGTGCGCGCAGGGCTTCCTCGGTATCGGGAAACGCCCCGCCGCGTGCTGCGACTGCGCGGGCACAGGCGAGGAGATTGCGGGCGCGGGCATAGTAGCCCAGCCCAGCCCAGGCCGCCATTACATCGGCGTCATCAGCGGCGGCGAGCGCCGCAACCGTCGGCCAGCGCTCCAGAAACTTCGCGAAATACGGGCCTACTGCGGCAACCGTGGTCTGTTGCAGCATCACTTCGGATAGCCATACCCGGTATGGCTCTGGCGGCGGCGCGCCCGGCGGACTGCGCCAGGGCAAGTTTCGCGCGTGGGCATCGTACCAGGCCAGCAAGTGTTTCGCGGTGGCGTCCATCGGGCGGCTATGGCATTGCTGCGCCCGCAATGGAACGCCGCCCCGACAAGCCCGCCGCCAAATCGCGCCAGTATGAGCGGCCGCGCGGCGGCATGGTCCGTCCGATTGGCGAACTGATGCCCGAAATCGGCCGTACCGCCTTCCGCAAATTCGGCTTCATCCAGTCGAGCGTCGTCACCCGCTGGGCCGAGATTGTCGGCGCCAAGCACGCCCGGGTCTGCGCTCCCGAATCGATCCGCTTTCCCCATGGCGAGAAGAGCGGCGGGATCCTGCAGCTGGTCGTGGTGGCCGCCCATGCCCCGCTGATCGCCCATGTCGAGCCGGAGATCATCGAGCGGGTAAATCGCTTCTTCGGTTACAACGCGGTCACTCGGATCAAGCTTCGGCAAGGTACGGTTAAGCCGCCACCTGCTGATAAGGGCGCGGCAGCACCGCCGTCGCTGCGTCCGATCCCGATCGAGCTGGGCGAAAGCCTGCGCGATATCGGCGATCCGGAACTGCGCACGGTGCTCGAATCGCTGGCCCGCAATCTGGGCAGCAATGGGGACAAGGCTTAGGGTCAGGACCCATTAGCCGCGCCTTCGAGGTTTGAGTCAAAATGGCCTGTCGCGAGGAGAGTAGGCGCAGTGAATATTCGGATATTTCAAGACTTCTTGACGCTGCGAGAGGCCATTTTGGCCAAATCCCTTGGGGACGGCAGAATGGCTTCCATCTCGAACAGAAATCCCCTTGGACAGGCAATAAGCCTGCCCGGCGGGAATTTCCGTCCGATATGTTCGCCATTCTGCCGCCTCGAAGGCGCGGTTAATGGGTCCTGACCCTAATGAAACGCGCCATCAAGATTGCCGCACTGGCCGGGGCCGCGCTGCTGGGCGTGGCCGCCGCCCCCAAAACGGTCGGGTGGAGCAGCACCGTCTCGTTGACCGCCGAGGGGCACTACCTGCTGGGCAATCCCAAGGCCGCTGTGCGCCTGACCCAATATGTCAGCTATACCTGCAAGGACTGCGCGCGGTTCCAGATGCAGTCAGACGGGGTGCTGCTGTTGGCCTATCTGCCTTCGGGCCGGCTCAACATGGTGGTTAGTCCGGTGATCGAAAACCCGATTGACCTGACCGCCGCAATGCTCGCCAATTGCGGGCCAAAAGAGAAATTCTTCATGAACCACAACGCCTTGCTGCGCAGCCAGGCCAACTGGATCAAGCCGCTCGCCCACGCCTCCAGCATGCAGCGCAGCCGCTGGGCCGGGCCAAACCTTGGCGCGCGAGGCCGCGCGATTGCAGCCGATTTCGGGCTCTATGCGGTGATGGCGACGCGTGGCTATGACCGCCAGACTGTGGAGCGCTGCCTGACCGACAAGGCGGTCGCTGACCGGATCACCGCGCAATCGAACGCCGCTCGCGCCAGCGGGGTGACCAAAACTCCCAGCTTTGCGCTCGGGCTCGATCTGCTAAAGAACACGCACGATTGGGCCAGCCTGCGCCCACAACTGGATGAAAGCCTGAACTAGCATGACCAAGATACTGACCGCCGCATTGACCGGCGCCGCCATGATCGGCGCTGCAATTTTCGCCGCCCCGCTAATCGCCAAGCCAGCGCCCAAAGCCAAGACCGCCCCCGGCGCTGCGTTGTGGGATGCCAAGTTGAGCCGCAGCGCCACTGGCAACCACCTGATCGGCAACCCGGCGGCCAAGACCCAGCTGGTCGAATTCATCAGCTATACCTGTGGGCATTGCGCGCACTATTCGGCTGATGCCAAACTCCCGCTGTTCACCGGCCCGGTCCGGCAGGGCAAAGTCTCGGTCGAAATCCGCCCGTTCTTCCGCAACGGGATTGACGTCGCGGCGACGCTGCTGGCGCAGTGCGGAACGGATCGCCAGTTCATAGGCAATCATCATGCGATCCTGGCAGCGCAATCCAGCTGGCTGAAAGAGCCAACCAACCCGAAAGCATCCGAACGCTGGGCCAACCCAGATTTTGGGTTGAAGATGAAATATCTGGCCGAGGATATGGGCCTCTACAAGCTGATGCTGGGGCGCGGTTATACTCCGGTCCAACTCGACCGCTGCCTCGCCAACAAGGCGCTGGGAGACAAGTTGGCTGACCAGACCAAGGACGCCAGCACCCGCATCGGCGTGCAGGGCACCCCTAGTTTCCTGATCAATGACAAGCTGCTGGATGTCTATGGCTGGGCTGAACTGAAGCCCTTGCTCGACGCGGCTTTGCGCTGATTCAGCTGTGGAGAAGCGGCACTCCAGCATGGCCGCTGCTTCTTCGCGCGCCCGTTCCGGGCTAGAATTTCCGACTCGCAGACCAAGGAATTGAACCCGTGATGACCGCCAAGACCACCCGCCTGTTCCTGTCCCTCGCCATTGCGCCACTGGCCTTGGGCCTGACCGCTTGCAAAGCTGATCCCGCCGCCGATGCCGCAAAGGTTGAAGGCCCCAAAGGCGATGCCGTGGCCGCCGTGGCGCCGCCTGCTGGCAAGGCCTGGTCGGATGTGGTTGATGCAACCCCCGATGGCGGGATGCGGATGGGCAATCCAGCCGCCCCGATCAAGGTGATCGAATATGGTTCGTTGACCTGCCCTGGATGCGCCAAATTGGCACAAGAAGGCTTTGCCCCGCTGGTCACCAACTATGTCTCGAGCGGCAAGGTCAGTTTCGAATTCCGCAGCTTCGCCATTCATCCGCAGGACGTGCCGCTGACTGTGCTGGTGCGCTGCGCGCCGAAGGAAGCATTCTTCCCGTTGATTGAGCAGATTTACAGCAACTTCAACGCCATGAACGCGGTCTATGGTGACAAGCCGCGGCTGGCCCAGGCCGAAGCCGCCATGGCCCTGCCCCCGGCACAGCGCTGGGCGGCCTTCTCACAAGTCGTCGGCTATACCGATTTCTTCGCCGCGCGCGGGGTGGCCAAGGATCAGGCCAATGCCTGCCTGTCTGACCTCAGCAAGGCCACACTGGTCGCGGATCAAGCCAAGAAATACGGCGAATCCGGGATTACCGGCACGCCATCAATCTTCATCAACGGAACCAAGATTGACGCAGGTGAATGGCCCGGTGTCGAAACCGCGTTGAAGGCTGCCGGCGCGCGCTAAGCCGCGCTAGACGGAGGAAATCGGAACGCAGATGCGGATCAAGCGGCTCAAACTGACTGGCTTCAAAAGCTTTGTCGAGCCGGCTGAACTGCGGATCGAGCCCGGGCTGACCGGGGTGGTCGGCCCCAATGGCTGCGGCAAGTCGAACCTGCTCGAGGCCATCCGCTGGGTGATGGGCGAAAGCAGCCCAAAATCGATGCGTGGCGGCGGGATGGAGGACGTGATCTTCGCCGGCACCGCAACGCGCCCGCCGCGCGATTTTGCCGAAGTCGTGCTCCACGCCGATAGCGGCGGCGCAGACAATGAGAATGGGGATAGCGAGCTCGAGGTCGTCCGCCGGATTGAGCGCGGCGCGGGCAGCGCCTACCGGGTCAATGGCCGCGATGTCCGGGCGAAAGACGTCAATCTGGTGTTCGCCGATGCCGCCACCGGGGCGCACTCCCCCGCGCTGGTCAGTCAGGGTAAGATTGCGGCCGTAATTGCCGCCAAACCGGCCGAACGCCGGATGATGCTGGAAGAAGCAGCCGGGATCGCCGGGCTCCACGTGCGGCGCAAGGATGCCGAGCAGAAACTGCGCGCGACCGAGGCCAATCTCGCCCGGCTCGAAGACCTGACGGGCCAGCTCGATCAGCAGATCGGCTCGCTGCGCCGTCAGGCCCGCGCGGCCGAACGCTACAAGGCGCTGAGCGACAAGATCAAACTGGCCGAGGCGCGGCTGGTCTTCGCCCGGTGGCGCGATGCCGCTGCTGCGGCCGAGGCGGCGCGAGCCGAGGCTCAAGGCGCTGAGGCCCGCGTGGCAGCAGCGCAGACCGCGATGAAAGCCGCGCAGGACGCCCAGCATCGCTCGGCCGAGGCACTAGCCGAAGCCCGCGAGGAACTGGCCGACCGGCGCGATGATTGCACCGCCCACGGTCACCGGATGGCCCAGCTGTCGGGCCAACTTGAAGCCGCTGAGGACCGGCTAATGGACCTTGATCGCCAACACCAGCGGCTCGAGGAGGACCGCGGCGACGCCGACCGGCTGACCCACGATGCTGCCGAAGCGCTGGCCAAACTCGAACGCGAACTGGTCGAGGGCGAAGAGCGCCTCGCCGGTGATGACAAACGCCGTCCCGTTGTGGCCGCCGCACTCGATGATGCTGACCGCAGCCTGCGCGCCGCCGAACTCGCATTGGCCAAGGCTACTGCCGACCAAGCCGGGGTTGAGGCCGAATGGCGCGTCGCCGATGCCGAATTGTCCGCCGCTGCGGCCCGGCTCGCCCGGCTCGATGGCGAGGCACGGCGGCAGGCCGATCTGACCAATAGTCTGACCCGCGAGGGCGATCCCCTGGCCGCCCTGGCGCACGCAGAAGCAGCCCGCGATTCAGCCGCCGCCGCCCTTTCCGCCGCGCGCTCCAAACTCGAAGACCAGCAGGCCCGCAAAGCCGATCTGCAGGCCGAGCGGGATGCCGCCGGATCGACGCTCGCCGCAGCCAAGGCCGAACTGGCCGGGGTGGAGCGTGAATGGTCGGCCCTGGTTCGTGACCGCGATGCCCGGGCCAAGCAAATGGCCGGCAAGCACGGCACCACCGCGCTCGATGCCGTCCGCGCCGCACCAGGCTATGAACGCGCGCTCGCCGCTGTGCTGGGCCGCGATGCCAAGGCGCCGCTGGGCGCGGCCCCGGCCGATGCCGACGGCCGGTTCTGGACTGGCGCTTCGGCACCCGCAGCCGTTTCTGGCAGCCTTGCGGCCCACGTCACCCAGTGCCCGGATGAGCTCAAGGCCCGCCTGGCGCTGGTCCATGTTGCCGCTGCCGACGATGGCCGCGCGCTCGCCCCCGGCGAATGGCTGGTAACCAAAGCCGGACGGATCCGCCGCTGGGACGGGTTCGTCACCAAGGGCGAAGGCGCCGCCGAAGCCGCGCGGCTTGAAGCCGAAAACCGGTTGAGCGCGCTTGAAGCCGAACTGCCCGCGCTGCGCAGTGCGGCCGAAGCAGCAGAGGGTAAGGTCGCCGCCATCGCCGCCGAATTGTCGACCCTGCAGCTCAGCGTCATCGCTGCCGAACGCGCCGTCGCGCAGGCCGCCGATGCCGAACGCACCGCCCTGCGCGCCTGCGATCAGGCCGAAGCCGCCAAGGCCCGGATCGAGGCTCGCCGCGCTGAACTGGCCGCCAGCAGCGCCGATCTGGCCGAACAACGCAGCGCTGCCGAAGCCGAACGCGCGGGCGCCGAGGCCCGCCGTGCTGCGCTGCCCGATCCCGCTAGCGGGCGCGCGCAATTGGCTGCCGCGCAGGCCCGCCACGATGCCACGCGCCAAGGGCTCCAGTCCGCCACTGCAGCCCTTGCCGCGCACGATCAGGCGCTGGCTGTCGCGCGTGAGCGCTTGGGCACCCAGCGCGCCGACATCAAGTCATGGCAGGCTCGTGCCGGCGATGCCGCCAGTCGCCTCGCCGCGATGACCCGCCGGTTCGCGGAGATCGCCGAAGAGCGCAACGTCATCGCCGCCAAACCGCCGAGCCTGATCCGCGAGATTGAGGCCGGCGATGCGGTCCGCACCCGCTTGGGCGCAGAACTGACCGCCGCCGAAGCCAAAGTAGCCGAGCTCGGCGAGGCCGCTCGCGGGATTGAAATCACATTTTCCGTCGCCAACGAAGCCCTCGCCTCGGCCCGCGAAAGCCGTGCCGGAGCAGCCGCCCGGGCCGAGAACGAGGAAGCCCGCCGCGCGGAAATGGCCGGAATCTCGGGCGAACGCTTCCAATGCCCGCCGCCGCTTCTGCCCGAGCGGTTTGCCTTCAACGCCGATCAGGTCGGCCAAGCACCGCAGGAAAGCGCCGAGCATGACAAGCTGGTGGCCGACCGCGAACGGCTCGGCCCGGTCAATCTTGTTGCGGCAGATGAGCTGGCCGAATCCGAAGCCCGCCACGGCGCCAGCATCGCCGAGCAGGCCGAATTGACCGAAGCGGTCCACCGCTTGCGCGGCTCGATCGGCAATCTCAACCGCGAAGGCCGCGAACGGCTGCGCGCCGCCTTCGAAGCGGTCGACATCCACTTCCGCCGCCTGTTCAGCCGCCTGTTCGAAGGTGGTCAGGCCCATCTGGCCTTGGTTGATAGCGACGATCCGCTGGAAGCGGGGCTGGAAATCTACGCCCAGCCGCCGGGCAAGCGACTGCAATCGCTGACTTTGCTGTCCGGCGGGGAGCAGGCTCTAACCGCAATTGCACTTATCTTCGCACTATTTCTAACCAATCCGGCACCAATCTGTGTCCTCGACGAAGTCGACGCGCCTTTGGACGACGCCAACATCGAACGGTTCTGCGACCTGCTCGACGCGATGGTGCTCGAAACCCAGACCCGCTACCTGATCGTCACTCACAACGCCGTAACGATGAGCCGAATGCACCGCCTGTTCGGCGTAACCATGGTGGAACGCGGGGTCTCGCGGTTGGTTAGCGTTGACTTGGAGGCGGCAGAGGAGCTGCTGGCGGCGGAGTAGGGCTTGACAATTTTTGTAGTGCCATTAATTATGCCTTTGTCATAAAGCCGACCGATAACAAACCGAACCTCGAAACGCTGAAACTCGAAATCCGAACCTCGAAACGCTGAAACTCGAAATCCAAACAACGAAACCCTGTAACTCTTGTCAGAATAATTGGCTTTGCGACATCGTTTGGAACCTACGGCCTCCCGCAAGGATGGTCGTTTGTCGGGATTGCAGTGATGGAAATCGAGTTTAACGAGGCTAAGCGCCAGAAAGTTCTAGCCGAACGTGGCTTGGACATGGCCGAAGCCGCAGCGGTGTTTGCCGAAGAGTACTTTCAGATTGAAGATCTGCGCAGTGACTATGGTGAAACACGATATCGGGTTTGGGGATTTCTGGATGGCAAGCGCGTTTCGCTTGTTTGGACCCCGCGTGGCAAAAAGCGCCGCATTATTACGTTGAGACATGCGCATGAGCCAGAACACCAACGCCACTTCAAAGCCCTGGATTGATCCAGATGACGACGACGTTGTCTGGACCGAAGAGATGTTCCGCGATGCGGCGATCTATAAAGGCACGAAACTAATTCGGCCAGCAAGAGGAACGCTCGGCACGGTTGGCCGTCCTCCTGTCGAGAATCCTAAAAAGCAGGTTACGCTTCGCCTCGACCCCGAGATTGTCGAAAAATTCCGTGCAACCGGCAAGGGCTGGCAGTCGCGCATCAACGCCGAGCTTCGCAAAGTGCTCGGCATCTAATCCAGCACAAACCGCGGCCCGGTTCCGCCGGCCCTCGCACGGTCATCGCGGTTGTACAGCTGACATCGCTGCAGGCTGAGGCACCCGCAGCCGATGCATTCATCCAGCTTGCGGCGGGTCAGGCTGAGCAGCTTGATCTTCTGATCGATCATGCCGCGCATCGATTGGCTGATCGCGCGCCAATCTCCCAGCGTGGGCGTGCGGCCCTGCGGCAGTTTGGACAGTTCCACCTCAATCTCGGTCAGGCCCAGCCCCAGCTTTTGCGCGATGAGGATGAAGCTCAATCGCCGGATGTCGCTGCGCAGAAAGCGGCGCTGGTTGCCCATCGTGCGGAACGCCTGGATCAGGCCTTTGTCCTCGTAAAACCGGATCGCCGAGACCGCGAGGCCAGTGCGCCGGGCCAGTTCACCAATTGGCAAGAGGTCATTGCGGTCCATGGGCAGTCTCCGATAGTGCTTGACCTCAAGTTAGCTTGAGGTTGCACAAAGGCAAGCGCGGTGATTCGCCGCTGCGGCCAAGCGCCCTCAAAAAGGACTGAAACGATGCCAAGCGGCTTTCTTGAACACGCCAATATCACCGTCAGCGATCCCGAACGTTCCTCCGCGCTGCTGCAAGAACTGTGCGGCTGGCACGAACGTTGGCGCGGGCCTTCGCAGCTCGGTGGCAGAACCATCCATGTCGGCAATGATCGCGACTATCTGGCGCTCTACACCCAAGGCAGTCTGGCACCGCACTTTACCAAGGGCCAGCCGCTCAACCACATCGCGCTCGTGGTCGATGATCTGGATGGCGCCGAAACGATCGTCAAGAACGCCGGTTTGATCCCGATGAACCATGGTGACTACGAGCCGGGACGGCGGTTCTATTTCTTCGATTGGGACGGGATCGAGTTTGAGATTGTCAGTTACAGTTAGAGCAGCGATTGCTGGGCCGGACCGCCGCCGGCCCAGCGTGCATCGGTCCGCTCTACCGTGATCGGATTCTCCCAAGTCTGGCACAGCGCCAAAGCTGCGTCCGCCGATCCCGCAAGCCACTCAGCCTGCGCTACGTCGCTCAGGATCAAGGGCATCCGGTCATGGACATCGGCCATCTGCGGGTGCCCATCGACCATCACCAGCGTATAGACCTCGCCCCACTCGGCGCTGGCCCGCCACAGCCCGGCCACGGCGAACACCTCTTCACCCGGCAGGCCATACCAGGTCCGGGTCATCCGGCCCTTCTCGCCCTCGGCCTCGGCCCACTGGCTGACTGGAACGAGGCAGCGGCGGTGCGCAAAACTGTCGCGCCAGAAGCCTGTCAGCAGCTTGTCCTCGCGGGCATTGGTGACGGGTTTGGGCTTCAGTTTCTGGCCCTGCTTGCCGGTCAGCACCAGCGGAAACCCCCAATGCATCGCCCGCGCCTGCCCTTCGGCAATCACCAGTCCGGGGGTGCCGGGATAGACCTCGGCGGCGTAGTTGGCGGTCAGATCGCCATCTACGTTGAAGAGCTGGGCAACTTCCTGTGTGCCTTTGGTCATGCGGTAGAGGTTGCACATCGCTAACGCAGCCGCGCGCAGCCGCCGCGGATCTCGGCGCCGATCGACCAGGTCGCGCTGTAGGAATAAACCGTGTCGGACATCCCGTCGCTGCACTTGGCGGGCATGATTAGCAAGATCACCTGTTCGCCTCCCAACTTGCCAAAGTAGCGGGTGTCACTGGCGACTTTGGCTGTGGTGTAGGCGATCCGGGTGCCCGCTAGGTTCTCGGGCGTCTTATAGACCAGAGCTTCGGGCGTGACCTCAACCGACCAGAACGGCTCGGTGCCTAAGGCCTGATAATACTTGCCCTTGACCAGATTGTCAGCCGGGATCGAGATCGGCGCTGTGTTTGCATCACCGGGTAAAGCAGGTCGCGCCTTGCTCAGATCGCCAGGTATTGTCGGCGGCTGCGGGGGACGATCGCTTGGTCCCCCGATCAGATCAATGGTTTCAGCCTGGCTTGCAGACGGCTCAGCCGGAGCCTGATCGGCCGGCTTGCACCCCGCCAGCACCACTAGCCCCGCCAGCACAACGCTACGCATTGCCGACCACCCAGCAGGCCGCCGCGACCAGCAGGCCGAGCGTGCGGTTGGAACGGAACCGGGCGAGGGCATTGTCAGCATCGCTATCCTCCAGCGTCAGCACTTGCCAGCCAAGGTGCGCCGCTGCGGGGAGAAGTGCAAGCAGCGCAAACCAATCCGGCCGCAGCAACCAGAACGCCAGCGCCCACAGCGCCACTGCCCCGGAATAGAACCCTGCGACGCCGGCTTGCAGATGCCTGCCAAGCGTAAGCGCCGACGATCCAATCCCGACCGAGGCATCATCCTCGCGGTCCTGACAGGCGTAGATTGTATCGTAGCCAATGCACCACAGCACCGCTCCGACATATAGCGCGGCCAGCACATCGAGCCGGTCCCCGCGCAGCGCAATCCAGCCCACGGGAGTGCCCCAGGTGAAGACCAGGCCCAGCCAAATTTGCGGGAATCCTGTGATCCGCTTCATGAACGGGTAGGCCGCGACCAGCGCCAGACTGCCGAGCGCCACCGCCTGCGCCTGCCAGCGGAGTTGCAATAGTACGATGAGGCCGAGCCCGCACAACACGGCCAGCCAGACCCACGCCGCCCGCTTGCTCACCCGGCCACTCGCGACCGGGCGCAGCGCGGTCCGCGCGACCTGCCGGTCAAGATCGGCATCGACGATATCGTTATAAACACACCCCGCCCCGCGCATCGCGATTGAGCCGAGCAGCAACCACGCCAGCAGGTCCCAGCGCGCTTGCCCACCCGCCAGCAACAAACCCCAAGCGCAAGGCCAGAACAGCAGCCACCAGCCAATCGGCCGGTCAAACCGGGCGAGCTGAGCATAGTCGCGCAAGCGTGGCGGCAAGGCAGCGATCAGGCCGTGATGCTGGGTGTCGGGAACGATTTCTGGGTTTGGCTCCATCATAGTCGTCTAGCCAAACCTCCACCACCCGTCATCCTGAAACAAGTTCAGGATGACGAAGCGAGTTGGTTGGGATAGGCCAAGCCCATGCCCGCCAATCCCGCCTGGCCCCCCAAGAGCGCGCCGCGCTTGTTTGTCCCGCAAGGGCTCAGCCTTGACGCGCAAATCGTGATTGAGGGTCCACAAGCCCACTACCTGTCGCGGGTGATGCGGATCGCTGCGGGCGATGCGGTGGTGCTTTGCGATGACCAGACCGGCGAATGGGCCGCGCGCGTCGTCGATGCGGGCAAGCGCGAGGTGGTAGTCACTTGCGAAACGCTGCTGCGCCCGCGTGAGCAGGTGCCCGATTTTACGCTCTGTGCGGCGCTGCTCAAAAAGGACCGGTTCGATCTGGTGCTGGAGAAAGCCTGCGAGCTGGGGGTGCGGCGGATCCAGCCGGTCCTGACCCGGCGCTGCGTGGCCGACAAGCTCAACCTTGAACGCGCCCGCGCCGTCCTGATCGAAGCGGCCGAGCAATGCGCCCGCACCGCCCTGCCGGAGATTGCCGCTCCGATGAAACTGGAAGCCGTGCTCAAAGTTTGGGAACCGACCCGCACGCTGTTCTTTGCAGATGAGAACGGCGGCGCAAATGCTGTGCAGCAATTTGCCGCGCATGCTGGTCCTGCCGCGCTGTTGACAGGTCCCGAAGGCGGGTTCGACGAAGCCGAGCGCGCGGCGGTGCGCGCTTTGCCCTCGGCCCACGCGATCACGCTCGGCCCGCGTATCCTGCGCGGCGAGACGGCAGCGATTGCGGCAACGGCGTTGTGGATGGGAACTCGCGGGGATTGGTGACCCTCTCCCAGGGGGGGAGGATTTAGACTAGCGCACCGGCATTCTAGGCACTAACTCCCGCGGATGAGCACGAGACAAGTTTCAGATCGCAACGATCCTTTGATCGAGACCCGCGACCAGCTGATCGCCCCGATGGCCAAGGGCGAAAAGCCGCGTGAGGCCTGGCGGATCGGTACCGAGCACGAGAAACTGGTCTATTGCACCGGCGATCACCACGCCCCCAGCTACACCGAACCGGGCGGTATTCGCGACCTGCTGAAGGCGCTCGAGGACTATGGCTGGACGCCAGTGAATGAAATCGGTGCAGATGGGGCGAGTAACGTCATCGCGCTGTCGGGCAGCGACGGCGCGGTCAGTCTGGAACCGGCCGGTCAGCTCGAGCTATCTGGCGCGCCGCTGGAGAACCTGCACCAGACCTGCGCCGAAACCGGGCGCCACCTCGATCAGGTCAAGGCAATCGGGGCCAAGACCGGCAAGGGCTTTCTGGGCCTCGGCATGTGGCCGGACAAGACCCGCGAAGAACTGCCGATCATGCCCAAGGGGCGCTATGATATCATGCTGCGGCATATGCCGAGGGTCGGCACCATGGGCCTCGACATGATGCTGCGGACCTGCACGATCCAGGTCAATCTCGACTATTCGAGCGAGGCGGACATGGTGAAGAAGTTCCGCACTTCGTTGGCGCTGCAACCGCTGGCGACCGCGCTGTTCGCCAATTCGCCGTTCACCGAGGGCAAGCCCAACGGCTTCCTCTCCTACCGCAGCCACATCTGGACCGATACCGACCCTGCGCGCACCGGGATGCTCGGCTTCGTGTTCGAAGACGGATTCGGGTACGATCGCTATGCAGAATACATGCTCGATGTGCCGATGTACTTTGTCTATCGCGACGGCAAATATATCGACGCTTCCGGCCTTAGCTTCCGCGATTTCCTGAAGGGTGAGCTTTCGGTTCTGCCGGGCGAATTGCCGACGGCGAGCGACTGGGTCGATCACCTCTCCACCGCTTTCCCCGAAGTCCGGCTCAAGAGCTTTCTCGAAATGCGCGGCGCCGATGGCGGACCGTGGAACAAGATCTGCGCGCTGCCAGCGCTGTGGGTCGGGCTGCTCTATGACCAGACCGCGCTGGATAGCGCGTGGGATCTGGTCAAGGACTGGGACATGGACGGGCGCGAGGCTTTGCGCAGCGCGGTGCCGAAACTGGGCCTCGATGCGCCGATCCCCGGCGGCGGCACGCTGAAGGACATTGCAGCCGAAGTGCTGGCAATCTCGCGCGCCGGCCTCAACGCCCGGGCCCGGCTGAACACGTCGGGCGACAATGAAAGCGGGTTCCTGAACCCGCTCGACGAGATTGTCCGCACCGGCAAGGTTCCGGCGCAGGTCCTGCTCGACAAGTTCCACGGCGAATGGGGCGGCGACCTGTCGCGGGTTTACGAGGAGTCGTTCTGATGATCGTGGTGGTCGGGCAATTCCGCTTTCCGCCCGAGCAGATGGCGGCCGCGCTGCCTGCGATGCGCAAGGTCATGGCAGCCACCCGCGCCGAAGATGGCTGTATCGAATACAACTACGGTGAAGACGTGCTCGATCCCGGCCTGATCCGGGTCAGCGAAGTCTGGGCCAGCCGGGCGCAACTCGATGCCCATATGCAGGCCCCGCACATGGCAGTCTGGCAGCAGGAACGCACCGCACTGGGGCTGAGCGAGCGCGCGATTTCGGTGTTTGAAGCGGGCGAGCCGACAGTGATTTAGTCGGGCGCCGCGCGGGGGCTTCGGCATTCTCAGCCAGGGCGGACATTGTTACAAAACCCAAAACCCCCCCGGCGGAGCCGGTCGAAGCCCCCCCCCCCCCCCCCCCC
>JANMOU010000058.1:0-1722 GCA_031369495.1 Novosphingobium sp. | reverse complement strand
AGCCAGCGCGATCGTTCCTGCAAGATGGTGCTGCTGGTGCCTTCGGGCATGAGTATGATCCGATCGGACGGGACGGCGTATTGGGCTTGCAGGGCCAGCACCTCGGCGATGTCTTCCGGCGCCGAAATCACAAACTTAAAGCACGCTTTAGGTTCGGCTGCCCACGCAGCAAGCCGTTCGGGAATCAGTGCAATATCAATCGGATTGCCCGAATGGCTAAGCTTGGGGCTGACATTGTATTGCGCCACCAGCGGATCGAGCGCGGGATGCGGAGCGACGGTGCCGTTGGTTTCTATCTCGACCCGGTGGCCCTCCAGCAGTGCCAGCATTCGTGTGAGAGCCGCGCCTTGCAGCAGCGGCTCACCCCCGGTGATGACCAGCCGGTTGCCGCCCAGCGCCATGATCCGCGCGGCGACTTCCGCCTCATTCAGCGTCACCTGATTGACGGCGCGATCATAGGTAACGCCATCGCGGTGCGGGCGATTGTCGCCGGTGAAGCGCCAGGTATAGGCGGTGTCGCACCATGTGCAGGCAAGGTTGCAGCGCGACAGGCGGATGAAGCTGCTGGGGTATCCGGCCGACGCGCCTTCACCCTGGAGCGAGGCGAAGATTTCCGGCTCGCCCGGCGTGGTGGCGGCGAGGGTTAGCGGCATGGCGTGAGGCTGGCGTCGCGTGCGTGCTTCGACAAGCTCAGCATGAGCGGTGTTGGGTTTAGCCCCAAGAGATAGGCCCGCTCATCCTGAGCCTGTCGAAGGACACGCGCAACCCTCACCCCAACCGCGCCAGCGCCGCCGCCAGCCGCTCCGCCTCAGCCGCATGGGCAGCATGATCGGCGCGCGCCTTGTCGACCGCTTCGGGTTTGGCCTTTTCGACAAAAGCCGGATTGGAGAGGCGGCCTTCGAGCGACTTGGCTTCCTTGGTGGAGGCTTCGAGGGCTTTGGTCAGGCGGGCCTTTTCGGCGGTGATGTCGATGAATTCTGCCAACGCAAGAATGAACGTAGCTTCACCCAAAAGGATTTGTGATTCACCCCCGATGGCAACACCTTCTTCCATTCGAGCCATTCTAGCTATGGCTCCAGCATACTTCTTTACGCGCTCATTCGTCTCTGCGGATGCATCAAGTGTTGCGAATGTTACACGCGCACCGGGTGGGACATTTAGATCGGTTCGGGCGGCACGAACCTTACTGACCAATTCGATCAACCACTCAACCTCACCCTTTGCCTCCAGACCAACCCCAGCACCCGGCTCCGGCCACTTCGCGGTAATCAGCGGATAATCTGCCCGATCTCCCAGCGCGCCCCACAATTCCTCGGTCACGAACGGCATGAACGGGTGGAGCATCACCAGAATCTGGTCGAGCACCCAGCCCGCCACGGCCTTGGTTTCCTCGTCGAACGAGCCCTTGATCAGCTCGATGTACCAGTCACAAAACTGATCCCACACGAAGTGATAGATCGTGTTGGCCGCCGCATCGAACCGCAGATCGGCCATGGCTTTATCCAGCTCGGCCAGCGTTTCGACGACCTCCCCGATGATCCATTTGTTGACCGCCAACGTTGCCGCCGGGGCCGCCAGCGAGGAACTCGCGCCGATACCGTTGGATTGGCAGAACCGCGCGGCGTTCCACAGCTTGGTGGCGAAGTTGCGGTAGCCTTCGACGCGGGCCTTATCCATCTTCACATCGCGGCCCTGGCTTTCCATCGACGCCATGAAAAACCG
>JANMOU010000049.1:0-22305 GCA_031369495.1 Novosphingobium sp. | reverse complement strand
CGTGGTGTGCCTTCGGGCGCGATCACCAGCCAGGGCTTTGGTGAAACCAACAACCGCGTGCCGACTGCTGACGGTGTCCGCGAACTGCAGAACCGCCGGGTGGAAATCACCTACGGTCCGGGTTCGGGCATGTAAGCAGCCGACACAGGCAAACAATCAGGGGGCCGGAGCAATCCGGCCCCCTTTTTGTTGCGGTATAGTGCGAATTATATTGTGGGAGATGGATCGTGAAGCAAGTCACCATGGCAGCGGCGCTGATCGCCGGAATGCTGAACGGCTGCGCCAGCCTTGGCGAAGTACCTACTGCGAAGCTCGCTTCAGCCACCATCCGGACTGCTAACGGCTTGCCGGTGGGAACTGCCTTGCTAACTGCAGCAAGTGACAAACTGACCTTGACGGTCGCAGTTGCAGGCCTGCCCGCGGGCCAGCGCGGCATCCATCTGCACATGATCGGTCGCTGCGATGCGCCGGACTTTGCCAGCGCTGGGGGGCACCTCAACCCCATGGCCCGGAAACACGGTGCAATGAATCCGGCTGGCAGCCACCTGGGTGACTTGCCCAATCTGATGATCGACAGTCAAGGCAAAGGCGCCTTGAGCGTAGAGCTTGGCGCTCCGCGCGAGGCGGCCCTAACTGCCCTTTTCGACAGCGATGGCGCAGCGATCGTAATCCACGCCGCCGCAGACGACTATAAGACCGATCCCACTGGCAACAGCGGTGCGCGGATCGCTTGCGGAGTCTTGCAGCGCAGTTAGGCGCTATTCGCCAGCCCGCTCGATCACAGTCGCTTCAGCCTTGGGCACAGCGCGATAAGCGTAGATCAACAAAGCCAGAGCAATCGGCGCCACCCCGACCAGTGACAGCATCCCGGTCCGCAGATCGCCTACCAGCTTGCCGCCAACCGTGCTCCCCGTTAGGTCTGAGACCAGACCGACGAGGTAGGGCCCGAAAGCTAGCCCGACCAAGGTCGTGCCGAGGAAGAAGGACGCCGTCGCCGTCCCACGCATCCGCGGAAGGACCAAATCCTGAGTCGTCGCCGCCGCTGCACCCAGCGCAGTTGCGCCAAACATGCTGGCCAGAAAGTTCATCGCATAGAACAGCGCTGAATTCTCTGTTGAATAGCCAATCCAGATCGGCACAATCGGCCCGATCACACCAAACATGATCACTAGAACCCGGCCGGCCGGATTGCGAGTGCGCAAGAAATCGGCGATTCGGCCACCGATGATCACTCCCAAAAACCCACTGAGCGCGCCATTGGCCCCCAGGATAAAAGCAAATTCCTGTTTCGGCAGACGCAAAACGGTTTCGGCATAGGGCGCTGACCAAAAGCCCGTCGCCCAAGCCACGAGCGAGACCAAGCTGTAGCCCAGCGTGGTGCAAATGAATGCGGGTGAGCCCCAGATCAGCCGCCAGGTCGCCGGATCGCGCACCTTCAGCGTCCAGGCCCACGAAAACACCGCGTAGTAGCCGAACCCGATCGAAGCCCATTGCGCCACGCTGCCGGTCAATTGGATCATGCCCCAGGCAAACAGGCCAAACAGCGCCGCAGCGAGCAAGTTTATGGCCAAAGCAGCCTGACCGCGCTGCCAGGCGCCGTAGAGCGTGAAAGGCGGGACAATCGTTGAAAGGTCGGCCAGAAAATCAGCGAAGGGCTTGGCCGAGCTGGGGCTGACCACGCCATCCATCGCACCGCGCACTGGCTCGCGCAGGCTTGCCACCCAAAGCGCCATCAGCAGCCCGGGGATGCCGACAGCGAGAAAGGCCGCTTGCCAACCGACTAACCCCAGCGGCCCGCCGCCGGGATAGGTAGCATTCCAGACCTGGCCGATCTTGGCCCCGATCAGCAGCGATACGCCCCCGCCGATATAGAGCCCCGATGAATAGATCGCGAGCGCAGTGGCCCGCTGCCGCTTGGGGAAATAGTCCGAGATCAGCGAATAGGCCGTTGGACTGGCGCTTGCTTCGCCCACACCCACGCCCATCCGTGCCAGCGTCAGGGTCAGCTTATCCGTCGCAAAGCCCGAAACCGCAGTCATCGCCGACCACAGCGCAAGCCCTGCCGTAAGCAACTTCTTGCGATTCCAATTATCGGCCAGCCGCCCCAGCGGAATCCCGAACAGTGCGTAGAATACGGCAAAGGCCGCCCCGGCCAGAAATCCCAGCTCGCTGTCGGTCAGACCAAGGTCCGCCTTGATGTCCACCGCAAGGATCGAGAGGATCTGCCGATCGATGAAATTGAGGATGTAGACCAAGACCAGAACAAACAGCACGTACCAGCTATAACCGCTGGCTTTTGGCTCGCTGGGCGATCCGCCTTCTTGCTCGTTCACCTGGTTTTCTCCCTGAAGTTCTTATCGCGCGTAACGCGTCGTATCGGCTACCCCAGCCTTGTCAAAGCCCTCGCGCCGCAAACGGCAGGAATCGCACTGGCCACAGGCGCTGCCATCGGGTTGCGGATCATAGCACGACCAACTCATCGCCGGATCGAACCCCAGCCGCTGCGCCTCAAGCGCAATCTCGGCCTTGCCCAGATATTGCAGCGGCGCGTGGATCTGAAACTCGCCCCCTTCGGCCCCGGCCTTGGTCGCCAGGCGGGCCAGATCGGCAAAGCCTGCGATGAATTCCGGGCGGCAATCGGGATAGCCCGAATAGTCCAGCGCATTGACCCCGATCACCACATCGCGCGCGCCCAGCGCCTCGGCCCAGGCCAGGGTCAGCGACAGAAACACAAGGTTGCGCGCCGGAACGTAGGTGACCGGAATGTCGTCCCCCACTCCATCCTTGGGTACCGCAATATCATCGGTCAGCGCCGATCCCCCGAACTGGCGCAGATCCAGCGGGAGGATCACGTGACGTTCTGCCCCCACTTCCGCTGCAATCAGCCGAGCGGCAGCAATCTCGCAGCGGTGACGCTGGTTATAGTCGATCGTCAGCGCCGCAACCGCATATCCCGCTTCGCGCGCCAGACCGGCACAGACCATCGAATCGAGTCCGCCGGACAGCAGCACAACGGCCTTGCGTCCAGCGCCTTTGGGTAGAGCTGTCATGCTTGTGGGCTAGCGGCTGGTCGCGGCCGTGGCAACAGGTTCAGCTGCCGTTGCAATCGCCCACGCGCCGGGCTTCGGCGGTGAAATCGAACGGTAATCCGTTGGCGATGCCCTGGCTGTCGATCTGGGCCAGCTGCGTGCTTTCCTTGCGGATGCGGGTGCGGCCATATCCGCGGCCCTTGCAGGTGTACTGCACCACCACATGGCCCGGCCCACCTTCAACCACGAACCGTTCGCAGGCTGCACCCGAGTGGCGAAGCTGGATCAGGGCGTGGCCACTGGCGAGGCAGAGCCGCTGCGGCGGCACCCCGGCTTCGCGAAAGCGCACTTCCCAGCGTCCCGGCGAAAGCTGGTCGAGCATGGCCAGCGACGGCCCCGCCCCCATCGCCGGTCCAGCGAGGGTGAGCACGGCCAACATGGCTGCTCCCGCAATTGGCGAATGGCGTGTCACGGCCTGTCGTCTCCTGGGTTCCAGCCCGGCACATGGGAAAGAAACCGCAAACGCTCTTGTATCACACCGACACCACACGACCAACAGTGCATTTTCGTAGACGAATTGAAGACTCAGTCCGCGATTTCGAACTGCCGCGAGCAAAATGCGCAATCGATCAGGATTCGCCCATCCTCATCGCGCATATCGAGCCGATCGGTTTCGGGAAACCGCGACAAGATATTCCTGTAGTGTTCCAGTGTGCAGCGGCAGCCCCGCGACAGTGGGGCCTGCGCTTCGACTCGCACTTCGTCTTCCTCATGAAACAACCGCCAGGTTAGCGCCTCAAGCGAGAGATCCGGGTCGATCAATTCATCGTGCCGGATGCTTCCGGCCATGGTCGCGACATGTTCCCATTGCGGATGATCCAGCTGGACATGGATCCGTTCGCGCCCCTCTTCCCCTTCGGGCAAGTGCTGGACCAGCAGCCCGCCTGCTACGCAGCCTGACTTGTCCGAACGGACCGCCACCCGGATCAGCGTCGGCACCTGTTCAGACTGGGCAAAATAGGCTTCACAGGCTTCGGCCAGCGACGCGCCTTCGAGCGGGACGATCCCCTGGTAACGCTGCCCGGTCGTCGCCAGATCAAATGTCATCGCCAGATAGGCTCCCTGCCCGAACAGCGCGAACAGCGACGGATTGGCCCCCAGCATGGCCAACCGATCATCATCGTGGCGAACATATCCGCGCACTTCGCCGCCACGGTAATCGCACACCAGCAGATCGACCACGCCGCCTTGAGTTTGGGCCTGCATGGTCAACTGGCCATCGCCATCCTTGAGCAGCGATCCGACCAAGGCCGCCAGCACCAGCGCTTCGGCCAACAGATGTTTGATCGGGATCGGGTAATCGTGCGCAGCCAGGATCGTTTCGAGCACCGGGCCGAGCCGCACCGCGCGCCCGCGCGCATCGCGCGAGGGGATGGTAAAGGCCAGAACCCGGTCATAGCCGGTCTCCCCCTCAGCAATGTGCTCCGGTTGGCTCACAACTGACCAAAGACCCAGCGCAGCACGCTCTTTTGCGCGTGAATCCGGTTCTCGGCCTCGTCCCAGACCGCCGAGTTTGGTCCGTCGATCACCGCATCGGTCACTTCTTCGCCGCGGTGCGCGGGCAGGCAGTGCAGGAACGTCGCATCTGGCTTGGCATCAGCCATCAGCGCATCGTTCACCTGGTAAGGCGCCATCGCTGCCAGCTTGTTGTGGGCATGCTCCTGACCCATCGAGACCCAGGTATCAGTCACCACCACATCCGCTCCCGCCGCTGCCTCAGCCGCGCTGCGGGTGAGCGTGATGGCCACGCCGCTTGCCCGCGCGCGTTCGATGAACCCGGCATCGGGCTCGTACCCCTGCGGCACCCCGGCGCGGATGTTGAACTTCAGCAGCCCGGCCGCCTCGATCAGCGAATTGAGCACATTGTTGCCATCGCCCAGCCAGGCAAACTCCAGCCCGGGCAATGCCTTGCCGCGTTCGAGCAGGGTCAGCAAATCGGCCACGATCTGACACGGGTGCGATGTGTCAGTCAGGCCGTTGATCACCGGCACGCTGGCATAGTGCGCCAGCTCTTCAACCTTGGCGTGATCGTCGGTCCGAAGCATGATCGCGTCGGCCATCCGGCTCAGCACGCGGGCAGTATCGGCGATGCTTTCGCCGCGCCCCAATTGGGTCGTCCCAGCATCGAGCACGATCGCCGATCCCCCCAGTTGGCGCATCGCGACATCAAACGAAACGCGCGTACGGGTCGAGTTCTTCTCAAACACCATTGCCAGCACATGCCCCGCGAGGGGAGCATCAGCATCAGCAGCGCCTTTGGGCAAAGTGGCCCGCGCAGCCTTACGGGCCAGTGCGTCGGCCAGCATCGCCGCCAGCGCGTCGCCCCCGGCGTCGGCCAGGTTCAGGAAATGCCGGGTCATGCCGCCGGTTCAGGCACGGCATAGCTGGCCGCACCGGCTGACAGCTTGTCAAAGAATTCGTCGATATGGCTGTCATCGATCACCAGCGGCGGGACCAGCCGCAGGGTATTGTCGCCGGCCGCGACGGTCAGCAGCTGGTGGTTGTCGCGCAGATGCACCACCAGCCCGCGCGGCTCGCTCTTCATCTTGATGCCGAGCATCAAACCCATGCCGCGCACGCTTTCGAAAAGTTCGGGATAGTTGCCGATGAACTGCTCCAGCCGTCCGCGCAGCCGGTCCGCCTTGGCACGTACCTCGGCGAGGAATTCGTCGTTGGCGACCGCGTCGAGCACCGCTTCGCCGGCCGCCATCGCCAGCGGGTTGCCGCCATAGGTCGATCCGTGGGTGCCGATCACCATGCCGCGCGCGGCCTTTTCGGTGGCAAGGCAGGCTCCGATCGGGAACCCACCGCCCAGGCCCTTGGCCGTGGCCACGACATCGGGTGTGATCCCGTATTGCTCATAGGCGTACATCGTGCCGGTCCGCGCGACCCCGCACTGCACTTCATCGAGTGCCAGCAACAGATCATGCTCATCGGCCAGCGCGCGCAGGCCGCTCATGAATTCCTGGCTGGCCGGGCGGATCCCGCCTTCGCCTTGCACCGGTTCGACCAGAAAGCCCGCCGTGTTCGGGCCGATTGCAGCCTTCGCTCCGGCCAGATCATCAAATTCAACGTATTTGAAGCCCGGCAGCAGCGGATAGAAGCCCTTGTGCATCTTTTCCTGATTGGACGCGCTTATCGTCGCCATGGTCCGGCCGTGGAAGGCGTTCTTGAAAGTGATGATCTCAAATTTGTGATCGTTGCCGACGTGTTGGTGATAGGCGCGAACGGTTTTGATCGCGCATTCTACCGCCTCGGCTCCCGAATTGGTGAAGAACACCGTATCGGCAAAGGTCAGATCAACCAGCCGCTGGGCCAGCCGTTCACCCTGCGGGCTGCCGTACATATTCGATACGTGCATCAGCGTTGCCGCCTGATGCTGGATCGCGCCGATCAGCCCTTCGTGGCTGTGGCCGAGCAGGTTGACCGCGATCCCGGCGGCGAAATCGAGATATCGCTGCCCGTCTTCCCCAATCAAATGGCAGTGATCACCGCGCACCGGGCGAAAGCCACAGCGAGGATAAACTGGCATCAGCGGGGTAATCGACATGGGTACTTCCTTCGTTTCAATCGGGAACAGGGGAAACTCGAAAACGACAAATGGCGGCCCCCAGAGTCCCGAAAGACTTAGGGGCCGCCATTTGCGCGTATTTAGGCAATCGCAAGTTCCGGGGCAACCCCGGAACGGGTGCGGCCGGGATTAATCCTGACGCGGCACCAGGTTGACCGCCGAGTACTTACCCCGCCGATCGACCTCGATATCGAATTCAAGTCGGTCACCTTCATTGAGGCCCGCCATGCCTGAGCGTTCCACCGCGCTGATGTGAACGAAGGCATCGGGCTGGCCATCATCGCGGGTGATAAAGCCGAAGCCCTTCATCGCGTTGAAGAACTTGACTGTCCCGGTTGAGCGTTCGCCGGTCAGCTCGCGCTGCGGCGCTTCTTCGCGCTTTTCAACCGCGATCACATCGCCAACGACTTCGAGTTCTGCGGCCGAAACCTTGCCGCCACGATCAACCAGCTGGAACTTGAGCTGCTGCCCTTCGGCCAGGCCTTCCAGCCCGGCGCGTTCCACGGCGCTGATGTGCACGAACACGTCTTCGCCGCCTTCATCGCGCTGGATGAAGCCGAAGCCCTTGGCTGAGTTGAAAAACTTGACCACGCCGCTGCCTTCGCCAACGACCTGGGCTGGCATGCCGCGATCACCGCCGCCACCGCCGCCGCCACCGCCGCGCGGGCCGCCGAAGCCGCCACCGCCGCCTGAGCGCGGGCCGCCACGATCGCCGCCACCGAAGCCGCCGCCGCCGCCGCCGAAGCCGCCACGGTTGCCGCCGCCGCTGTAGCGGTCGCCACCGCCACCGCCACCGCCACCAAAGCGATCACCGCCGCCACCGGCGTTGCCCGCAAATGGATCGAAACCTTCTTCTCCGAAGCCGTCCCGCTTGTCGCGCCCACGGCCGCGACGTCCTCTATCGAAACCCATAAACCTAGTCGTACCTTCGCATCGCCCCACTAGACACGGTCTGAAAACGCGGACGAATCGCTTCAGACGACAGGACAGACGGCCCAAAGACCCCCTCCTCTGCACTTTTCCACATATCCCAATTGATCGGCCATGGCGAATGGATTCGCGAGCGACCGGATCGCGCTTTCTTGCGAACGCGACAACTGTGACATTTCTGCACAACACCGCGGCTGTAATGGTGCCAAAATTGCGGAAGTATTGAGCGCCATGCTTGCCAGCCTCGGCGCCGCTTGGCAGAGCGGCGCCGAGGAGTGCCCTTGCCATGTTTCGCCGACTTAACGATCACATGTTCGTCAGCCCCCAGATCGGCCTCACCGAAGTTGCCGAAGCGGCGGAGCAAGGCATTGTTATGATTGTAAATAACCGCCCAGAAGACGAAAGTGACGATCAGGTCCCGGGGCCTGATATCGAAGCTGCCGCAAAGGCCGCCGGAATGGCCTATGTCGCCATTCCGGTGACTCATGCTGGCTGGTCCGAGGGCCAGGTCCGGGCGATGGCGACTGCCCTGGCGCAAGCGCAAGGCCCGGTGCTGGCCTATTGCCGCTCGGGAACTCGTTCAACCTTGCTGTGGGCGCTGGCTGAGGCGAGCACCGGCGCAAGCCCCCACGCCTTGACCGCTGCAGCAGCTCAGGCGGGCTATGATCTTGGACCGATTCGCGCGCTGATCGATATGCTATCGGCCGGGGAGCGATAGCGCGGCGATGTTGCTTCAGCTTGCCCAGATCGGCGCCTCGCTTGCCGCCATCTTACTACTGGCATGGCTGTGCCGGTGGATGCGGCTGGGCGAAGATGTGCGGATCACCGGAGAAGATCACGCCCGCCGCCTTGCTGCGGAGGCCCATTGCGGGTTCACGCCAAACGAGTTGGCGCTCGACCGGGCCGGGATCGCCGCCTTGCTGCGCGATGACCAGGGCCGGGTAATGTTACTGCGCCGCCACGGGGCACAATTTGCCGGGCGATTGCTCGATAGCCACGCCTTCGCCCGGCTCGACCGCAACTTGCTGACGATCGGCACCGACGAGAAGACTTTTGGCACAATCACGCTCGACCTGGGTGACCAGGCGCAGGTCTGGGCCAGCAGCCTACGCCGGCTGGGGAACTGAACACGATGGCTCCTGGTTTTAATCCGGTCGATTTTGCGGTTCCCGGCTTTGTCCTGCTGGTCGTGCTCGAAATGGTCTGGGCCAAGCGCCGATCGCCCGATGCCTATGAGCCGCGCGATACGCTGGCCTCGCTGGCGATGGGGCTGGGCAGTACCATAGCCGGTCTGCTGACTGCCGGACTGGTTGGGTCAGTCTATATTGGGCTCGCTCAATACAGCCTGTTCGAAGTGCCGTGGGCCTGGTGGGCCTGGGGCCTATGCTTCGTTTTGGACGATCTGGCCTATTACTGGTTCCACCGCACCGCGCACCGGGTCCGCTGGTTCTGGGCCAGCCATGTCAATCACCACTCCAGCCAGCACTACAACCTGTCGACCGCGCTGCGCCAGACCTGGACCGGAACGATTGCGCTTGGCTTCATCTTCCGCCTGCCGCTGCTGCTGATCGGGTTCCCCCCGGCGATGATCTTTTTCTGCGCTGGGCTCAACCTGATCTACCAGTTCTGGTTCCACACCGAAGCCGTGCGCAAATGCCCGCGCTGGTTCGAAGCGGTCATGAACACCCCCAGCCACCACCGCGTCCACCACGCCACCAACCCGCTCTATCTTGACCGCAATTATGCCGGGGTGTTCATCGTCTGGGACCGGCTGTTCGGCACCTTTCAACCCGAACTGGACGATCAGCAAGTCCGCTATGGAATCGTCAAGCAACTGGGCAGTTTCAATCTACTGTGGGTCGCCTTTCACGAATGGATCGGGATCGCCCGCGATGTCAGGAATGCGCCGTGGGGAGCCAAGCTGGGCTATCTGTGGCGCCCCCCGGGCTGGAGCCACGATGACAGCCGCGATACCTCCGATGCGCTGCGCGCCCGCTGGCAAGCACTGCAGGTGCCGCCGCCTGCCGAATAGGATTGCGCTCGTTTAAATGGCCGATTAACTCCGCTGCCAAAGCAGTTGAGGAATCGGGCAGATGGATCAGTTTGACGTTATCGTGATCGGCGGCGGCAGTGCGGGTAGCGCGGCGGCGGGCCGTTTGGCCGAAGATCCCAGCCGCTCTGTCTGCCTGCTTGAGGCCGGCGGCACCAACGACAATATGTGGATCAAGACCCCCGGCTTCATGCCGTGGATCCCCAAGAAATCGAACTATCGGTTCGATACCGTCCCGCAAAAGGGGCTGAATGGCCGGATCGGCTATCAGCCGCGCGGGCGGGGCCTTGGCGGATCATCGGCGATCAACGCGATGGTCTATATCCGCGGCAACAAGTTCGACTACGATCAGTGGGCGCAGTTGGGCTGCCCCGGCTGGGCCTACGACGACGTCTTGCCCTACTTTAAACGGTCCGAAGGTAATGAGCGCGGCGGGGATCAATTCCACGGCAGCGACGGTCCGCTCAACGTGATGGATCAGCGCTGGCCCAATCCGGGCAGCCACGCCTTTGTGGCCAGTGCAGAGAGCCTGCAACTGGGCAATACGCCCGATTTCAATGGCGCGCAGCAGGACGGCTTCGGGCTCTATCAGGTCACCCAGAAAGCTGGTGAGCGCTGGTCGGCAGCGCGGGCTTACCTCAGCGAAAAGCCCAACCTGGCAATCCGCACCGGGGCACTGGTCGAACGGCTGGTGATCGAGAATGGCCGGGTCACTGGCGTCTCTGTAAGGTTCGGCGGCAAGCGCGAAGTGATTCGGGCGCGCGGCGGGGTGGTGCTATCGGCCGGGGCCTTTGGCTCGCCGCAGATCCTGATGCTGTCCGGGATCGGCCCGGCCGCGCATCTGGCGCAGCAGGGCATTGCGGTGGCGCTGGACAAGCCCGCCGTTGGCGCTGACTTGCAGGACCACATCGATTTCGTCGCCAGCTGGTCGACCCAATCAAAAGAGCTGATTGGCGATTCGGTCAGCGGATCGTGGCGGATGCTGAAAGCGATCATCGAGCATCGCCGCAAACGCACTGGGATCATGACCACGCCGTTCGCCGAAGGTGGCGGGTTCTGGCGTTCAAACCCCGATCTGCCAGCGGCCGACATCCAATATCACTTCGTACCCGCAATGCTCGAAGACCACGGCCGCACGTCTGTGCACGGCCACGGCTTTTCGATCCACGCCTGCGTTCTCCGCCCGGAAAGCCGGGGCACGGTGCAGCTGGCCAGCGCCAATCCGGCCGCCGCACCGCTGATCGATCCCAATTTCCTCGCCGATGATCGCGATATGGCCACCCTGCGCGCCGGGGTCCGGCTGATGTACCGGATCGCCGAAGTCGGTGCGCTTGCCGAATTCGGTCCAACCGCGCGCCAGCCGGTTGATCTGGCCGACGATGCGGCACTCGACGCGCTGATCCGCAGCCGCGCCGATACCGTCTACCACCCCGTAGGAACCTGCAGGATGGGTCCTAACGAAGACGACGTGGTCGATGTCCGACTTAAGTATCGCGGATTGGAAGGGCTCTATATCGCCGATGCCAGCATCATGCCGCGGCTGGTTTCGGGCAACACCAATGCGCCAAGCATCATGATTGGCGAAAGATGTGCCGAATTTGTAAGCGCTGACCTGCAATAATCTTGCGGATTGCTCAGCGCGCCGCTAACCGCGTGCGCGCTATGGCGATTAACAGCACAGATTATATCAGCACACGCGGTAACGCTGATGCACAGGATTTTGCGGGCGTCACGCTCACGGGACTTGCCAGCGATGGCGGGCTATATGTGCCGCGCTATTGGCCCCGTTTCACAGCCGACGAAATCAGCGCGATGCGCGGCCTCGATTATGTCGACCTTGCGGCGCGTATCATGGCCCCGTTCACCGTCGGGGTTCTAACCGAGGTTGAGCTAAAGGGGCTGTGCAAGGCAGCTTATGCCTCGTTTGCGCATGTAGCCGTCACGCCGCTAAAGCAACTCGACAGCCAGCATTTCCTGCTCGAACTTTTCCACGGCCCGACATTGGCGTTCAAGGACGTCGCGTTGCAATTGCTCGGTCAGCTGTTCGAACGTTTCCTGTCCGGCACTGGCAAAAAAATCACTATCGTTGGCGCAACTTCTGGCGACACCGGCTCAGCGGCGATTGATGCGGTTGCCGGCCGTGACCAAATTGAAATCTTCATGCTCTATCCGCATGAGCGCGTGTCCGATGTGCAACGTCGGCAGATGACAACCATCCTTGCGCCAAATGTCCACAACATTGCCATCCAGGGCAGCTTCGATGACGCACAAGCGATGGTGAAGCGGATGTTTGGTGACCGTGAGGTCAACGGCCCGTTGACGCTGTCGGCGGTCAATTCTATCAACTGGGCGCGGCTGATGGCGCAGGTTGTCTATTATTTCTACGCCGCGCTGCGGCTCGGCGGGCCTGAACGGCAAGTGGCGTTCTCGGTTCCGACCGGCAATTTCGGCGATGTATTCGCTGGCTATGTCGCGGCGCAAATGGGCCTGCCAATCGAGCGGCTGATTGTCGCGACTAACGTCAACGACATCCTTCATCGCGCGTTGTCAAAAGGCGACTACTCGGTGCTGGGCGTCACGCCGACCGCTGCGCCATCGATGGACATTCAGGTGTCGAGCAATTTTGAACGGTTGCTGTTCGATCTCGAAGGCCGTGACGGATCGACCACCGCTGCGCGAATGAATTGGTTTGAGCAGATGGGCAAGATGGTGCTGTCCGCCGACATGCGCAAAAAGGCATCGCTGATGAAAAGCGCACGCGCTGATGCCGACGAAATGGCACTCGCGATGCGTTGGGCGCATGAGGCATGCAACGAGATCATCGACCCGCATACAGCGATTGCGCTGCACGCTGCGCGCCATTCAGGCGTCCCTGCGGACGTGCCCGTCGTGACCTTGGCGACAGCACATCCAGCCAAATTCCGCGATGCAGTCGAACGGGCAACCGGTGTTCGCCCGTCCTTGCCGCAGCGCGTGTCGCAATTGTTCGACCGGGAAGAGCGTTTCGACGTGCTGCCGGGCGAATATGATGCCGTGCGCGAATATGTGCTAGAACGCGCCGTTCGCTGAGATGGAACCGAACTTCGTCACATTGGTCAGTGAACCGCGCGAGGATTATACCCTGATCGACAGTGGCCGCGGCCGAAAATATGAAAGCTACGGCGACCGGCGCTTTATCCGTCCCGAACCACAGGCGATGTGGGCACCTGCGGCTGACGACTGGGACGCCGACGCCGAGTTCATTCCTGGCTCTGACGAGGAGGGCGGCGGACGCTGGTATAACAACCGCCCTGTACCGATGGACGGCTGGCCGCTCCAATGGAATGATGAAGTCAGCTTCACCGCATCATGTACGCCTTTTCGCCATGTCGGCTTTTTCCCCGATATGGACCCGGTATGGCGCTGGATGAGGGGGCAGATTGCGGACGTCGCCGATCCGGTCGCGATGAACCTGTTCGGCTATACGGGTGTCGGCACGCTAGCGTTATCGTCAGCAGGCGCTCAGATGGTGCATGTTGATGCCTCGAAAAAGTCGGTGTCGCAAGCGCGCGCCAACGCCGAAATGTCGGGTATGGCTGACCGTCCCATCCGCTGGATTGTCGACGACGCAGCGAAGTTCGTCGCGCGCGAAGTCCGCCGTGAAAAGCGCTATGACGGCATCCTGCTCGACCCGCCTAAATATGGCCGTGGACCAGAGGGTGAAGTGTGGCGCCTTGAAGAAGACCTGCCGGGCCTCATCGCCAATTGCCGCCAATTGCTTGATGCAAATTCGCGCTTCCTGTTCCTGACCGTATATGCAGTGCGGATGTCCGCGCTTGCGCTCGGCGGATTGCTGCAGGCACATTTTGCCGATTTGCCGGGCAAGATCGAATTCGGCGAACTTGCGGTTCGTGAAAAATCACGCGGGCTGCTGTTGCCCACCGCCATATTCGCACGCTGGTCGCAATAGGGAGTATTATGACCGATAGCCTCATTCTCGAAGTCCACGATCTCGTGGTCAACGTTCTGACCGGCATTTACAGTCAGGAAACACACCTGCCGCAGCCGCTAAAAATCTCGATCAGCGCGACACTCGATATGGCGGACCATTATCTGCCTGATACGCCACTGTCGGCGTCCAAAAATTACATGACACTGAAGGAAGCGGTAACGCACTTGCCTGAGGGGGTCCACTTCACGCTTATCGAGGCGGTTGCCGATCACATTATGGATACGTTGTTTGCCGACGATGCGCGGATCAGCCATATTAGCGTCAAGATCATCAAGCTGGCTATCGCCGAAGACGGCGAGGCCATAGGTATTACAATGTCACGGAGCCGCAAATGAGCGGTGCGCCGCTGGCTATCGTCACCGGCGGCAAGCGCAGGCTGGGTGCAGAAATCGCAGCGAAACTGGCGAAGGCGGGTTACGCCTTGGCGCTGGTCAGCCATCTCGATAAACAGCCGGAGCCCACGCTGCTTGATGCACTGGAAGAACAGAAGACCGACTGGCATTCCTTCATTTTCGACTTGGGCAATCCTGAATGTGCAGCGCCGTTGATGGATGCTGTAACTTCGCATTTCGGCCGTGTGCCCGACCTGCTCGTCAACAACGCCGCCATGTTCGGGCAAGATGATTGGGAAGCCATGAATGCCGAAACGCTTGACGCGCATTTCCGGTTGAATCTGTTTACGCCGGTTCTGCTGGCAAAGTCTCTGGTTAAAGCAGCTGGCCCCGACAAGCAGCCATCTATCGTGCATATCGTGGATCAGCGCGTGGTCAACCCGCACCGCGATCAGATAAGCTACACGCTTTCCAAACAGGCGCTGGCGGCATCGGTGCAGTCGATGGCAACATCGTTTGCCAAACGGGCGCGGATCAATGGCGTCGCCCCCGGCCTCGTCATTTCAACCGAAGATTATAATGCACCGCAGGAGCATCGGCTTGCAGATATGATGCCGCTGGGCGCACTTCCGTCGCCGTCAGGCGTCGCCGATGCGGTGCTCTATCTGGCGCAGGCCAGAGACGTTACGGGTCAAATAATTTTCGTCGACGGCGGCGCTCATCTCAAAAGCTTCGATCGCGACTTCATGCACCTTTAGCGGACGCGCCAGACCTTGATGCCTTTGCCCATGTCGGGGAGCGGCTCAAGCCAGTCGGGCGTTTTTCCTTTGGCAATCTGCCCCCAAAGACCATCAGGCTTTTTCCGTGCGTATAGGTCCATCTCGGCTTCTCCCAGACACGTGGCGACATAAGTAATACCGCGCAACCGCGCCAATTGTCGGGCTTTTGCCGGATCTGATATGAAAAATGCGATCTGGTCGTGCATCCCTTCTTTGTTGCGGTGATGGCTGCTTGCCAAAACCTTGTGTGGCGTCGTCAGCAGTATTGCAGGGCCAATATCGAACGGTGCGATGAAATAACCCGCTGGAAGCTGGCGCAAGGAGCCAACTGACGAAACTGATTCGCAGTTTTCAGCGATCGAATCGGGCTCACCAGTTTCTTCTGCTTCTTCGGTCGAGGAGAATACCGTTGTTAGCCTGCCGACGCGGTCGGCGGCGACACCCGGTAACAGTAATAGCAACATCAATACCACATAACTGATGCGCTTTGCGGGGATCATTTCGGACCGGTACACCGAAAAAAGGTGATTAAGCCAAAGCGCAATCATCGGAACCGCGAAAGCCGAGGCGACGGCGACCGTCCGCATGACGAGCAAAGATAATATGGCGGCATATACCAGAAAGAACGCTGCCATCCGGATTTCAGCGTTATCCCTATTGTTGCAATTCCTGAACAGCGCAATCGCTGCCGCTATACCGCAAAAGGGCGTGGCTAAAAAAACCAACGCAAGTTTGAACTCCTGATGCCAGATGGGAAGGCCCTCGTTGATATTTACATACCAGTAATCGCGAACGAGCGGGTCAAGTTCGCCAAAGGCACCACGAAGGCATGACGGCGCGGTCCATACAAAGATCGCTGCTGATGCAGCACCAGCAATTATTACCGCAAATGCGCGCAGCCACCGCTGCTGCGGCTTCAGAATGATTGCGGGAAGCATGATCAAAGATGCCACTATTATGGTAGCTAAATGCGGCGGCGATACCGTGTCGCAATATATATCAGCGGCAAACGGGCGATATTGCGTGAGGCCGAAGAGGAGAAACGTAAAGGTAGAAAAGGACGTTATAGTCCAAACAAGCCGCTCGCCCTGTGCCTTTTCAACTATCCAGCGCCAACCGAGCAAGACGAAAAACGCGGCCGTTAATGGCAAACCTTCCAGCGAGATGTGCAGCCAGCAGGCGAGCGCGAAGCCTAGCGTAATTCCGGCTTTTCTTTTCTCCGACCAGAACATCGTCGACAATGCTAGTACGGAAAAAAATATCTGCCAGCCATGATGATCGATCCGCATCGGGCGCATTTGCATCATCAACGCGGGCGTCAGGATCGCGATCAGCATCGCTATCATTCCCGCCTGCGCTGAGCCAAGCCTGGTTGCAATTCGCGACAGCATGAACGCGACGCCGCCGAACAAAAGTAGCGGTACGACTGTGCCTGCAATCATTTCGGCGATGGTTTGGCCAACGAAGGGGGTGAAAATCAAGACGATTGCTGCAAGCGGCAGCTCTACCATTCGCGACCAGTGCATGGGCGCGCCAGCAGGCGCATTCATGCGATACTGCGTGACATCGAACCAGCTTTGTCCAGCTAGAAAGTCGCGCAGTTGGACCATACGTAGTTGGTCGTCAGGGTCCCAGCCAGCGAATGTTATAATCTGCGACCATGAGTTCCAGGTAAGAATAAGCGCTGCTATAACGAATATATAGACTGGCTTCAGTGCTGCGCGCTTTTCTTTGCTGGGGGCAGGCTTTACGGCCTCGGTATTCATCTGGAGATTGCCCTGTTCTTGTTTCGGGCAAATGTGAACACGCGCATCTGGCTGTTTTCAAAACCGGCAACGGGCTGGAGCCATGCCGGATAGTGCCCCGAGAGCAACGCAGCTGCAAAATTATTCCGACGCCCTTTCAAATAGCTTTGGGTTTCGAAATGTTCGGGGCAGATTACAATATAATCTGCGTTGAACGCCTTCAGTACGGGATAGGCATCTTCTGACTTTCCGAGCATGGTCTTAATCAGAACGTGCATCTTTTCATGGTTACGATGATAGCCGCTAACAAACACGCTATGTGGAGTGTGAAATAATATATCGGGTCCGGCCGCCATTGTCGTGAAAATCCGACCCGCCGGCAATATGTTCAGTTCGGTTGTAGAACAGGAACGCTTGCTCTTGTTGGCAATCTCTGGATCGACCGATGTAGGAGCGGGGGCAAAATTATCGCCAGCAATGAGAACAGTGATTGGCGACAACGCCATGACGAGTATAACAGTTGATAGGGCGCGCAGAGGCATCAACGATATTTTTCGGGCCAGGCAGATGACGGACAGGGTTAAAACACCAAAAGCCGGTACCGCGAAAATCTGGACAATAGTTGCGGTCCGCTGCACATAAAATGACATAAGCGTGCTGAAGCCCAATAGAAAAGCAAGCGCCAGCCAGTTTTTCTTTTGCTCTGCTTCCAGTTTCGGCCAACCGAAAAATATAACGGTCGCCGCCATTAGCGGTACGTAAATCAGAAGCATCACAACTGCCGGCATCTGTTGATGAATCGGAAGGCCCTCGGTGATTGTCTCATGCCAGAAAGTGCGGACCAGCGGCGAGAGATTGCCGAAAGGATCGAGCGCACATGAGCCTGACGCTTTAATATAGGTCGCTGCGGCAAGGGCACTCGCGACAGAAGCGATGGCAAAACAAGTCACGCGGCGAGAATGGAAACGGTCAGCGAGTACCAGGCCGAGGCTTAATAGGGCCATAGCCGTAATCAGGGGCCAGGCGACCGCATCGCAATATACACTAGAAAGCGCATTGCCAGTCCGGGTCGACAACAAAAGGAACGCGGAAAAGCCTGTCATCGCGGTTGCAAAAATGATGACTCGGCGTTCGCGCCCCTCACCATTCGAAAATGCGGGAAATAAATAGAGGAGAGCTAGTAGCGCCCCAAAGGCTGCTGCGAACGGCAATCCTTCTATCGATACATGCATCCAGAAGGCCAGAGCAAAGCCCATGACGAGACCGCTCAACCGCTGGTCTTTTTGCATCAAGCCCCAAAGGGCGAGTGCAGCCATGATGATCTGCCAGCTGTGGTGGTCTATTCGTCCGGGAAGAAACTGGCGAATGAGTAAAGGAAAGGTAGGCAAAAGGAATATTGCAAGAAGAGCCACGGTTTGACCGGCTAAAGCGCGCGTAATCGATGCGGTAACAGCCATTAATAGCCCGAGCAGCAAAAGCGGAACCGCGATCATCGCAAACATCGTTGCGTCCGCCGTATCCAGAAAGATCTGCCCCAGCAGAAACATTCCCGCAATTGGTACATCCACCCACCGCGACCAATGCATATCTCCGCCCGTCGGCGGACTCATTCGGTATTGGGTGACGTCAAACCAGCTTTGCCCCCCGAGCCAATCGCGTACTTCGACCATGCGAAGATAATCATCCGGATCCTTGATAAGGTCGCCCCCACCCGGCAATGTCATGCCCGCCAGCATGAGCGACCAGAACACCCAGATGGCCACCACCAGAAGCTGGTAACGGCGTTCCGACGGCTGTTCCATCAACTAGTTGCCGCTCAGATTACGGAAGATAACCATATTTCGCAGCAGGTAAGTAAGCATGAAGGACGCACCAATTGCAAACACCTTAGCGAGACGCGGATCGACCCCAACGGCCTCGCCGATCCCGACAATCGCCATCGTCATTGCCAAGCCGATCAGTGCCGAAATGACAAACATCGCCTTTTGTTGTGTGCGGGCCGATGTGCCCCGTTCAGAAATGCGGTCATGGAAAACCTTGCGGCTTGATAGCCACCAGTGCGTGGCTATTCCAACCGAATACCCAATTGCGGCAGCGAGCGTGCTCAGCGTTCCAGCGTTCAACAGCGCAAGGAACACCCCCATATCTACCGCTAACGCGCCAACGCTGACGAAAACATAGCGGATGAAGGTTACCCCGCGCAGCCGGTTTACAAGTTTCAACATTGCCCCACCCTTTGAATCCAAAGCTACGGTTAGGCAGCCTTGCTGATCTTGCGGTCATCATCATCGACGTCGGTCCCGTTCACAATACGACGCGGAACCTCACGCTCCGAAGTCAAAGCCGCAGCCTGATCTTCGGTCACTTTCGCTGCAATCACTTGCTGCCCGCCCTCATCGCCTGCCTCATGATATTCGGCATCCTCGTTGACGTTCCAGATATTGTACACGCGGGCACCGGCGTCTATATTCTCGACGGTCAGCATCGCGGTCATCATTGCATGGTCCTGGTTGTTGTAACGGTGCATACCGTTGCGGCCAACCATGTGCAGCGTTGGATAACTGCTTTCGAGCTCGGCGCGCATCGCTTCGACATTCGCTGCATAATCGTCGTCATAGACCGGATAGGCCTTTTCCTGACGCACGACCGCGCCACCGACGACATCTTCAGGCTTGCACAGGCCGAGAATGCCCATTTCCTTCTTTGCGAGTTCAATCAGATCTGCGTCGCTTGAGGCCCACAGATTGTCGTTCTCGAAGCAGAAATATTCGAGGCCGACGCAAGCGATCGAAGGATCGGGTACCATTTCGGGCGACCAGCTGCGGAAATTCTGCACGCGGCCGACCTGTACCTTGCTGTCATGGATATAGATCCAGTTGTCGGGGAACAGATCGTCAGACTTGATCATCAGCGCAACGGTCAGGAAGTCGCGGTAACGCAGGTTATTGGCCTGCAGCGAAGTTTGCGGCAGTGGATGAATACGTGCCGACAGTTCGCGCATCGGTGCGCTGCTGATGATATGCTTGGCGGTAATAACCGCTTCGCTACCATCGGCCTTGGTCGCGGACATGCGCCAGTTGCCTTCAGCATCCTGTGCCAATTGTTTGAAGCTATGGCCCATCAAAACGCTGTTACCCTTGGCAACCACGAAATCACGCGCAGCGTCCCACATCATGCCCGGTCCAAGCCGTGGATACCGGAAGGTTTCCAGCAGAGTCTTGGTTTCCATGCCGTCATTAGGACGCTTGTTGAGGCCAAGCGACCGCTTCAAGCCGTCCATCACCGCCGCGCCAAGGCTCAGCCCTTTGATGCGTTGCGCCGCCCAGTCTGCGGACATTTCATCGCAGGGCATACCCCATACTTTTTCGGTATAGGTTTTGAAAAAGATCGAGAAGAGCTTGTAGCCGAACTGGTTGACCGTCCAATCCTGGAAACTGCGGACATTTTTGTTCGGGAAGACCTTGGCCTTGGCATAGCTGGCCATGCACAAAGTCGAACGAATGATGCCCAAGTTGAACAGAGCTTCGAACGCGCGCAACGGATAGCTGTAGAATTTGCCTTCATAATAGATTCGGCTCATGCGCGGACGCTGAATGAAATCGTCCGGCAGGATTTCGTTCCAGAGGTCAACAACCTCCTTCGATTTGGAGAAAAAGCGGTGGCCGCCGATATCGAAACGGTAGCCGTCAACTTCAACGGTGCGGCTGATGCCGCCGACATAGCGTTCGTCTTTTTCGATAACGGTTACGCTGTAGCCTTTTTTCGTCAGCAAATAGGCTGCTGTGAGACCCGCAGGTCCCGCGCCAATAATTGCGACATCAACGTTATTTTGCCCCTGAACCATCACTCAAATTCCTCCAGCCAATCGCCTTCGGAAAATCTCTGAACGAAATGCCCTAATAGATGGTTAACAACAGGTTGCGATTTTGCATCCGTCTTTACGCCAAGCGACATAATATTGCGGCGCTGCACAAATAACTTGCTTTTCCGACCTTTCACAGCCATATGATCCCCAAGCGCATGAGGCGAGCGGACAAGACCGCCGCAGTATTGGCAGCGTGAGGGCCGCAAATGGTGGCCTCGCCAATCGGACAAGATGCGTAAGCTTAGAGGCTTCCCATATCACGCAGGGTTGTTTCCAACGGGTCGGCAAAAGCTGCTCCCGAACACCTGCTGTTGCGCCCGTGCGATCCTGACTCAAGGACGCGCGCCAAGGGACCGCGACAATTATTTTGAAAGTATATTAATGTCTTTTTTCCAAGACCTGGGCCTTGCCCAACCAATCCTGAAGGCGCTTGAATCCGCGGGATATGATACCCCGACCCCAATCCAGCAACAGGCGATCCCGTCCTTGCTGCAAGGCCGCGACCTGTGCGGTATCGCGCAGACTGGCACCGGCAAGACTGCCGCTTTCGCGCTGCCGTCACTCCATCATTTTGCAACCAAGCCAAAAGCGCGTCAGCAGTATAGCTGCCGCATGCTGGTATTGTCGCCGACGCGCGAACTTGCGGCACAGATTGCAGACAGCTTCCGCACTTATGGCAAATTCCTTGGCCTAAAGGTCGATTGCGTTTTCGGCGGCATGCCGATTTTCAGCCAGAAGAAGCGGCTTGCCGGCGGCGTCGATATCCTCGTTGCAACGCCGGGCCGTTTGATCGACCTGATTGAACAGCGCGCGGTGACATTGAAGGACGTTGAAATCTTCGTTCTCGACGAAGCCGACCAGATGATGGATCTGGGCTTCATCCACGCTCTGAAGCGCATCGACCAGTTGCTGCCGAAGCAACGCCAGACGTTATTCTTCTCGGCGACGATGCCAAAGGCGATTGCTGAGCTTGGCAACCGTTTCCTGAATAACCCAGTCCGCGTTTCGGTTGCCCCTGCGGCCACCACCGCAGAGCGCGTCGAGCAGTTCGTCACCTTTGTCGAGCAACGCGAAAAGCAGACCTTGCTCACGCTCAAGCTGCAAAGCGAAGAGATCGACCGCGCATTGGTCTTCACCCGCACCAAGCATGGCGCCGACCGCGTTGTGCGCGGGCTTGCAGGCGCTGGTATCCAGTCAGCCGCGATCCATGGCAACAAGAGCCAGGGCCAGCGCACCGCTGCGTTGCAGGCGTTCCGTGACGGCAAGATCAAGATCCTAGTGGCGACCGACATTGCAGCTCGCGGTATCGACGTCCCCGGCGTCAGCCATGTGTTCAACTTCGAACTGCCCAATGTGCCTGAACAATATGTCCACCGCATCGGCCGCACCGCGCGTGCCGGACGTGAAGGCGTGGCGATGAGCTTCGTTGCCGGTGACGAACGTGGCTATATGAAGGATATTGAACGTCTGACTGGCGTGCGCGCGATGACTTTGGGCCTGCCCGAAGGCTTCCGTGCAGCCGTAGCAGCGCTTCCGCCGCCTGCCGCCGATAAGAAACCCGAAGGATCGCGCGGCGGCCGCGGTGGCGGTCATCCTGGCGGTGGTCGCACCAACTACGCGGGCAAGAAGCTTGGCGGAAACAATGGCGGCACTGGTCGCAACGGCGAAACCCGTCAGCGCACGCATGCCCCGCAAGGCGGCTGGTCACCTGCTGTCGGCCCGCGTGACGGAAGCCGTGAAGGTGCCGCTGTACCGCGCCCGCGCAACGACAACGCCCCAAGCGGTGATCGTCGCCCGACCGCCGACCGGGCCTTTGCCGCCCGCAGCGAAAACCGCCGTGACCCCGGTGCACCTGCACGCAATTACGGTCCCAAAAAGGGCGGTAATGGCAACTTCAGAGGTCCGGTTAAGCGGGCCGGGTAAGGTTCAGCAGTACTGAATCAGATCCCACAA
>JANMOU010000040.1:0-25108 GCA_031369495.1 Novosphingobium sp. | reverse complement strand
GCAGGCTCCGCTAGAACAGGCGGCGAACATGTTGACCCGTCTTGCCATCCGCAATGTCGTGCTGATCGAAGCACTCGATCTCGATTTTTCGGGTGGGCTGGGTGTGCTGACGGGGGAGACCGGCGCGGGCAAGTCGATCCTGCTCGATGCGCTGGGGCTGGCGCTGGGTATGCGGGCCGATAGCGGGCTGGTCCGCAGCGGGGCCGATCAGGCCAGCGTTACGGCCAGCTTTGAGTTCGACAAGCTGCCGATGCCGATCCGGGCGATCCTGTCCGAAGCCGAAGTGGATGTAGAGCCGGGCGAGCCGCTGCTGATCAAACGCCGGGTCAAGGCCGATGGCGGATCGAAGGCCTTCGTCAACGATCAGCCGGTCGGCGCGGCCCTGCTGCGCGAGCTTTCGGGGCATCTGGTCGAACTTCACGGCCAGCACGATGATCGCGGGCTGGTCAATCCGCGCGGTCACCGGCTGCTGCTCGATCGGTTTGCCGGTGCCGACGTCGCCGGGGTTGAGGCGGTGTGGGCCAAGTGGCGGGCCGCTCGGGATGCCTTGGAAGCCGCGCGCGCCGGGATCGCCAAGGCGGCGGAGGACCGCGATCTGCTGTTCGCCTATCTGGCCGAACTTACCACACTCGAACCCGAAGTGGGCGAAGAGCTGGGGCTGGCCGAGGCCCGCTCGGCGATGCAAAAAGGCGAGAAGCTGACCGACGATCTGGAGGCACTGCGCAAGCTGTGGGCCGGATCGGATTCGGCGCTGGCCACCTTGCGCAGCGCGGCCCGGCGGCTTGACCGGATCGCGACCGAGCACCCGCTGCTGGCTGAAGCTTTGGCCGCACTCGACCGGGCGGTGATTGAGGGCAGCGAGGCCGAAGAAAAGCTCGAACGCGCCGCCGAAGCACTGAGCCACGATCCGGCGCAGCTTGACCGGATCGAAACCCGGCTGTTCGAACTGCGCGCCGCCGCGCGCAAACATCACTGCCAGGTTGATGACCTGCCGCACAAGATGCGCGAGATGCGCGGCGCACTCGATGGGATCGAAAGCGGCGAGGCCGAACTGGCCGCGCTGGAGGCAGCGGCAGCGGCGGCCGGAGCCGATTACCGCGCGCGCGCCGAGGCGCTTTCAGCCGTGCGGGCCGAGGCGGCCTTGCGGCTTGATACAGCAGTGGCGGGAGAATTGGCCCCGCTCAAGCTTGATGCCGCCCGGTTCCAGACCAGCGTCACCGCGCTGAGCGAAGAGCGCTGGGGGGCATCGGGCATGGACGCGGTCGAATTCCTGATCAGCACCAACCCCGGCGCACCCTTTGGGCCCTTGAACAAGATTGCCAGCGGCGGGGAACTCTCGCGCTTCATCCTCGCGCTCAAAGTGGCTTTGGCCGAAGAGGGCGGGGCGGCGACAGTGATCTTTGACGAGATCGACCGCGGCGTCGGCGGCGCGGTCGCCAGCGCAATCGGGGAACGGCTGGCGCGGCTGGCTGATGGCGGGCAGCTTCTCGCCGTAACCCACAGCCCGCAAGTCGCGGCGCGGGGCGGGCTGCATTACGTGATCGCCAAAACCAGCGAAGGGATCGTGACGCGCACCTCAGTGCACCTGCTCGACGGCGCAGGACGGCAGGAAGAGATCGCGCGGATGCTCTCCGGCGCGGAAATCACCGCCGAGGCGCGCGCCCAGGCGGACCGGTTGCTGGAGGGGGTGTGAATCCCGTCTTGCGGCAGCAAAGGGTTGTGGTTAGCCTCTAAAATCGTTGATCGATTCTATCTGGGGGGCAGGGCAAATGATCGCAATCCGCAAATATTTCGCGGCACCGTGGGCCATTGGCCTGGTGCTCTTGGCATTCCTGGCAATTCCGAGCGCTGCCATTGCGGCCAAGTTCTATGTTGACGGCACCACCATCGCCCTGAAGCCGGAAGAGAAGGTCACTCCGGTGGCGCCCAAGCCGGTCCAGATTCTCTATGAGTTCCAGCGTGATGGCGGGCCAAACCCGAAGGCGACGAAATTTACCAAGCCCTTCATTTTTGAAGATCTGAAGGCCAGCGGCGGATTCACCGCCGTGGCCGAGACCCCGGTTGAAGGCGGCGCAGTGCTAAGCATCAAGTTCAACAATGTCGTCGATCCCGAGGCGTTGAAGAAAGCCAAAAAGGACGGTTTCAGAGCCGGGCTGACCTTTGGCTTGGCCGGCGGCGCGGCGGTTGAGGATCTTTACGAAGTGACCTTTGAATACATCCCTGCGCCGGGCGCCACGCCGATCAAGACCGTGGTGATCCACAAGCTGGTCACCACTATCGGCAAAGTGAAGGACGCGATCCCGGGAACCCAATTCAAGAAGGCTGAACCGGCGGTGCGCGAACTGGTCCGTCAGGTCATGGTGCGCGGGACCAACACCCTGTTCGCCGATCCGGCATTCCCGCGCTGATGCTGCGGGATAGCCGGCGGCGGGCCAAAGCGGCCGGGCTGATGCTAGGCGTCGCCCTGCTGGCGCAGGGTTGCGTCAGCATGGCGGTGGATGAAATACCGGCCTCGCTCGAAACGCTTCAGGCGTTGCGGGCTGCGGAAATCCCGGCGCTGGCGCTAGGGTCGTTCGCCGTTGCGAGGGGGCTTGACGCTCGTAATATCAACATCCGAGGCTCGACCATGCACCCGGCCAAGGGCAGCACTTTTGCCGAGTTCCTGCGCGAAACATTTGCGACCGAATTGCGCGCTGCTGGCAAGCTCGATGCGGCAGCACCGTTGACACTTTCAGGCGAATTGACGGAGAGCAAGGCCAGCGAAAACCTTGCGCGCGGCACCGCCTCGCTTGGTGCGACCATGACCCTATCACGCGGGGGAAAGACGATTTTCTCCAAACCGTTTCGGGTAGAGACGGAATGGAAATCGGACTTCATTGGCGCAATCGCGATCCCGGATGCTTTCCGCAGTTACAATTCGCTCTACGCGCTGCTGGTTCGCCGCGCGCTGTCCGATCCAGAGATGATCGCAGCACTCAAGCGCGGATAACTCCTAAGATGATGGCTGACGCCACTTGGAATTGGTGGCCCAGACGAAAGTGTTTGGCTAGACTCAGGCCATGGGAATCGCGCTGACAGAATCCGATGCCGCCAACGAGCTGATGCGGCTGGCGAAACAGATCGCGCATCACAACCGGCGCTACCATGCCGAAGATTCGCCGGAGATTTCGGACGCCGCGTATGATGCCCTGGTGCGGCGCAATGCCGAGCTGGAGGCGGCGTTTCCGCAGTTGGTGCGCGATGACAGTCCATCAAAGCTGGTCGGCCACGCGGTAGAAGCGTCGCCGCTATCCAAAGTGACGCACGAAGTCCGGATGATGAGCCTCGACAACGCGTTTTCGGACGAGGACGTCGAGGATTATGCGGCCCGCGTTCGGCGGTTCCTGGCGCTGCCCGATGACGCGGAACTGACGATGACCGCTGAGGACAAGATTGACGGGCTGTCGTGCTCGCTGCGCTATGAGCAGGGACGATTGGTGCGCGCCGCCACGCGCGGTGATGGGCAGGTGGGTGAGGATGTCACCGCCAATGTCGCGATGATCGCCGATATCCCGCAGCAGTTGAGCGGCGAAGTGCCCCAAGTCTTCGAAATTCGGGGCGAAGTGTACATGGCCAAGGCTGATTTTGTGGCGCTCAATGCAGCGCAAGAGGCCGCTGGCGGCAAGATATTCGCCAACCCGCGCAACGCCGCGGCGGGATCGCTGCGGCAAAAGGATGCCAGCGTCACCGCCGTGCGGCCCTTGCGCTTTCTGGCCCATGGTTGGGGCGCGGCATCGGCTGTTCCGGCTACCACTCAGCTGGAGATGATGCAGAAGATCTCAGCGTGGGGCCTTCCGGTTAGCGCTCAGTTTACCCACGCACCCGATTTGCAAACTGCTCTGGAGGCATACCGTCATATCGAAAGGCTCCGCGCCGATCTGGATTATGATATTGACGGCGTTGTGTACAAGGTCGACCGGCTCGATTGGCAGGAAAGGTTGGGCTTTGTTACCAAATCTCCGCGCTGGGCGATTGCGCACAAGTTCCCGGCTGAGCGAGCTGAAACCACGTTGGAAGCCATCGATATTCAAGTCGGCCGAACGGGCAAATTGACACCAGTTGGTCGATTATTGCCGGTGACAGTCGGCGGTGTCGTTGTTTCGAATGTGACTCTTCATAACCGCGATGAAATTGCGCGCTTAGACTTGCGTCCCGGTGACAGGGTTGTCGTTCAACGCGCGGGTGATGTCATTCCACAGATCGTAGATCGAGTAATGCACTCACTGGAATTTCCCGCCTTTGAATTCCCAGACCATTGTCCAGCTTGCGGCAGCGAAGCGGTCGCCGAGGAGGGTGAAGTTGATGTCCGCTGCACCGGCGGGCTGATCTGCCCGGCGCAGCGAACCGAACGGCTCAAGCATTTCGTCAGCCGCGCCGCGCTCGATATTGAGGGGCTGGGCGAGAAGACCATCGACGAGTTCTTTGCGCTTGGCTGGCTCGAAAGCCCGGCCGACATCTTCCGCCTGCGCAAACGCCGCAGCGCCATTCTGGAGCGCGAGGGTTGGAAGGAAAAGTCGGTCGACAACCTGCTCGCCGCGATCGAGGCCAAGCGCTCGCCCGATGCCGCGCGGCTGTTGTTCGGGCTCGGCATCCGCCATGTTGGTGCGGTGACGGCGCGCGATTTGCTCAAGCGATTTGTGACTATGGAGACCCTGCGCGAAGTGGCAACGGGGGCGGAGCAAGATAGCTTGACCAGTATCGACGGGATCGGCCCGGCGGTGGTCGAAGCGCTCGGCGATTTCTTCCACGAACCGCACAATGCTGCGGTGTGGGAAGATCTGCTCAGCGAAGTGACCCCGCCGCCCTATGTGGTCGAGACGAAATCGAGCAGCGTATCCGGCAAGACCGTGGTCTTCACCGGCGCGCTGGAAACGATGAGCCGGGATGAGGCCAAGGCCCAGGCCGACCGGCTCGGCGCGCGATCGGCTGGAACTGTCAGCGCCAAAACCGATCTGGTTGTGGCCGGGCCGGGGGCGGGATCAAAGCTGAAAAAGGCACAGGAACTGGGGATTGAAGTGATCGATGAAGCCGCCTGGGCCGCGATCGTCAAGGCTGCGGGATAGCGCTTACGGTCGCCGCCGCGCGATTAGGACCGTTCCTGCGCTTGCGGGATTGGTGCCCTGGTACGCCGCAAAGCGACGATCAACACCCCGATCAGCGCGATCCCGGTGCCAATGATCATCTTGGTATCGAGCCGGTCCCCGGTAATCGCGATCCCCAGCGCAATGGTTGCGAGCGGGGTGATCAGCGTCAGCGGGGCGAGCAGGTTCGCTTCATAGCGCTGGATCAACACATAATAAGCGGTGTGACCCAGCACCGAGACGACCAGCGCCGAATAGAGCAGCGCGCCGACCAGCGGCCAGCCGGCCGCCATGGCAAAGTGCCAATCTTGCCGGTCGAACAGCAAGGTCAGCGGGGTTAGCACGGCAAAGCCGGTGATCCCGACCCAGGCCTGCAAGCGCAGCGGTGCGATCTCGTCCATCTGCTTCATCATCACCGCGCCCAGCGACCCGCAGGCAGCGGCGGCCAGCACCAGCAGCATTCCCGCTGAAACCGCAAAATTCGGCTGCCAAACAACGATCAACACCCCCGCCAGCGTCAGTGCGATCCCCAGCGCGCGGCGCCAGTGCACCCGCTCACCCAGCATCACGATCGACAGCAGCGTGGTGATCGGCACCCCGGCCTGGCTGACCACGGCGGCTTCTGACGGGGTAACGGTCTGCAGCCCGATGAACAGCAAGGCAAAGGTACCGCCGCCCATCAGCAAGCCGACTATCACGATCCGCCAATTGGGGCGCGGCATCGGCAACAGCCACGGCAGCGTAGCCACAGCGACAATCGCAAAGCGCAGCGCGCCATACATCAGCGGCGGGACGTGCCAGGTCGAGACGACCACTTTGCTGACGATATTGTTGAGCGCCCAGGCCAGGCAGATCGCGATCAAAATCAGGAAATCGCGCAGGCTCATCCGATCGGCCATGCGCGTTTGCGCAGCCACAGGATCGACCAGTCACCATTGACCTTACGCTCGGCGATCCGCAGGCCGGCGCGGCGACAAGCCTTGCGGACCTGCGCTTCTTGCGGTTCCAGCAAGCCCGCCAGCAGCAGGTGTCCGCCGGGCAGCAGATGCTCGGCAAAATGCGGGGCAAGATCGATCAGCGGCCCGGCCAGAATGTTGGCTATAATCAGATCGTAGGGCCCGCGGGCATCGAGCAGCGGATGCTCCATCCCGTCGGCGACCAGCATCGTCAGCTCGCCCGGCCGGGCGCCCATCGGCACGGCATTGACGGCGCAATTGTCCGCCACCACATCAAGGCAGACCGCATCGATATCGCTCGCCGTGGCCAAGGCGCGCGGCCACAATTCCAGCGCGGCAAAGGCCAGCAGGCCGGTGCCAGTGCCGATGTCGGCGCAGTTGCGTACAACCACCCCGCGCGCTTTCATTTCGCCCAGCATCTCAAGGCACCCGGCGGTGGTTGCGTGCTGACCGGTGCCAAAGGCCTGACTGGCCGGGATCACGAAATCGCGCACCCCCGGCCGGGCCAGCGGCGGATGATCGGGGGTGTGGACATAAAACCGGCCCGCGCGGATCGGCTCCAGCCCGTGTTGGCTAAGCGTCAGCCAGTCAACATCGGGTAGCTTTTCGACCAGCAGGTGCGGCGCGCGCTTGCCGAACAGCGCACTGATCGCCGCCTTGTCGCGGCGGATCGGCGGGCGGTCCATCCAGGCTTCGAGCTGCCAGTCGTCGGGCCTATCCTCGGCAATTTCGCTGCCCGAAATGACAATCTCGTGGTCCCAGTCGTGCGCGTCCTCGTGCGCTAGCAGCGCAGCCTCGATCACCCCGCGCGGGGCGAGTGCGATCAGTTTCCAGCTCATTTGGCGGAGTTTTCCTTGGCCAGCCGCTGGTTCAGCCGCTCGCGACCAGCTTCGGCGTAAAGCCTGCAAGCCCGCCGGTCGCTCAACGGCGCTTTGCCCGAAAGCCGCTCGAACAGGTTGCTGGAGCTCGGATGCGGGGTGATTAGGATATCGCAGGGCAGCGCCGCGATCCGGTCAAGACCATAACGAGCGCTGGCAACACGCTTTGGGTGATCGGCAAAGCGGTATCCATCGGCTGAAATCGCATTGGCGCTATCGGCCAGCGCAATCGTCCGGCAGACCCGGCCAGCGCAACCGTGCCAGACCCAGCTGGTCGATCCACTGGTGTGGGTAGGGGTCGCATGGGCGGTAATATACACCCCGCCAAATTCAAACTTCCCCCGATCACGCAGCACCTGATCGACCCGGGCAGGCGACATCGGGTACTTTTCCAGCCAGGCCGCCTGAGGATCATCGGCACTGGCCCGCCCGCTGCGGATTGCATCGGCTATGAACGGGCCAACCGCCAATCGAGCGCCCGTTTCACGCTGGATTGCCGCGATCCCGCCAGCATGGTCGAAATGTTCGTGAGTCACCAGCAGCCACTTGATGTCCTTGGGATCGAACCCCAATGCGCGGACATTGGCCAGCACGTGGGGAACCGCCTCCAACGGGCCACTATCGATCAGCACCAGTCCCGCGCGCGTCTCGATCAGCACCACAGTGATCCCGCAGGTCCCGACATACCAACTCTTGTGAAAGATATGCGCTGGTGGGGCGGGATCTGCCCAGCCGTCGCGGGTTCCGCAGGCAGCGGCGATATCCGTGCTGGCGGCGGGGCGCTTGACAGGCTCAACCGTGCCGAGCGTCAGCAAGGTGAGCGGAAGCAGTGCCAACTGCCAGGTCGGCCGGTGGGCTTCGACAGGCTCAGCCTGAGCGGGGGTTGGGGCTTGAGGCTTGGAAAAAAGGCCGCTCAGGCTGAGCCTGTCGAAGCCTCCGCGCAGGTTCTGCAGATTACCGAACATAACTGGCTCCATTGGCATCGAGCACCGCGCCGGTCATGCTCTCGGGGGCATCGAGCCCGCAATAGACCGCGATGCTGGCGATTTCCTCTGGCGTGGCGACCCGGCCCAGCGGGATATCCGCCAGCAGCCCGGCACCGCCCCGGCTGGCGAGGTAATCATCGGCCATCGCAGTATCGGTAAAGCCGGGACAAATCGCATAGCTCATCACGCCCTTGCTGGCATAGTGCCGGGCGATCGTTTTGTGCATCGCGATCATCCCGCCCTTGGCCGCGGCATAGTGCCAGTGATCGGGCGAATCCCCGCGGTGGGCCGCGCGGCTGGCGATATGGACGATCCGGCCCGGCCGCTCCCCCGCCAGCCAATGCTTGACGGCATAGCGCGACAATGCGGCAGAGGCCGTCAGGTTGATCCGCAGCGCGTCTTCCCAGTTATCCAGCCATGCGATGTCGGACAGGCTGATCGGATTGGCCAAAAACTGCCCGGCATTGTTGACCAGCAAGTCGATGCGCCCGTCCGCACGATCAAGCGCTTCGTCCCACAACGCCGCAGGGGCAGTGGGGTCGGTCAGATCGGCGGCAATCGTATCGGCATCGACCGCGCGAGTGGCATGGCCGATCACCATCACCCCCCGCGCGCGCAGTCCCGCGGCGATAGCGGCGCCAATCCCGCGCGAGGAGCCGGTGACAAGGGCAGTAAGCTGGGTCATGTGGCGGTATTGGCGCAGCACGGCGGTGGAGACAAGCGAGTCCTCTTCCCGAAAGGGAAATGGCGCAATATTCGGCTCTAGCCCGCTTGCACACCCCCGCGTTTTGGGTAAGGGGAATGTCGCGAATGGGGGCTTTCCTGTCCCCGGATCACGAACCCAAGGGGAACGGCCCGCATGGCTGCCAACAACAACCGCCCGATTTCGCCGCACATGCAGGTGTGGCGCTGGGGACCGGCAATGCTGGTCTCGATCCTCCACCGCGTCACTGGCAACGGCCTGGCGCTGGTCGGGATGGCCGTGCTGCTCTATTGGCTGGGTTCGCTTTCGGCCGGTCCGAATGCCTATAACGCGTTCCTGGCCCATGCCTCTGCCTGGTATGGCAAGGTGGTGCTGGTTGGGCTGACCTGGGCGTTCTTCAATCACATGGCTTCGGGTCTGCGCCACTTCGTGCTCGATATCGGGGCCGGTTACGAACTTAACAGCAACGCCGCCTGGGCGGTCTTCACACCGCTGGCCGCACTGGCCGCAACCGTGCTGACCTGGGCCGCGATCCTCCTCAAGTAAGGACCAAGACGATGGGTAACGGAACCTCGATCGGCCGCGTCCGCGGGCATGGCTCGGCTCATTCGGGCGCGCATCACTGGCTGCTGCAACGCTATACCGCGTTCGGCAATCTGGTGCTGGGGCTGTGGCTGCTTGGCTCGCTGGTGACGATGCAGGACTACCAGTTTGAAACCGTTGCGGTCTGGGCCTCCAGCCCGATCCCGGCGCTGGGCCTGATGCTGTTCGTGATATCGACCTTTTGGCACGCCCGGCTGGGACTGCAGGTGGTGATTGAGGATTACGTGACCGATCCCGCCAACAAGGTGATCGCCATGGTCCTGCTCAACCTCGTTGTTTTCGCTGCGGTCGCTGCCGGGCTGTTCTTCCTGGCGCGGCTGCAAATCGTCGGCACGGCCACCTCGATTTCGGGCGGAATGATAAAGTCCTCGATGCAACAAATACAACAAATGATGGGAGGCCGCTGACATGGCTGACGCCGCCACAAAGCCTGCCTACAAGATCATCGATCACACCTATGACACTGTCGTCGTCGGCGCCGGGGGATCGGGCCTGCGCGCCACGATGGGCAGCGCCGAAGCCGGGCTGAAAACCGCCTGCATCACCAAGGTGTTCCCGACCCGCAGCCACACCGTCGCCGCCCAAGGCGGGATCGCGGCATCCTTGCGCAACAACAGCCCGGATCACTGGACCTGGCACATGTTCGATACCGTCAAGGGGTCGGACTGGTTGGGCGATCAGGACGCGATCGAATATATGGTCCGCGAAGCCCCGCAGGCGGTTTACGAACTGGAGCACGCTGGTGTGCCGTTCAGCCGCAACGAAGACGGCACGATCTATCAGCGTCCGTTCGGCGGGCATATGCAGAACATGGGCGAAGGCCCTCCGGTCCAGCGGACCTGCGCTGCGGCTGACCGCACCGGCCACGCCATGCTCCATGCGCTCTATCAGCAGAGCCTGAAGTATGACGCGGACTTCTTCATCGAATACTTCGCGATCGACCTGATCATGGACGGCGGCAAATGCGTTGGCGTGATCGCGTTGTGTATGGACGATGGTTCGATCCACCGCTTCCGCGCCCATGCCGTGGTGCTGGCGACTGGCGGCTATGGCCGCTGCTATTACACCGCTACTTCGGCGCATACCTGCACCGGTGACGGCGGCGGGATGGCACTGCGCGCCGGGCTGCCGCTGCAGGACATGGAATTCGTTCAGTTCCACCCGACCGGGATCTACGGTGCCGGCGTGTTGATTACCGAAGGCGCGCGCGGCGAAGGCGGCTACCTGACCAACTCCGAAGGCGAACGGTTTATGGAGCGCTATGCTCCGTCGGCCAAGGATCTGGCCAGCCGCGACGTGGTTTCGCGCAGCATGGCGCTCGAAATGCGCGAAGGGCGGGGCGTCGGCCCGGACGGGGCCTACCTCAACCTCCACCTCGATCACATCGCGCCCGATGTGCTGGCCCAGCGGCTGCCCGGAATCACCGAAAGCGGCAAGATTTTCGCCGGTGTTGACCTGACCCGTCAGCCGCTGCCGGTCTGCCCGACGGTGCATTACAACATGGGCGGCATCCCGACCAAGTGGACCGGCGAAGTGATGACCATCGGCGCCGATGGCAATCCCGAAACCATCGTCCCCGGCCTGTTCGCGGTCGGCGAAGCGGCCTGCGTTTCGGTCCACGGGGCCAACCGCCTCGGCTCCAACTCGCTGATCGATCTGGTCGTGTTCGGCCGCGCGGCTGGGCACCGGCTCAAGGAAATCATCAAGCCGCAGTCGGCCCATCCCGAACTGCCAAAGGACAGCGCTGACTTCGCGCTCACTCGGCTCGATCACTTCCGCCACGCCAATGGCAGCTCGCCCACCGCCGAAGTGCGGCTGGAAATGCAGCGGACCATGACCAAGGGCTGCGCGGTGTTCCGCGACGAAGCGCTGATGGCGACAGGCAAGGACGAACTCGCCAAGACCTACGCGCGGATGCAAGACATCGGCGTGACCGACCGCAGCCTGATCTGGAACACCGACCTCGTTGAAACGCTGGAGCTCGACAACCTGATCGCCCAGGCCAGTGTCACCATCCACGGCGCCTACAACCGCAAGGAAAGCCGCGGCGCCCACGCCCACGAAGACTTCCCCGAACGCGACGACAAACAGTGGATGAAGCACACCGCCGCCTGGTTCGAAGGCTGGGGCGGCAAAGGCGGCGATGTGAAAATCGACTACCGCCCGGTGCATGAATATACGCTCACGGACGACGTGGAGTATATCAAGCCGAAGAAGCGGGTTTATTGAGGGCAGAATAGGGGGCTGGTTGTGGCGAAAAAACTGACTTGGGAAGGCGCGATCGACAAAGTGCTCTCGGAGGCGGATTCGGCGCTTCATTATTCCGAAATCGCGGAGAGGATTAGCTCAGATGGACTTAGGGAGGTGGGGGCGACTCCAGCGGCGACCGTTGCTGCCAGTTTAAGCCGTTCAATAAATTCAGGTAATTCTCCATATTTGCGCTTAGGAAATGGTCTTTATGCGCTTCGCGAACAAGTCATGCGACCCAAAAAGGTCGACAATGTTGCTAAGGCTCCAGAAGAGGATGCCAATGCAGGTGCGCTAAATGCATTTGGGATGTTTTGGCGTCGCGACGAAGTGGTTTGGACCGGAAAGGCCAAATTGCTTGGAAGGCAAGGGCTTGGGGCTACAGACGTAAATTTTGCTGAGCAGGTAGGTGTCTATTTGCTCCACGACCGCGAGCGCGTTATTTACGTTGGCAGGGCAACTGATACGCTATTCGTTAGATTAAAGGCGCATACTACTGACAGACTAAGCGGCCGATGGGATCGATTTTCTTGGTTTGGTCTGAAGAGTGCTCAATCTGATGGGAGCCTAACTTCCCATTCGAGTGCTTGGAGTCATGAGGTAGTTATCGAGACACTAGAGGCACTTTTGATTGAGAGTTTGGAGCCGCCGCTTAATCGAAAACGCGGAGATAATTTTTCGGCGATTGAATATCTTCAATCAACTGATCCGGAGATCGAAGAAATTCGCAAAAAACAATTGATGGCAGATATACTAAAGAGAGTTGGTTTAAACTCATAAATACAGATTTTCTTACTATCATGGGATTTCGGCAATAGTGCACTTATATCCAAAACCCTTGGCGCCTTTGCGCCTTGGCGTGATTCAAACCCGTTGCCGCTATCCGCAAACTTGCCATAAGAACTTCTCACGCCAAGGCGCAAAGGCGCTAAGGAAGGGAAGGGGAGTAAGCGTTTGACCGACGTTTCGCCGGAGATTGATGCGCTTGCCACTATCGCCGTCGATTGCGGGTTCAAGTTGCACATGGCCTTCGGCCCCGGCCTGCTGGAATCGGTCTATGAAGCGATCCTCGCCGACAGTCTGGTTAAGCGCGGGTTGCGGGTTGAGCGGCAGAAGCCGGTCGATATTCACTATGAGGGCACCGTGCTGCGCGAGGGCTTTCGGATCGATCTGCTGGTCGAAAACAAGCTCATCATCGAACTCAAATCAACCGAACGCGCCGCGCCGGTCCATAAAAAGCAACTCCTCACCTACCTGCGCCTGACCGACCTCCCGCTCGGCCTGTTGATGAACTTCGGCATGGAAACCTTCAAAGAAGGCATGAGCCGCGTGATCAACCGGCAGACGCCGAAGCCATAAGCTCCTCTTCTTTGCGCCTTAGCGCCTTGGCGTGAGAATTTCGTCCTTGCCCCCAACAATGTCATCATGGTGACCCGGGGAGACGATACCCAAACTCACAACCACCGCTCAAAATCGCTCGCCACGTGAATCACCGCCACGATCTCAACTCGATCCTCAAACACCAGATAAAACACCGCGTGCCGTCCGCTGTTCATCCGGCGCAGGCCAGGGCGGGATTCGTATTCGGGGAAGCGCAGCGGGAATTCGCGCAGGGATTTGATGTCGTCGCGCAGTTTGGCGGAATAGAGCGCAGCTTGTGCCTCACCCCAGGCACAGCGGGTTTCGCGCGCAACACGGCGCATGTCTGCCGCAGCAGCTGCGCGGAACTTCAGGCCCATCACTGCGCCGGAAATTCGCGGTCGTACCAGCGGTCGATATCGAACTCTTCATCGACCGGACTGGCCAGCCCTGCATCGATCGCCTCGAGCAGCTTCGATTTGAACACCGCGCGCTCTTCATGCAATCGCAGTGCGTCGCGGATCACTTCGCTGGTCGAGTCAAATTCGCCTGCCGCCACCTGGGCGCGGGTGTAGTCCATCCAGCGTTCGCTAAGGGCGATTGAAGTGTTTTTCTTGGCCATGCCGCTTGAATACCAAATATTGGTACCGCCTTCAACCCTAGCGCCAAACCAGGCGGTCGGCGGTCAGTTCGGCGACCGACTTGACCCCCATCAGCTTCATGCCGCGTTCGATTTCGTCCTTCAGGATCGCAATTGCGCGTTCAACGCCGTCCTGCCCGGCTGCAGCCAAAGCATAGAGGTAGAGCCGCCCGCCTGAGGCTGCCGTGGCCCCGGCGCAGACTGATTTGAGCGCATGGGTACCGCGCCGCACCCCGCCATCGCAGATGATCTCGATCCGCCCGCCGACAGCATCGACAATCGCCGGCAGCTGGTCGAACGGCGCGCGGGCACCGTCGAGCTGGCGGCCGCCGTGGTTCGAGATCATGATCGCGTCGATCCCCATATCGGCCGCGCGGCGGGCATCGGCGACGCTCATCACGCCTTTGAGCGCAAACTTGCCGCCCCAGTCATCGCGCAATTGCTCGGCCATTTTCCAGTCCATCGACTGATCGAGCATGGTGTTGAAATAGCTCGCAATCGAAACCGCTTCGCCAGTCCCCTCCCGCACATGACTGTCGAGATTGGGCAGTGAGAACTTTTCGCGCAGCAGATAGTCGAGCGCCCAGCGCGGCTTGAGTCCATAGGACAGCGCCGATGATGCGGTAAACTTGGGCGGCGAGGTAAAGCCAGAGCGGGCGCAGCGTTCGCGCTTGCCCGAAACAATCGTATCCACCGTCAGCGCGATGGCATCGAACTTGGCGGCCTGACAGCGCTCGATCATGGAGCGATTGAGCCCGCGGTCCTTGTGGTAATAGAACTGGAACAGCTTGGGACCAGAGCCCATCGCGCCCACTTCCTCGATCGAAACCGTCGCCAGGCTGGAAATCCCAAACCACAGCCCGAACTTCTCCGCTGCGCGGGCAACGGCGCGCTCGCCCTGCCAGTGGAACACCCGTTGCAGCGCGGTGGGGGAGAGGACCAACGGCAGCGCCGATTTGCGGCCCAGGATGGTGCAACTGGTGTCGATCTCGCTCACCCCGGCCAGCACATCGGGCACCAGATCGCAGTCGGCATAGGATGCCGTGTTACGCGCCTTGGTCAGTTCATCGTCGGCGGCGCCGTCGATGTAATCGAACACCGGCCACGGCAGCCGCTGTTTGGCCAGCAAGCGGAAATCGTCGATGTTGTGGCAATCGGATAAACGCATCAGCGCATCAGCGCATCGCAGACCGAATCGTCGGCGCTTTGCATCCCCTTGCGCAGCCATTCCATCCGCTGGGCGCTGGTGCCGTGGGTGAAGGCTTCGGGGCTGGCCCGGCGGCCGGCATTGCGCATCAGCGTATCATCGCCAATCGCGGCGGCGGCATTGAGCCCGCTTTCCATATCGCCCGCTTCCAGCCGGTCGCGGTTTTTGGCCGCCCAGACCCCGGCATAGCAATCAGCCTGCAGTTCCAGCCGGACCGACAGTGCATTGGCCTTGCGCGGGTTCTGCGATTGCAGGCTGCGGATCTGGTCGGATACCCCGGTCAGTTTCTGGATGTGGTGGCCGTATTCGTGGGCGATCACGTAATCGCGGGCGAATTTGCCGCGCGCGCCCAGTTCGCGGTCCATCTGGTCGAAGAAATCGGTATCGAGGTAGATCCCCTGATCGGCCGGGCAATAGAACGGCCCCATTGCGCTTTGCGCGGCGCCGCAGCCCGATTGGCCGGCCTGGCTGAAGAACACCAGCTTGGGCGCCTGGAACGGGACATTGGCAGCGCTGAACACTGGCGCCCAGGTCTTGTTGAGCGAGGACAGCGCGTTGCAGCTCTGCAGGCTGCCTTCATCAACCCGGCACGAATCGCCAACAGTCGCTCCGCCTTCGATCTGGGTTTGCTGGGTGGGGGCCTGAACCTGCTCCAAGCCGCCAATCAGCTGGCCCGGATCGACCCCGAACACCACAGCGCCGATCAGCGCGATGACCAGTGTGCCGCAGCCAACCTGCCCGCCGCGCCCGCCCGGCAACCGCCGCCCACTGCCGCGCTGATCTTCGATGTTGATCGCATTGGGATCGAATTCGTCGAGACGCATCGTGGGGCCCTCCCGCCGGGCTGGACAAAGAACGTTCCAGCCGCAATGCCCCCTCCTATAACGAAAACTCAAGCTGTTGGAGTCGGGAATGTTCTTGTCCGGAAAACGCGCGCTGGTCACCGGCTCGACTTCGGGGATCGGCCTCGCCATCGCCCGCTCGCTCAAGGCCGAAGGGGCTGAGGTGGTGCTGTCCGGCTTTGGTGAGGCAACTGCTATCGCCGCGCTGTGCGAAGAACTGGACGCGATCCATGTCCCCGCAGACTTGTCGCAGCGCGCCGGGGTTGAGACGCTGATGGCCGGGGCCGCGCCGATCGACATTCTGGTCAACAATGCCGGGATGCAGCACGTTGCCCCGGTAGAGGAGTTCCCGGTCGATAAGTGGGACATGATCATTGCGCTCAACCTGACTGCCGCGTTTGACGCTTGCCGGCTGGCGATCCCGCATATGAAGGCGGCTGGGTGGGGGCGGATCATCAACACCGCCAGCGCCCATTCGCTGACCGCATCGCCGTTCAAATCGGCCTATGTCTCGGCCAAGCACGGCCTCAATGGCTTGACCAAGACGCTGGCGCTGGAGCTGGCCACGTTCAACATCACGGCGAATTGCATCAGCCCGGGCTATGTCTGGACGCCTTTGGTCGAGAACCAGATCCCCGGTACGATGGCGGCGCGCGGGCTGACCCGCGATCAGGTGATCAACGATGTGCTGCTGACCCGCCAGCCGACCAAGAAGTTCGTTCAGCCTTCTGACATCGGCGAAATGGTTGTGTTCCTGTGTCGTGACGCAGCCAGCAACATCACCGGGTCCAATATCAGCATGGATGGCGGTTGGACCGCCGAATAGCTGCGGGTCACTGGGCGGCTGTATCTTTCCTGCCACGGCGCCGCGCAATCGGCGCCGGATTGATCCTGCCGCTTGCCGGACAGTCGCTTTAGGGTGATAGTGCCGGCGATGAACCGTTTCTGGCAAGCGATGAACCGTGCTTTGCTGTCGCTGATTGCGGCAATGCTGGTGCTTGATCCGCTCGCCGCTGCCTCGCGCCCCAACAAGGCCAGGATCGAGCTGAAAGCGCAACTGAGCGGCCATATCACCGAACTGTCGAGTGATGCCTACGAAGGGCGTGAGCCCGGAACCGAGGGTGAAACGAAGACCTTGCGCTATCTGGGTAAGCAGTGGTTCGACATCGGACTGGTTTCGGGCACTAACGATCCGGCCCACCCATGGTTTGCTCCGGTTACGATCATCGCCCGCGAGCCGCAGCTCAGCCGCGCCGTCTTTGTCCACAAAGGCAAACACGTGGTGGTGCCTGGGCCGGAAATGTTGGTGCTGACATCAGGCAAACGCGGGCTGGTCGAAAACGCGCCGATGGTGTTTGTCGGCAAGGGCGATGTCATCCCGCCGCGGGCCGAGCTGGCCGGGCGGGTGGCGCTATTGCTCGATGGCGGGATCAACAATTCCGATCGTCAGAATGCCCTGCTGCTGGGCGGCGCATCGGCGGTCATTACCGTGCTCGATGGCGAGCGCAGTCTGGAGAATGTCTCCACCAGCCGCAGCCGCAAGGGCTATGCGCTGGCCAGCGAGAAGCTGGGTGGTGATATCGAGGCGTTTATGTCCCCGGCCGCGCTGAAAAGCGTGTTGGCCGGCACCGGACTCGACCTTGCCCAGCTGCAGGCCCAGGCTGTTGCTCCCGGATTTGCACCGCGGGCGATTGATCTGACGGTCTCGCTGGAGGCGACCACCCGCGAAACCCGGATCAAGACCCACAACCTGATCGGCAAGCTGCCGGGCAAGCGGCCAGAACTGGGCGCGGTGCTGCTGCTGGCGCACTGGGACCATTTTGGACGCTGCGCCGAAGCCCCGGCTGAAGATCAGATCTGCAACGGCGCGGTCGACAATGCCAGTGGGCTGGCGGTGCTGACCGAAGTCGCCCGGCGGCTGGTCAAAGGCCCGCAGCCCGATCGCGATATCTATTTTCTGGCCACCACGGCAGAGGAAATAGGCTTTCTGGGGGCCGAGGCCTTTGCCGAAGACCCGCCGCTGCCGCTGGGGCAGATCGTGGCCGCATTCAACATCGATACAGTCGCGCTGGCCGCTGAAGGCCGCCCCTATGCCGTGGTGGGCAAGGGCATGACCACGCTCGATCCGCAGATCGCCGCGGCAGCCAAGGCTAACAAGCGCAAGCTGGCCGATGGCACCGCGGCCAACGCCTATGTCAAACGGCAGGATGGCTGGGCCCTGATGAAGCACGATGTGCCCGCGGTTATGATCTCCAGCTCGTGGTCCGATCTGGCACTGGTCGAACGGTTCATGGATGGCGATTACCACCGCCCCGGCGATCAGCTGAGCCGCGGGATCGAGCTGGGCGGGGCGGCCGATGACACCGAGTTTCTGGTGATCCTGGCGCGCTGGTTTGGCGATGCAAAACGCGTGCCCTTCGCCGCGCGATAGCCCACTAGCTTATCCCGCTGCCTGCGGTTACATGGGCCGCCACGAATCGACCCGCACATTGAGGCAAGTGGCACCCATGGAAATCCCTCTCGGCCTGACTTACGACGACGTCCTGCTCCAGCCGGCCGAGTCAGATATCGTCCCCTCGATGGCCGATACCCGCACCCGCCTGACGCGCGAGATCGCGCTCAACATCCCGGTTGTTTCCAGCGCAATGGACACCGTGACCGAGGCTGACATGGCGATTGTCATGGCCCAGCTGGGCGGGATCGGCGTGCTCCACCGCAACTTGTCGGTTGAGGAACAGTGCGCCGCGGTGCGCGCAGTCAAGCGGTTCGAAAGCGGCATGGTGGTCAACCCGATCACGATCAGCCCCGACGCGACGCTGGGCGAGGCGCGGGCCTTGATGGAGGCCAATCGCATTTCCGGGATTCCAGTGGTTGAAATCGGCGGGCGGCTGGTCGGCATCCTGACCAACCGCGACGTCCGCTTTGCCGATAATCCGGCCCAGCCGGTGCGCGAGCTGATGACCCATGAAAACCTCGCGACCGTGCCCGCCGGGGTCAGCCAGGATGAGGCGAAGCGGCTGCTGCACCAGCGCCGGATCGAAAAGCTGCTGGTGGTCGATGCGGCGTTCCACTGCATCGGGCTGATCACGGTCAAGGATATGGAACGGGCGATCACCTATCCCGATGCCACCAAGGACGCCACCGGGCGGCTGCGCGTGGCCGCCGCGACCACGGTCGGCGACAAGGGCTTTGAACGGACCGAGGCGCTGCTGGCGGCGGAATGCGACGTAATCATCATCGACACCGCCCACGGCCACAACAAGGATGTCGCCCGCGCGGTTGAACGGGTGAAGAAGATTTCCAATTCGGCGCAAGTCATCGCCGGAAACGTCGCCACGTATGAGGCGACCCGCGCCTTGATCGGGTCCGGGGCGGACGGGGTCAAGGTCGGGATCGGGCCGGGCTCGATCTGCACCACCCGCGTGGTCGCGGGCGTGGGCGTTCCGCAGCTGACCGCGATCATGGAAGCCGCGCGTGCCGCAGAGGGCAGCGGCGTGCCGATCATCGCCGATGGCGGGCTGCGGACCAGCGGCGATGCTGCCAAGGCCCTGGCCGGCGGGGCCAGCACGATCATGATCGGATCAATGCTCGCGGGCACCGACGAGGCGCCGGGCGAGACGTTTCTGTATCAGGGCCGGGCCTACAAAAGCTATCGCGGCATGGGTTCGCTCGGCGCGATGGGCAGCGGCAGCGCGGATCGCTATTTTCAGGGCGATATCAAGGACCAGATGAAGCTGGTGCCCGAAGGGATCGAAGGCCAGGTAGCCTATAAAGGCCCGGCCAAGGACGTGGTCCACCAGCTGGTCGGCGGGATCAAGGCAGCGATGGGCTATACCGGCGCCGCCACTATCCCCGATCTTAAAGAACGCGCACAATTCGTGCGGATCACCGGCGCGGGCCTGAAAGAAAGCCACGTCCACGACGTGACGATCACGCGGGAAGCCCCGAACTACAAGCTGTGAGTTTGTCCGCTCCGCATTCCTCCCCTTCAGGGGAGGGGGACCATGCGCAGCATGGTGGAGGGGCACGCGCCGGTTCTCCCGCCTGTTCCGGCCACGTTGGGAGAACTCGCCTGTGCCCCTCGACCAGCTTCGCTGGTCCCCCTCCCCGTGCCGGGGAGGAATTATGACCCCCCAAGCCCGCATTCAGGCCGGGATCGAGATCCTCGACCTGATCATCGCCGCCGCGCAAACTGGTGGGGCGAGTGCGGACCGGATCGTGGCGGAATGGTTCCGGACCAGGCGTTTTGCCGGGAGCAAGGACCGCCGCGCAGTGCGCGAGCTGGTCTATGGCGCGATCCGGGCCTGCGGAGATATTCCGGCGAGTGGCCGCGCGGCAATGCTGCGTTTGGCTCAGGACGATCCGGCTTTGCCCGCACTGTTCGATGGTCTGGGCCATGGCCCGGCACCGATTGTCGAAGGCGAACACGTGGCCGAGCCGGGGGTTGCCCCGCCATGGCTCGAAGCAGAGCTGGCGGCCAGTGGGATTGCGGGGGAGGCTGCTGCGGCACTGCTTGGCCGCGCGCCGCTCGATCTGCGGGTCAATTCGCTGAAGGCCGACCGCGAAACGCTTGAACTGCCCGAACTGGGCGAGGCCTTGGCCGCGCCGCAGGGGTTGCGCTTTCCCGCTGGCACTCCGGTTGAGCAGTGGGACGCCTACACCAGCGGTAGAATCGAAGTGCAGGATGGCGGATCACAGATTGCCTGCCTCGCCGCCGCAGCCCAGCCGGGTGAGACGGTGGTGGACTTGTGCGCCGGGGCCGGGGGTAAGACCCTCGCGCTGGCCGCTGCGATGGCAGGCCGGGGCCGGCTGATCGCTTGCGATACCGATCGCGGGCGCCTGTCGCGCCTTGGCCCGCGCGCGCAACGCGCCGGGGCCAGCCTGATCGAAAGCCGCCTGCTCGATCCGGGCCGCGAGGCGGCGGCGCTGGCTGATCTGGCAGGCTCGGTCGATGCCGTGCTGGTCGACGCGCCGTGCAGCGGCACCGGCACCTGGCGCCGCAATCCCGAGGCGCGCTGGCGGCTGAGCGGGCGCGAAGTGGCCCGCTATGCCGCCATTCAAGCACGGTTGATTGACCTTGCCGCAACGCTGGTGCGGCCCGGCGGGCGCGTCATTTTCGTCACCTGCTCGCTGCTCGATGCCGAAGGGGCCGATCAGGCCGCGGCATTTCTGGCCCGCCACCCCGGCTGGATCGCCCAGTTGCCGTTCATACCAGCAGGCGTACCGCGCGGGACTGGCTGGCGCCTGTCCCCATGGGCAGATGCCACCGACGGATTTTTCATCGCCTGTTTTGTTTCGCCATGATATCGGACGGGCAAATGGCACGGCTCAAGGAGCAGATCATGCGTTACACCCCCGCCGCTATGGCGCTGGCACTGTTGGCTGCGGTAACCGCCAGCGTCGGCCACAGCGCGCCGCCCGCTCCGCTCGATCCGCGCACCGCCACGCTGGTGGCCGAAGGGCGCAAGGCTCTGGCCGAGGGTAAGGTCGAAGAGGCTGTGGACAGTTTCGAAGCCGCCTTGGCGCTGCAGCCCGGCCACGTCGCGATTTATCTCAATCTGGCTGAAGCGACCCGCAAGCAGGGGATGCAGGGCAAGGCGCTGCGCTATTACCGTGAGGCGCTAAAGCTCGACCCAGATAACCAGTTTGCGATTGCCGGGGAAGGCGAGGCCTTGGTCGAAAAGGGCGCGGTCGAGAAGGCCAAGCGCAATCTGGCCCGGCTCGAAGTGCTGTGCGGCAACAAGACCTGCGCCCCGGCTCGGCAGCTGACCGCCGCAATCTTGCGCGGGCCGACCCCGCAGGTTGTCACTGCCGCCCAGGTTGAGGCAAAGCCGGAAGTTACGGCGAACTAGCGCGGCGAATGGGAAGTGAAGACCACCTCCTCCAAACACCGTCTATCCTGAGCTTGTCGAAGGATTGTCCTTCTTGCGTCAGCGCGCCGCGGCCCGAAGTAAAGATCAGTGCTTCGACAAGCTCAGCATAGACGGGATTGGGTTAGGATTTCCAGGTTTGTGGTTTAGATCAAGTCCCGAAACTCATCCAGAACAGTGCGATAGACGCGCTTCTTGAACGGAACTATGAGATCTGGTAGCAACTGGGGATCGACCCACTTCCACTCCGCAAATTCGGGCGGATCGTGGCGTTCGAGGTGGATATCGGCATCTTCTCCGGCGAACCGGGCGAGGAACCAATGCTGGCGCTGGCCGCGATATTGGCCCTTCCACAGCTTGCCGAGAAGCTCTTCGGGCAGGTCATAGAGCACTTCTTCGCGGGTCTGGGCGATCAGGGTGACGTGCTGCTCCTCAACCCCGGTTTCTTCCCACAGCTCGCGCAGCGCGGCGGCGCGCAGGTCTTCGCCATCATCGACCCCGCCCTGCGGCATCTGCCAGAAATCGCCGCCTTCGGCCGGTTGCCCGCGGGTGTCGATCCGGCGGCCGACAAAGGCCAGGCCAGCGCCATTAACCAGCATGACGCCCACGCAGGGGCGGTAGGGAAGGTGGGAATAGGGGTCACTCATCGGCGCCCCTTAGCCTCAAACCTTCATCAACATCAACTTCATCGCCGAAATGACCTTGGCTGTTGCGGCCGCCGCGCTGGGCAGGGCTTTGCGGGTGGTGGTGAAATCGTGAGTCATCCCGGCCACATCGAGGTAAAGCGTATCGACCCCGGCATCGACCAACTTGGAGGCAATCCGGCGGCCCTGATCCTTCAGCGGACACAGCCCGGCGGTGGCGACGATTGTGGGGCACATCCCCTCTGCGCTGGCGTGAAGCGGAAAGGCGCGCGGATCGCCACTGACCGGCAGATACAGCGAATAGAACCAGTCCATCGCCAGTTTGGTCAGGAAGTGCCCCTCGGCAAAAGTCGCCATTGAGCCGTCCTGCGATTCGTCGGTGGCGGGATAGAGCAGCACTTGCAGCACCATCGGCGTCGCGGCGGGCTTGTCGCACAGGGCGCGGGCAGTGACCGTGGCAAGATTGCCTCCGGCGCTGCCGCCGATCGTGACAAGCCCCGTTACTGTGCGGCCCAGCTCCGCCGGGCTGCCCGCCAGCCAGCGCGCCGCAGCCTCGCAATCGTCGGGCGCGGCGGGGAAGGTGTGCTCCGGCGCAAGGCGGTAGTGGACCGCGATCACCGGCAAATTCATTTCCGCGGCGATTTCGCTGCACAGCGCGTGGTGCGTCTCGAGATCGCCGATGGTGAACCCGCCGCCATGATAGAACACGATCGCGGGGCCGGGGTCGCGGGTCTCGCGCGCGTCGTAGAAGCGCAACGGGATCTCGCCCGCCGGGCCGGGGCAGGTGAGGTCGCGGATCACCGCCAGCTTGCGCGGTTCCAGCTCGCCCAGCGGAATCATTGCCAGATAGGCGAGGCGCGCCTCGTCCAGCGGCATCTGGTCCATCGTCGGCCCCCCGACCGAATTGAGGAAATCGAGGAACCCTCGCACGTCCGGTCGGGTGAAGTGGCCGGTCTGCACCGGCGGCTCGATCGTGGTTGCGTCGTTCACTGGGCACCTCTCGCGTTTTCTCGTTCAGCTTGGCATAAGTCGCCCTATGCAACTTGACTAGCGTCCGCCGGTGGATTTTGCTGGCTGGCGTATTGCACAGGGGAGAGATTTTCTTCTTTGCGCGTATAGGGTGAGGGGCATAAGCGCGGCGCACTCCATCCCGGCCATCGACCGGGTCGCGCCCGACCGAGGTATTGAATGGCTACTGCATTTGCTGAAGACTCGTCTCCCGCTGCCGGGGACGGCACTCCGCGACCGGCGGACGATTTTTCCCCCGATTCGGTTGTTGTACGCTTCGCCGGGGACAGTGGCGACGGGATGCAACTGACCGGGGGGCAGTTCACGCTGTCGACCGCGCTCAGCGGCAACGATCTCGCCACCTTCCCCGATTTTCCCGCCGAGATCCGCGCGCCGCAAGGCACGCTGTTCGGCGTTTCCGCGTTCCAGATCAACTTCGGCTCGACCGACATCGAGACCGCGGGCGATGCCCCCGATGTGCTCGTGGCGATGAACCCGGCGGCGCTGGCGACCAATGTCGGTGCGCTCAAGCCCGGCGGGCTGATCATCGCCGACAGCGGCGAGTTCACCAAGCGCAACCTCGACAAGGCCAAATACGCGGTCAACCCGCTCGACGATGGCAGCCTGGCGAAGTGGCAGGTGCTGGCGTTCGACATCGGCGCGCTGACGCTCGAGGCGGTCAAGCCGTTCGGGCTGGGCAACAAGGAAGCGCTGCGCTGCAAGAACATGTGGACGCTGGGGCTGGCGCTGTGGATGTTCGATCGCGACCGCAAGCCGCTGGTCGATTGGCTCAAGGCCAAGTTCGCCAAGAACCCGGTGCTCGCCGACGCCAACATCGCCGCGCTCAACGCCGGCCACGCCTATGGCGAAACCGCCGAGCTGGCAGGTCCACTCAAGCAGTATCACATCGCGCCGGTGGACAGCGAGCCAGGGCTGTATCGCACCGTCACCGGGGCCGAGGCGATTTCGCTCGGGCTGGTCGCGGGGGCGCAACTCGCCGGCCTGCCGATGTTCTTCGGCGGCTATCCGATCACCCCGGCTTCGGCGATCCTGCACCATCTGGTCCGGCTCAAGGAGTTCGGGATCACCACCTTCCAGGCCGAGGACGAGATCGCCGCGATCTGCGCGGCGATCGGCGCGTCCTATGCCGGGCAACTGGGAGTCACTTCGTCGTCGGGCCCGGGCATCGCGCTCAAGGGCGAGGCAATGGGCCTTGCGATCATGACCGAGCTTCCGCTCGTCATCATCAATTCGCAGCGCGGCGGCCCTTCTACCGGCCTGCCCACCAAGACCGAACAGTCGGACCTTTATCAGGCCGTCTATGGCCGCAACGGCGATGCGCCGATGCCCGTCATCGCCGCGCGCAGCCCTGCTGACGCGTTCGATTGCGCGATCGAAGCGGTGCGGCTCGCCGTGCAGTTCATGACGCCGGTGATGCTGCTGACCGACGGCTATATCGCCAATGCCGCCGAGCCCTGGAAAGTGCCCGACACGACGGCGCTGAAACCCTTTCCGGTGAAATTTACGACCGAAGTGCCCGAGGGCGGGTTCAAACCCTATGCCCGCGACCATAAGCTGGCTCGACCTTGGGTCAAGCCGGGCACCCCCGGCCTGCTCCACCGTATCGGCGGCATCGAAAAACAACTCGATACCGGCAACATCGAATATGGCCCGGAAAACCATCAGGCGATGACCGAGATGCGCCGCGACAAGGTGCTCGGCGTGAAGGTGCCCGACCAGGAGGTCGAGCTTGGCGAAGCGGGCGGCAAGCTGGCGATCGTCGGCTGGGGTTCGACCTTCGGGCCGATCCATCAGGCAGTGCGGCGCGCGCGGAAGAAGGGGCTGGATGTCAGCCATATCCATATCCGCCATATCTGGCCGCTGCCGGGCAATCTCGGCGCGCTTCTCAAGGGATATGAGAAGGTCATCGTGCCCGAGATGAACACCGGCCAGCTCAAGACGGTGCTGCGCGACCAGTATCTGGTCGACGCCAAGCCGCTCAACAAGATTTCCGGTCAGCCCTTCATGATCTCCGAGATCGAAGC
>JANMOU010000034.1:0-28294 GCA_031369495.1 Novosphingobium sp. | reverse complement strand
CACCATCGTCGCCGCCATGAAATACGCGCGGGTATCGACCGACATGCCCGAGATGAACATGTGGTGCGCCCACACCACGAAGCCGACCACTCCGATGGCGACCATCGCATAGGCCATGCCGAGATAGCCGAACACCGGCTTACGGCTGAAGGTAGCGACGATCTGGCTGATGATGCCGAAGCCCGGCAGGATCATGATGTAGACTTCGGGATGGCCGAAGAACCAGAACAGGTGCTGGTACAGCACCGGATCGCCGCCGCCGGCCTGGTCGAAGAAGGTCGTGCCGAAATTGCGGTCGGTGATCAGCATGGTAATCGCCGCAGCCAGCACCGGCAGCGCGAGCAGCAACAGGAATGCGGTGACCAGGATCGACCAGACGAACAGCGGCATCTTGTGCAGGGTCATGCCCGGCGCGCGCATGTTGAAGATGGTGGTGATAAAATTGATCGCCCCCATGATCGACGCCGCACCGGCAAGATGCAGCGAGAAGATCGCGAAGTCGACCGCCGGACCCTGGCTGCCATAGGTGGAGAGCGGAGCATAGACCGTCCAGCCCGTACCCGCACCATTGCCAGCACCGCCCGGAACAAACGCCGAGATCATCAGCGAACAGAAGCCCGCAATCGTCAGCCAGAACGAGATATTGTTCATCCGCGGAAAGGCCATGTCGGGCGCGCCGATCATCAGCGGAACGAACCAGTTGCCGAAACCGCCGATCATCGCTGGCATGACCATGAAGAACACCATGATCAACCCGTGAGCCGTGATCAGCACGTTCCACAGGTGCAGCGTCTGGTCTAAGCTGGGATTGGCATTGCCAAAGAAGTGGGCGAAGGTGTCCAGCCACTGGATGCCGGGGTGCGCCAGCTCGATTCGCATCATGCCCGAGACCGTGCCGCCGATGATCCCGGCGAAAATCGCGAAGATCAGATAGAGCGTGCCGATGTCCTTGTGGTTGGTCGACATGAACCAGCGGGTGAAGAAGGGCGGCTTGTGATCATGGTCATGATCGTGAGCGTGATCGGCGTGGGTGTCGGCAGTGATGGCCATGTCTCTCGAACCTTTGTTCGTTGAATTCTAGTTGCGTCAGGCGGCGGGCTTGGCAGCCGGAGCCGGAGCCTCGGCAGCGGGCGCCTTCGCATCGGCAACAGCCGGTGCATCGGGCAGACCATCGATTTTGCCACCCTGTTCCAGCACCCAGCGGTTGTATTCGTCACGCGGCAGAGCCTCGACCGCGATCGGCATGTAGCCGTGCTTGGCCCCGCACAGTTCCGAGCACTGGCCGTAATAGACCCCGGGCTCGTTGATCTTGATCGTCTTTTCGTTGAGGCGGCCCGGCACAGCATCGAGCTTGAACCACAGCGATGGCACCGCGAAAGAGTGAATCACGTCGGCACCCGTAATTTGCAGGCGGATCGTTTCACCCACGGGCACGACCATCCGGTTGTCCACCGCGAGCTGCGGCGGCTCGCCATTGGCCTTGGCCTTGTCATCGGGCAGCATGTTCGAAATCACTTCAAAGTCGCCGTTGTCGGGATACTTGTAAGTCCAGTACCACTGGTTGCCGGTGACCTTGATCGTCAGGGCATTTTCAGGGGCCGGGGCGAACTGCTTGTTCAGCAAGGTCACCGAGGGGATCGAAATCCCGACCAGGATTATGATTGGGATCCCGGTCCAGATTACTTCGAGCAGGGTGTTGTGGCTGACTTTCGAGGGAACCGGGTTGGCGCTTTTGCGGAACCGAAACATCACGTAAAGCAGCAGCAGCAGCACAAACAGCGTGATAATCACCATCACTGGAACTAGCAGATTGGTGTGCATATCCTTACCATCGTTGCCAAGGTCCGAATACTGCTTCTGCAGGTCATAGGCGCCAGCAATCGGCATGCCCTTGCCCTCGGTCGGCTTCATCGGGGTATATTTGCCCGGCGCGACTTTGAATTTGGGATCGTTGGGATCGATCTTAGGGCCGGCCGGAGCCGCCGGAGTGGTTGCAACCGCCGGAGCGGCCGCAGCGGCTGCGTCAGTCGCTATTGCAGCACCTTCGGCTGCTTCGCTCGCAGCAGGCGCAGCGGCCGGGGCCGCGCTGGCCAATGCCGGTGCGGCGATCAGAGCCAGCGACAGCCCGATTGCCTTGATCGCCCATTCCGCCATGCGGACAGTCTTACCGATTATCATCGTCCCTCTTGCTCTTGCAGTCCCAGCCGGTGGAAACGGAAAAAATGCCCCATTCCGCCCCCATGGGAGTTTCGGATTCATCGGGCCTATACGCGCGCTTTACGGGCACCTCAAGCGCCTCTAGGGGAATATTTCATCGAGCCGAAAGGCAACCCAACTTTAGCATGATATTTTGATAAAAGGCGTTTCAGACAATGCAAGATGAAGACGTACTGGCAGAATTTCGGGCCAGTAAGGCATTGCTGGAAGGACATTTTCTGCTCTCCTCGGGCCGCCACAGCGCGCATTACCTGCAATGCGCCCGAGTCTTGATGGACCCGATGCGGGCCAGCCGCCTCGCTGCCGCGATCGCCGCCTCTATCCCCCGCGATCTGCGCAAGGACATCACCAAAGTGGTCGCGCCGGCCATGGGCGGGGTGATCATCGGCCACGAAATGGGCCGCGCGCTTGGAGTCGAAGCGATGTTCGTGGAACGCCCGGCCGGCACCTTCGAACTGCGGCGGGGCTTTGCGCTGGAGCCGGGTGACAAGGTGCTGATGGTCGAAGATGTGGTCACCACCGGGCTCTCCAGCCGCGAAGCTATCAAGGCGATCGAAGAAGCCGGCGGCGAAGTGATCGCGGCGGCAGCGCTGATCGACCGCTCTGCGGGGTCGGTCGATCTGGGCGTGCCGTTCTTCCCGCTGATCGCTATCAATTTTCCGACTTATGCACCGGACGAGCTGCCGCCTGAACTGGCGACGAGCGAGGCGGTGAAACCAGGGAGCCGCGCCGCTTGATCCCCCCCCGTCTGCGCTTGGGCGTGAACATCGATCACGTCGCCACGATCCGCAACGCCCGCGGCGGGGATCATCCTGATCCGGTCCGCGCGGCGGAAATCGTCGCGGCGTGCGGCGGCGATGGGATCACCGCACACCTGCGCGAGGACCGGCGCCATATCCGCGATGAGGATCTGGCGCGGATTCAAGCGGCGACCAACCTGCCGCTCAACCTCGAAATGGCGGCGACCGAGGAAATGCTCGCAATTGCGCTGCGCCACAAACCGCACGCCGCCTGCATCGTCCCCGAACGGCGCGAGGAACGCACCACCGAAGGCGGGCTGGATGCCGCCGGGCAGCACAACCGGATTTACCCCCTGATCCAGCGGCTGACCGATGCCGGCATCCGGGTCAGCCTGTTCATCGCCCCGGACGAACGGCAGATCGAAGCCGCGTTGATGCTGAAAGCGCCAGTGGTGGAACTCCACACCGGCGAATATGCCCATGCGGTGGGTGAGGCGCAGGCCAAGGAACTGAAGCGGCTCGCCGAAATGGCCGCGCTTGCCGCCGCGCACGGGATCGAGCCCCATGCCGGGCACGGGCTGACCTATGATAACGTCTCAGCCGTCGCCGCGATCCCGCATCTGGCCGAGCTCAACATCGGCCACTACCTGATCGGCGAGGCGATCTTCTGCGGGCTGGAACCCGCCGTCCTGCGGATGCGCGAACTGATGGATGCGGCGCGTCCTTCGACAAGCTCAGGATGATCGGATGATCCTCGCCATTGGCTCTGACCTCTGCAACATTGAGCGCATCCAGGCCTCGCTGACCCGCTGGGGCGAGCGGTTTGAGAACCGGGTTTTCACCGAGGTCGAACGCGCCAAGGGCGCCAGCCGCCCCTTCACAAAGGCCGGAACGCTGGCCAAGCGCTTCGCGGCCAAGGAGGCTTTCTCCAAGGCGGTCGGGACCGGGTTCAAGCGCGGGGTGTTCATGAAGGATATCGGCGTGGTCAACGCCCGGTCCGGCGCGCCGACCCTGCACCTCACCGGTGGCGCCGCTGCCCGGCTTGCTGCGATCACGCCAGATGGGCATGAGGCGGTAATCCATCTTACATTAACCGACGACCACCCATGGGCGCAGGCCTTTGTGATAATTGAGGCCCGCAAGCTGTGACTGATTTTGATACCCCAGCGCACGGTGACGCCGAATACAGCGCCCCCGCGTCAGACGAAACCGCTGCCCCCGCCCCGGCCAAAGAGCGGGTCGACTGGTTTGGCGAAATTCGCGGGCTGGTCTGGATGTTGCTGGCGGTGCTGGCGTTCCACAGCTTTATCGCCAAGCCGTTCTATATTCCGTCGATCTCGATGATGCCAAGCCTGCTGGTCGGTGACCGGCTGGTGGTCAGCAAGTTCCCTTATGGCTGGAACTGGGCCTCGGCCAGTTTCCACGTGCTGCCACGCTCAACCACCCGGGTGCTGCCGGGCACGCCCGACTATGGCGATATCGTGATCGTAGTGCCCAAGAACCGCACCGACGATCTGATCAAGCGCGTCGTCGCACTGCCGGGAGACCGGATCGCGGTGGTGCGCGGCCAGATTATTCTCAACGGACAGCCGGTTCCGCAAGCGGTCGAAACCCGGCTGCAGATCCCGGCCGATCCCGAATTGACCTGTTCGGATCGTTCCGCCGAATACCATTGCTACAACGATTTCGCCGGTTACCGCACCCAGTTGCCATCGGGCCGCGATGTGCTCGATCTGCCGGCCTTGCGCGAAACCATGCCCAACGGGGCGAGCTATCTGATCATCAAGGACGGCATGGACCCGCGGGTTGATGAGTTCCCCGAGATTGCGGTGCCCGCCGGTCACGTGTTCGTGATGGGTGATAACCGCAACCATTCGGCCGATAGCCGGATCTCGATTCTGGGCGATGGGCTGGGCGGCCCGGTGCCGCTGTCGGACATCGGTGGGCGGGCCGAATTCGTCACCTTCTCGCTTGACGGGAGCCAGAGCTGGAACCCGCTGACCTGGTGGAACGCCTTGCGTTCCGGACGATCCTGGACCAGCCTGCGTCCGGTTCGTCTGACCGAGGAAAAGTAATGGCCCGCAGCCCGTCCAAAACCACCCGCCCGGCCAAGCCTGCCGCTGCTCAGCAGCCAGCGACCCATGCCGGACCAACCGATATTTCCGATCCCTTGCTGCGCAGCGAAGCCAAGAAAGCGGCAGTCTGGATCGGAATGGCGGCGCTGCTGGCGCTGACGGTCTATCTGGCCCAGCCGCTGCTGGTGATCTTTGGCGGGATGGTGTTCGCTGCGATGATTGATGGCGGCGCGCGGTTGCTCGGCCGAGTGCTGCCGATCGGGCGGGCCTGGCGGGTCACCCTGGTGCTGCTGCTCGCGCTGGCCTTTGTGGTCTGGGTGGCGATGTTCGCCGGAACCCAGATCGCCGCCGAAGCCGCGCAGTTGCCCGGCACGGTTCAGGCCCAGGCCCTAAGGCTGCTCGAATGGCTGAAAGGCCAAGGCGTCAATTTCGATATGCAGTCGGTCGAAGGTCTGATCGACAAGGCGGTCGGCGGGGTCAGCCAGCTGACCAGCGCAGTCGGCGGCGTGATCGGCGGATTCACCACGGCGTTTCTGATTGCCGTCATGGCGATCTACTTTGCCGCCGAGCCGCAGCTTTACCGGCGCGGGTTCGAATGGCTGCTGCCGCGCAGTGAGCGCTCGCATTTTGAAGGCACCGCAACGATCATGGGCAAGACCCTGCGCCGCCTGCTGGCCGGGCGCCTGCTGGGGATGGGCGTCGAGGGCCTTGCGACCTGGGCATTGCTGGCGATTTATGGTGTGCCGATGGCCGGCCTGCTGGGGCTGCTGACCGGGCTGCTGGCTTTCCTGCCCAATATCGGTGCGCCGATATCGGGCATTCTGATGATCCTCGTCGGCTTTTCCGGCGGGGTCGATATGGGGATCTACTGCATCATCGTCTACGTCGTGGTGCAAGTGGTCGATGGCAATATCATCGTGCCGATGGTCGCCAAGAAGACCGCCGATCTGGCCCCGGCACTGGTGCTGGGGGCGCAACTGATCATGGGCGCGCTGTTTGGCCTGCTCGGCCTGATGCTGGCCGATCCGCTGGTGGCGATGCTCAAAGTGGCGCTGGAACGGCAGTCCGAACGCAACGAAGGCACCTGAAGATTGGCCCGCAAATTTCTGTACTTGATCGCGTTCTGCATTGTTCTGGTCATCGCCGGAGCGATCACTCTGGCGCTCTATCCGGCCCAGCTAACCCGGCTCAGCTTCACGCCGAGCGGCGCGTTTGAGGCGCAACCGGCGCTGAAAGCCAATGCCTACGCCGACCCAGCGATGTGGTATGCGCGGCCGGATATGGCCGGAGCGAACCCGGTCCAGTGGCGGCCCGATGGCCTGCCAGACGACAAAGGCTTACCGGTCGATGCAGCGGTGTTCTTCATCCACCCGACCAGCTATCTCGACAAACGCCACTGGAACGCCCCGCCCGAAGACGCCACCGCACGCCGGATCGCGACCATCGTGGTTCGCGCCTTCGGCAGTGTGTTCAATGCCTCGCCCGATGTCTGGGCGCCGCGCTATCGGCAGGCAACATTCGGCTCGTTCGTTTCGGACGCCCCCGAAGCCAGACAGGCGCACGATCTGGCCTATGCCGATGTGGCCGAGGCGTTCGACGCCTTTGTTGCCGCGCAGCCCGCTGACCGCCCGCTGGTGCTGGCCGGGCACAGTCAGGGCTCACTGATCCTCAAGCGGCTGCTGACCGAAAAGGTCGCGGGCAAACCGGTCGCCCAGCGGATCGCGGCGGCCTATGTTGTCGGCTGGCTGGTCGATACCCGCCGCGACCTGCCGGCAATGGGTCTGCCGGCCTGCGCCGCGCCAGACCAATCGGGCTGCGTCATCAGTTTTCTGTCCTTCGCCGACAAGGCCGATACAGCGATGATGCGGGAATCCTACGAACGCTTTGCCGGACAACCGCCCAGCGGCGCGCCGACCTATCTTTGCTCCAACCCGCTGACCGGCGGGATCGGCGGAAGCGCCCCGGCCAGCGCCAACCCGGGCGCAATCGTGCCCGATATCAAATTCGAAAAGGCGCGGCTGGTCCCCGGTCTGGTCGGCGCGGCCTGTGCGCCGGATGGCAGTCTGCGGATCGGTGCAGGCCCGCAGATCGGCCCATTCGTGCTGCCCGGCGGCAACTATCACGTCTATGACTATGCGCTCTATTGGCTGCCCCTGCGGCAGGATTTTGCCCGGCGGGTGGCGGCGTGGCACCAGACGCATTGATCACCACCAGCGCTGCAGATTTGCGCACAGCCCTGCCTCAAGGCGGGGCCTTGCTCGGGCTTGACCTCGGCACTCAGACCATCGGCACCGCGTTCTGCGATCCCAGCTGGATGTTCGCCTCGCCCGGCAAGACACTCAAACGCGGTAAGTTCGGCGCAGACCGGGTGGCTCTGGCCGCGCTGGTGGCAGAGCGCAGCATCAAGGGCCTGGTCATCGGGCTGCCGATTAACATGGACGGCAGCGAAGGCCCGCGTTGCCAATCGAGCCGGGCCTATGCCCGCAATGTCTCGGCCGCCTTGATGCTGCCAATCCTGCTGTGGGACGAACGCTGGTCGACCGCCAGCGCCGAACGCGGCCTGATCGATCAGGATATGAGCCGGGCCAAGCGCGCCACCCGGATCGATTCGGCAGCAGCGGCGGTGATTTTGCAGGCCGCGCTGGATGCGTTGGTCGGGGGTTTTGGCTAGACCAGCTCTGCGCGCCGCGCTTTCGCTTCCATCGCCACCAACCGGCTGCCCGCCGCTTCCGCATCGCGCCACAAGGCATCGCGCGCTGCCGCCTCAGCCTCCCGCCCAGCCAACGCATCCCACGCCGCCAGACGGAGCCGGTCGCTGGGGTGCTGTCGGGCAAAGCGGTGCGCCAGATCGAGCGCTTCGGCGCTGCCCAAGGCGACCGCGACTTTCAGGAACGCCTCGCTCGGCCCCGGCGAGATGATGCCGCCGATCTCGCCCCGCTCCAGATCGAAGCGGTACTGATCGAGCCAGCCCTGCGCCCCAGTGGTCTGCATGATGTTGAGCGAGACCGAGAGCGAATCTGCCGCACCTTGAGCATGGACATCGCGGTGCGCGCGGTAGAGCATGATCTTGCCCTGTTCGAGCCGCGAGCGCTCTATGAACTTGAGCGAAGGCACCGCCTCACCGCAATAGCCGCTCACTGCGCCATAGTCGTATTCGTAATAGTCGCTCCAATAGCCGGGGCCGAAATAACCGAGCGTCAGGAAATTGAAATTGTGGTCGTGCGGCAGCCCCAGCACAAAGGCATCGCCGCCGCTGGCCCGGGCCATATAATCGCTCGCCGCGGGCCAGATATTGGCGCGGATGAAGAACTGGCCATTGGGCGGGGCCAGCATGATCACTTGCGGGCCATAGGCATTGTCCAGCACATCATCGCGGTGGCGCTGGGCCAGCTCGGCAATCAGGATATCACCCAGAAAGGTCTGGTCATTGCCCAGTCGCCGCAGCCAGGTGGCGGCGTGGAGCAGGCTTTCATCCTGCTCCGGATCGAACCCGGACGCAGCCAGCGCTGCACTGACGTCGGCCAGCGAGGCTGTTCTATCATCGGCAACATCGATCACGCGGGGCATGGGCAAGCTCCGACAAGTTGGGGGTAGCTTTCGAGCAGCTGCGAGCGCAACGCTCCGGCCTGAGCGGCCAGTGGATCGCCAGCGTCGCGGGCGATCCGGCACAGCGCAGCAAACCCTGCCGCACTATCCAGCGCAAGACATTCGCGCAGCGCCTGCCAGCGCAGCGAAATGCTGCCGTGTTCCTCCGCCATCGCGGCCAGCAAGGGCGCGGCATCGCTGCGGCCCATCCGGCCGAGCAGCGCCGCGCTTAACTCCAGCCGGCTATCACGCGGGCACCCGGCGGCCTGATGGACCAGCGCCCCATCGGACAACCGGTATTCGCGGGTCACTTGCGCGGTGCCGGTCCGGCGTTGCAGCTTGAGCGTCACCAATTGCGCCGGGACCCGCTGCAGCAACTGCGCCTCGGCAGTGCCAAAGCGGTGCCTGATCGAACCGGGCTGAAGGGTGATCGGCTCGCAGACCAGATCGGCGCCATCCGGCCGCTGCGCCACAATCCGCACCCGGACCGCATCGGCCCTTCCGGCCAAGACCCGCTCAAGCGTATCGGTCGGCGGGAAAACGGCGGAGACCGGCGCGGGCTTTCGGGCAAGCCCTCCCCCATCGAACGCTTGCAGCACCAGCGTGGCGGCGCCGTGCCGGGCAATCAGCAAGGACGAAAATGTGCGATCGGTCGAATAGCGCAGCGGCATCTGGCTCAAAGGCTCAGTCGCAAGGCGACCCAGCAGCCGTGCGATCAGATCGCCGGTGAACTGCACGGCGCTTTCATCCTCTGGCGCGAACAGCGCTGACAGCAGCGGCAAATCGTCTAGGCTCGCGCCGCCGGCAAATCGCGCCAGCTCGTCTTCGGCCTGCAGCCCCGGTCCGGACATGCGCCAGTGGTCATAGACCTCGCGGAGGGCGGCCTGCGCTTGGCGCTGCGGGGCGTCATCCACCCGCAGCGCCTGCAGTTCCGGTCGAATAAGCATCCGGAACGTCCCTTTCAGGGGATCAGCACATCATAGACATAGGTCATGATATTGACGACCGAATCGTCCGATTCCATCGCGCGGATCGGATTTGCGAGACTGCCGAATACGCCGGTCAGCGTATCGAGGTCCGGCAAAGCAGAAAGATCAATCTTGGGCAGATTCATGGCACTTCCCCTGTGAACCAGCAGAGCACCATGCCCTCTGGCTGGGCCGGACAAGGGCAGCAAAGATCGTGGTTGGTGAAATTAAAAGATTGTAATGCCCCTGCCTGTTCAGCACAGAACCCGGCATGACCGAGCCCAAAAGCCTGCAAGACCTGCCATCGGAGTTCGTGTTCGATCCGGCCCGCGCGTCAAAGATGATGACCCGCCACGGCCACGGCGGCTGGTTGGGGCTAAGCTATCACGCCCACGGCGAAGACTGGGTCGAACTGGCGTTGCCGTGGCGCGCCGATCTGGCCGGGGTGGCGGAAACCGGCGTGCTCGCCTCTGGCCCGATCATCAGCATGATGGACAACGCCACCTCGATGGCGGTCTGGACTGCGGCCAAGCGGTTTATTCCGCACGTCACACTGGACCTCAGGGTCGACTATATGCGGGCGGCCGTGCCGGGCCGGACCGTGATCGGCCGGGGCGAGTGCTACAAGCTGACCCGCACGATCAGCTTTATCCGCGGCATCGCCTATGACGAAGACCCGGAGGACCCCGTGGCCCACGTGATTGGCACTTTTATGGCCAGCCATGGAACCTACCTGTGATCAGCGCCGGACTTTCACCCTATGCCCAGGCGCTGGGCATCGAAATCGACCATGACGAGAATGGTCAGCCGGTGCTGTTCGTCGATTTCTCTGACCGCATTCAGGGCCGCCCCGGTTTTCTCCACGGCGGCGCGATGAGCGGGCTGATGGAAATGGCCGGGATCGCGGCGCTTCAGGCCGAACTTGCCCAGCGCGGCGAAACGGTGCGGCTGAAGCCGGTCAACGTCCAAGTGGAATTCATGCGCGGCGGGACCGAGCAACGCACTTTTGCTTGTGGCAGCGTAACCCGCGCCGGGCGGCGGGTGGCACTGGTCAATGTCGAGGCTTGGCAGGATGATCGGAGCAAACCGATCGCGCTGGCGCAAATGAAAATCCTGCTCAGCCCCGCCGAATGATCACGGTCAGGCCGGCTGTGCGCGCCAACGAAACGCTTTCCCCCAACTCCTGCCGCACCGCATCGGCCCGGGCCCGCGCCAGAATTGCGGGCGCCATGCCGGGATCATAGGCGACCAGATCGGCCGCGCCCAGCCAGCGCGCCTGCCGCAGGGTCAGATCGTCAGGATCATCAGAGCTGATCGTGAATTCCACTACACCGCTATGCCCCGCTTCGCCGCCAACCAGCCAGTCCGCAATCCGCGCCGCACTATCGGCACCCAGCGGATCGAGCACGCCGCCCTCACTCAGCGCGGCATCGAGCGCGCGGCGGCGCTCCCCGCCATCGGACCAGCGCTGGCGCATCGCCGACCGCGCAGCCTGCAAGCCTTCTGCCAGCGCGCCGAGCGAAGCGGGAAGCAGCGCCTCAAGCCGCAGCCGCAGGGCCTTGGCCAGCCCCGCAGAGGCCCCGCCGGTTCCAACCGCAATCAGCACAGGCCCGCGTTCCAGAATGCTCGGCACCGTGAAATCACACAGTTCGGGCCGATCGGTCACATTGAGCAGCAACCCGCGCGCTTTCAGCCGCGCCGCTGCTGCCTCAGGCTGATCGAGCGCGATGAATGCCAGCCGCGCGGTGGGATCATTCTCTCCCACCAGAACCGCCCCAGCCCGCTCCAGCAATCGGGCCTTGGCCTCGCCCGCCTCACCCTCGCCGAGCAGGATGACCTTCTGGCCAGTCAGGCGGTGGAGGAGCGGGAGGGAATGCATGGCGCTTGCGGCTCCGTTAGCTTGCGGGCTTCGACAGGCTCAGCCTGAGCGGGTCTGGGGACTGGATCAAGAACAAATCCCGCTCAGCCTGAGCCTGTCGAAGGCCCCGCGCAAGTATCGCGACCGTCAATCCAACCAATCCGGCACGCGTTCAGCCGCGCTGATCGCGGCGGGCAGGATCCGGTCGGCGACCACCGCCCACTTGTCTCCATCGACCATCACTTCGGCCACGAAGCCGCGGCTGTTGTAGGAACTGGCCATGGTCGCGCCGTAAGCGCCGGCGGTGCGAAACACCGCCAGATCACCCGCGACCAATGCGTCCGTCTCGCGGTCCATCGCAAAGGTATCACCCGTTTCGCAGATTGGCCCGACGATATGCGCCGTCATCCGTTCACCCGTGGGCTTCACCGCGTCGAAATCGTGCCAGGCGCCGTACATTGCTGGGCGGGCCAGATCGTTCATCGCCGCATCGACGACCATGAACGGGACCTGGTTGGAACTGCGCTTGACCCGTACCACTTTGGTCAGCAGCACCCCGGCATTGCCGCAGATCACCCGGCCCGGCTCAAACATCAAGGTGACGTCCCAATCGGCGGTGACCCGCGCGACCATCGCGGCGTAGGCTTGCGGCGTGGGGAACACTTCGCCCGCCTTGTAAGGCACGCCGATCCCGCCGCCGAGGTCGGCATGGGTCACAGTCTGTCCGGCGCTGCGCAGATCGGAAAGCAGGCTCCCAACCTTCTCAAACGCCTCTTCAAACGGTTCAAGGCTATCGAGCTGGCTGCCGATATGGACCGCCACCCCGCGCATGTTGAGCCCCGGCAGCGCCGCAAGGTTGCTGTAGATTTCCACCGCGCGATCAATCGGCACGCCGAACTTGTTCTCGGCCTTGCCGGTCGAGATCTTGGCGTGGGTACGGGCATCGACATCGGGATTGACCCGCAGCGCGCATTGCGCGGTCAGCCCGCGCGCCTGCGCCAGCTCGGACAGCTCGGCACCTTCTTCTTCGCTTTCGAGATTGAACTGACCAATCCCGGCTTCGAGCGCTGCGATCATTTCATGGTGCTGCTTGCCAACGCCTGAAAAGACAATGTCCTCAGCCGGCATCCCGGCGGCCAGCGCCCGGTCCATTTCGCCGCCCGAGACGACATCTGCGCCCAACCCTTCGCGCTGCATCACCCGCAGCACGGCCAGGTTGGGATTGGCCTTGATCGCAAAGGCAATATGGACCCGTGGCAGGATCGCCAGAGCATCGCGGAACACCTGAGCGTGGCGTTGCAGCGTGGCGCGTGAATAGACATAGACCGGCGTGCCAACCGCCTCGGCAATAGCGGTCAGCGGCAGGTCTTCGGCGTGGAGGACGCCGTCGCGAAATTCAAAATGATCCATGCGATACTACTCGTCGTCGGGAGGGGGCAGGTCGAACGGGTCTTGGAGGCGTTCCTCCGAGCGTTTTCGCAGTTCGACACTGCGTTCCGGCGCGGCCTGTGGCGTCGGTTTCAACAGGTTTTCAGCCACTTCGCGGCCATCGCGGCCATAGGGCGCGACCGGCAATTGCTGACCCGTCGCGGGTTTCAGCGGCGCGCTCTGCCCGCAGGCAGCAAGGCCAAGCAACAAGGCAGGGACGATCAGGCGGCGCATCGGTTCACTCCAGACCGAGCGCAAGGCGCGCTGCGGCCACCTGCGCTCTTACCTGATCGGGTGCGGTTCCGCCATAGCTGGTGCGCGCCGCGACCGACGCCTCGACCGACAGCGCAGCGAACACGCGCGCGTCAATCCGGGGATCGATCGCTTGGAGGTCGGTAAGGTCGAGCTGATCGAGCGCCAGCCCCTTGCTTTCGGCCAGCTTCACCGCCGCCCCGGTGATGTGGTGCGCCTCGCGAAACGGGATTCCAGCCTCGCGGACCAGCCAATCGGCGAGGTCCGTAGCCGTGGCATAGCCCAGCTCGGCCGCCGCCCGCATCCGCTCGGTTCGAAAGGTTGCGCCCGCGACCATCCCGGTCATCGCTGCCAAGCTCAGCGTGAGCAGGCTGGCGGCCTCAAACACCGGGGGCTTATCGTCCTGCATGTCCTTCGAATAGGCCAGCGGGAGACCCTTCATGGTCATCATCAGGCTGGTCAGGCAGCCGGCAATCCGGCCCGAATGGCCGCGCACCAGCTCGGCCGCGTCGGGGTTCTTCTTTTGCGGCATGATCGAACTGCCGGTCGATAGACTGTCGGGCAAGGTGACGAACCCGAACGGCTGGCTGGCCCAAATGATCAGTTCTTCGGCCAGCCGCGACAGGTGCAACGCAGCCTGCGCCGCCGCCATCAGGTAATCGAGCGCGAAATCCCGGTCAGACACCGAATCGAGGCTGTTGCGGGTCGGTTCGGCAAAGCCCAGCGCCGCTGCGGTAGCCTGGCGGTCAATCGGAAACCCGGTTCCGGCCAAGGCCGCCGCGCCCAGCGGGCACTGATTGGCGCGACCATGAGCATCGGCAAACCGGGAACGATCGCGATCGAGCATTTCGTAATAGGCCAGCAAGTGATGCCCCAGCGTGACCGGCTGCGCGGTTTGCAGGTGCGTGAAGCCGGGCATGATGCTGGTGGCGTGCTCGCCCGCGCGGGTAACCAGCGCGACTTGCAGCGCGAGCAGCCCGGCATCGGCCGCCGCCATCGCCTCGCGCACCCACAGCTTGAAATCGGTCGCGACCTGATCGTTGCGGCTGCGCGCGGTGTGTAGCCGGCCCGCCGCCGCGCCGATCAGTTCGGCCAGGCGGCTTTCGGTGGTCATGTGGATATCTTCAAGGTCCCAGTCCTCGGGCACGCCGTGTTGTTCATACTCGGCCGCGATCTGGTCCAGCCCGCCCGCGATCAGCGCGGCGTCCTCGGCCGAAACGATCCCTTGCGCCGCCAGCATCGCGACATGGGCCTTGCTTGCGGCCACGTCTTGGCGCCACAGAGCCTTGTCGAACGGGATCGAGGCATTTATCTCGCGCATGATCGCGGCGGGCCCTTCGGCGAACCGTCCGCCCCACATCGAATTGGAGCCTGCCGTGCTGTCGTCCCGTTTGCTCAACGCCGTATTCCTTGGCTTTGCCGTGGTCCTTGCCGGGTGCGATAGGCAAAGCGGGGAGAGCGCGCAACCGCAAGCATCATCGGCGGCTTCGGCACCAACCGCTGAAGTTGGCGTGGTTGATCGGACCCGCAAGGGCAGCGAGATGCCCGATTTCCTGCTGTCTGATCCGGCCGGCAAGGAGCTGCGGCTGCCATCCCTCAAAGGCAAACCGGTTCTGGTCAACCTGTGGGCGACCTGGTGCGCACCCTGCGTCGCCGAATTGCCCCTGCTGGACACGCTGGCGGGAACGCTGGACGGCAAAGCGCGCGTGCTGACGGTCAACCAGGATTCCGGTGAGCCCGAAAAGGCCGGAGCTTTCCTGAAGCAACGCGGCGTTACGCGGTTGGAACCCTGGCTCGACCCCAAGGGCGATCTCGCGTTCCACTATGAAGCGCCCAGCCTGCCGATAACGGTGCTGTATGATTCGGCAGGCCGCGAAGTCTGGCGGATCATCGGCCCGCGCGAATGGGGCGATGCCGAAACGCTGGCGTTGATTGCCGAGGCTAACTAGCCCCAGTCGCTAGCCCCAGTAGCTAGCCCCAGTAACTAGCCTTTGTAGAACCGGGGGAACTTGGCCTTGAACTTGGCCAGCTTGGGGACGTCCCAGCGCTGGATATAGCCGTGGTTCGGGTTCCGCCGCATAAAGTCCTGATGGTAAGCTTCGGCCGGAAAGAACTGCCCGCTCTCAATTTTGGTCGCAACCGGTTTGCCGAAAACGCGCGCCTTGTTAAGCGCCGCGATATAGCCAGTCGCGCTGGCACGTTGTGCCGCGTTCTGCGGGAAAATCGCCGAGCGATAGCTGGGCCCGACATCGGGGGTCTGGCGGTTGAGCTGGGTCGGATCGTGGGCCGCATAAAAATAGATCTGCAGCAACTGGCCGTAACTGATCCGCGCCGGATCATAGGTTATCCGCACCACTTCAGCGTGGGCGGTCTGCTCGCTCGAGACGGCGCTGTAATTGGCGCTGGCCTTGGTCCCACCAGCATAGCCACTGATCACGCCGGTCACTCCGCGGGTATGTTCGAACAGGGCTTCCATGCCCCAGAAGCAGCCACCGGCAAACACTGCGACTTGCTGGCCATGCTCGGCCGCAGCGGCAGGGGGTGCGATCAACACCGAAGGCGTGGCTGCGTCGCTTTGCCCGCAGCCAGCCAGAACTGCAGCCACAAACGGGACGAAAATCAACTTGCGCATTATGCTGCTCCAGGCTTGAAAGTCAGTGCCACACCGTTGATGCAATGGCGTTTTCCGTTCGGTTTTGGTCCATCGTCGAACACATGGCCAAGGTGGCCGCCACAGTTGCGGCAGTGGACTTCAGTGCGGGCCGCACCGATGTCATAGTCGGTCAAAGTGCCAATTCCGCCGGGCAAGGCTTGCCAGAAACTCGGCCAGCCGGTGCGGCTGTCATATTTGGTTTTCGAACTGTACAGCGGCCAGCCGCAACCCGCGCAGAGGAACTTCCCGGCGCGGTGCTCTTTCAGCAAGGCGCTGGTTCCTGGTCGTTCGGTATTGGCCCGGCGCAGGACAGCATAGGCCGCCGGTGATAGTTTCTGCCGCCACTGTGCATCGGTCAGCTTATAGGCCCCCGCCGGGCGCGGCGCGGCAACGACGATTGAACTGCGGCTGGCGAAAAAGACAAAAGCCGCCAGTCCGCCAAGTCCGGTGACGACCGCACCGCGCCGGCTGATTTTGTCTTCCATGGCTTTTGCTCCACACATGATTGCGACATCCGATGACCAATTCGGAAGAACTGGCCCGGAGGTTACACGGGATCACAAATTGAGAGAAGGCCTGGTGGGCGCTGACGGGCTCGAACCGCCGACCCTCTCAGTGTAAACGAGATGCTCTACCAACTGAGCTAAGCGCCCGGCCTGAGGCCAAGGCCTGCGCCCCTAGCTGATCCGGACAGCGCTGGGAAGCCTTAAACCAGCCGCGCGGCGTTGGTGCCCAGTTCAGCGAAATAGCGCGCCATGGCATCGCTGGCCTTGTCGGTGAGCGTAATGAAGGCGCGGCGGCGATCGGTTTCATCCTCGACCCGTTCGAGCAACGCGGCATCGATCATCTGACCGATCCAGCGCAGCGCAGTAGTCGGCGGAACTCCGCTGGCGATGCACAGGCTGGTCACCGATACCCGGGTATGTTCAGCCCGCGCCGCAGTCAGATCGAGCAGCATATCCCAGGCCGGATCGCCAAACAGATCCCCATCGAAGAACCGCGCGCGCAACTGCCGTTGGCGAATGATCCGCCGGACCAGCCGCGGATCGGGCAGTGCCAGTCGCGCCGCGCGGACCAACCGTTCGCTGCCATCGCTTTCGAGCGCCGGGGCAAAGGCCGTCCGCGGGCTTTCAAACCGGAACGCGCTGTCGCCAGCGCCATCCGCTGGAGGCGCCATCCGGTCAAGCCGCGCGGCGATCTGACTGACTTGTTCGGTCAGCCGGAGCAGCGCCAACCGGTCATCATCCGACAGTTCGCGGACCCGCAAATGCGCGGTCTGCCCCAGCACCCGGCCCAGCGCCACCACCCGCTCAGCCCGGCTCGGATCAACCAGGATCTGCGCGCCCGATTGATCGAGGCAGCCGAACACATCGTCGAGTGCGGCGACACTGGTTGAAACCACCAGACTGGCCCCGGAATTGGCCGCGCGCATATCGAGCCGGGCCAAAGCGGCCAGCGCCGCGCCATCAACCTCAGGGCAATCGAGCACCACCACATGGCCCAGCGGCCGCGCCGCTCCACTCAGCAGCGCATCAATCCCGGCCACTTCGCCAATCCGGAACCCCGCCGCCAGTGCATCATCACGGATCTGATCGCGCAAGTGCACCCGGTCGGCAAAGAGCGACAAGGCCAGCGGCATCCCAGCAGCATCATTGGCCGGGGAGTCATAGGCGAAATTGGCTGGGGTCGCTGCGCTGGCCATAGAAATTCCCTCCGATTCGGATGAACAGGAGTAGAACAAACAGGGCCTATGTCAAGATCACGGAGTTATACCCTTGCGACAAGTAGAACAGATTGATATGCGGGCGAGATGGGAAACCCACCATCAAGAGCCTTTGTTGTGCTTAGTGTTGTCTGGAAGCGTTTGGCAGACATCAGCACCGCCGCATGGATTTGGAGCTTTTTGCCTTCGGGAGCCATCTCGGTGATCGCGGGCTGGCGCGCCTCACTTGCCGGCCTCCCTGATTGGGCGGTAATTCTCGTCGCGCTTGGCGCGCTGGCGCTGGCGATGGTCTGTTTTGTAAGTTGGCACTCATGGCGCGCCCGGACCTCACCCGATCAAAACCTGTCTTTTGAGCAAGAAATCAAACGACAAGAAGTCAAAGAACGAGCGAGGCGTGCAGTAAAAGCTAAACTTGAGTTTGAGAGGGCAAAGGGTGAAACTGCTGCCGCCATCTGGGCCACCGATCACACGCGGCGCGCCGAGTCTTGGATACCGCTGCATTCCGCACTTCGGTATCTTGTCTATGAGAGCGAGTGGGGCCACCTTCAAACTATGCCTACTTCGGAAACTGCATTTGATCGGCTAGTGGCTTTGGAATTCAGAGAAAGGCTAGTTCGCGGTGACGTGCGCGCTAGAGGTGCAAAGGGTGGAGCATTCTCGAATCCAGACCAACCGACAGAAGAAATACCTGCTTACTACTGGCAGCACGGAACCATTCAGCCACACGCTGAAATACAGATGGAGGATGCCAATCGCGGAGCCGCCTGGACAACTGGTTCTGGTGATACTTATCGACGAGTTTTGATCGCCAGTGCCGACTTGGTGCGCATCTGGCCTAAATCTGCCAACGGAGATGCGTCGTCTCTCGCATCGTTTGTGGAGCCCCAACGGGCATTTTACGCAAGCAGCAAGGCTGCGGTTCCACGCTTAGGTGAGGCGGGCGCTATGCCAGATATCACCTTCAACGAGCTGATAGGACGGATATTAAAGTTGCGCGGGCTAGAAGACGATGGTTCTCCGGAAGCTCTCGCAAAGATTAGAGAGATTGGGCGTGAGGTCGGAGATCAAATGTCACTTCGCAAACTCTCAACTTGGGCCCGCCGAGGATCCACTTTGGAACCCTTGCCGTTTGAGATATCGAAAAAGGGAGTCGGCGTCGGCAGGGATGCAAGCGGCGGAATTTCGCATTTGCTGCAATACACCGATGAAGATGGAAACCGGCACAACGTTATGGACTACCGTTTCCTCAAAGCTGAAATTCAAGAGGTTTGGCCCGATGATAGAGACTGACAAGCGCTTCGACGCCCTACTCAAAGCCATGACAAAAGGCGATGCTCCTAGCGCCGGAAAGAAAGCATCAGTTCCGAAAGCATCTGCTCCGGGCGGTTCCGGCGATTGTGCCGAAACTCAAACTCGCCCAGATACTTCGGAAGATGCTTCGCGCTAACGTGGATATGCGTCCCGCCGATCCCGCGCTTTAGCTGCGCCCAGAACCCTTCAATCCCGTTCGTGGTCGCACCGCTTGGCCCGACATATTCGCCTGCCATGTGGTTCACTTGCTTGTGCCAATATCCATTAAGGGTGCCCAGATCGTCATAGGGGCGGTGCGTGTCGGTATGGATTTCGCTGTAGGGCCTCACGTTGTCGAGAATGTGGGGGAGCAGTGAACTCTTGCGGCGATCGGCCACAACCATCGTCATGACGTTGCCGCCGCGCTCTTTCATGCCAAACACAACGGTCTTGTTGCCTTTGTAACCCTTGCCCATACCGTTTGCCACGCCGCCGATGAAAGTCTCGTCAGCCTCTACGGTGCGAAAGGGGCCGCCAAGCGGGCCATCCCCATCGACCAGAGCCATATACTTGCGGATTTCGTGGCACATCCGCCAAGCGGTTTTGTAGGTTACGCCCAACTGGCGCTCGACTTCCTTTGCCGCCACGCCGTTCCGCGAAGTGCAGAACTGAAACATGACAAAGAACCAATCGCGCAGGCTTGTGCGGGTCCGATCAAACGGGGTGCCGGCGGTCGGATAAACCTGCGCGCCGCAATGTTCGCAAGCGTATGAGCGGCGGGCTTTGACGCGGTAGAACTTGGCGCTCTTGCCGCAGCGTTCGCAATCGTGACGTTCACCGTAACGGGTCCGCATCAAGTGATCGAGACAGCTTTCCTCGGTAGGGAAGCGGTCCTGAAACTGGCGGAGAGTAGGGGCTTTCGTGCTCATGCCGATTATCTAGCATATCGGCTTACTTGTCGCAAGGGGATAATTACCCAAGATCACGGTTTGATCTCAATCGGCGTGCCATCGGGCACTGCTTCCCACAGCGCCTCGATCTCGTCATTGGCGAGCGCGATACAGCCGTCGGTCCAGTCGCCCGGAATGCGGCCCATCGGCAAATCGTTGGGCTGGCCGTGGATCATGATCAGCCCGCCCGCACTGCGGCCCTGTGCCTGCGCAAAGGCCCGGTGCTCGGCGCGCGGATAGTCGATATGGAGCGAGAGGTTGAAGGCACTATTGGGATTGCCATAGTCGATCAAAAACCGCCCCTCCGGCGTCTTTTCGTCCCCTTCAAACTGCTTGGCCCCAATCGGCGACCCGCCCAACTGGATGTTCCGGATCACATGAACCGAGCCATCGGCGCCATAGAGCGTCATCGTCCGCGCCGCCTTGGCGACAAGGATGTGGTCGACTTCGGGAAAGCTGAGCGGCGGCGGCGGTGTGGCTGCGCCGGTTAGCAGCAACAGGGCGAGACTCAGACCAAAACGAACAAACTGCATCGGGCACCTCCGCAGGCGAAGGGCAAGACTGCCAGATCAACTCAAAGCGCGAAAGTGGGCTTTGTGTGCAGGATCAATCCACAAACGGATCGCGCACCAGAATCGTATCCTCGCGCTGCGGGCTGGTGCTGACCAGCGCCACTGGGGTTTCGATCAGTTCTTCGATCCGGCGGATGTACTTGATCGCCTGGGCGGGCAGATCGGCCCAGCTGCGGGCCCCAGCGGTGGTGCCGTCCCACCCGGGCATCTCTTCATAGATCGGCTCAACCGCGGCCTGATCGGCGGCGTGGCTGGGGAAGTAGTCTAGCAGAGTCTCTGTCCCATCGGCCCGGCGCAGTTTATAACCCACGCAGATCTTCACCGTTTCGAACCCGTCGAGCACGTCAACCTTGGTCAGCGCGATCCCGGTCACGCCGCTGATCGTGCAGCTTTGCCGGGTCAGCACCGCATCGAACCAGCCGCAACGACGCTTGCGCCCCGTAACGGTGCCAAATTCGTGACCGCGTTCACCCAGCCGCTGGCCGGTTTCATCTTCCAGCTCAGTCGGGAACGGGCCAGAACCAACGCGGGTGGTATAGGCCTTGACGATCCCCAGCACGAAGCCCGGCGCAGATGGCCCCATTCCCGATCCGCTGGCGGCGGTGCCGCTGACGGTGTTGGAGCTGGTGACGAACGGGTAGGTCCCGTGATCGACATCAAGCAGCACGCCCTGCGCGCCTTCGAACAGGATCCGCTTGCCAGCCTTGCGGGCCTGATCGAGCGTCCGCCAGACCGGCTTGGCAAAGGGCAGCACAAAGGCCGCGATGTCCCACAGATCGGCCAGCAACCGTTCGCGGTTGATCGGGTCGAGGCCGAACCCACTGCGCAGTGCGTCGTGGTGCGCGCAGATCCGGTCGAGCTGCGGGCCGAGATCATCAAGGTGTGCCAGATCGCAGACCCGGATCGAGCGGCGGCCGACTTTGTCTTCGTAAGCCGGGCCGATCCCGCGCCGGGTCGTGCCGATCTTGCCAGCGCCACTGGCATCTTCGCGCAAAGCATCGAGATCGCGGTGGAACGGCAGGATCAGCGGGGCGTTTTCGGCAACTTGCAGGTTCTGCGGATTGATATCGACGCCCTGCCCCTTGAGCTTGGCCACTTCATCGCGGAAGTGCCAGGGATCGAGCACCACGCCGTTGCCGATCAGGCTGAGCGTTCCGGTGACGATGCCGCTGGGCAGCAGGGAGAGCTTGTAGACGTTTTCGCCAACCACCAGGGTGTGCCCGGCGTTGTGTCCGCCCTGAAAGCGGACCACGGCATCGGCGCGGCTGGCCAGCCAGTCGACAATCTTGCCCTTGCCTTCATCGCCCCACTGGGCGCCGATCACGGTAACGTTGGCCACGGAAATTCCTTTGCAAGGGCATCAAATCCGTGCCGCGCCCTAGGGGAAGCAAAGGCAGAGGGCAAGGCGCACGCTGCCCCATTGGCGCGACAATCCGCGACAAATTGCGGCTGGCGCGGAAACCAATGCGCAATAATCTGTCTGCAAAGGGAGTAAGACCATGCGCAAGACCATCATCCTCACCCTGACAGCCACCGCTTTGATCGCCGGCACCCTTGCCGAAGCCCGCCCAGGTGACCGGCTGCGCGAACGGATCGGCAGTGCTGAAACCGCCGCCCCGATCGCCCAGCCACCGGGCAAACAAACGCTCAGCTATGGCAGCGACAAGCTGCAGGCCCTCGATTTTTATCCGGCCATCAATGGCAACAAGCGCGCGCCGCTGGTGGTATTCGTCCACGGCGGCGGGTGGCAGCGGGGCAGCAAGGATAACGGCACCGGCCAGTGGAAGGCGCCGCACTATACCGGCCTTGGTTATGCCTTCGTTTCGATCAATTACCGGCTGGTGCCCGATGCCACGGTCGAACAGCAGGGCGCCGATGTCGCCGCCGCGCTGCGCACCCTGATCGACAACGCTGCACGGCTGGGATTTGACCCCGCCCGGATCGTGATCATGGGCCACAGTGCCGGCGCACATCTGGTCGCGCTGGTCGGGACCGATGAGACCTATCTGCGCGGTGCTGGCCTCAGCTTCGCCAATTTGGACGGGGTGATCCCGATCGACGGGGCGGCCTATGATGTGGCGCAGCAGATGCAGGACGGGCCGGGGATGATGAAGGACACCTATGCTCAGGCCTTTGGCAGCGATCCGGCCCGCCAGCGCGCGCTATCGCCGACGCTCCACGCGGCATCGCTCAATGCTCCGGCGTTCCTGATCATCCATGTCGGACGCCAAGATGGCGTGGCACAATCGATCAAGCTGGAAAGCGCGCTGAAGCAGGGCGGCACCCGGGTCCAGCGCCAGCAGTTCGATGGGCGCGGGCTGAGCGGTCACATGGCGATAAACCGCAGCCTGGGCGATCCGGCCTATCCCGCAACCCCAGTGGTCGACGCGTGGTTGAAGCGAGTGTTTGGAGCCTGACGCCGTAACACTTGCTCTGACCCCTGTTCGATAGCAGGACACCGCGTTGTCACTGCTGGCCAAATGGCGCCCGATTGTTGTAGCAAATTCAGATGGCAACAGCACCAGCTCCAGAACCGGTTTATGTTATCAAGGTCGATGAGCTTTCTGCGCTCAACTATCTGAACCCAGAACATTCTCGTCCACTTGTGGCTGACTGGATCAACCGCGGCACCGATCAGAAGATGCGGCGCAGCACGATTGACCAGTTGCTCCGCACGCTGCACCTGACCCACCCCTCGCCGAGCGTCACACAAATACAGCAAGCCGCCGGGCTGCGTGTGGTTTTTGCGACGGAAGCGGACCGAGACGACTTTGCCACGGCTTTTGCTGCGGCGCGGATGCAGCTGGATTCAGCGCAGCAGCATCTGGTCACAGCGCTGTTCGATGATTTGGCCCAGGCCGAACGCGTGATTGTTCGCTTGTCGCAGGCCGGGATTCCCGAACGGGCGATAACCATCCTCAGCCGCGCTGGGGAGTTCTCGATTTCGGACGAAGATTGGCGTGGTCATTCGAAGAGCAGCGTCGCCGCCGCCGTGGCTGGAGGTGGCTTGACCGGGGCCCTGCTCGGGATTGGTGTTTTGGCGTTGGTTCCGATTGCCGCCCCGCTGTCGGCTTTATCCTCTATCGCTTCGGTGAGCGCGGTGTTCGGGGCGACCGGCGGGGCCTTGCTGCGGATGCTGACCGACAAGGACGTGGATGGGCGCGAAGCCAATTATTATGAAAAGCAGATTCGCCGAGGTCGGGTGTTTGTGACGGTCGATTCAAGGCTTGTTTCGGAAGGCCGCGATGCGATCAGCCAGATATTCAAACAGGCTGCCACATAGGTTCAGAATCTAGAGCCGAACCGCCTCGCCCGCCAGCAGCCGGTGGGTGCAGCCCAGCGCTTTTGGCTCGCAGGCCTCGCAAATCGCCGCGACAGTCCGCCAGCCGATCGCCCGCAGCCGTTCAGCGTGGACCGGATCGTGACCCAGCGGCAGGAACAGCGTATCGCGCGCCGCCTCCTGGCCGGCCAGCGCGTCGATCAACGCATCCGGGAACAGCGAAAAGCCGATCGCCGGTTCATCAGGGCCAAGGATCCGATAGGATCCGCCCCGCCCCAGCGCACCGGCAACCCCATCGGCATAGATCGTGAAGCCGAACCAGCTCTGGTATTCAAAGCCGTGCCGCTCGCTGGGATCGAGCGTCAGCCGGGCTTTGCCGCCGAGCCGCGCCGCGACTTCGCGCAAGGCCGCGATCCGGCTGGATAGCGCCCCGCCCGCATCGATCGCCGCCAGCCGCTCGATCGCGCGCTCAAACGGCCCGATTGCGGTCAGCAGCGGCAGATAGGCTTCGCCGCCAGCCGCAACCAGCCCGCCAGCATCCTTGTCATCCAGCTCGCGCCGCACCGCTTCGATCTTATCGGCACCCAGCGGCAGCACTTTTGCGGCCAGCGTATCGACCAGATCGGGCAGTGTGAAATCGACCGACAGCCCAGTGGCGCCCGCCGCGCTCAGCGCCTCGATTGCCACCGCGACGATCTCTCCAGCGGCGGCCACGCTGTCCGATCCGATCAGTTCGGCGCCCAGCTGGAGCCGCTCTCGGGTAGGGTCGAGCCCATCGCCCTTGATGGTCAGCACTTGGCCAGCATAGCACAGCCGCAGCGGCCGCGCCGCATTCGCCAGCGCCGTCGCGGCGATCCGCCCGACCTGCACCGTGATATCGCTGCGCAGCGCCAGGGTGCGCAAACTCGCGGGATCAACGAACCGGAACATCCGGCGCGGCTGGACCCCGGCCATCCGGCTGGCCATCGATTTCTCAAACTCGATGCTGGGCGGCTGGACCCGGTCATAGCCGTGTGCGTCGAGCACATCGATCACAGCCCGAGTCACCCGCGCCGCAGCGGCGGCAGCGGCGGGCAGCCGGTCTTCAAGGCCCTCGGGCAACAAGTCGCGGTCGTTATCTTGCATAGCGATTGGGTCTCTAGCCTGATCGTCATCCCCGTGAAAGCGGGGATCGCTGGCCGGTCAAACGCGAACTCGCGCCAAAGCGGCCAGCGGTCCCCGGTCAAACCGGGGACGACGGTGTGTTTAAAACGCCAGCGCCATGGCCCGCTTGACACCCGGCAGCGCGCGAACCTGTTCGAGCAAGGCCATTTCGACCTTGCTGTCGACTGACAGCAGCAGCACCGCTTCCCCGCCTGCATCGCGGCGGCCAAGGTTGAAAGTCCCGATGTTGATCGCGTTTTCGCCCAGCAGCGTGCCGATCCGGCCGATGAAGCCGGGGGCATCTTCGTTGACGATATACATCATGTGCCCGGCCATTTCGGCCTCGACCTTGATCCCGAACAGTTCGACCAGCCGCGGTTCGCGGTTGGAGAACAGCGTGCCCGCCACCGAACGCTCGCCCGCATCGGTCTTGACCGAAACGCGGATCAGGGTGTGGTAATCGCCTTCCTTCTCGGTCTTGACCTCGCGCACTCCCATCCCGCGCTCTTTGGCGAGGAACGGGGCATTGACCATGTTGACCGTATCCGACTGGACCCGCAGGAACCCGGCCAGCACCGCCGCGACGATCGGCTTGATGTTGAGCTCTGCCGCAGCCCCTTCAGCGTGGATCGAGATCCGCGGGATCGAGCCGGTAGTCAGCTGTCCGACCAGGCTGCCGAGCTGTTCGGCCAAGGCCATATAGGGCTTGAGTTTGGGCGCTTCTTCAGCGCTCAGGCTTGGCATATTCAGGGCATTGGATACCCCGCCATTGACCAGATAATCGGCCATCTGCTCTGCTACTTGCAGCGCCACATTGACCTGTGCTTCGTTGGTGCTGGCACCAAGGTGCGGGGTGCAGATAAAGTTCGGGGTACCGAACAAGGGCGATTCCTTGGCCGGTTCGGTTTGGAACACATCGAGCGCCGCACCCGCGACATGGCCGCTATCCAGCGCCGCCTTCAGCGCCGCTTCGTCAATCAGCCCGCCGCGCGCGCAGTTGATGATCCGCACGCCCTTCTTGGTTTTGGCGAGATTTTCGGCCGAGAGGATATTGCGGGTCTGGTCCGTCAACGGCGTGTGCAGCGTGATGAAATCGGCCTTGGCCAGCAACGTATCGAGCTCGGCCTTTTCGACGCCCATTTCGATCGCGCGTTCGGGCGTCAGGAACGGATCGAAGGCGACGACCTTCATCTTGAGCCCCAGCGCCCGGCTCGCCACGATCGAGCCGATATTGCCCGCGCCGATCAGGCCCAGAACCTTGCCGGTCACTTCCACACCCATGAAATCGTTCTTGGGCCATTTGCCCGCCTGAGTCTGCGCATTCGCCTCTGGAATCTGGCGAGCCAGCGCGAACATCAGCGCGATGGCGTGTTCGGCGGTGGTGATCGAGTTGCCGAACGGGGTGTTCATCACCACCACGCCCTGCGCCGAAGCGGCCGGGATATCGACATTGTCGACCCCGATCCCGGCCCGGCCAATCACTTTCAGGTTCTTGGCGGCGGCCAGAATTTCCTTGGTCACCTTGGTCGAGGAGCGGATTGCCAGACCATCGTAATCGCCGATCCGGGCGATCAGTTGCTCGGGCGTTTCGCCAGTGATCACGTCAACATCGCAGCCTTGATCGGCAAAAATGCGCGCGGCGTTGGGGTCCATCTTGTCGGAAATGAGTACGCGGGGTTTGGTCATAAAACGATCCAATCAAGAACATCGTCACCCTGAACTTGTTTCAGGGCCCATCGTGCCAATCAGGCCGATGGTCGAGGGGGAGAAATGGGTCCTGAACCAAGTTCAGGATGACGGCAGCTATTGGGAAGAAGTTTGTGCGTAAGCCCAGTCGAGCCACGGCCCGAGCGCCGCGATATCGGCGGTATCGACCGTCGCGCCGCACCAGATCCGCAGGCCCGGCGGGGCATCGCGATACCCAGCGATGTCAAAAGCCGCGCCTTCCTGTTCGAGCGCGCCGGCCATCGCCTTGATCATGGCTTCGTCGGCACCTTCGACAGTCAGGCAGACCGAGGTTTTTGAACGGTTCGCTGGATCAGCGGCAAGATGCCCCAACCATAGCCGGTCAGCCACGATCTGGCCCAGCGCATCGGCATTGGCGGTGCAGCGCGCCTTCAGACCTTCCAGCCCGCCGATGCCTCTCGCCCATTCGAGCGCAAAGATCGCGTCTTCGACCGCCAGCATCGAGGGAGTGTTGATCGTCTCACCCTTGAACACGCCTTCGGACAGTTTGCCCTTCGAGGTCAGGCGGAACACCTTGGGCAATGGCCAGGCGGGGGTATAGCTTTCCAGCCGCTCCACCGCGCGCGGACCAAGGATCAGCACGCCGTGGCCGCCCTCGCCGCCCAGCACCTTTTGCCAGCTGAACGTCGCAACGTCGATCTTGTCCCACGGAATGTCGTAAGCAAAAACCGCGCTGGTCGCATCGGCGAAGGTCAGCCCTTCGCGGTCGCTCGGAATCCAGTCACCGTTGGGGACGCGCACGCCGCTGGTGGTGCCGTTCCACGTAAACAGCACGTCATCGGCGAAATTGACCTGGGCCAGATCGGGCAGCTGACCATAGTCAGCGCGGATCACGGTCGGATCGACTTTCAGTTGCTTCACGGCATCCGTAACCCAGCCTTCGCCAAAGCTTTCCCAGGCCAGCGTGGTCACGCCGCGCGCGCCGAGCATGGTCCACATCGCCATTTCGAATGCGCCGGTGTCACTGCCGGGGACAATGCCAATCCGGTGCGTATCGGGCAGGCCCAACACTTCGCGCATCAGATCGATGCACAATTGCAGGCGCGACTTGCCGATCTTGGCCCGGTGCGAACGGCCAAGGCATTCGGTTGCCAATTTGTCGGGGGAATAGCCCGGCGGCTTGGCGCAGGGACCGGAAGAAAAAAACGGACGCGCAGGTTTCTGCGCGGGCATTGGTACTGTCATTGTAGTCTCTCCTTACAGAGAGCACGCGCGGCGTTGGGACCGCGTGGCCCGGCGCCGCTCCTATAGCCAGCGGGCGGCGAGTCAAGGCAATCCCGGCACAGTTCATCGGTTAGTGCCCGTTTGGCCATGCCAGAGTCGGCACTTGTTAACCATTTTCCGGGCAGAATAACGGGCATGCGCAGGGTGCTCGCCATTCTCCCACTCTTGGCCCTCCTGGGCGCGTGCAGTGTGCTGCCGCAAACCCGCGCGCCAGAGCAGCAGGCCAGCATCAAGCGCTCAACCCAGATCTTCACCCCGCACCCCGAAACGCGCGCCTGCCTCGCCGATCTGGGCGCGCGCAAGGCGGCCTTCTCGCCCTTGCCAGACAAGTATTTCGGCGCCGGGTGCTCGACCTTGGGGACCGTCCAACTGGCGAAGCTGAAGAGCGACAACGCGAGTCTGGCGCTGTCGAACCTTGGCCCGGTCACTTGCCCCTTGGCCGATACTTTCGCCGCTTGGGCCCGGTTTGGCGCAGACCGCGCCGCGCAGCAAATTCTCGGCAGCCCGATCGTCCGGATCGAGACGATGGGCAGCTACAATTGCCGCAATGTCGCCGGATCCGGCCGCCGCAGCGCCCACGCGACCGCCAA
>JANMOU010000033.1:0-11814 GCA_031369495.1 Novosphingobium sp. | reverse complement strand
GCGACCGGGTTTGCCCGCGACATGCTGAGCGTGGCGGACAATCTTTCCCGTGCCTTGGATGCCATTCCTCAGCAATTGCGTGAAGATGAAAAGATGAACGCGCTGGTCGCCGGGATTGAGGCAACCTCGCGCGAGCTCGACAAGGTTTTCACCCTCAACGGCATCACCCGCATCGCTGCTGTCGGCCTGCCGCTCGATCCCAACCAGCATCAGGCCATGCTCGAAGTGCCCAGCGCCGATGCCGCGCCCGGCACCGTGTTGCAGGAATTGCAGGCTGGCTACATGATCAAGGAACGCCTGCTACGCCCCGCGATGGTGGCAGTGGCGAAGAAGGGGGACTGAGCGGGTGCGGGGTCGGCTGCTGTTCGCGCCGGGTGCATTCGTTGGCTGTGCTTGTTCAAATCACGTAAATCAGCAGGTACCGGGCCACCAGCGCCGCGAGGATTGCGGCTGACCAGCGCCGCGCGGCAGTGAGCATCGCCGCTGCCATCAGCCCGAGCAACACTGCTGTCATGCCCAGCGAAATCGGTTTACTCGCCATCGGCAGCAGCGCTGGGTGTGCCATTAAGAAGGCCCATTGGAGGGCGACCATTGCCATCAGCATGGCAAAGATTGTCCGACGCACCTGCCAGTAATGCGAATCAAGATCGCGAAATGCCTCGGGATCGCTGGGGAAGACCAAGCGCGCGGCCAGGAAATAGGCGCTGCAGAAGCTAACCACGCCCAACATCGATATCCGCGTAACGGTGACCAGATCGCGTACCGCCCAAGCGAACATCCAGAACGACAGCAGATCGAGGATCACAAACACTGCCAGTAAGGGAGTGAGCCAACCAAACAACAGCCCAGCGTCGGGGCGGCCTTGATGGAGCTTTACTTCCAAAGCGCGGCCAAGGCCGGTAAGCAGTTCGACCAGCGACAACCCCATCACCAACGAGAACAGCACGAACAGAAATTCAAACTCGCTCATCGGGCATCCTCAAACTTGACCAGCCCATCATAAGCTCGCTTGCTTTCAACGCCCGGCACCTTGGCGCCGCTGCGTAGCAAGAAGGCGTGACGGACAATCTCCGCCTGCTGTTCGATCCCGTACCGCTCCAGCGGCCAGCCCGGTTTCAGGCTGTAGTCGTACCGTCGCGACAACGGTCGCCGTAGAATCAGATACCACAGCCCGCGCCGCTGAACCTGCCAGACGTGGACCATTTCGTGGATGAAGTGGCCCTGAAGTGGCAGGCTGGCCGCGCTGAAATCGTCGCAATAGCTGGCTGATTGCGGGTGAAAATGGATGTGACCGCGCGGCGCCATAGTGACCTTGCGCGGTTGCAGCGGGAACCAGCGCTGGCGCCGGATCGTCACCCGATCGCAATCGATCGCTGAGCCAAACACCGACTGCACCAGCGCGACTTCGCCAGCAGTCAGCGGGCGCGATCCGCCGGCCGGACAGGTCAGCGCTGGCTCGCTCAGTGGGCTTCCCCGGCCGCACCAGCAGCGCCCATCGCCTCGATTTTGAGTGGGACCGAGATCTTGTCCCCATCGGTGAAAGTGATGGTCATTTCGGTCGTTGCGCCGGCCTTGAGCTTGTCATCAACCTCAAGCGCCATCAGGTGCAACCCGCCGCGCTCAAACTTCATCGCGACTTTGGGTTCAACGTCGAACCGGTCAACCGACTTCATTTCGCCGCCCATGGTCTGATGGATCGCGGTCTTGCCGACGCCATCAATTGCAACCGCTGCGATCGACACCGTGTTCGAGCTCTGGTTATCAACCACGAAATAGGCCGCACCGGGATTGCCTGTGACTATCGGCAGCAGAAAAATGCCGCCAGTTACCGCAACGCCTTCCTTGGCTTCGGGCGCGCCGGTGGCAGCGGCCTCAGCCTGCTTGGCCTCTTGCCCGCATGCGCCGAGTGCAAGCAAGCTGAGCGAAACGGCGAGCGGCAGGGAAAAGCGGCGGGCGTTGATCACGAAAATTCCTTTCGGCTGCGAAGCGATTTGATCGCACCAGCTAATCGCCCGCTGCCCTTGTGCCAAGCAAAACCGCTCCTATATCGCCCCTAGAAAGAGCCGCCGAGCGGTCTTGCCGTGAATGCGGGAGGCCAACGAAGCGGCGTCACACGACAGACCTAAGGATGGGGTTACAATGGCTAAAGTTATCGGCATCGACCTTGGCACGACCAACAGCTGCGTTTCCGTGATGGATGGCGGCAAGCCCAAGGTAATTGAAAATTCCGAAGGCGCGCGCACCACGCCTTCGATCGTCGCTTTCACCAAGGATGGTGAGCGGCTGATCGGTCAGCCGGCCAAGCGCCAGGCCGTGACCAACGGTGACAATACGATTTTCGCGGTGAAGCGCCTTATCGGCCGCCGCTTTGACGATCCGGTGACCAAGAAGGACACCGAACTGGTCCCCTATACCATCGTCAAGGGCAAGAACGGCGACGCCTGGGTCAAGGCCGGTGGCGAGGATTATTCGCCCAGCCAGGTCAGCGCGTTCATCTTGCAGAAGATGAAGGAAACCGCTGAGGCCTATCTCGGCGAAACCGTGACACAGGCCGTCATCACCGTTCCCGCCTATTTCAACGACGCCCAGCGTCAGGCGACCAAGGACGCCGGACAGATCGCTGGCCTCGAAGTGCTGCGGATCATCAACGAGCCGACTGCGGCTGCGCTGGCCTATGGCCTCGACAAGAACGACGGCAAGACCATCGCGGTCTATGACCTTGGCGGCGGCACCTTCGACGTTTCGATCCTCGAAATCGGCGACGGCGTGTTCGAAGTGAAGTCGACCAATGGCGACACTTTCCTGGGCGGTGAAGACTTCGACAACGTCGTGGTCGAGTATCTCGCCGAGCAGTTCAAGAAAAAGGAGAACATGGATCTCCGCACGGACAAACTCGCGCTGCAGCGGCTCAAGGAAGCGGCTGAAAAGGCCAAGATCGAACTGTCGAGCACTGCGACGACCGAGATCAACCTGCCGTTCATCACCGCCCGCATGGAAGGCGGGGCAACCACCCCGCTGCATCTGGTCGAAACGATCACCCGCGCGGACCTCGAAAAGATGGTCGCTGGGCTCATCGCCCGGACCAAGGGTCCGATGGAAAAGGCCCTCAAGGATGCGGGACTGAAGGCTGCCGATATCGACGAAGTCGTTCTGGTCGGCGGGATGACCCGCATGCCGCGCGTGCGCGAAGTCGTGAAGGAATTCTTCGGCAAGGAACCGCACACCGGCGTGAACCCTGACGAAGTCGTAGCGATGGGCGCGGCCATTCAGGCTGGCGTGCTGCAGGGTGACGTCAAGGACGTGCTGCTGCTCGATGTGACCCCGTTGTCGCTCGGCATCGAAACGCTGGGCGGCGTGTTCACCCGGATGATCGATCGCAACACCACGATCCCGACCAAGAAGAGCCAGGTCTATTCGACCGCAGAGGACAACCAGAACGCGGTGACAATCCGGGTGTTCCAGGGCGAACGCGAAATGGCTGCCGACAACAAGATGCTGGGCCAGTTCGATCTGGTTGGCATTCCGGCGGCGCGCCGCGGGGTTCCGCAAATCGAAGTCACTTTTGACATCGATGCCAACGGGATCGTCAATGTCCACGCCAAGGACAAGGGCACCGGCAAGGAACAGCAGATCAAGATCCAGGCTTCTGGTGGTCTGTCTGACGCGGATATCGACCAGATGGTCAAGGACGCCGAAAAGTTTGCCGACGAAGACAAGAAGCGGCGTGAAGCGGCGGAAGCCAAGAACAATGCCGACAGTCTGGTCCATGCCACCGAACAGCAGCTGGCCGAGCACGGTGACAAGCTCGATGCCGACCTCAAGTCGGAAATCGAAGCCGCCATCGCCGAAACCAAGACTGCGATCGAAAGCGGCGATTCGGATGAAATGACTGCCAAGACGCAGGCCCTCACCGAAAAGGCCATGAAGATGGGCCAGGTGATCTACGAAAAGGAACAGGCCGCTGCGGCCTCTCCGGATGCCGAGGCTCCGGCCGAAGGCGCCGAAGAAGTGGTCGATGCCGAGTTCTCTGAAGTGGACGAGAACAAGGGCTAAGCAGGCATTGGATCAGACCTGTCGGCGCAGCGCATAGCGCGGCGGCAGGTCTGCTTTCTGGGGGTCGACCATGTCTGTCGAAGCCGACTATTACGAACTGCTCGAGATTGAACGCGGCGCGAACGATGCCGTGATCAAATCGTCGTATCGCAAGCTGGCGATGCGCTGGCACCCGGACAAAAACCCCGGCGATGCTGCGGCCGAGGGCCGGTTTAAGGCGATCAGCGAAGCCTATGATGTTCTGAAGGACCCGCAAAAGCGTGCGGCCTATGACCGGTTCGGCCACGAAGCCTTCAAGCAGGGCATGAATGGCGGCGGCGGCGGAGCCGGGGCCGGTTTCTCTGACATTGGCGATATTTTCGAGACGATCTTTGGTTCCGCATTCGGCGGCGGCGGGCGCCAGCAGGCCCGGCGCGGTGCCGATCTGCGCTATGATCTGGAAATCAATCTCGACGATGCCTTCCACGGCAAGCAGGCCGAGATCGAAATCGAGGTCTCCACCAAGTGTGATCCCTGCGCCGGATCGGGCGCTGAGCCGGGCACCGGCACGCGCCGTTGCAACCTGTGCGGCGGTCATGGCCAAGTCCGCGCCCAGCAGGGCTTCTTCATGGTCGAGCGGACCTGCCCGACCTGCCACGGCCGCGGCGAAGTGATCGAAAATCCGTGCCGGTCGTGCCGGGGCGAGGGCCGGGTCGATACCCCGCAAAAACTCGACGTTACCATCCCCCCCGGCGTCGATACCGGCACGCGGATCCGGCTCGCCGGAAAGGGTGAGGCCGGGCCGTTCGGCTCGCCGCCGGGCGATCTCTATATCTTCATCCACATCCGCCGCCACGGCGTGTTCGAGCGCGACGGAACCACGCTGGTCACCCGTGTCCCAATCACTTTCACCAACGCTGCACTCGGCGGCGAGATCGAGATTCCGGGCCTTGATGGCAAGCACATCAAGATCGAGATCCCGGCCGGTATTCAATCAGCCAAGCAGTTGCGCAAGCGCGGCGAGGGGATGCCGGTGCTGCAAGGGCGCGGGCGCGGTGATCTGGTGATCGAGATCATGGTCGAAACCCCGACCAAGCTTTCCAGCCGCCAAAAGGAAATTTTGCGCGAGTTGCAGGAAACCGAGACGGGGGACGAAACGCCGCAGTCGAAGGGGTTCTTTGACCGGATCAAGGATGCGTTTGGGGCCTGAGTTGGGCTGGCTTTGTGCTGGGGCTTCGACAGGCTCAGCCTGACCCTTCGACAGGCTCAGGGCGAGCGGAACTCGGCTTGAACCCCAACCCCGCTCAGGCTGAGCCTGTCGAAGCTCCAGCACTGCGTGGCCCCAAGACCTCGGCCCTAATCCCCGGCACCAGCCCCGGATCGCATTGCAACCGATCCTCCTCCTCATCCAGCACCGCCAGAAACGCCTCGCGCTTCAGCGCCGCCAGTTCCACCGCATCGACAATCATTCCATCGGGCATGGCCGAGGCGATCAGGTCGATCATCCGTTCAGCTCCGTGGAGCCGCCCCCACAGGTAGTCGTTCTCACGGTAAGCCCGGCTGAAGAACGCGCCGAAGTTATAGAACTCGGTGCCTTTGAGCACTTCGCTGGCTCCGCCGCTGCGGATCGAATTGCAGTCGTCGGGGGATATCCGGTCAACCTTGGCGGGTTCAAATTCAGTCATGCCTTCGCCGCGCAGCAGCGGCAGCGTGACCGTGTCGTAAAACGGGAAGCCCAGATAGGTCAGCAGGATCCGCCGGCGAAGTTCCTTGGGCAGCCGGGCCAGGCATTCGACCAGCATGGCATCGACCACCAGATCGGTGGCGGCGAGCTGGCGGCGCTGGGCGATCGTATCGAGCACCAGACCGGGTTCCTGATCAACCTGCCGGGCGATGGACTTGAAGTCGGCACCGAGCGCACCGCTGGCCTCACGCTCAAAATACAGCGCGAGCATCTTGAACACCGCGGCGCGGGCTTGCTCCCGCGCTTCGGGTGCTGCCACGTCGATATCGCTCCACTCCTCTGACAAGCGGCGATTGAGCAGGCGCAGGCGCCGAATTCGAAAGCCCAGATCGTGATCGCGAAAGAATGCAATCGCGTCCTTGCTGGCCCCGCCACGCATCGCGGTGATGTGATCGAGGCCGTGCGTCGCCAGCCAGGCGTGGAGCCGGTCAGCGACTGGATCGGAATTGGGCAACATCAGTTCAGGTGCAGCACGCAGGATCGTATCGGCGAGGCTCTGAATGATCCCGGAAAACTTGACCTGGCCGTAAGCTTGAAAGCTGAACCCGGCACGCTCGGCCGCCTTCTGCTGGGCTTTGGTGCGCCACGCGGTCAGCCGTTTGACGCTGGGGCTTTCGAAGAACAGCGTTCGCCCGAACAGCTTCTCAACCTCTTCCTCCACCTCGGGACGGAGCGAATCGACAATCGCCTTCAGACCGGTCAGCTGGCGCGATTGGCGGGCGATTTCCTCCAGATTGTCGCGCACCGGCTGCTCGCGCGGGATCGAGGAAAGCGAGCCGAAGATCACCGGAAAGAACCCCGGCGCGCGCGGATCGGCATGGCGCTGGCCGCCGATCTCATCGGGGTGCGGATCGATATAAACGAAGCGCCGGTCAACCTCGCGCTGGGCTGGGCGATCACGCAGCACGCTCATCGCCTCGGCAAACGGCGCGTTGACCAGCACGGATCCATCAATCAGCGCGACCGCCTCGGTATCGCCGCGGTGGCTATGCTCGGGCATGATCCGCTCGATAAACGCGGTTCGGCTATGCCATGGATCGGTCTGTTCCTTCGCCAGCGAGTCAATCTCTTCAAGCCGCAGCGGCGGGAAGGCACCGGGGAAGCTGGCCGTCGCGCGGGCAGCGAACACCAGCTCGATCGGCGCCGCCAAAGCCTCACCAGGGCCGGCCGGGGTAGGGGAGCGGAATCCGATCGAGAGGCGATGCTCGCTTTCCTCGATCACCGCCGGGCTGTGCAGCCGCAGCACTTCGGCATGGCCCTTGAAATCAGTTGCGGTGACGAACAGGTCAATCGGGTGACCGGCTGGCAGCAATGGCGCATCGGCTCCGCCCGCCTTCATCGCCGCCAGCGCCTCGCCCAGCAACCGCGAAAAGCCAAGTCCGCCAAACGGCGGTTCGAACCAGCGCGAACGGATAAGCCGCGATAACTTGCTTCGCACTTCGTGGCGGGTTCCGGGGGCGACGCTGGCAGAGATCATATTGCCGGGGCGCTTGAGCAGCCAATAGACAATCGGCATCGCCCAGAACTTGGCGACGCGCGATCCGGGCCGGGCATCGGGATCGAGCAGCACATCGACATCGGCCCGCTCCAGCCACAGCGCCGTCAGCGGCTCAAGGCTTTGCCCGGAATGGATCGCCTGGGCCAGAAACACTCCGTTGATCCCGCCCGCGCTGGCCCCGGCGATGATATCGGGCAGCACCCGCAGGCGCAGTTTGAAGTGGCGCTCGATCCGCTCGAGCAGCTCGCGATAGACCGCTTCGGTGCCGCCGGGTGCCGGAGCGCCGCCGTGATAGGCCCGGCTGGCCCGGGCCAGCTTCCACAGCTCCTTAGTGACCCCGTGCATATAGACAGCCAGGCTAACCCCGCCGTAGCAAACCAGAGCAATGCGAAGTTCCTTTTGGCGCATGACCACAAGGTAGTGGCACAGCAGAGTGAATGCCAGCTTGCCCTTGGGGACCTGCAGAAATACTTGGAGGCCTTGCGTTCCCTCTTCGTTCCGTTTAGCAGAAGGTCATGGCCAAACCCAAACGCCGATACATTTGCCAATCCTGCGGGGGCGTCAGCTTTCGCTGGCAGGGCCAGTGCGCCGATTGCGGGGAGTGGAACACGCTAGCCGAGGAAGCCCCGGCAACAGTGTTTTCGATGAAGCATGATCTATCAAGCGGCGGGCGGGCGATCGCGTTTGAAGCGCTCGATGCCCCCGGACAGGTATTGCAACGGCGTACCACTGGCCTTGCCGAATTCGACCGCGCGCTGGGCGGCGGGATGGTGCCGGGGTCGGCGGTGCTGATGGGCGGCGATCCGGGGATCGGTAAATCGACCTTGCTGTTGCAGGCGGCGGCCAAGGTCGGGCTGAACGGCGGCTCGGCGGTCTATATCAGCGGCGAGGAAGCGGCTGGGCAAGTGCGGCTGCGGGCAGACCGATTGGGGCTCGCCAAGGCGCCGATTGCGCTGGCGGCGGCGACATCGGTGCGGGATATCCTGACTTCGCTGGCGGGGATGGACCCGCCCGATCTGCTGGTAATCGATTCGATCCAGACGATGCATTCAGACCAGATCGAAGGTGCCCCTGGCACGGTCAGCCAGGTTCGGGCTTCGGCATTTGAGCTGATCCGCTATGCCAAGGAAAACGGCGTCGCGCTGTTTCTGGTTGGCCACGTTACCAAGGACGGCAGCATCGCGGGCCCCCGCGTGCTCGAACACATGGTCGATGTGGTGATGAGTTTTGAAGGCGAGCGCAGCCATCAGTACCGGATCCTGCGCTGCCTCAAAAACCGGTTTGGCCCGGTCGACGAAATCGGCGTGTTCGCAATGGAAGGGGCCGGACTGGCGGAGGTTGGCAATCCGTCGTTGCTGTTCCTTTCCGGCCGCGAGAATCCGGTCGCGGGCAGCGCGGTCTTCCCGGCGATCGAAGGCACCCGTCCGGTTCTGATCGAAGTGCAAGCCCTGATCGTCCGCCTCGCCAGTGGCGCCACGCCGCGGCGCGCGGTGGTGGGCTGGGATTCGGGCCGGATGGCAATGTTGCTGGCGGTGCTGGAGGCACGCTGCGGGCTCAACTTCTCCTCGGCCGAAGTCTATCTCAATGTCGCCGGTGGGTACCGGCTGGTTGACCCCGCCGCAGACCTGGCCGTGGCCGCTGCGCTGGTTTCGGCCTTGGCTGACAAGCCGCTTCCCGGCGATGCCGTCTGGTTCGGCGAAGTGTCGCTCGCAGGGGAAATTCGTCCGGTCGCGCACTCCGCCATTCGGCTGCGCGAAGCGGCCAAATTGGGCTTCGGCAGCGCCTTTGGTCCGGGCGAAGCGTCGGGCAAAGCCGAAGGATCGCGCTTTACCGCGCTTTCACTGCTGCCAAATCTCGTTGACCGGATCATGGTCGGGGCGTAAATCCCTCGCATTATGACGGGTTTTGACATCGCAGTTCTGATCATGCTGGGCCTCGGCGCGATCACTGGCTTCATGCGCGGGTTCGTGCAGGAAGTGTTCGCCCTGGCCGCTTGGGTGCTGGCGCTGGTCGCTATCAAGAACCTTCATACACCGCTCACCGTGGCGCTCGGCCCCTATGTCGGCACCGGCAGTGGGTCCGCAGTGCTGGCTTTCGCGCTGCTGCTGTTGATCCCCTATGCAATTGTGAAGCTGCTTTCCAACAAGTTGGGGGAGGCCAGCCGCAATTCCGTGCTGGGTCCGATTGACCGGTTGCTGGGCTTTGGCTTTGGCGCCGTTAAAGGCATGGTCATCGTCGTGATGGCGTTCTCGGTGCTGGTGCTCGGCTATGACACGATCTGGGGCGCGGGTGGACGGCCCGACTGGATCAAGTTTTCGCGGTCTTACCCCTTCGTCAACGCTGGCAGCGAATATCTGGTCTCGATGATTTCGGAACGCCGCAAGGATGCGCTGAAATCCGAAGCAAATCGGCTCGGCAACGAAGCGATCAAGACCAAGATCTCTGGCAAGTGAGCAGCGCAGCGGCGCTGTATAGCGCTGAGGTTCTGGCACTCGCCGTCCATCTGGCCGACTTTCCTTTGAGCGATGATTTGCCGCTGAAGGCCGGCGCCCGCGCGCCGGTTTGTGGGTCGAACGTAGCGCTCGGCCTGGCGCTGGACGATCACGGCAAGATCGCGCGGTTGGGGCTCAAGGCCCATGCCTGCGCCATCGGACAAGCCTCTGCCGCGCTGTTCGCAAAGTCAGCACCGGGCAAGCGCCGCACAGATATTGCGGCGGCGCTCAGCGAGATCGAGGCTTGGCTGACGGATACCAAGGCACCAGCGCCCCACTGGCCCGGTCTGTCCGCGATTGCTGCAGCCCGCTCCTATCCCGCCCGCCACGGCGCGATCCTGCTATCGTGGAAGGCCGCATTGGCCGCGCTTCCCTAAGCCGTGTGGCTTGGTTAGAGCGATGCCAAGACCAATGGGGAGATTCTGACCATGAGCAGCGAACCGGCCCGCCATCCGGCGGTAACGCCCAGTGCGAAAGAGATGCGGCTGGTGATCGGCGCGTCCTCGGCTGGGACCGTGTTCGAATGGTACGATTTCTTTATCTACGGCACGCTCGGCGCGATCCTCTCCAAGACCTTTTTCCCGACTGGCAATGCCACGCTCGAGATGTTGCTGTTCTGGCTCGTCTTCGCGGTGGGTTTTGGTTTCCGCCCGCTGGGCGCGGTCTTGTTTGGCTATCTTGGTGACAAGCTGGGCCGCAAATACACCTTCTTGGTCACCGTTACTCTGATGGGGGTGGCCACCGCCGGGGTCGGGATGATCCCCTCGGCGGCGACGATTGGCTGGTGGGCGCCGGCGATCGTGATCCTGCTGCGGATATTGCAGGGGTTGGCGCTGGGCGGTGAATATGGCGGCGCGGCGATCTATGTCGCGGAGCATTCGCCCTATGCCAAGCGGGGCTATTTCACCAGCTACATCCAGGCCAGCGTGGTCGGCGGTTTCGTGCTTAGCCTGATCGTGGTGCTGGGTTGCAAGGCGGTGATGAGCCCTGAAACCTGGATCGCGTGGGGCTGGCGGGTGCCGTTCCTGCTCTCGATCCTGCTGCTGGCGATTTCCCTGTGGATGCGCTTCAAGCTGTCGGAAAGCCCGGTGTTTCAGGCGATGAAGGAAGAGGGCGAACTGGCCGGAAACCCCTTCGTCGAAAGCTTCACCTACCCCGGCAACAAGAAGCGGATATTGATTGCGCTGTTTGGAGTCGCGGCGGGCCTGACAGTGATCTGGTACACTGCGATGTTCTCTGGTCTGAGCTTCCTCAAAACGACAATGCGCGTGGAAGATACCACTGCTGAAATTCTGGTCGGGATGGCTGCGCTGATCGGGATGGGGTTCTATGTCTATTTCGGTCACCTGTCGGACCGGATCGGGCGCAAGAAGCCGATCGTGATTGGCTATGCGCTGACACTGCTGTTGCTGTTCCCGACCTATTGGCTGCTGGGCAGCGCGGTCCAGCCAGCTGGCGGGGCAAAGGAATGGACCATTGCTGGGCCGGACTGCGAATTTAGTCCGTTCGCGCAGGTGCAGGCGACCAATTGCGGCAAACTGATGGGCGATCTTTCTGCGGCCGGGATTGGTTACACGCTAAAGAGTACGCCGGTCTTGGCGCTCAGCCATGGTGATGTCGTGGTGCCTACCGATGGCCTCGATTGGAAAGATGCCAAGGCCCGCAAGGCCCAGATTGAAGGCTTTGCCGGCGCGAGAGTATTCAACGAGGAAAAGATTAAACCAACCCTCGGCCAGTCGCTTCAGATCCTTGCTGCGCTGCTGGTGCTGATGGCGCTGTCGGGGGCCACTTACGGTCCGGTCGCGGCGCTGCTCGCTGAAATGTTTCCGGCACGGGTGCGCTATAGCTCGATGTCGATTCCCTATCACATCGGGACGGGGTATTTCGGCGGATTCCTGCCGTTTATCTCGCAGTATATCGTGGTGCGGACGGGCGATGCCTATGCGGGGCTGTGGTATACCGTCGCGGTCGTGACGATGGCGTTCCTCGTCAGCCTGTTCTTCCTCGAGGAGACCGCGCACAAGCCGCTGGATGACGGCACTGCGGCT
>JANMOU010000045.1:0-1805 GCA_031369495.1 Novosphingobium sp. | reverse complement strand
GGGGCTGGACTGGGCGCGTGTCCTTCGACAGGCTCAGGATGAGCGGATTTTGTATGGCATTCAGTTTTTCTTCCGACCCATTTCCCCCACCCGCTCATGCTGAGCCTGTCGAAGCACGCGCGCTGACGGGAGAACTGGAGGGATGACCGACCTCACCGAACTTGGCGTCGCCGCGATCCGCGATGGGGTTGCGGCGGGGGAATTCACCGCAACCGAAGTGGCAGCGGCGTTCAACGCCAATGTCGCCGCTGCGCAGTCCGCGCTCAACGCGTTCATCATCGCGACCCCTGAAAAGGCGCTGGAAGCTGCCGCCGCCACCGATGCAAAGCGCGCCGCTGGCCAGCCACTCGGCAAACTGGGCGGCGTGCCGATCGGGATGAAGGATCTGTTCGCGAGCCTGGGCGTGCAGACCACGGCCGCCAGCCACATCCTCGAAGGCTTCACGCCCCAGTATGAGAGCACCGTCAGCCAAAAGCTGTGGGATGCGGGCGCGGGGATGCTGGGCAAGCTCAACCTCGATCAGTTCGCGATGGGCTCATCCAACGAGACGTCCTATTTCGGCAATGTGATTTCGCCGTGGCGCCGGAATGACGGCGGAAACGCCGCGCTTGCTCCGGGCGGTTCATCGGGCGGCAGCAGCACGGCGGTTGCCGCCAGACTGGCGCCCGCCGCGACCGGCACCGATACCGGCGGCTCGATCCGCCAGCCTGCGGCCTTCACCGGCATTGCTGGGATCAAGCCCACTTACGGGCGTTGCTCGCGCTGGGGCATTGTCGCGTTCGCCAGTTCGCTCGATCAGGCCGGGCCGATGGCCCGCGATGTGCGCGACTGCGCGATCATGCTGGAGGCGATGGCCGGGTTCGATCCCAAGGATTCGACCAGCCTCGATCTGGCGGTGCCAGACTGGGAAGCGGCGCTTTCGGGCGATATGCGGGGCAAGCGCGTCGGCATCCCGCGCGAATACCGGATGGACGGAATGGACGCCGATGTCGCGGCCAGTTGGGATCAGGGGATCGCCTGGCTGAAGGACGCGGGCGCGGAAATCGTCGATATCAGCCTGCCGCACACCAAATATGCGCTGCCGGCCTATTATATCATCGCGCCGGCCGAAGCCTCGTCCAACCTCGCCCGCTATGACGGGGTGCGGTACGGACTGCGCGACCTGCCAATTGGCGCGGGGCTTCAGGATATGTACGCCGCGACCCGCGCTGAAGGCTTTGGCGACGAGGTGAAGCGCCGGATCCTGATCGGCACCTATGTGCTCTCGGCAGGGTTCTATGACGCCTATTACACCCAGGCGCAAAAGGTCCGCACCCTGATTGCGCGCGATTTTGCCGAAGCGTTCAAGGCCTGCGACGTGATCCTCGCCCCCACCGCGCCAACCGCCGCGTTCGGCCTTGGCGAAAAGAGCGACGATCCGCTGAGCATGTATCTGAACGATGTGTTCGCGGTTCCGGCCAGCCTTGCGGGCCTGCCCGCGATGTCGGTGCCCGCCGGGCTCAACCGTCAGGGCCTGCCGCTGGGGTTGCAGATTATCGGCCAGGCATTCGATGAACAGGGCGTGCTCAATGCGGGGCTGGCGATAGAGGCGCGGGCGTTGTTTACGGCCAAGCCAGAGCGGTGGTGGTAAGATGAGCGAATATCGAATCCAGGGCGCAACCGGCGAGTGGGAGGTCGTGATCGGCCTTGAGGTCCATGCGCAGGTGACGAGCCATTCCAAGCTGTTTTCCGGCGCCTCGACCACGTTCGGGGCGGAGCCCAATGCGCAGGTCAGCCTGATCGACGCGGCGATGCCGGGGATGCTG
>JANMOU010000042.1:0-6407 GCA_031369495.1 Novosphingobium sp. | reverse complement strand
GCCTTGCACTGCGCAATCACCAGTTCCGGCCCGGAAACGATAAACAGCGGGGATCCGATAACGGGCAGGCGCAGACGATCAAACGGGGCGGGAAGCGGCATGGAAACTCCTGATTTAAGCACTCGGTTAAGGCTCCATATGGGGCCGCTGCGATGCTGTCGAGGGGCACCTAAGTTCACACACATCACAGGGTGCAGAGAAACGAAAACTCTTTGGGAACCTTGCGTCGTTTTGCATCACCTTGCGTCACCCTGGGTCGCTTTGCGTAAGCCAGCGTGGCCCGCCGCCACAGCACCCGCTCATCCTGAGCCTGTCGAAGGAGGGGAAGGGCTAAACAACCGGGGCGGATCAGGTGAAGCATCCCCCACCATATCGCGCTGCCGCGATGTAGGAAAATCGGCGGGCACATGTCCTCCCTAAATCGTCACCCTGAACTTGTTTCAGGGCCCATCGTGGTTTTGGCCCGGTGGCCGCGCAAGTAAGCAAGCCGCGCCGCTGGACCATTTCACGCGCAAACTGGGCCATTGGCGAAATGGGTCCTGAACCAAGTTCAGGATGACGGGTAAACTAGGGGGCTGCCGAAGCGCTCGACACCAACCGCAGTTCGGTTAGTGTCCAACCCATGAGCCAAACCCCAATCATCATCAGCCTGTCGCGTGACAGCGAGCACAATTTCTCCAAACCGCCGGTAGATCAGCTGACCCTGCTGGCGGGGCTTGGGATAGAGGGCGATGCCCACGCCGGGCGCACGGTTCAGCACCGCTATGACAAGTGGAAGAACCCCGATGCGCCCAACCTGCGCCAGGTCCACCTGATCCACGCCGAACTGTTCGATGATCTGGCGGAGAAGGGCTTCAGCGTCGGCCCCGGCCAGCTCGGCGAAAACATCACTACCCGCGGCATCGACCTGCTCGGCCTCTCGCGCGGCACCCGCCTGCGGCTGGGCGACGAGGCACTGATCGAAATCACCGGCCTGCGCAGCCCCTGCATCCAGATCAACGCCTTCGCGGAGGGCCTGATGGCCGCCACGCTCGACAAGGCCCCCGACGGCACCCTGATCCGCAAAAGCGGCGTCATGGCCGTGGTGGTAACCAGCGGCGACGTGCGGGTAGGGGATGGGATTACGCTGGCATCAGTGCCGATGGAGTTTGAAGCGCTGGGGGTGGTTTGAGGGGGCAACGCCCCAACCAACGTCGTCACCCCGGGCTTGACCCGGGGTCCCGCTGGTCCTTCTGGCGCGGCGTTTGAACAAGGAAGCGGGACCCCGGATCAAGTCCGGGGTGACGGAAAGAAGGCCGCTCTTCAGTTCTGGGCAATCAGTTTGTATTGACATTGTAGATACAAATGCTACGAATGTCCTATGGCAAACACTCACTCCTTCTCAAAGCGAGACCTCGCCCCGCCACCAACCAAGGGCAGCATCAACCTGCGCGTCGAAGGCCAGACGCGGCAGTTGATTGACGATGCCGCCGCCGTGCTGGGCAAGAGCCGCACCGAATTCATGATCGAGAGCGCACGGCGGCAGGCGATTGACGTGCTGCTTGATCAGCGGCTGTTCGTGCTGGCGCCGGATCGCTTCGACGCCTTTGTTGAGGCGCTGGATAGCCCGCCCGTGCCGGGTCCGAAACTCACGGCCCTGCTGCGCCGGGTGCCGGCGTGGAAGAAATAGCGGGCCTGTCGGCACCAGTCCCGCTGAATGCTGACCACGATCTGACCCAGTTCGATTGTGGCGACGCCGCGCTGAACGAATGGCTCCGCCACCGCGCGCTCAAGAACGAAAGCCGCTTTTCGCGCAGCTATATCGTGTGTCAGGGCACCCGAGTGGCTGGCTTCTATTGCATCGCCGCCGGTTCCGTCGAGCGCGCCGCCACCCCCAGCAAGCTGCGCCGCAACGCCCCCGATGCTGTGCCAGTGTCGATCATCGGGCGATTGGCCGTGGACCGGGATTTCGCAGGAAAGGGCCTCGGCACCGACCTGCTGTCCGACGCGCTGCGCCGGATCGCCCTGGCCGCCCAAACCATCGGCATCGCCGCTGTGTTGGTGCAGGCTAAGGATGAGGTGGCGAAGGCATTTTACCTGCGGTGCGCGGAGTTCATCGCGTTTCCGGAGGATAGCCGGACTTTGTTTTTGCCGGTTGAGGTGGTGGTTGCTGGTCTCCCTGCCGATGGAGTTTGAGGCGCTGGGGGTGGTTTGAGGGGGTAAAGCTGATCGATGGATGGCTGCTGATGAAGATTTGGCGCTACCAAACCCGAGGCTTGGACGGATTTAGTGAACTTCACTCATCGTTGGCAGGCTTGTGATGCGACAGAAGCTTCACCTGCTCGCGGACTTCCTGATAGTCCTTAATAGCCCTCTTGGCGGCAGCCAGGCCTGCGGGCGCTTCGGCTTCAGTCTCATCCCCATCCTCGTCGTCATTTTCCGGCATAACGAAATCTACCGTGCCACCCTTTTTGTTAAAGGCTAAAAGCTTCTCCACGCTTTTGGTCAAAGCTGCGAGTTTGTCGCCAGCGCCGTCGGCCATCACCTGTTTGAACTCCCCAACGATCTCCTGAACGGCGTTTTCCTTCCTCTCAGTTGCCACGCGATCGAGCTCATCAGCCAAGACTTTGGTCAGCATCTTCTTCTGCTTGAGGTCTTCCCGCAAGTGTTCGAACTCAAGAATTCCCTTGGCAGTGGCCGTGATATGCTTTGAAATCTTTGCGAGGAGTGCTGTGACACCTGCTGTCGCAGCGAGGGTCAGAATGATGGACCCCTTGGTGGCGCTGATTACCTTCGTTGCCTCGGGGGCTTCGTTGTTGATCATCGAGATACCGCGGATGATGTCATACCAGTCCGCCGAGCTTTTCTTCCATTGGCTGACGTTTGTGATCGAGGCGTCGTCCTGAAAGCTGACGCGGATCGTAATGAAATGGCTGTCATCTTCTTGGTCGCGGAGTTCCAAGTTGTTCAGGCTTTGAAGGAAGCTTTCCAGATAGGACCGCACATTGCCCAGCTTGCCATGCGCCTCATTGAGCTGCGCGGATGCCGTGTTCGGGTCGTAATTGGCGGTTCGCACGATGGAACTGACGAGATCGGCACCTTCATGACCTATGTACGCGCTGACACCCAACTTTTCCAAAAGTCTGAGCTGCTCAATAGATAACACCTCGAAATCCATCCGCCCTAAATACTTAATGAGATCGTTTAGCGGTTCTTCGACCGCGACCTTCTCTGCCTGAGTAGCGTTGTGCTGGATCGGGCTGATTATGGCCTGATAAAGACTGCCTAAGCGGTCGAAGTGCTCGCCATACCAAACGGCCAGCTTCTCAAGTTCACGAATATCCATGAAACCCCCATGTCGATCAGTTCAATATAGTGTCTATAGACTGAAATGGGAAGTGGTGGGTACAAATACCAATAAAGAGCAGACTGTTAACTAACTGGCTGAACGGAAGGCGGCCTGCCTGTAGAGCGCCAATTCTGCTAAACATCGGCTTTGTCAGCGAAAACAAACGACCTCAACCTAATCACGCCCACGCCTTCCCATACAACTCCGCAATCTCCGCCGCATTCGGCACCCGTGGGTTGTTCCCCGGCGAGCCACTCGCCAGTGCCTGCTCGGCCATCAGCGGGGTCAGCGCGTCCCATTTCTCGCGCGTGATGCCGTATTGCGCGGGCGAGGGGACGGAGAGTTCGGCGTTGATCCATTCCAGCCCTTCGACCAAGCGGCCAACTGCGGCTTGATCGCCGACCGCATCGTCCGCCAGCCCCATCGCGCGGGCGCAGTCGGCGTAGCGGTTTAGCGCGGCGGGGGCGCTCCATTTGGTGACGAGGGGCATCAGCATGGCGTTGCTGAGGCCGTGGGCGACGTGGAAGTGGGCGCCGATTGGCCGGCTCATCCCGTGGACCAGCGCGACCGAGCTGTTGGAGAAGGCGATCCCGCCTTGCAGCGCGCCGAGCATCAGCGCTTCACGCGCCGGGCGGTTGCCGGGATCGGCGCAGGCGAGCGGCAGGTTGGGCCAGATCAGCCGCATTGCGGACAGCGCCATGCTATCGGCGAACGGATTGGCGCGTTTGGATACGTAGGCCTCGATCGCGTGGACCATGCTGTCGATCCCGGTGTCCGCCGTCAGCCGGGCGGGTTTGGTCAGGGTCAGTTCGTAATCAACCACTGCGATCAGCGGCAGGTAGGCGAGCCCGGCGCAGAGCATCTTTTCGTCGGTCGCCTCGTCCGTGATGATCGTAAACCGCGTCGCCTCTGACCCGGTGCCCGCCGTGGTCGGCACCGCGATGATCGGCAGGCCGGGCGCGTCCTCTTGATGCGGGGCCTTGAGATCGCTGATCTGGCGGCCCTGCAGCACCGCGATCATCTTGGCACTGTCCATCGGGCTGCCGCCGCCAAGCCCGATAACGCAATCGTGGTCGCCACCCGCCAGGAACGCGCAGCCCGCCTCAACCGAGGCCACGGTCGGATCGGGGACGACGCCGGTGAAGGTCCGCGTGACCATTCCGGCCTTGGAGAGCAGCGCCTCGACACGCTCCAAGATGCCGCAGCTGGCGATCCAGCTGTCGGTGACGATCAGCGGGCGGCACAGACCAGCAGCGGCCAGCACCTCGGGCAGTTCATTCAGCACGCCGCCGCCGATGCGGATGGTGCGGGGGAGGTGGATGGCGGGCATCAGCTGAGCAAATGCTCCAGCCCGTAAAACCGTGCCGCTGTTCCGGCATAGAGCTCGCGCTTTTCGTCGGCTGAGGCGCCGTGGGTCAGGTGCTTGAAGGCGTTCCACAGCACGGCATAGCTCGCGCCCCATTTGTCGACCGGGTAGTTGCTTTCAAACATGCCGCGCTCCGGCCCGAACGCCTCGATGCAGGTTTCGATATAGGGCCGCCACATCGCCGCCAACACTTCGGACGAAAGCCCCGCCGCCGGGCCGTGATCGGGCAAGCCGGCGAAGGACATGGCGAGGCCGCCCAGTTTGATGCTGACGTTGGGGCATTTGGCAATCTCGTGGATCTTGGCGCGCCACAGATCGAACCGCTCGTGCAGCTTGCCGCGGTAACTGGCCATGCCCAAGGGCGTGCCGCAGTGATCGAGCACGATCGGCTGACCCGGAAAGGCGCGGGCGAGATCGAGCAGGTCGTCCAGTTGCGGCTCGAGCAGCCAGGCATCGAAAGTCAGCCCGCGTTTGCCCAGTTCGGCAAAGCCCTCGCGGAATTTGGCGTCACGATAGAGCCCGGCGGGGTGGTGGAACGGCGGCCCCAGCACATCGGGATCGGCATCCCAGGCAGCGGCGTGGCGGATGCCTTTGAAGCGCGAGCTTGCGCCGGCCAGCGCGTCGAGCACCTCGCCCGCCGCCGCGCCGCGGGTCAGATCGGCGTGGCCGATGATCGCCTCGCACAAGCGGCTATCGCCATAGAGCCCGCTGGCGCTTTGCGCGGCGACGCCGTTGACGTACTCAACCTCGCCCACCGGCTTGAACGCATCGTCGGCCCCAGCGCGATAGAACGCGCCGCATTCCATGAACACCGTGCCGATCACGTTGTGGCCGCTGGCGGTGTCGGCGTGGATTTCGTTGAACGTGTAATAGGGCGACAGCGCGATTGCCGCGATGAACGGGTGGCGCGGTTCGGGGAAGGCCGCCATCAGCGGGCGCAGATCCCACAGGTGGTGGTGCGGATCGATGATCGGCAGGTCGGGTTCGAGGATCGTTTCGCTCACATCGTCTCTCCTATCGCGTTTGGGGCAGCTTATGCTGCGCTCCCGGTTTGACAAGCGCGGATCGCCCCCGCATTAACCGCTCGATTAAAAAGTTGCGGATAGAGAGGGTGAACCCATGAATTTCGAGCACACCGACAAGGTCAAAGGGCTGCTCGCGCAGATGGGCGCGTTCATGGACGAGCACATCTATCCGCAGGAAGAGGCCTATCACCAGTTCGTCACCGACCCCGCCAAGCAGTGGCAGGAATGGCCGGGGATGGAACCGCTCAAGGAAAAGGCCCGCGCGCTGGGCCTGTGGAACCTGTTCCTGCCGCACGAATACGGCGAAATTTCGCCCGGCCTGTCCAACCTTGAATATGCCCCGATTGCCGAGCTGCTGGGGCGGGTGCCGTGGTCGAGCCAGGTGTTCAACTGCTCCGCCCCAGACACCGGCAACATGGAAGTACTGGCCAAGTTCGGTTCGCCCGAGCAGCAGGAAAAGTGGCTGAAGCCGCTGCTCGACGGCACGATCCGCTCGGCCTATGTGATGACCGAGCCGCAGGTCGCCTCGTCCGACGCCACCAATCTGGAACTGTCGATCACGCCCGATGGCGATGACTATGTGCTCAATGGCCGCAAGTGGTGGATTTCGAACGCGATGCACCCGCGCTGCACGATCTGGATCGTGATGGGCAAGACCGATTTCGAGGCCCCGCGCCACGCCCAGCAT
>JANMOU010000020.1:0-6982 GCA_031369495.1 Novosphingobium sp. | reverse complement strand
GATGATCTATCGCGAAGGCGGCTTCGCGATCACGCCGATGGAGCGCGGCCTCCGCCTGGGCGGGACGGTGGAGATCGCCGACGCCGATGCGCCGCCGAACTACGCCCGCGCGGAGGCTCTATGGGAGCGAGCGGCGCGGCTGTTCCCCGGCCTGAGCGTAACCGAAAAGCAGTCGTGGATGGGTTGCCGTCCTGCCTTGCCCGACAGTGTTCCGGCGATTGGTCTGCTGCCCCGTGCGCCGCAGGTGGCGATCGTTGCCGGACACGGGCACGACGGTATGATCGGTGCGCCAGCGAGCGGTCGGCTGGCTGCCGAGCTGGTGTGCGGCGAGACGCCGCACATCGATCCGCGGCCTTATCGTGCCGATCGGTTCGGATGGGGCACAGTGCTGCGCCAGGCCATGTGATGGGTTTCGGGGAGCGCGCGCCAGATCAGGCCTGAGGCAATGAAGGCTGCCGCGGCCAGCCCCATCACCGCCGATAGCCCGATGGATTCGGCGAGGACGCCCGTTATCGGTGGTGCGGTCAAGCTCACCGTTCGGCCCCACTGAAAGATCGAAGTGGCGGGTTCACGCAGCGCTGGTGGGTAGAGCTCGGCCAGCCACGGCCCAATCGTAGCCACGGCTGCGAAGCCGAAACCGAAGCCGAACACCGCGGCTTGCTTGAGAAGCAATGGGCCCGGTGCGAGCAGGAACAGCATTGTGAACACTCCGGCCGCCATCAGGCCAAAGCCGCCAGCCCGCCGCCCCACCTTGTCGACCACCAGCCCCCACGCGAAACATCCGATAACGCTGCCGCTATACTGGGCCGTCAGCGTTGCGGCGACCCCCTCGCTCGACACCCCGTTCACCTCGATCAGATATACGGTAAGCCAGCCAACGAAGGCTTGGTGACCGCAGGCATTGGCCGACACCAGTGCGGTCAGCGCCAACGTCCGCCGACGGACCCTTGGTGCAAAGAGGTCTCGGGCGAGCGGCGCGCGTTGCGGCCGGTCGTCTGCATGATCTTTCAAGGAGAGCCGAAACGCGCCGAATCCGATCAAGATCATCAGCATGCCTGCCGGCCAAAACAGAAGTCGCCAGTCGATCTCGATCCAGATCGCGGCCGCCCACCCCAGCACGATCACCGCAGAAAAGTAGCTAGCGTCGATGACGCTGGCGAGGCGGCCTCGCTGGCCGGGGGGAAACAGATCGACGAGAATGCCGACCGTCACCGGGAAAACCGCTCCCATGAACAAGCCGAGCGCTAACCGCTGGGCGATCAGGCCAGTTATGTCGGTGACCAGCGCCCCTGCGGCCAAGCTGGCGCCGCAACCGCAGCCGATGAGCGCCAGAGTCAGTCGGCGACCAAGGCGGTGCCGAATCTGGCCGACGAGTACAGCGCCAACGAATGCGCCCGCCACTTGAGCGGAATAGGCCGCCCCGGCCTGGCCCAGCGACAGCCCGTACAAACGCCGAAACAGCGGTCGGAGCACATCGCTGCTGCTCCACGCCCAAGCGTAAAAGAACTGCAGCGCCAGCAAGTATGCGATCACTACGCTGCGGCTGGAGACCATACTCATGGCACGCGGGGGCCCCTGAGTAGGCCCGATCAGGCCCGGTAGATTTGCACCAGAGTCCCGACCTCGTCGAAAATCGTCCATTCCTCGACAATCATCCCGTCACGAAAACGGAAGTGGGTCGAGCCCATGATCGAGGCTGGCAGGCCCGCGGGCACCTCGCCCAGCATCCCCCCCGCGCGGGTCCAGCCTTCGAGGGTCCAGCGCGCGGCAACAATCACACCGTCAGTTTCTTCCGACCAGCTGACGTGGTCGACACGAATTGTGCTGGTCGGCATGCTGGCGAGCAGCTGAAGCACCAGCGCAGTGACATTACGCAGCCCTTGCGCGGTGCGACCACCACACCAGTGGGCAATCACTCCCGGCGCGTAGTGGAGCGCGAAGTGATCGAAGCGGCGCATGTTCCAGAGGTCGAAGTGGTGCTCGATCCAACCCTGCACGGTATCGCGCGGACCGTCATAGGGATCGCGCACGGCTTGCCCGTTGAGACGCGCGGGTACCGCAAGTGTCGGCTGCTCCATCGCCGGCGCGGCGGCCATCTGCCGGGCAACCTCGTGCAGATCGAACCCCATCTGGCGCACTGCCGCACCATTGTCGCGCATCAGCCATTCGGTGTGGATGCGGTTGTCCTTGCTGATGCAGTCTGCAACGAAGAAGCGACCGGTGCGGCGCCCGGTTGCGGGTCCGAATGCCGTGGCACCGGTGTTCGTGGAATAGGCGAAACCCAAGTGGGAGGTGTAGAATCCTTCATCTTCGTCGCCGCTCCACGCCACGTTAAGATGATGCGATTCACCGTCACCCGTCCCGGCAATGCTGTGCAACGTGTTGGCCACAACATCCTCGACAGAACGGATCGTACCGAGAGCCGAATAGACTACGCAATTAGCATCGTAAGTGTCGTAAATTCGGCCGACCCCGCGATCGACCCAGATCTGGTGAGTGATGCGCACGATGTAGTCGACGATATCGACAAAATCATCTTCGAAGCCGCTAAGTGGCTGGGTTCGCGGGCCACTTGGCCGCAGCAGATCGGCGGTGCGCACTTGGCGGATGCGGGTGACAGGCGGGCGCTCCGGGAGCGCGAAAGGGGTATCTACTGGGGCCATGTGAACTCTCTTGCGAACAGAGGTTGTGTAGTGAATTCGAGTTCGTGGAACACGCATGCGTAGGGCTCATCGGCAATTTCCAGCCAGCGTAAACCGGATCCTAAATTAGCGGATGCTTCGGCTGATGCTATTTTCGCTGCGTCAGGGACGTCGCTTAGGCCAACTCTCGAGACGCGTAACCAGCGCTCCTCTCCGCTCTGCACTCCTCAACCGGCAGTCTAATGCGATATATCTGCATTCGCAGTCAAGACCAAATCGCAAAAGAACCGTCGTGTTGCGCCTAACACTTGAGACCGTTAGATGCGCGTGCTGGTTTTCGCGGGCCCGGCCTTCGTGGGAGGAGTGCGAACGCCTTCAATGTCTCGACGAGGAGAGTCGGAGCTTGGAGCTGAATGGAAGCGGGCGAAAAGCGAACGATCTGGTTGCGCCGGTGCATCTGACGTATGTGGCATCAGCGGTGCGGACGCGTTCAGAATACGAGATAAGTGAGGTTGGATCCAAGCGTTTGATGAGGAGTCGGAGTGTGGCAAGGATTGCCGGGTGGAGAGCATGAGGGTTTCGCCACGCCGCATCGTCGTCGCGGCCTCGACGGACGGGCGCAGCCAAGTGGTTCGCGAGGAAGTGATTCCCCCTAGCGAAGGCACGGGAATCCGCCTGACCAACCTCTGGCTTGCCCCGGCCACGCCGATCGCCAAGGCAAGCCCTGATCTCCAGGGCTTCACCCCTTTCACTATGCAGCAGATGCGCGAGCCGCTCTATGCTGTGACGCTCGTTGAATATCCCCCCGGCACCGGTCAGGCCGATGCGGGTATGCACGCGACCGCCACCATCGATCATTTCTACGTGATCGATGGCGAAATCGCCCTTGTGCTGGAGGATGGCGAGGCGTCGCTCCGAGCGGGCGATGTAGGCGTCCTGCACGGCGCGGCGCATGGTTGGCGCAACGATGGCGACCGTCCGGCGCGACTGTTGTTCTTCGTACTACCCACTCAGCCCTGAGGTGTATTCACTTTGTTCGAAACCCATGACCTGGTCATCCACGACTCCGGGGCCGGGGCCATGTCCGCGCAATGTGGCTGAGCACGGCGCTAGCGGTAGTCATAATTCAATGGCCGCGGTGGCCTTAGAGTCCATTCCCGATTGCCGGATCCAGAATCGCCACGCGCAATCCGGACTCGGCGCTTTACGTGGCGAGCGGCAGACAAATTTTTAACCTGCCTTGAACTAACCCGCCGAGCGGGATTTCGGTCGAAGCGCCGGTGTTGCGCCCTCTTCAACCGGCACTCGCGGGTCGGGCGAAAACCCGGTCCCCCCGCCGCTCTGATCCATCATCGCCACGGTCTTGCCCATGCCGGTGCTGCCGATGGACATGGTATGGGCCTGCTCCTCGCGCCAGGGATAGGGTATCCCGGCAAGCATGAAAGGACGATGGAGCCCGATCCGGTCCAGCTCTCTGGCCCGCGCAAGTCGCCAGCTCCGGCCAAGCAGGGGCCTGAGTTCCTTGCCCTGCTCGATGCGGTTATGCGCGTTGATTTGGGCAAGCAGTTCGGACCTGGTTGCAAGCTGCGCGCCGCGCTGGTGCTTGGTCGCCTTGGAGTGTCTTCCGAAGCGGACCGAATACCAGAAGAAGGCTGCGATGAGGGGCACCGCGACGAGCGCTACCTGTCCGGCTGCATCCGCCAGCGTGTCGAGGGATGCCGCCCATGCATCGATTACCGGCGGGAACTCGGGAACGCGCGATATAGCCAACTCGAAGGTCCCGCCAAAGCCCGACTGGAGCGTCACCGGCTTGACTGGATCGGGCTCCATGAAGGTCCACAACTCGGCGTAGAATTTCATGCCGATGAGGTATGTCTCGCGATCGGTCAGGCTGCTCGCAACCTGCCACCAGCCAAGCCCGGCGAAGGCGGCGGCCGCCATCAGCAACGGCCACCGAAACCCGGCAACGAACAACTGGACATGGTGCCAGAAGATCTGGGTGCCGCGGATGAAATCGGTGGCGGTGCGGATCACAGCTCGTCCCCCTCGCCGGAGACTTCGCGGCTGCGCCGCCGCTCGGCTTTACGGGCGAAGGCAGCATGTGCGCGCGAGCGCATCTCGGGATCGGGATGGCCTGCAAGCAGGGCATCAAGTGCGACTGCGGCAAAGCATTGATCGGTCTCGATCCGCGCGAGCTGGCGCTCGGTACGGTTCTCGCCCAGACCCTTGTTGCAGGCATCGACAATGAGTGCACGCAGGCACTCACCGTAGCGCTGGCCGGTCTTGGCGCAATGCGCTTTGACTTGCTCGGCGATGGGTCGCGGAAGGCGAACCTGGAAGGCAATTAGCAGTGTCACATCAGACTCCTCGTTGGTCGGGAGCCTGGTTCTGCGCTTCGGAAACATCATTGTTCTATATATGTTCCGATACGCCGTCAATCCCTTCGGAAGTTCAATGAAAACAGTGACTTGGTCTCTCCGTTTGCATTTGCGGTAGGCGAATCACGGGCCTACCGCAAACGACCCGGATCCGACATTCGTGATTATCCATGTTTTACAATAACCTACGCTCCGGAATCCCGGGTAGGGTGTGCAGTCAAGTTCCCAGATCGGTGAGGGTCGCCAGCGGGTCGTTGCCCATTGAATTTTCAGGGAATTTTAGGTCAGACCGGCGGAAGCGCTAGGGCGCCCCGCCCGTGAAGGACCACAAAAATGGCTCAAATCCGTGAGCTGGCTACCACTGGGCATGTAAAACGCTAAAACTGCTGGTCAAAAATGGCGGAATTCTGCGGCATAGCGGACAGGCAGTTTTGACCGCACATGGCAAACTCCTCGCGATGGCGCGTCCAACCGGGCGCAAATGACACCAGCGCCCGGTTCACCGCTCGGGATCCCGAGCACGGGCGATCCTGGTCGCTGATGACCTCGATTTGAGACCCAACATGCGCCCCGTCTCCGGGCCGTTACCAAGCAACCTTGCTGCCTTTCGAGTACCCTTCCCCATCCGCTTCCGCGCTCGAAATTGAACACACGGAGGACCCCGAAGGTTGCCCTTCGAGGTCCTTTCGAGACGGCTCGGGATGGGATGCGGCGCTACTTCGCGCGCCGCTTCTTCGGTTCCTCCGTGGTCGCTTCCTTCGCCTTGGCGAGGAAATCGACCTGCTCGGCGACGATCTCGCAGCCGTATCGCGTCAGACCCTCGGCGTCGGTCCAGCGGGTGTAGTGGATACGGCCCGTGACCATGATCATCGCGCCCTTGGTGACGTGCTCGGCGACGCTCTTGCCGGTGCCGTTGAAGCAGGTGATCCGGTGCCATTCGGTCTCGGTCTGGCGGTTGCCTTCGCCGTCCTTGAAGCTGCGGCTGGTGGCGAGCGAGATGCTGGTGATCGCGGTGCCGCCTTGGGTGGTGCGGACTTCGGGATTGTTGCCAACGAAGCCGACGAGGGTAACGGTGTTCTTCATGATCTGTCCTTTCGAAGCTGTCTTTTCCGTCCAAGGGACCATCCCTTTGACTGAGCCCCGATGAGGCCGGGCACGGTCAGGTCTGCACCGAATGCAATGAGGGAAACCCCGCTCGAAGGGGTGGTGCGGGCAGGCGCCCGAAGGGTGGCAACACGGCCCTGAAGACGCGCGGGTTGCATGGCCGGGCCGGGTTCGGTCAGGGGCGTGATCAGTTCATGAAAGGGGATGTTCGCTTGGACAGTGCCAGCTTCGAATCGGATGTCATCCAGATGAAGCGTGGCGCTCGATTGAGGTGAGGTGAAAATCAAGCAAGTGGCTCATCAGCGCACGAGGTTACGACGAGCATGTCGTTTGCGGGCAATCGCGAAAGATCAAAAGATGGGCACTGTTGGCGACGACCCTGGGCAACGCGCTTCGACGTGATGGCAATCGTCTTGCGGTGTGGTTGCACTCACTCGTGCATGACGCACTGAGTTGAATCCGATCGTCGTTGCGCCGCACATACGATGGATATTTTCGGACCTGCCGAGCTGAGCCTCAGCGAGGCTCACCAGCCAAGGAACCGCACCGTGAAGAGAGGCGACGGCAAAGGGCCCGTGTGGGGCCGGTCGTGGCGGGGACTGTCGCCACGACAAGCTCCGCGCTGGTCCGACCCGCCGCCGAATTCAGAGTGCGCGCGGGGCCCGAAAACGTTAAACGCCGCGCCCTCAGGAGCGCGCCGCCAGGCGCGCGGGACAGAGCGCGTCATCAGCCCCGCTCACCGGCTCGGGGCGTTGCGGGGTAGCCCTTGTCGTCCTTGTAGGTCTTGCCGTCCTTGTCGCGGGCGGGGCGATCGGTGACCACCGAGATCTGGGTGACGGTGGTGCCGCCGCTGGTGTC
>JANMOU010000016.1:0-58873 GCA_031369495.1 Novosphingobium sp. | reverse complement strand
GCTGAATCGCGGCGTCACGTCATACGCGCGTTGCGGGCCAGCAATGGTCTCCACAACCTCGAATCTGCACTGGCTGAATCCGGGCGACACTTGACGGTTTTTCGTCACTTGCTAGCACCGCCAATGAGTCAGGACCAATTTGCATTGTTGTGCCCACAATATCCAAAGCGAAACGAAGTGACTGGCAAGGGATTGAGCGTCGAAGCGGGGTTAATCGTCGCTGACGCGCTTCGCGCAGGAATCGACCGACAGCTCGTGCCTTGGCTCGATAGCGCGGCAATTCCTGACTTTCGCCGGATTCGACGAATCGTCGAAGTGATTGCACCCATGTTGAGCCAGCAGACTGCGGCAACGCTTCGGCGCAACCGGCTGTCTGCTTCGCAGGAAGGCGAAGTGGTTGTGCTCCTGCGTCGCAAGGGCTGGGAGCAGCAGGGGAGCGCTCCGATTGCCGCGCTCGATGGAATTCAGCGCGGACATTTCATGCACAAGACCAAGTTCGCCACCAAGACCCGACCCCAGGAGGTCGATATTGCATGTGGACTGGGCAAGACCGTCGTGCTCGCCATGGAGTGCAAGGTTACCAACGATGAGACCAATTCCGTGAAGCGGATCAACGATGTGCTAAAAAAAGCGACTGCCTGGCACGATCATTGGGGTTCATTCGTTCAAACTGCGGCACTCTTGCAGGGGGTTATCGCTCTCAAGGACGTTGAACGCCTCCTCGAAGCGAAGGTGCATGTATTTTGGTCACATCATCTTGCTGAGTTTGAACAATGGCTCGACGAACAAACCGCTGACTGAAGCAGGGTAATGGGCACTGTCACCCCAAAAACCTCCCCCACCGGCACATATCCATACCCCAGCTCCCGCGCCACAGCTTCTCAGGTCACCCCCCCGAGACATTCAGCCCGTTCGCCAGATGCGGGTTGGCCCGCAGCGCCTCCTGCCACCCCAGATCCGCAATCCGCAGCATATGCGGCAGGGTCACGTTATTGAGCGCAGAGGCCGAGGTGCGGACTACCGCGCCGGGCATGTTGGCAACGCAATAATGCACCACGCCATCCACCACAAAGGTCGGACGGTCATCCGCTCTCCCTAAACCAGCGCGTTCGCCTTCCAGCCGGCGATCTTGGCGCGCAGCGCTGCCGGGTCGAAGGTGTGGTCCACCCCCTGGCGGCGGATGTCCCAGATGTCGGGCGCGAGGCTGTTGACCCCGCCATAGGCCGAACAGTTGCAGACGTAGCCGGCCTGGCGCACCTGCTCCAGGCGTTCGGGGGTGATGTCGGCGCGCTTGCCGAAGGGGTAGGCGAACATGACCTCGGACAGGCCAAGTTCCTGTTCGAGCGCCTGTTTCGAGCGCACAAGTTCGGCGGCGACCAGATCGGCCGGGCTGGCTGCCAGATTGATGTGGTTGGCCGTGTGGCTGCCGAATTCGAGCCCTTCGCGGTGCATTTCGCGGACCTGATCCCAGGTCATCGCATCAAGGCCATGGCCGATCTTTTCGAGATCGTGCGCGAACGGCAGGTTATGCGAAACATTATCGGTCGAAATGAAGAAGGTGGCGTTCACCCCGTGCTTGATCAGGATCGGCGCGGCGTATTGATAATTGTCGAGATAGCCGTCGTCGAAGCTCACCGCGACCAGCGGGCCGTCGCCTGGGACATCGCCCTTGACGAGGTCGCCGATGCTGACGATACGATAGTGATCGGCAAGATAGCGCATATGGGTATCGAATTGTTCAACGCCGATCGTCACCGAGTCGCGCTGGCTGTCGTTGACCCGGTGATAGAGCAACACCACCAGCCGGTTGCCATAGGCGGGGGTGAAGCGGCCCAGCATGCCGTATCCCGCAAACACCGCATTCTTGGCCGCGCGCCCGGCGTTCGCTTGCTTGTTTTTGCGGGCCAGGATCTGCTCCTGCTTGAGCGTCGGCCGGGTGAAGCTGCGGCCTTCGCCGTGTTGCGGGCGGAACTCCCCGGTTCCGGCGCGCAGGCTGTCGACCGCATTCGCCATCAGCCTGGTGCCGATCGCATCGAGCCGCACGCGAAGGCCGGCTGCCGTCGAGTGCGGTTCGACCGCGATGCTCTCTTCCAGCAGGACCGGACCGGTATCGAGTCCGGACTCGATCCTGTGAACAGTGACCCCCACTTCGGTTTCGCCGTGCCACAGTTCCCAGAATGCCGGCGGCATCCCGCGAAAATGCGGCAGGCGGCCCTTGTGGATGTTGATCGTGCCGAGCCGGGGAAGCGCAAACTGGCGCTCGCGAATGATCGGGGCGGACAGCGCCACGCCGAGATCGGGCGCCCAATCGCGCACCAAGGCCACGCAATCGGGCGCGTTGACCGAGGGGACAATGGTGTGAATGATGCGATCTGCGGGTGCAGCCTTGGGGCGGCTGCGCGCCAGCGAACCGGGATGGCGCTTGCGGCGCTTGAACAGCATTTCGGCCATTTCGGCGGATTGATAGGGAATCCAGCGCCAGCCGTGACGTTTCAGATTGCGCCATTGGTTGCGCAGAAGTTTCTTTGCCGGTTTTGCCGGGCGATGCTCAAGCACCAGGATTTCCGCGTCCGGATGACGCCTTGCCAGCTCGGCGACCGTGCGCTCGACATTATGGCTGCGCGCGGCAGCCGTATAGACAACGATCCGAAATGGCATGGATGGCCCGATTCAACTCCTGTGGCCGAAACCATAGCCGCTATATTTTAAGAACGGGTCAATGGCGGAAGGACAAGGCTTACGCCAAGACCTCCGCCACCGGCACGAAGGCATAGCCCAGCTCCTTGGCCACCGCCTCGTAGGTCACCTGGCCGGCATGGACATTCAGCCCGGCGGCGAGATGCGGGTTGGCCTTCAGCGCCTCCTGCCAGCCCAGGTCCGCGATCCGCAGCACATGCGGCAGGGTGACGTTGTTGAGCGCATAGGTCGAGGTGCGCGCCACCGCGCCGGGCATGTTGGCGACGCAATAGTGGACAATGCCGTCAACGATGTAGGTCGGATCGGTATGCGTCGTCGGGCGCGAGGTCTCGAAGCAGCCGCCCTGATCGATCGCGACATCGACCAGCACCGAGCCCGGCTTCATTGTTCCAAGCATTGCGCGGGTTACCAGCTTGGGTGCGGCCGCGCCGGGCACCAATACCGCGCCAATTACCAGATCGGCCTCTGCCACTTCAGCGGCAAGCGCCGCGCGGCCCGAATAGAGCGTGCGGGCGCGGCCCTGGAAATGGCTGTCGAGCCGTTCGAGCACTTCGGGATCGCGGTCGAGGATCGTGACATCGGCGCCAAGCCCAACCGCCATCTGCGCGGCGTTAAATCCGACCACGCCGCCGCCGATCACGACCACTTTACCGGGCAGTACACCCGGGACCCCGCCCAGCAGCACACCGCGCCCACCGTTGGCCTTTTCCAGCGCGCTCGCTCCGGCTTGAATGCTCATCCGGCCTGCGACCTGGCTCATCGGCTTGAGCAGCGGCAGCGTATTGCCGGGGCCGGTGACGGTCTCATAGGCGATCGCGGTGACGCCGGATTGGATCAGTGCGGCGGTCTGCTCTGGATCGGGGGCGAGGTGGAGATAGGTGTAGAGCACCTGGCCCCGGCGCAACTGGGCGCATTCGGCCGGCTGCGGTTCCTTGACCTTTACCACCATTTCGCACGTCGCAAAGATTGCAGCGGCGCTGTCCTTGATGGTCGCACCGGCCTTGCGGTAATCGTCGTCGGTTGCACCGATCCCAAGGCCTGCGCCAGTTTCGACCCACACGTCATGGCCATGGGCGGAGAGTTCGCGGGCTGATTCGGGGGTCAGACCAACGCGGTATTCGTGGTTCTTGATTTCCTTGACGGTTCCGACGCGCATCACGGCTCTCCTCTGGCTTTGTCGGATCGAAGATACGCCTGTGCGGTTCGAATGTTTCACCTAAGTTATCCTATGCAGGGTGGCTATTCGGTGATATTTCCCGAGTATCGAAAGAATGTGGGAAAATCATCCATGGATCGCAACGACATCCTGCTGCTGCAAGCGCTTCAGCAAGACAGTTCGCGCTCGTTGGCAGAGTTGGCGGAACTGGCCGGAGTCTCACCCTCGGCCTGCCACCGGCGGGTCAAGGCGCTGGAAGCCTCGGGCATTATCACCGGTTATTCGGCCCAGCTCGATGCCCCCAAGCTGGGGCTGAAACTACAGGCCTTTGTCGAAATTACCCTGACCAGCCAGAGCCGCGAGGCGATGGACCGGTTCGAGGATGCCGTGCGCGATATGGATGAAGTGCTCGATTGCCACCTGATGAGCGGCAATGCCGACTATTTGCTGCGCGTCGCAGCGGCTGACCTTGAACAGTATGACCGGATCCACCGCGAAAGCCTCGCCCGGCTGCCCGGCGTCTCAGCGATGCGTTCGGCCTTCGCGATCCGCCGGATCAAACGCTGGAAAGGCTATCCGGTGCGGGGGTAACGACTCGGTTCGGTCCTGTGCTGTGTGTTTTTTGCAACAAATCTGTAAAACAGTGACAGGACCAAGCAATTTACTTGTCGATTTTCCAACCTGCGTTACCTCTGCCGCGCCAAGCTATGGATCAGGTTGCCAAGCAATCGATTTAGGGCCGGTAAAAAATACAATTAGGGGTGATACGCAATGAAGAAATTCAATAACTTAGGATCAAGACGTGCCGTGTTGGCAACGGCAACGGCGTTTCTTGCGCTGGCCAGCGCCGACGTAGCTTCGGCCCAATCCACCAGCGACGCCGCCACGGCTGATGACGATGCCGCTGCATCGATCGTCGTGATCGGAACGCGCCGGACTGACCGCAGCTCGACCAATTCGGCCTCGCCGGTTGACGTGATCGGGGCCGCAGAGATCAATTCGCAGCCGACCCCTAATATGCTCGACGCGCTGAAGAACATCGTTCCTTCGTTCTTCGTGCCGCAGAACACGATTTCCGACGCTTCGACCTTTGTTCGCGCGCCATCGCTGCGCGGCCTGCCGGCTGATAACATCCTGGTGATGATCAACGGCAAGCGTTTCAACCGTTCGCCGCTGGTGCAGGTCTACACTGGTGGTGATACAGCACTGTCGTTCGGTTCGCAGGGTTCGGACATCTCGTCGATCCCGTCGATCGCGATCGGCAACCTGCAGATCCTGCGTGACGGCGCGACCGCCCAGTATGGCTCTGATGCCATCGGCGGCGTGCTCAACTACGGCTTGCGCCGCGATGAAGGCATCGAAGTGCAGGCACTCTATGGCCGCCACTTCGATGATGGCGGTCCCAAGACCCCGTTCGGCAACAACGGCCGGACCTATCAGGTCTCGGCCAATGCCGGCTTCAAGATCGGTGATGCCGGGTTCGTCAACCTGTCGGGCGAATACTTTGACAGCGATGGCACCAGCCGCGGCACGACCCGCCCGCATTCGCTGGCTTTTGCCACCGCTTTCCCCTCACTGGCCAGCCAGCTGCCGAACTATCCCGGACCTTCACAGATCTGGGGCAGCTCGCCCAGCAACGGTTACAAGGCCGTGCTGAATGCCGAATTCGATGTGGGCGAAAACAGCCAGATCTATCTGTTCGGGAACCTGGCCCATTCAGAAGCCGACCAGAGCTTCAACTACCGTGCGCCTGTTGCCCTGACCGGGTTCACAGTGTTCGATGGCTCGATCACCAAGACCGTCAATCAAGGCGCGAACTCCGCGTTTTCCACACCGATCTATCTGACGGCCTGCCCGACCGGGAATGCCACCTGCCCGACCGGCGGCTTTGTCTTCAGCAACCTGGCCAACACCCAGGCGACCTACAACTTCTCAACGCTCTATCCGGCTGGCTTTACCCCGCGTTTCGTGGGCGTGAACGATCAGCTCTTTGGTGTTCTGGGATTCAAGGGCGGCGATCCGGATTCGGTCAAGTACGATCTGGCGGTTTCGGCGAGCAAGCAGCAGCTTGACCTTTCGATGTACAGTTCGCTTAGCCCGTCGTTTGGCCCGGCCACGCAGACCTCGTTCAAGTTCGGCAAGCTGATCCAGCGCGAATTCAACGTCACGCTAGACCTCAGCAAGGAACTTGACGTCGGTTTTGCTTCGCCGATGACCCTTTCGGGCGGGCTTGAGTACCGTCACGAAAGCTATGAGGCGACTCAAGGCGATCTGCAGTCCTATGCTGCCGGGCCCTATGCGGTGCAGAACCTCTACCGGGAAACGGCACCGGGCGTTTACGTCTTCAACTCGACCGTAACAAAGTCTCCAGCCGCCAGCGGCTATGGCGGTACCAGCCCGACCTTTGCCGGCAAGAGCGGCCAAAGCAACTATGGCGCTTATCTGGGTCTTGAAGGGGATGTGACCGACAAGCTCAGTTTGGGCATGGCAGTTCGTTACGAGCATAACTCAGGCTTTGGTGATGCGTTTGTTACAAAGCTCAACGGAATCTGGGAAGTTAGCGACACCGTTTCGCTCCGCGCCACAGCTGGTACGGGTTTCCACGCTCCTTCCCCTGGGCAGAACAACGTCCAGGTGCTGACCACCACCTTCGTTGCGGGTAACCAGGTTCAGGTCGGAACCTATCCCGTGACGAGCAGTATCTCGCAGTATTACGGTGCAACGCAGCTGACGGCAGAAAAATCGACCAACTTCGGTGCCGGGATCGTACTCAAGCCGGCTGCCAACCTTACCCTGACGATCGATGCCTATTCGATCAAGGTTAAGGACCGGATCGGAATTTCGCAGTCGTTCAATGTCTCGGCGGCCGATCTGGTTGCGCTGCCGGCACTGGCTGGTGTTGGCCTGGGCGGTTCAGTGCAGTATTTCACCAATGGCTTCGATACGACCACAAAGGGTGTCGATGTCGTCGGTAGCTACCGTACCGAGCTGGCTGGCGGAAAGCTCAACCTGACCTTGGCCTACAACTACAACCGCAGCAACGTGGACCGGTTCAATCCGGGTGTCATTGGCAAAACCCAACTCATCGACATCAAGTATCTGGCGCCAGCGCACCGGGCCAACTTTGCGGCCAACTGGCAGAGTGGTGATTTCTCGATCAACCTGCGCGAAAGTTACTACGGCGCATGGCGGGTTTCGAACGACTATCCGATCCGCGTTGGGAATGTTTCGTGCCCATCAGGCTTCACGCCTGCGATCAACGATAACACCACTCCTTGTGCAATCATTGATGGTCAGCACTTCGGTGCTAAGTTCCTGACCGATATCGATGTCAGCTATACCTTTGCCGAACACTTCACGCTGACCGTCGGCGCGAACAACCTGTTCAATGTCTATCCGGACAAGATCCAGGCGACGATCGATAACCCGATCTTTGCCTCGACCGGCAGCACCGGCAACGGTTCGGTCTACCCACGTTCGGGTGGTCCGTTCGGGATCAACGGCGGGTTCTACTACGCCCGTCTGCGGATCAAGTATTGATCTGCAGTACTAAGGCTTGAAAACGGGAACGGGGGGCGAAAGCTCCCCGTTTTCGTTTGGGGCTAACTGGCGACCGGCCCAGCGACCGGCAGGGTAAGTGCAAAACACGCCCCGCCTTCGCCCTCGGCCAGTTCCAGTTCGCCGCCGCAGCCTTCGACCAAGGCGCGGGCGATCGGCAGGCCAAGGCCAGTGCCGCCCGCTTCGCGTTTGCTGGTAAAGAACGGGTCGAAAATCCGGATCCGGTCGGCTTCGGGCACACCGGGGCCATTGTCATGAAGTGCGATCCGTACCGCCGTGCCGTCATCCCGCGCGGTAACCTCCAGCCGCGTTGCACCGGATTGCCGCGCGTTCTCGATCAGCGTGGCCAGCACGGTTTCCAGCGCGCCGTCCTCCATTGCCAGCGCGGGCAGGCCATTGGGCAGCTCTGCCGCAACCGCAAAACCGGCCCCGCCATGGGCATCGGCCAGCCGTGCCAGCACCGGGGCCAGTTCGGCCTGCGCGTCGCCGCTGGTCTTGCCCATGTCGGCCTTGGCCAACTCCATAAGCCGGCTGACCAAGCGCGAAAGCCGGTCGGCATCGCCCTGCATGTTCGACAGGAACCGCGCGCGCTCGTCCGCGCTCATCGTCGCGGCGTGGTCCTGCAGCAGCTCGATCCCGCCGTGAATGCCGGCCAAGGGCGTCTTGAATTCGTGGCTGAGGCTGGCGGCGAAATCGCGCAAGTAGCGCCCGCGCCGCTCGATCGCCTCGGCCATGGCGGTGAAATCGGTGTAGAGACCCTGAATCTCGCGCACTTCCATCGTCGGGCGGCGCAGCCAGGCGCTACGCCCTCCGGCCAGTGCGCGGGTCGCCGCCGAGAGCCGTTCCAGCGGGGTGACGATAGTCCGGGCCAGCACGGCGGCGATCAGCACCAGCAGCGCAAAAATCGCTCCGACCCCAAATACGATCTTGCCCCAATCCTCCCACATCCCACGAAATAACGCGCTGGGCGAGCGCGAGACCAGCACCACGCCGACCACTTCGCCGCCGACCAGAATGGCGCGGGCGTGGTGCAGCCGGATGTCGGTCGCCCGGCTCAGCCAATTGAGCAAATAGCCGTGCTGGTAGCTGGAGTTCGATCGCATCACGGTCTGCGCGCCGCCGGCCAGGGCCGCACGTACTTCGGGCAGCATGCCGAGCGACAGGCCGATCTGCTTGCCGCTGACCATCGTCCCGTCGCGGTCGAGCAGCACGATCGAGGCGAGCGTGGCGGCTTTGGTCTCGGCAATCGCGGGCGCGATCCGCCGGGCGGCTTCGAGCGCGGCCGGATCAGCCGGCACGCTGGGCCGTTCGGCAGCCGGACGATCGGGCAGGATCACGCTCGATCGTAGATCAATCCCGGTGGTGATCGCGGCGGCATAGGGATCGATCCGGCTCGATGCGGGCGGCGGGGTGTCAGTATCGGGCGGCAGGGTAACGGGCGGTGCGCCGGGCCACAACAAAGCCGCAGCAGCGGCCAGCGCGGCGGCCTGGGCGCTGACCTCAGCCTCGGTCCGGCGAACCAGCGCGTTTTCGTAGACCCTCAGGCTCAGCGCGGCAAAACCGGGCAATGCGGCGGCAAACAGCAGCACCGACAGTAACAACCAGCGCAGCCGCAGCACCGGCCACAGCCGCCCGGCCAGCGGCCGCAGCGCAACGATCAGGCGCCGGATCAGGGCGCGCCCTCAGCAGAGCCCAGGCAGGGCCCCAGCCGGTAACCGACCCCGGCTTTGGTTTCGACCACATCGCCCGCCCCGACATCGGCAAATTTTCGGCGCAGGTTGCGGACGTGGCTGTCAATCGTTCGGTCGGTGATCGCAAAACCGGGGCCGTGGAGCTGGTCGATCAGCTGATCGCGGCTGAGAATCCGGCCCGGCGCCAGCGCCAACGCTTTAAGGATATTGAACTCGCTGACCGTCAGCGACACTTCGCCCGCGCCCCAGTGCGCGGTCCACCCTTCCGGATCGAGCCGCAGCTGGCCCTTGGCTATGCCGGCAGCCGGGGGGCCTTCCTGCGCCGGACGGGGGGAAGAACGGCGCAGGATGGCATTCGCACGGGCCACAACCTCACGCGGAGAAAACGGCTTGGTGACATAGTCGTCGGCGCCTAGTTCGATCCCCAGCACCCGATCGAACTCATCATCGCGGCTGGACAGGAACAGCACCGGAATGTCGCTGCTGGCGCGCAGGCGGCGGCAAACCTCAAGCCCGTCCATCCGCGGCATATTGATATCGAGCACGACCAGATCGGGCGCCTGCCGCGCTGCGGCGAGCAGCGCTGCTTCGCCGTCACCCGCTTCCTCGACCGCGAACCCGGCCTTGTCGAAAGCGAAAGCCAGCAGCTGGCGAATGTGCGGGTCGTCATCGACCAGGAGGACGCGGCGGGTCATGGCGAGCATTGTCGCGGTTTCGGTCGGTGCGTCAATCGGCATAGTAGTCATCGCAGGACCATTCTGTTGGTGTGGGCTGGCTTGAGCTTGGCCCCAACAGGGCTTCGACATGGGCCAGACGGCGATTGTCGAGCAGGGTCCAGCCGCCGCCATCGCGCTCCAGTTCCATCTGGCGCTGACGGGCCCGGCGCAGCGCCGTGGCCTGCTTGCCCAGTTCACTGGTGCCTTGGCCGCGTTCCAGCTCGGTCAGCGGGATTAGCGCGGAATTGCCCAGATCGCCCAGATAGCACCAATCGAGCTTGGCCCCGGTGCCGTCGATTTCGCGGGCGTGTTGCACATTCCAGCGGGCGGAAACCTCGCCCAGATCGACAAAGCACAGCGCGAACAACAGCGCTCCGCTGGTGGCGAGGTTGGCGTTGATCAGCCAGGCCGCGCTCTTGTTGTGCAGCATCCGGACCAGCACCAGCACCAGCCCGATGGCGACCAAGCCCATCCACAACAGTGCGGAGACTCGCAGCGGGGTCAAGTCATAGGCATCGACATAGTCCCAGGTGCGCAAAGCGGCGCTGAAGACCAGGAACAGGTTCTGACCGATCCAGACCATCACCAGCTTGCGGACGAGCGCGTTCTCGGCAGTCTGCGATCCGGGGCGCAGCGCGATCAACACAAAAGCCGCGGCGAGCAGCGCGGTAACCAGCAGTGGATAGGCGCCGCGGTGGGCATAGTCGGCCAGCGTCATATCACCCGGTAGCTTGACCCCGCCCCACAGGAAGGCGCTGTCCATCACGTTCTGCATGGCGAACAGCGCGTTGAACAGCACCAGCGATATCGTAACTGAGGCGAGGTTGACGCCAGGGATCGCCAGCTCGCCGCGTCCGTCAAAGGTGCCAAGCAGATGGCGCGGCGGGCGCGGGCGCAGCACGCCCCAGGTGACAAGGCCAATGAAGCTCCACAGGATCAGGCGAACGATCAGTTGCTCGTCCGGGCTGGGGATGTCGAGCGCGGCAAAGAACTGTTCGATCAGCGGGTTGGCTTGGGCAAACAGTGTCAGGATGATTGCCGATCCAGCCAGCGGCAGCAGCAAGGTTCGCAGCCAATAGCGCAGGCCCATCCCGCGCTGCGGGCGGCGGCGCTTGATCCGCGAAAGCTTGGCCAGATCGATCAGCGGCCCGAACAGGGATTTGAGGCCGTGGACCAGCAGCCGCTGGAACCAGCGCCAGCCATCGTCGAACGCGGCGGTGCCCGGCAGCAGTGTGGCAAAACCTATGCTGATCCAGAACAGCGCGAAGGGCAGCAGTTGGGTGTTCCAGACCATGGCGAATGCGGCGACAGCAGCCAGCGCCATTGCGGCCAGCGCGCGCTTGTTCTGCCGAACCGCCGGGCGAACCAGCGCCAGCGCGGCCACCATCCCCAGAGCGACCAGTCCGATCGCTCCGGCATAGTTCTGGCGCTGATAGAACTGCCAGTCAGCCAGCGCGATCACCCCCAGCGCGCCGACGATCTTGAGCGCAAAGGCTCCATCCCAGCGTTTGCTCAATCCCTGCATGACCTGCCCTCCTGAAAATCACAGATGGTCCTATCGCGCGGATAAGTGGATGCCATGATTGTGCCAGCGTGGGGATTGCTTTGGCTTGCTGTGCAGAGGCTGTGCAGGGGGCGGAACCCTGCTAGGCAAGCAGACATGATCGACCCGCGCCTGACGAACGCTATCCTGGACCGGATCGCGCGCGCCCGCACTGCGCCGCAGCGCCAGCCGCTGGTAGTCGGGATTTGCGGTGCGCAGGGCAGCGGGAAGACCAGCTTGGTTGCAAGACTTGCTGCCTTGTTGAGTGAGGACGGCGTGCGGGTCGCCGCGCTTTCGCTTGATGATCTGTACTTGCCTCGCGCCACACGCCAGCGGCTGGCGGCAGAGGTCCACGCGCTGTTTGCGACGCGCGGCGTGCCGGGGACGCATGACGTTGCGCTCGGGCTGGCGACGATTGCGGCACTGGAACGCGGCGAAAGCGCGCTGTTGCCGCGCTTTGCCAAGGCGGCGGATGATCGCTTGCCAGTCGGTGATTGGCCATATGCGCCCGAAAGTTGCGAAGTGCTGTTGCTCGAAGGCTGGTGTCTCGGCGCGCGGCCGCAGACCGATGTTACGGAGCCGGTCAATCCGCTCGAGGCTGCCGATGACCCGCAGGCGGTGTGGCGCAGTCATGCCAATACCGCGCTGTCAGGGGACTATCAGGCTCTGTTCGCCCGGACCGACCTGCTGGTCCTGCTCGCGGCGCCGGGCTGGGAGGTGGTGGCCCAGTGGCGCGAACAGCAAGAGGCTGAGCTGAGGGCCAGCGGCGGTCCAGCGGTGATGAACCCGGCGGAAGTCGCCCGCTTCATCCAGCACTACGAACGCCTGACCCGCTGGATTTTGGAAGAGATGCCTCAACGCGCCGATCTGGTGGTGCGGTTGGGGGCGGAGCGCGAGGTGCTGGCCCTACAAGGCTGAACCTGCCGCATAGGCACTCGCCCAGGCCCACTGGAAGTTATAGCCGCCCAGCCACCCGGTCACGTCGACCGCCTCGCCAATCGCATAGAGCCCCGGCACCTTGCGCGCCGCCATGGTCTGGCTGGATAGTTCTGCCGTGCTGATTCCGCCGGCGGTGACTTCGGCCTTGGCATAGCCTTCGCTGCCGTTTGGCATAAACGCCCAGCTGCGCAGGCGCTCTTCGGCGGCGCGCACGGCCTTGTCAGACTGGTTGCCGAGATCGCTGGAAAGCCCCAACCGCTCACTGAGCGTAGCGGCCAGCCGCTCGGGCAGCGGCAGCACCCGGCGCAATGCTGCGCGCGGTTGGCTGCGCTTGGCTTCGGTCAGCCAACCGGGCGCGGCATCGGGCAGAAAGTCGATCCGGACATCATCGCCGCGCTGCCAATAGGAGGAGATCTGCAGGATCGCCGGGCCGCTAAGCCCGCGATGAGTGAACAGCGCCGCCTCGCGGAAACTGGCCTTGCCGCATTTGGCCACCACCTCGGCCGAAACGCCCGAAAGCTCGGTAAACAGGGTGTCCTCGCCAGCCAGCGTCAGCGGGACCAGCGCCGGACGCGGCTGGACCACTTTGAGGCCGAACTGGCGGGCGAGTTCATAGGCCGTGCTGCTCGCGCCCAATTTGGGGATCGAAGGCCCGCCGGTGGCGATCACCAGCGCGGGGGCGCTCGCACCCGCTGCATGAAACTGCCCATCGCGGTGCTCGATTGCGCCCGCCGGAGCGCCATAGCGCAGCGTCACGCCGCCCTTTGCGCATTCTTGGCTCAGCATCGCCACGATCTGCTTGGCCGATCCATCGCAGAACAATTGCCCCAGCGTCTTTTCGTGCCAGGCGATGTCATAGCTATCGACCAGCGCCAGAAAATCGCGCGCGGTGTAGCGGCTGAGCGCCGATTTGGCGAAGTGCGGATTGGCGCTCAAGAAACGGTCCGGCGCGGTATTGAGGTTGGTGAAATTGCACCGCCCCCCGCCTGAAATCAGGATTTTGCGACCCGGCTCATCGTTGTGATCGATCAACAGCACCCGCCGCCCGCGTTGCCCGGCCACGGCGGCGCAAAACAGGCCTGCTGCGCCAGCGCCGAGGATAATGGCGTCGTATTGGTTCACAAGCCCACCAGATCCTGCGCCAGCGCTTCGGCGACCTTGATCCCATCAACCGCAGCGGACAAAATCCCCCCGGCATAGCCCGCGCCCTCGCCTGCCGGATACAGCCCTTTGGTGCCAAGCGATTGGAAATCGGCCCCGCGGGTGATCCGTACCGGGCTGGAGGTGCGGGTTTCGACCCCGGTCATCACCACATCGGGATGGTCATAGCCCGGCATCTGCCGCCCGAACACCGGCAAAGCCTCACGGATCGCATCCAGCACGAACGGCGGCAGACACTCCGCCAGATCGGTCAGCTTCACGCCCGGCTGGTAGCTCGGCACGATCGAGCCAAATTCCCCGCCGACCTTGCGCTCAAGAAAATCGCCGACCTTCTGCCCCGGCGCGTGATAGTTCGATCCGCCCGCGACATAGGCCAGGCTTTCCAGCTGCCGCTGCAATTCGACCCCCGCCAGCGGATGCCCGGGAAAGTCGCGCTCTGGGCTGATATCGACGACCAGGCCGGAATTGGCGTTGAATTCGGCGCGCGAATGCTGGCTCATCCCGTTGGTGACGACGCGGCCTTCTTCAGATGTCGCGGCGACCACCCGCCCGCCGGGGCACATGCAGAACGAATAGACCGAGCGACCATTGCTGGCCTTGTGCGCCAGCGCATAACTGGCCGGACCGAGCACCGGGTGGCCCGCGGCTGAGCCATAGCGGGCCCGGTCGATCCAGCCTTGCGGGTGTTCGATCCGCACGCCGATCGCAAACGGCTTAGCCTCCAGAAACACGCCGCGCTGGTGCAGGATTTCAAACGTATCGCGGGCCGAATGCCCCACCGCCAGCACCACGTGAGATGCGGGCAGCAGTTCGCCGGTCGATAGCTGCAATCCCGCCAATTGCCCCTGTTCAATCACAAAATCATCGACCCGCGTACCAAAGCGGTATTCGCCGCCCAGCGCCTCAATCGTATCGCGCATACTCATCACCATGGTGACGAGGCGGAACGTGCCGACGTGCGGATGGGCCTCGGTCAGGATATCCTCGGGCGCGCCGGCCTTGACGAATTCGGTCAGCACCTTGCGAGACAGGTGACGCGGGTCCTTGATCCGGGAATAGAGCTTTCCGTCAGAGAATGTCCCCGCGCCGCCTTCGCCAAACTGGGCGTTGCTTTCGGGCTCGAGCACCCCGCGGCGCCACAGCCCCCAAGTGTCCTTGGTCCGCTCGCGCACCGCCTTGCCGCGCTCGATGATGATGGGCTTGAGTCCCATTTCGGCCAGGACCAGTGCCGCCAGCAAGCCGCAAGGCCCGGCCCCGATGACCACCGGGCGCAGGCCGCTCCAACCCTCAGGAGCGCGAACCGGCGGGCGATAGCTGGTATCGGGGGTAGGCCGAATCTGCGGATCACCGGCATGGGCCGCCAGCACCGCCGCCTCGTCCGCAACGGCCACATCGACCGAGTAAACTAGGAGAATCGCCCCACGCTTGCGCGCATCATTCCCGCGCCGCGCCACCGTGAAACTTAGCAGCTCCGCCGCCGCAATCCCCAGCCGCGCGCAAACCGCCGCCTCCAGCGCTTCGGGCGGATGGTCTAAGGGCAGGGTGAGGTTAGACAGGCGGATCATCGGACGCGCCCTAAACCCCCAAAGCCCGCTCGGCTACAGCGGACTGCCATCCTTGTCCCGGTAGATGTCGCGCCGTCCGACATGGTTGGCCGGGCCGACGAAGCCGTCGGCTTCCATCCGCTCGACCCATTTTGCAGCGGTGTTGTATCCCACGCCAAGCTGGCGCTGGAGCCATGAGGCGCTGGCCTTCTGGCTTTCAAACACGATCTGGCAGGCCTGGCGGTACTTGCGCTCGTCCGGGCTGTCACTGGCGGTGGCGTCCAGATCGTCAAAACCGAAGCCGCCGTCTTCGGGTTCTTCGGTGACACTATCGACATATTCGGGGCTGCCCTGCGCGCGCCAGAAATCGGCGATCCGTTCGACTTCCTCGTCGCTCACGAACGGGCCGTGGACCCGCATCACCGGCTGGGTGTTGGGCTTGTAGAGCATATCGCCCTTGCCCAGCAGCTGCTCAGCGCCTTGCTCGCCCAGAATGGTGCGGCTGTCGATCCGGCTGGTCACGGCAAAGCTGATCCGGGTCGGCAAGTTGGCCTTGATCACCCCGGTGATGACATCGACGCTAGGCCGCTGGGTGGCCATGATCAAGTGAATGCCCGCCGCGCGGCTCTTTTGGCTCAGCCGCTGGATCAGCACTTCGATTTCCTTGCCGACGGTGACCATCAGATCGGCCAGTTCGTCGACGATCACCACGATCTGCGGCAGCGGCTGATAATCGAGCTGCTGGTCTTCGTAGAGCTCTTCGCCGGTATCGGGATCAAACCCGATCGCGATCCGGCGGCCCAGAGGCTTGCCCTTGGCGGCGGCGCTGCGGACCTTGTCGTTGAAGCCGGAGATATTGCGAACCGAAAGCTCGCTCATCATCCGGTAGCGGCGCTCCATCTCCTCAACCGCCCATTTGAGCGCGCGGACTGCCTTGGCCGGTTCGGTCACCACCGGCGAGAGCAGGTGCGGGATATCGTCGTAGCTTTTCAGCTCCAGCACTTTGGGATCGACCAGGATCAACCTGCATTGAGCGGGCGTGAGCCGATAGAGCAGCGAAAGCAGGATAGTGTTGAGCCCGACCGACTTGCCCGAACCGGTAGTGCCCGCAACCAGCAGGTGGGGCATGGTCGCAAGGTCCGCGACGATCGGTTCCCCGGCGATATCCTTGCCCAGAATGATCGGCAACGCGGCCTTGCTGGCAGCAAAGGCTTCGCAGGCGACCAGTTCCTTGAAGCTGACCATCTGGCGGTTCTGGTTGGGCAGTTCGATCCCCATCACGGTGCGGCCAGGGATCGAGGAAACGCGTGCCGAAATCGCGCTCATATTGCGGGCGATATCGTCGGCCAGGCCGATTACCCGGCTGGCCTTGATCCCGGGGGCGGGTTCGAGCTCGTACATCGTGACGACTGGCCCGGTGCGGACCGCGTCGATCGTGCCCTTGACGTTGAAATCGTCGAGTACGGTTTCGAGCAGGCGAGCGTTGCGTTCCAGCGCCAGCTTATCAACCTTGGGCGCGGAATTGGGCGCGGGATCGTCCAGCAGATCGAGGCTTGGCAGTTCGTAACTGTCAAACAGATCGCCCTGGCGGCTGTTTGAAGTGATCTGCGCAGGCTTGGCCGGGCGCGAAGGATCAGAGATTTCGGGGGACTTGCGCGGTGCACCCAAGGGCATCGGCGGCGCCGCGCGGTCCTTCTTCGCGCGGCCGGCGGGGCGGACATCGTCAAAGCTATCGGCCCCAGAACCCCTGAGCGCCGGACGGCGGGCGAGGAAGCTGGGCAACGTGAACAGATTGCCCCAGTCGATCGCAAAGACCCGCCCGGCGATCACCGCGCCACTGATCAGGGAGATCAGCCCAGCGGCGAAGACAGCAATGCTGCGGCCCCCTGTGGGCAGCAGCGCGGCAAGATAGCGCACCGCGCCTTCGCCCAGCAGCCCGGCTGCGCCGCCCCAGTCGGCCGGGTAATCGTTGGGCCGGGTGATCACCAGCGACAGTGTTGTTGAAATCAGCGTGATCGCAAACAGTAGCAGCGCCACCGGACGCCACCAGGCGTGATCGGCGTGGTCGAGCTCCTGATCTTCCTCCTCGACCAGTCGCCACAGCCCGCGCGCCATCACATACAGCATCGGCAGCAGCAGGACGCAGCTCCACCCGAACAGGAACAGCGCTTGGTCTGCCACCCATGCTCCGGCGCCGCCCATCCAGTTCTTGGCCGGGCCCGCCGCCGCGGTCGATGTCGACGGGTCGGTCTGGCTATAGGTCATCAGCGCAATGGCTAGAAAGACCATGCCTGATAGCAACAGGATCGCGCCGCCAATCTCTGCGCTACGGCGCAAAGCACGCTTCATCGCCGCGCGCCAATCGACGCGCGCGCCGCGGTGGCTGGCTGTTGCCGGACGTGATGCCATCGTGCTTCCCCTGGTCTGGATAGGCGTTATGCGCCTGCCGGTGACTCCGCGTCAAGAATCCTTGAGAATCAGCGGGACTCGGCTCACCGCAAAAAGGCGTCGATCCCGGCCCAGTGCGCGGGCTTAAGGCGGCGGGCGCGGCGCGGGTTCATTCCGCCCAGCGCGATTACCGGCACTTTCGCGTGTGCCGCGATCAGCCGCCAGCGCAGCGGGCCCAGCACCGTGCCGCCGGGGTGACTGCGGGTCGTGAACACCGGGGAGAGCAGCACCGCCTCGGCGCGGACGGCGCGGCGCAGTTCGCGCAAGGAATGGACCGGGGCCAGTTGCCCGCCTGTTCCATAGGCCTTGTCCGCCCCCCAGCGGCGCGCCTGTGCCCGGCTTCCAGCCAAAGCGACCAGATGCCCCCGGCTGCGGGCGATCCGGCAGAGCGCGGCGAAACGCGCGCGGCGCTCTGCTTCGGGCAGGTGGTAGTGGCGGAAAATGAACCCGCTCCCGCGCGGTAGGCGTAACAGTGCGTCTTCCAGCACCGCGTCATTGCGGGCATCGGAAATCAGCCAGATTGCTGGCAGGGGCTGGCGCGCTTGCATCGCGTCGCTATAGCAGCGCGCCATGACTGATCCAGCCACCCTGCTCGCCGATGTCCACGCCCGTATCGCGCAGGCCGAAAAGATCGCCGGACGCAAAGCTGGCGAGGTGACCCTGATCGCGGTCAGCAAAACCCATGACGCCGCCACCATCGAGCCGCTGATCGCCGCAGGGCAGCGCGCGTTTGGCGAAAACCGGGTGCAGGAAACCATGGGCAAATGGCCGGCGCTGCGGGCGGCGCATCCGGAAATCGAATTGCACCTGATTGGTCAGTTGCAATCGAACAAGGCGGATGAGGCGGTGGCGCTGTTCGACTGCATCCATTCGCTCGACCGGCTCAGCCTGATCAGCGCACTGGCCAAGGCGATGGACAAGGCCGGGCGGCGCGTGCCGTGCTTTGTGCAGGTCAATATCGGCGCCGAGGACCAGAAGGGCGGCTGCGCGATTGCCGATTTGCCCGCGCTGCTCGATGCTGCCAGCGCAGCAGGCCTACCCGTGATTGGCCTGATGTGCGTGCCGCCTGAGGGAATCGAGGCCGCGCCGTTCTTTGCCCTGCTCGACAAACTGGCGCGCGATCATGGCCTTGCGGGGCGCAGCATGGGGATGTCGGGCGATTTTGAAACCGCCGTAATGCTGGGCGCGACCCATGTCCGGGTTGGGTCAGCGTTGTTCGGGGTTAGGCCAGCCTGACGTTCCGCGCGAGCGTTTTGAACCGATCACCGCTAAGCTCGCGCACAGTGATCGTAACCGCGCCCGTCTTGCTGATATGGCAGTCTTCGACGGTGCCGCTACGGCCCTTATGGGTTCCGGCGAACACCACGCAAGTATTGCCGTTGGCAACTGTCACCGCGCGTCGTTTACTTGCTTGGCCAGCTCGTCCCCGCTGAGCGTCACCACGTGCAGCAGGTTGGTCGATCCGGGCGTGCCGAACGGGACCCCTGCCAGCGCGATCAGCTTCGATCCGGCGGTGCCAAAGCCCTGGCGCAGCGCCATTCGCTTGCCCTTGGCGATCATTTCTTCAAAGCTGCCGATGTCCTTGGTGGTAACCGCGTGGGTGCCCCACAGCAGCGCCAGGCGCCGGGCGATCCGCTGTGACGGGGTCAGCACCAGCATCGGCACCCGCGGGCGCTCGCGCGCCACGCGCCGGGCGGTGCTGCCAGAGCCGGTGAAGATGATGATCCCGGCGACCGTCATGGTTTCGGCAATCGCCGCGCTGGCCTGCGCCAGCGCCGAAGCGGTGGTCGCCTCGGGCCGCACGACCGTAAAGTGGATCCGTTCCGAATAGCCCGGATCATTTTCGACCTGTTCGGCGATCCGGTGCATGATTGTGACCGCCTCGACCGGCCAGGCCCCGCTGGCGGTTTCGGCGGACAGCATAACCGCATCGGCGCCGTCATAGACCGCATTGGCGACGTCGGAGACTTCGGCGCGGGTCGGCGCTGGGCTTTCGATCATCGATTCGAGCATTTGCGTGGCCACAACCACCGGCTTGCCGCTGCGGCGGGTGATCGCGACAATCCGCTTCTGGATCGGCGGAACTTCCTCAGGATTGAGCTCAACCCCCAGATCGCCGCGCGCGACCATTATCCCATCGGCGAGTTCGATGATCTCTTCCAGCCGCTCAACCGCGGCCGGCTTTTCGATCTTGGCCATCAGCGCGGTCTGCGAGGTGCCCATCAGCTTGCGCGCCTCGGCCACGTCTTCGGGCCGCTGGACGAACGACAGCGCGATCCAATCGGCGCCCTGATCAAGCGCAAAGGTCAGATCGCGGCGGTCCTTTTCGGTCAAAGCCGGGATCGGCACCACGGCATCGGGGACATTGACGCCCTTGCGATCAGAAATCACCCCGCCAACCTCGGCCGAGCACAAGATTCGGTCCTCCCCAGCTTCAATCACCCGCAGCCGCAGCTTGCCATCGTCGATCAGCAGGCGTTGACCCTTTCTGAGCACGCCGAACAGTTCGGGGTGAGGCAGGCAAACCCGGTTCTCGTCTCCGAGGGCGGGGTCGCGGTCAAAGGTAAAGTGGCCCGAATGGCGGATCACCGCCTTGCCATCCTTGAACTGGCCGACCCGCAGCTTGGGGCCCTGAAGATCACATAGCACCGCGACCGGGCGGCCCAACGCCTTTTCAACTTCGCGGATCGCGGTAATCGTCGCGGCGTGGGTCTCGTGATCGCCGTGGCTCATGTTGACTCGGAACGCATCGGCCCCGGCGCGCATCAGCTTTTCGATCATCTCGGGCGTGCGGCTGGCCGGGCCAAGCGTTGCCAGGATTTTGACCTTGCGGCCGCGCGGATCGATCTTTGCCACGGATACCTCTTCCTCTGTTGGCCTTCCCTATGGCAAAGCCGTCGGCAAAACCCAAGGATATCCCCATGAGCTGCTCTGAAAATACGAATGCGACTGCGGACGATCCGCTCGAAAGTCTGGATGATGCCGTTGCTGCCAACGCTTTCCGCCGCCTTGTCCGCCATTTGCGTCACCGTCAGGACGCAGAGAACATCGACCTGATGGGGCTGTCCGGGTTTTGCCGCAATTGCCTGGCGGACTGGATCAGGGATGCCGGAGCCGATTTGGACAAGGAAACCGCGCGCGAGCTGATCCACGGAATGCCCAGCGCCGAATGGAAGGTCCGGTTTCAAAGCGAGGCAACGCCGGAGCAGCTTGAGCGGATGGCGGAGAGTTTGAAGCGGAACGCAAGCTAAGTTCCGCCCCATTTGTAGCATTCGCTAAAAATGGAGAGGAACTGAACTTTCCACAGCTCTGCTTTTGCCTGAATCACTCGCCCTCGCTACCGCGCAGCCAACCGATTCACCTCTTACCGGAGCTTCCCCCATGGCCAATGCCTCTGACGACCGCCTGCGCCTGTTGATCGAGCGCGTCGAACGCCTCGAAGAAGAGAAAAAGGGCATCGCCGACGACATCAAGGACGTTTACGGCGAGGCCAAGGCGGTCGGTTACGACGCCAAGATCATGCGCCAGATCGTGCGCCTGCGCAAAATGTCGGCCGATGACCGCGCCGAAATGGAAGCGATTCTGGACGTATACAAGGCGGCACTGGGGCTGGGTTGACGCGGGCTGGCGGCATCCTATCTCGGTAACATCATTCACCGGGAAAGGACGCCACCATGATCTCCACCACCACTGCCGTGCTCGAAGGCCAACCGGTTCAGCGTTACCTTGGCATTGTCACTGGCGAAGTGATCGTTGGCGCGAACATCTTCCGCGATCTGTTTGCCGGGATCCGCGATATCGTTGGTGGCCGCTCGGGCTCCTACGAAACGGTGCTGGCCGATGCCCGCCGTCAGGCCATCTCGGAAATGGACGCCGAAGCGCAGAAGCTCGGCGGCAACGCCGTGATCGGGGTCGATATCGACTATGAAGTGATCGGCGCCAATGGCTCGATGCTGATGGTCAGCACGTCTGGCACGGCGGTCGTCGTTTGAGCGATGCCGTGATCCGGCCCGGGGTGGCCGGTGACGCGGAGGGTTGCTTGGCGATCTATGCCCCGTTCGTGCTTGATACCTGGGTCAGTTTTGAGACCGAGGTTCCGGATGAAGCGGAAATGGCCAGCCGAATAGCGGCCAACAGCGCCAGTCACGCCTGGTTGGTGGCGGATGTCGGCGGTGCCATTGCGGGCTACGCCTATGGCAGCGCGCACCGCACGCGCGCTGCCTATGCCAGTTCGTGCGATGTGGCGATCTATGTCGATCCGGCCTACGGCCGCCGCGGGATCGGGCGGGCGCTATATGCCCAGCTGCTCCCGATCCTGGCCGAGCGCGGCTTTCACGCGGCCTTTGCCGGGATAGCCCAACCCAACGAAGGTTCGGTCGCGCTGCACGAGGCGATGGGGTTCGAGCCGGTCGGCATTTACCGCGAAGTCGGCTGGAAGCTGGGTGCATGGCGCGATGTCGGCTGGTGGCAAAGGTTGCTCTGATCGCGCGGCTTGGCTAGGGCGCAGCATCCGTCCTTTCAGACCGTGAAGTGATCCATGGCAGGCCATTCCAAATTCAAGAATATCATGCACCGCAAGGGCGCGCAGGATAAGAAGCGCGCAGGCTTGTTTTCCAAGCTTTCCCGCGAAATTACCGTCGCGGCCAAGATGGGCATGCCCGATCCGGACTTTAACCCGCGGCTGCGCGCCGCTGTCAACGCGGCCAAGGCGCAGTCGGTCCCCAAGGACAATATCCAGCGCGCGATCGACAAGGCCAGCAAGGGCGAAGGCGATAACTACGAAGAAATCCGCTACGAAGGCTACGGCCCGGGCGGGGTCGCTCTGATTGTCGAGGCGCTGACCGACAACCGCAACCGCACCGCCACAAATGTCCGCACCGCCTTTGCCAAAAATGGCGGGAATCTGGGTGCATCGGGCGCGGTCAGCCACGGGTTCGACCGGCTCGGTCTGATCGAATACACGATCAAGGCGGGCGATGAAGACGCAGTCCTCGAAGCCGCAATCGAAGCCGGTGCCGACGATGTCGAAAGCGATGATGACGGCCATGCGATCTGGGTCGCGATCGAAAACCTCCACCCGGTCGCGCAAGAGCTCGAAAAGGTGCTGGGCGAGGCTGTGGGCGTCAAGCTGGCGTGGAAGCCGGGCCTCAAGGTTGAAGTTGACGAAGCGGCGGCGGCCACCCTGCTCAAGCTGATCGACGTGCTCGACGATGACGATGACGTCCAGACCGTCTGGGGCAACTACGATATCTCCGACGAAGTGATGGAAAAGCTGGGTTGATCATAATCGGCCTTGATCCCTCACTCACTTGCACCGGCTGGGGGGTAATTGCGCAATCCGGCAACCGGCTCAGCCACATTGCCAACGGCCAGATCAAGACCGATCCCAAGGCCAGTCTGGCCCAGCGGCTGGTCACGCTCGACAGCGGCCTTGCCGAGGTAATCGCTGAATATCGCCCGGAAAGCGGCGCAGTGGAAGAAGTGTTCGTCAACTCCAACGCCCAGTCCACGCTCAAACTTGGGCAGGCCCGCGGGGTCTGCCTGCTGGCGCTCGCCCGCACCGGAATGCCGGTGGCGGAATATGCTGCGCGGCTGGTCAAGAAGGCGATTGTCGGCACCGGCGGAGCGGACAAGACGCAGGTTCAGGCGATGCTCGGCGTGCTGCTGCCGGGGGTCAAACTGGCCGGGGCCGACGCCGCCGATGCCTTGGCCGTGGCGATTGCCCACGCGCACCTGATGGGGCCAGCAAGCGCAGGTTCATCGCAGGGCAGCTAGCCGGGCGGCAACTTTCACGGAGTCGCCCCCATGCCGCCATTCAAACTGCTCACCCTTGCCGCACTGGCAGGCCTGACCCTGTCGGGCTGCACCGCCAGCCGTTACCAGATTTCCGACGCGTTGATGCGCTATGGCCTCAACGAAAATCAGGCCGGCTGTGCGGCCGAATTCCTGCGCGGCCACCTGTCGACTGGGCAAGTGAGCCGGCTGACCAAGGCAGCGCGTTATTATGATCGGGACGGCCCGCTGACGATGGGCGATCTGGTCCGCGTTGCAGGCCAGGTGGGCGATGCCGAAGTGCTGCTGCAAGTCGGCGCGGCGGCGTTTGCCTGCAAGCTCGGTGCGGATATGCCGATCAGGTTCTAGCGTCAGGGGCTTCGACAGGGTCAGCCTGACCCTTCGACAGGCTCAGGGTGAGCGGAAGTTTTCTTAAAACCCAATCCCCGCTCAGGCTGAGCCTGTCGAAGCCCCATCCGGCACACTGCGGTTTTCGCCTTTTCCCCGGGCGCCGCGCGTGCCATAGAACAAACCATGATCGCCAAGCTGACCGGAACACTCGACGATTTCGGCCCTGACTGGGCGGTGATCGACGTGGGCGGGGTCGGCTATCTGGTCCAGTGCTCGGCCCGCACGCTCGATGCGCTGGGCATTCGGGGGGACCGGGTTTCGGTTCACACCGATATGCAGGTTTCCGAAAACGATATGCGGCTGATCGGCTTTGCCAGCGGGGCAGAGCGCGAATGGTTTCGCATGCTGACTGGCGTGCAGGGCGTCGGCAGCAAGATGGCACTGGCGGTGCTCTCGGCGCTGACCGTGGACGAGTTGCAACGCGCCTGCGCCGGGGTGGACGCCGCGATGGTGGCGCGCGCGCAAGGGGTAGGGCCAAAACTGGCCAGCCGCATCGTCAATGAATTGAAGGACAAGGCCGGCGCGCTGCCCTCGGTGGCGGGCGCTGCGCTGGCGGCGGCTCCGGTGGGATCGGCCAGCTCCGACGCGGTCTCGGCGTTGCAGAACCTGGGGTTCAAGCCCAACGTCGCGACCGAAGCTGTGGCGCGGGCGCTGGATGAGCTGGGCGACGGGGCAGAGCTGAACGCGCTGGTGCGGGTGGCGTTGAAGCGGGCGGCGGGGTGATGGAAGTGTTCTGGGTAGACTTCCATGAACCTCCAATTGGGCTCGGGCTGGGATTGGGCGTGACTGCCTTCGACCAAGAGGATGCCCTTCGGATTGTCGAAGACAACTTCGGGCAGCTTAGCGCGGAGCGGATCACGATCGTTGAGAGTATCGATCAGCTTGAAGCCAATCACGTGCGCCGCAACATGGGTAATTTCCTCAAGCGCGGTATTTGGTTCCCCAATAATTCGGATTGGTCGTCGTGACCGATAACCCCCACCTCTCCCCCCAGCGCCTGCCCGACGACGCTGACGCGGCGCTCCGGCCCAAGACGCTCGCCGAATTCGTCGGTCAGGCGGCGGCCAAGGACAACCTGCGGGTGTTCATCGAGAGCGCCAAGTCGCGCGGCGAGGCGATGGATCATGTGTTGTTCTTTGGCCCGCCGGGGCTGGGCAAGACTACGCTGGCGCAGATTGTCGCGCGTGAACTGGGGGTTGGGTTCCGGGCAACGTCCGGCCCGGTGATTGCCAAGGCCGGCGATCTGGCCGCGCTGCTGACCAATCTGGAAGAGGGCGATGTCCTGTTCATTGACGAGATTCACCGGCTCAGTCCGCAGGTCGAGGAGGTGCTCTATCCGGCGATGGAGGACCGCGCGCTTGATCTGATCATTGGTGAGGGGCCATCGGCGCGCTCGGTGCGGATTGATCTGCCGCCGTTCACGCTGGTCGGCGCGACCACCCGCGCCGGGCTGCTCACCACGCCGCTGCGCGACCGGTTCGGCATTCCGGTGCGGCTGGCGTTTTATACCGAGGAAGAGCTGGGGCGGGTCGTGACCCGCGGCGCCGGGCTGCTCGGGATCGGGATCGATCAGGGCGGCGCGCGCGAGATTGCGCGGCGCGCGCGCGGCACGCCGCGGGTCGCCGGACGGTTGCTGCGGCGAGTCCGCGATTTTGCCCATGTTGCGGGCGATGGCACAGTAACGCGCGATATCGCCGATGCTTCGCTGACCCGGCTGGAAGTGGACGCGCTGGGGCTCGATGCGATGGACCGGCGGTACCTTTGGATGATCGCCGATATCTACAAAGGCGGGCCGGTTGGCGTTGAAACGCTCGCCGCGGGCCTGTCCGAGCCGCGCGATACGATCGAGGATGTGATCGAGCCGTTCCTGATCCAGCTGGGCCTGATTGCCCGCACTGCGCGGGGCCGCTGCCTCAATGATCGCGGCTGGCAACACCTGGGAATCACCCCGCCCAGCGGCAGCCAGACCGGCCTGTTCGATTCGGATGATGCGGCCGCGGACTAGGCGGATCCGGTAACCAAAGGTTCGGGATTTCCAGCGGTTAAGTTCCAGAATGGGACAGTCCGGCCCGGCCCGACACACAATCTGCATATTTCCCGGATCGGGACCCCTGAATCACGGTTAATGGGATTGTCGCATTAACGCGGCTCTGTCCTTTTGGATTGACAGGGGCCTGCAGACGACGACCGGTCGTATTGCAACTCGCCCCTCGAGGCAAAAAGAGAGCAGAGCGTATGTCGGTTCGGATGGCCCTTGTGAAGCTTGCGGCGTTTACCGCTGGCGGTGCAGTAATTGGTGGAGGCGCCGTTCACACTGCCGAAGCTCCTGCTGCGCAGACCCAGTATGTAAAGCACGCGAAGCGCACCGCGCAGACCACCAAGATCAAGCGTAAGCCGGCCGTGCGCCGTATTGCCAAGGCTGGTCCGGCGGGGCAGCGCAAAATCCGCCGCGTCGTCACCCGCTCTTACAGCTGCGCCGCGCCCGCTCCGCAGATGGCCGTGGCCGCGGTGCCGATGATTCCGATGCTTCCCCAGCAGCCGATGCCCGAAGGCGGCAGCGGCGGCCAGACCGTGATCGTTGGCGGTAGCGGCGGCGGTGGCTTTGGCGGCGGCTTCTTTGGCGGCTTCTTCGGCGGTTCGAGCAGCGGCGGCGGCAGCGTTGTCGTCACCAGCACCACCACCGGCGGCATCGCCAGCTCTTCGTCCAGCTCGGGCGGTTCGACCTCGACCTCGTCGGGCGGCAGTTCGACCACCACCGGCGGCGTTTCGACCTCGACCGGCGGGGTGTCCTCGAGCTCGACCACTTCCACGGGCGGCGTTTCGACCTCGACCGGCGGTGTCTCCACTTCAACCGGTGGCGTTTCGACCTCGACCGGCGGTGTGACCAGCACCACCACTTCGGGCAACGTGTCGACCTCGTCGGGCAACTATTCGTCCACTTCGTCATCGACCTCGGGCAATGTCACCTCGTCGAGCTCGACCTCGTCCAGCACCTCGTCGTCGACCAGCTCGTCATCGTCGACCAGCTCGTCGACCTCGACCTCTTCGTCGGGCTCAACCAGCTCGAGCGGCGGCCATACGTCGGGTGGGCATACCACTTCGAGCAGCACCAGCGGCGGCCACGATGTCCCGGCCCCGCCAATGCTGCTGCTGTTCGGTGCTGCGGCCGCGAGCGTGCTCGGCCGCAAGCGGCTGGCCAAGAAGGCAGACTGATTTACCAGGCGATCTACCCGATTAGCCTAGGGGGTAGGGCGGTCCGCGAGGGCCGCCCTTTTCCGTTGCGCGCAGCACGCGAGCCGACGCAGCCGCGCGGAGCGGGTTTGAGGCACCGATCTGTGGAGCAAAGCTTGCGGGCGGACGATCTAACGCCCGCCCGCTGATTTTGGATGCGCGGTTAAGCCGCCAGCTTCCTTAGCACATACTGCAGGATTCCGCCGTTCATGAAGTACTCGACCTCGTTGGCGGTATCGATCCGGCACAGCGCGGTGAACACGAACTGGCTGCCGTCAGCGCGTGTCACCGCAACTTCGACATCCTGACGCGGCTTCATTTCGGCCACGCCGGTGATCGTGTAGGTGCAATCGCCATCGAGGCTCAGCGAAGTACGGCTGTCGCCATCCTTGAACTGGAGCGGCAGCACGCCCATCCCGACCAGGTTCGAACGGTGGATGCGTTCAAAGCTTTCGACGATAACTGCCCGCACGCCGAGCAGGTTGGTGCCCTTGGCTGCCCAGTCACGGCTGGAACCGGTGCCATATTCCTTGCCTGCGACCACCACCAGCGGGGTCCCATCGGCCTTGTACTTCATCGCGGCGTCAAACACCGGCATAACCTCGCCGTTGTAGCGGCTCATCCCGCCTTCGATGCCAGGGACCATTTCGTTCTTGATCCGGATGTTGGCAAAGGTGCCGCGCATCATCACTTCGTGATGGCCGCGGCGCGCGCCGTAGGAGTTGAAATCGGCCTTGGCGACCTGATGCTGCATCAGCCATTCGCCCGCCGGGCTATCGGCCTTGATGTTACCGGCCGGGCTGATGTGATCGGTGGTGATCGAATCGCCCAGCACCAGCAGCGGCTTGGCATCGACGATGTCCTGCACCGGAGCCGGAGTCATGGACATGCCTTCGAAGTACGGCGGGTTGGCGACGTAGGTGCTGCCAGCGCGCCACTGATAGGTTTCGCTGCCGGTGACGTTGATCGCCTGCCAGTGCTTGTCGCCCTTATAGACGTCGGCATAGCGGGCCTGGAACATCGCCCGGTCAACACAGGCGGTCATGGTGGCATAGACCTCAGCGTTGCTGGGCCAGATGTCTTTCAGGTAAACGTCCTGACCGTTGCTGCCCTGCCCAATCGGGGTGCTGACGAAATCTTCGATCACGGTGCCCTTCAGCGCATAGGCCACCACCAGCGGCGGGCTGGCGAGGAAGTTGGCGCGCACATCCGGCGAAACGCGGCCTTCAAAGTTGCGGTTGCCTGAGATGACCGCAGCCGCGACCAGGCCGTGCTCGTGGATCGCCTTGCTGATCGGTTCGGCCAAGGGGCCTGAGTTACCGATGCAAGTGGTGCAGCCATAGCCGACCAGGTTGAAGCCGATATTGTCGAGATGCTGCTGCAGCCCGGCCTTGACCAGATAGTCGGTGACGACCTGCGATCCGGGGGCGAGGCTGGTCTTGACCCATGGCTTGGGCTTCAGGCCCAGCTCGTCGGCCTTCTTGGCGACGAGGCCGGCCGCGACCAGCACGCCGGGGTTGCTGGTGTTAGTGCAGCTGGTGATCGCGGCGATCACCACATCGCCATCGCCGACGGTGAAGTTCTTGCCCTCAACCGGAACGCGGGTCTGGGCCTTCTTATAGGTTTCGGTCATATCGCGGTTGAACACGTCATCGACATCGGGCAGCGAAACCCGGTCTTGCGGGCGCTTTGGCCCGGCCAGCGAAGGCACCACGGTGCCGAGGTCAAGTTCGAGCGTCGAGGTGAAGATTGGCTCGACCGCCGGATCGATCCAGAAGCCTTGGGCCTTGGCATAGGCCTCCACCAACGCGATCTGGCTTTCTTCGCGGCCGGTCAGACGCAGATAATCGAGCGTCTTGTCGTCGATCCCGAAGAAGCCGCAAGTCGCGCCGTATTCGGGCGCCATGTTGGCCAGCGTCGCACGGTCAGCCAAGGTCAGGCCGGCAAGGCCGGGGCCATAGTATTCGACAAACCGCCCGACTACGCCGTGGGCCCGCAGCATCTGGGTTGCGGTCAGCACCAGATCGGTGGCGGTGACGCCTTCATTCAGGGTGCCCGTAAACCTGAACCCGACCACTTCGGGGATCAGCATCGAAACCGGCTGGCCGAGCATCGCCGCCTCAGCTTCAATCCCGCCAACGCCCCAGCCGAGCACGCCCAGACCGTTGATCATGGTGGTGTGGCTGTCGGTCCCGACGCAAGTATCGGGATAGGCGACGGTGACGCCGTTCTGGTCGGTGCTGGTCCAGACCGTTTGGGCGATATTTTCCAAATTGACCTGATGACAGATCCCGGTGCCGGGGGGGACAGCGTAGAAATTGTTGAGCGACTTGGAGCCCCATTTGAGGAAGTCATAGCGCTCCATATTGCGCTGATATTCGATCTCGACGTTTTCTTCGAAAGCCTTGGGATGACCAAATTCATCGACCATCACTGAGTGGTCGATCACCAGGTTGACCGGGACCAGCGGGTTGATCTTGCTGGTATCCCCGCCCAGCGTGGCAATAGCATCGCGCATCGCGGCAAGGTCAACCACGCAGGGCACTCCGGTGAAATCCTGCAACAGCACGCGGGCCGGGCGGTACTGGATTTCATTCGAGCTTTCGGCCGGGTTCTTTTGCCAATCGATAATCGCCTGCACATCGCTGGTCGAAACGGTGAAGCCGCCATCTTCGAAGCGCAGCAGGTTTTCCAGCAGGACCTTCATGCTGAACGGCAGGCGCGAGATATCGCCAAATTTCGCCGCGGCCTTGGCCAGCGAATAATAGGCGAAATCCTTGCCCCCCACATTGAGCGTGGAGCGGGTTCCGAGCGTGTCCTGTCCGACCTGAGTCATGCCGCGTGATCTCCTGATTTGGAGGCCCAGGGGGACTGCGCTTTGCAGCGGCAGCAGGGCCGGTTGTCGGCGCTGCCGATGCGCGGGAATCCGCTGTTCGTCAAGGGTGGTCCGCCGAATTACGATCCTTATCGGGTCCGATGCGGACCTTTACCGACAAGCAATCTGTATCTGCCATTATGTCTGCTGCCACAGGGGAGGAGACCTGAGATGTTGCAACGGACTTTTGGCAGACGCGTAGTGACCGAACCGCTTCCAACTGAAAGCGTCGTGCCTGTGCTTACGCCTGAGAGTGCCCGCGCACTCGAAGATGCCGCAACCGCGCAGATGAATGCGATTGTCGAGCGCGTCAATGCGCATATTCCTGGCGTCTCGGTGATACCGTGGGCGATCATCCCGTGGTCAGTGTGGGAGGGTTTGAACGCCGAACTCTTGATCAGCACAGATTTCCTGCCGAGCTCGCCATGGAACACTCTGCTGCTGCCTGCCGACGCCCGCTCTGCAGAGTTCCTGGGCCTGCCTGAGCATCCCCGCACAGCGACCCCTGGGCTTCATGAAAACATCACCCCACTGATCGACCAGCTGCGGGCCGAGCGGCACGCGCAGGTCGAAGCCTGCAAGATTGCGCTATCCGCGGATGGTTGGTCTGCGCTTGAACGGCTTGAAGCCCACAAGACCGAGCGATTCCAAAAGCTGTTTGCGCTCGCACGCCATGTCTCGGTCATGGTCCATGGCGAAGCTGTCTGCGCCCACCACGACGAACTGTTCGGGATCGGCCTCTCCGAAGTCACCGGCTAGAGCGCGGTCGCCTCGATGTGCTTGCGCGAAGCAATCCAGCAACCGATCACGATCAGCACGGCTCCGGCCACGGTTGGCAGGCTCAGCCCCTCATCAAACATGAACCAGCCGATCAGCGCGGCCCAGATGAACGCGGTGTATTCCAGTGGCAGCAGCACCTGCGTTTCCTCGCGGGCATAGCCCCACGAAATCAGCATCAGCGATACTGTCGCCAGCACCGCTGACCCGGCGATATTGGTCCAGGCTGACAGCACCGGGAACTCCGCCAGCCACGGGGCGAGCAGGCCAAGGAACAGGCTGGTGAAAACGGCCTGAAAGGTTGCGACTTCTTTGGGATCGGCCAATTGCGCTTGCTGGCGCTGCAGGATCAGGTTCCAGGCATAGAGCACCGCCGATGCCAGAATCGCGGCGATCCCCCAGGCGGCGTCGGTGCTGTAACCGCCTTGCCCCAGCCGTGCGCTGACGATCACCACCACGCCGGCCAACCCCAGCAGCGAGGCGAAAATTGCCTTGCCGCTGATCTTCTCGCCCAGCAGCACTGCCGCCAGATAAAGCGCGATCAGCGGCGCGATGAACGATATCGCCATGCCCTCGGCGAGTGGAAGATACTTCAGCCCCCAGAAAAAGCTGGTCGCCATCGCCGCGCTGTTCAGCCCACGAATGGCGTGGAGCCGCAACAGCGCCCCGCGCGGCCAGATCCCGCCGCTCAGCATCCAGATCGGGAGCATCACCACCGCGCTCAGCAGCGATCGCCAGAGCATCGCGTTATAGGCGCCCACTTCCAGACTGGCGCCTTTCATCAGCCCGTCCATCACGGAAAAACTGGCGATCCCGGCCAATACGGCCAGAAACGGCATCATGGAATGGTGGCGGCTCATCGTGCCTTTCAGGCCTGGCTCAGAGCGTCTTGATGATGCCCGAGAAGTCCATGCCGCCGTTACCCGCTGCGGTGAACTCTTCATAGAGCTGCTGCGCGCGTGTCCCCATCGGCACATTGGCCCCGACGCCGTGGGCAGCTTCCAGTGCCAGCTTAAGGTCTTTCAGCATCAGCGCGGCGGCGAACCCGCCTTGATAGCCATTGTCCGCCGGGCTGGCCGGGCCGACACCGGGGAACGGGCAATAGCTGGTCATCGACCACGATTGGCCGGATGCCTTGCTGGAAATGTCGTAGAAGGTCTGCAAGTTCAGCCCGAGCTTTTGGGCGAGCGCAAAAGCTTCGCAGGTAGCGATCATCGTGGCGCCCAGGATCATGTTGTTGCAGATCTTGGCGGCTTGGCCCGCACCGCTGGCCCCGGCGTGGATCACCGCTTTGCCCATTGCGGAGAGGATCGGTTCAGCGCGCGCGAAGGCCTCGTCAGAACCGCCGACCATGAAGGTCAGCGTGCCCCCGTTGGCCGCCGCGATCCCGCCCGAAACGGGCGCATCGACCATCGCGTAACCGGCAGCACTGGCAGCATTGGCGACCTTGCGGGCCGTATCGACGTCGATGGTTGAGCAATCAAGCAGCAGCGCGGTTGTGGGGGCATGGCCGATCACGTCGGCGGCATAGACGCTGTCCACGATCGCGCCATTGGGCAGCATCGAGACGACAGCTTCCGCGCCTTGAACGGCCTCGCGCACCGAAGTGTAGGTAGCGCAGCCGTTCTCAGCCGCGCGGGCTAGGGCCTCTGGAGAGAGATCAAAAGCGTGCACATCATGCCCCGCCTTTACCAGATTGGCAGCCATTCCGCCGCCCATATTGCCGAGGCCGATGAAGGCGATTTTCATGCTACTCTCCAAATTTGTTGCGCCAATCCAGTCGGCCTCGAAGGAAGCTGAGAACGAGAGCAATTAGTGCGCACGCGGGAAAGACAAGGAAAGCAACCAGCCACCAAAGCACATTTCCGTCATCGTATTGGATGTCTCGCCAGGCGACCCAACCCCATGAAAGAAAATGCGCTCCGACCAGGGCAATGGCTATGAACCAAGTCCTGAGGGAGACAAGCGGTCGGCGCATCGCTATTATTTCCCCTTCCAAACCCCAGCTCGCTTCTCGATAAACGCGGCCATGCCTTCGGCTTTGTCCTCGGTCGCGGTCAGGACCTGAAAGATCCGGCGTTCGATCAGGATGCCTTGATCCAGCCCGGTTTCAAAGGCGGCGCCCACCATTTCCTTGTTGGCAATCGCGGCCAGCGGCGGCATCGCGGCGATCTCGGCGGCGGTTTTGAGGGCCTCTTCGACCAGCGACGCGAGCGGGACCACGCGCGCCACAAGTCCTGAACGCTCAGCCTCTTCGGCGCCCATCATCCGGCCGGTCAGGCACATTTCCATCGCTTTGGCTTTGCCCACTGCGCGGGTCAGGCGCTGGCTGCCGCCCATTCCGGGGGCGACGCCGAGCTTGATTTCGGGCTGGCCGAACCGGGCGTTTTCACTCGCAATGATGAAGTCGGCCATCATGGCGAGTTCGCATCCGCCGCCCAGCGCAAAACCGTTGACCGCCGCGATCCACGGCTTGCGAGTGGTCTTGACCAGATGGCTGGTCCAGCGGCTGAAAAAGTCCTCGGAATAGAACGCGGCGGCCGGCTTTTCGGCCATTTCCTTGATGTCAGCGCCGGCGGCAAAGGCCTTCTCGCCCGCCCCGGTTAGCACCGCACAGCGCTGGCCGGGATCAGCTTCATAGGCGGCGAAAGCGGTGATCAGTTCCTCCAGCACCGCCGCATTAAGCGCGTTAAGCGATGCCGGGCGGTTGAGCGTGATCAAGGTGACGGCACCGTGCGTTTCGGTGAGGATATGTTCGTAAGCAGACATTCAAACCAACTCCAAAGTTCGTCACCCTGAACTTGTTTCAGGGTCCATTTCTCGTCTGGCCCTAGAGCCTTGCGTGACCAAACCGAATCCATCGGCTTAACTCGTATGCACTGGCCTTGCGGCACGATGGACCCTGAAACAAGTTCAGGGTGACGAGGCTTATGGCAACGGTTTCCATTCTTCATCCGCAGGTAGCGGGGCAAAGATGCTGTCGATCAGTTCGTCGGTTACGCCTTCAGGCGTGGCCGGATCCCATTTGGGGTCCATGGTCTTGTCCACGATCACCGCGCGGACACCTTCGGCAAAATCCGGGCGGGTTAGCACGCGTGATGCGATGCGGTACTCCATCACCATGTTGGCGGCGAAATCAACGCAGGCCAGACTGTCGTGCAACTGCCGCAGTGCGACCTTGCAGGTCTGGGGTGACTTGGCCCTTAGTGTGGCGAGTTCCTTCGCGGCCCATTCGCCATCGTCCTCCGACAGACTGGCGAGAATGTCTTCGTATCGGTCCGAGGCGAAATGCTTTGCAATCAGCGCAGCGTTGGCCGCGATCCGCGCATCGGGCGGAGTGACCGAGAGTGCGGCCAAGACCGATCCCGGCTCCTCGCCCCCTGCAATCCGCGCCTTGGCCTCGGCCAGCGCAGTGCTGGGCAGATAGTGCGTGGCAAGGCCCGCCCACAGGCATTCGGCCCCATCGAGCCGCGCCCCGGTCAGCGCCAGAAACGGGCCGATCCGGCCCTTGAGCCGCGACAGGTGCCAGCCGCCGCCCACGTCAGGAAACAGCCCGATGCCGGTTTCAGGCATGGCGAAACGGGTGTTTTCGGTCGCAACCCGGAACTTCGCCGGTTGGCTGATCCCGACGCCGCCGCCCATGGTGATCCCGTCCATGAAGGCCACAACCGGCTTGGGATAGGTCATCAGCAGATGGTTGAGCTGGTATTCTTCATAGAAGAACTTGCGCCCGGAAACGCCGTCATCGTTCAACGCCGAATTGCGCAGGAAGGCGATATCGCCGCCAGCACAAAAGCCGCGCCCTTCGGCATGGTCGACGATCACACAGGCCACCGCTGGATCGTCCTTCCAGCCGAGCAGAGCCTCGGTCATGGCGTGGTCCATGCCTTGGGTCAGCGCGTGGATCGCCTGCGGGCGGTTGAGCGAGAGGAAGGCGGCAGAGCCTTCGCGGCGGATGATCATGTCTTCAGTCATTGCGTCGTTCCAGCAAGCTCGATCAGATCCCAGCGGTTGCCGACCAGATCCTCAAACACGGCGACAGAGCCATAGGCCTCATGGCGCGGTTCCTCCGCAAAGGCCACGCCTTTGGCTGTCATCGCCTGATAGCTCGCTTCGAAATCATCGGTGTAGAGGAAAAATCCGACCCGCCCGCCTGCCTGCCTGCCAATCGCAGCGGCTTGACTGTCGTTCGCGGCCTTGGCCAGCAGCAGACGCAGGCCCGATCCGGCCTCGACCTCAACCCAGCGCTTGGTATCGCTTTCGGGCCGGTCGGCGGCCAGCGCGAAACCCAGTTTGCCGACAAAAAAGGCGATCGCCTCGTCATAGTCGGGCACCACCAGCGTGATCATGCCCAATCGCAGCCCGGTCATTGCCGCAGCAGATCCCGGCCGACGATCATCCGCATTACCTGATTGGTCCCTTCAAGGATCGAATGGACCCGCAAATCGCGCCAGAACCGTTCGATCGGGTAGTCGCGCAGATAGCCATAGCCGCCGAATAGTTGCAGCGCATCGTTGACGATCTTGCTGCCGCTATCAGTCGCCAGCCGCTTGGCCATCGCCGAAAAACGGCTCTTGTCGGGCGCGTTTGCGCTGACTTTGCAGGCGGCGAGGTAGAGCAGCGCGCGGGCTGCTTCCAGATCGGTCGCCATGTCGGCCAGCATGAACTGGGTGTTCTGGAAATCGGCAATCGGCTGGCCGAACTGCTGGCGTTCCTTGGTATATTTGATCGATTCGTCGAGACAGCGCTGCGCCCCGCCGAGCGAGCAAGCCCCGATATTGAGCCGTCCGCCATCAAGCCCAGCCATGGCAAAGCGGAACCCGTCACCCTCTGCGCCGACCCGGTTGGCGACCGGAACGCGGCAGTCTTCGAAGATAACTTGCGCCGTCGGGCTGGCATTCCAGCCGAGCTTCTTTTCCGGTGCGCCGAACGACAGCCCGGGGGTGTCCTTTTCGACCACCAGGCAGGAAATGCCTTTTGCGCCGTTGTCGTTAGTCCGGACCATGCAGACATAGATGTCGTTGTAGCCTGCGCCTGAAATGAACTGCTTGGTCCCGTTCAGCACATAGTGATCGCCGTCCAGCCGCGCAGTGGTCTTGAGCGCCGCTGCGTCAGAGCCAGAACCCGGTTCGGTCAGGCAATAGCTGGCGATTTTTTCCATGCTGACCAGATCGGGCAGAAACCGCGCCTTGACCTCGTCCGAAGCAAAAGTGTCGATCATCCAGGCGGCCATGTTGTGGATCGAAATATAAGCGCTGGTCGCCGGGCAGCCATAGGCCATCGCCTCCATGATCAGCGCTGCATCGAGCCGCCCAAGGCCGATCCCGCCCGATTCTTCGGACACATAAATCGCGCCAAAGCCAAGCTCGCCGGCGGCCTTCCAGACATCGACGGGATAATGCGACTTTTCGTCCCATTCAGCCGCGTAGGGTGTGATCCGGTCGGCAGTGAACTTGCGCGCCATATCCTGAATGGCAAGTTGGTCTTCGTTCAGGGCAAACTGGTCAATCATTCTTTTCCCCATTTGCCTTGATCATCTGCAACGGGCTCGGACGATCTGGCTGACTCGCGCCATATACCTGCTGGATCATGAAGCAATCAGTTGGTGGCATGCAGCAATCCCCGAGGCGAATTATTTTTGTCCTGCATTTGTAACCGGGCAGAGATAAAGTACCGAATAGCCAGATAAGCAACCGTCCACCGATGTGGTTAGTTGCTGACGGAGGTGGGGCGATGGTGGACTGCGTGCAGGACGAACCGATCAAGGGCGGCGACCTGGTCAAGCGGCACCGGCTAGTGACCCGGCTCTGGCACTGGTTCAATGTGATCGTGCTGACCGTGATGCTGATGAGCGGGTTGATGATCTTCAACGCTCACTCGCGGCTTTATTGGGGGCAAGAAGGCTTTGATCGCGGCGATGCCTGGTTGGTCCTGGGCCGATTCCCCGGCTGGATCACAATTCCATCGCACTACAGTCTGGCTGACGCACGGCTGTGGCACTTGTCCTTTGGCTGGCTGCTGGTCGGCGCCTTGGCCTTTTACCTGATTTGGTCGCTGATTGCCGGGCATCTGCGCCGCAATATCGTGCCGCGGCTGGCTGAGTTAAGCCCGGCCCATTTGTGGCATGATATCAAGGAACACGCCCGCCTGCGCTTTCCCACCGGAGCCGCAGCGCTGCAATACAATGTGTTGCAAAAACTGGCCTATGGTAGCGTGCTGCTGGTGATGCTGCCCGGCATCATTCTGACCGGTCTGACCATGTCGCCGGGGATGAACGCGGCATGGCCCTGGCTGGTCGACCTGTTTGGCGGGCGGCAATCGGCCCGCTCGCTGCATTTTATCTTCGCCTTCGGTCTGACCGGATTCTTCCTCATCCATATTGCGATGGTGGTGCTGGCTGGGCCATTCAATGAGGTACGTTCGATGATTACCGGCTGGTACCGCTTGCCGCGCGATCGGGAGGAGCAAGCATGATTGTTTCACGGCGCAAACTGATCGGCGCGGGCGCGGCCGGTGTTGGCGGACTGTTGCTTGGCGGGTGCGACCGACTGAACCAGACGGCCAGTTTTCGCGACAAGCTGATCGGGGCTGAAGACCTGACCATGCGGGCCCAGCGCCTGCTGATGGGCGACGCGCTGGCCCGCGAATTCAGCGAAGCAGATATGTCCCCCGTGTTTCGTGCCAACGGCAGCACCAGCGTGGCCGATGGCGCCTATCGCCAGGCATTGGCCAACGGATTTTCCGCGTTCACGCTGCGGGTCGATGGGTTGGTTCGCCAAGCGCTCGATCTGCCGCTTGATACGCTCAAATCGATGCCGCAGCGGACCCAGATAACCCGGCACGATTGTGTCGAGGGATGGAGCGCAATCGGCAAGTGGCAGGGTCCGCAACTGGGGCCGATTCTGGCCAAGGCGGGTCTGCTGTCCGATGCGCGTTACGTCGTGTTCCACTGCGCCGATACGCTGGGCGGCGGAAAGGCCTATTACGAATCGATCGACCTGATCGACGCGTTTCATGCCCAGACGATCCTGGCTTGGCGGATGAACGATGCGCCGCTCATCGAGGCGCACGGTGCGCCGCTGCGGCTCAGGGTTGAGCGGCAGCTGGGTTACAAGCATGCCAAGTACGTCACGCGGATCGAACTGCGCTCTACCCTTGCCGGTTTGCACGGCGGTAAGGGCGGCTATTGGGAAGATTACGGCGACTACGCGTGGTACGCCGGGATTTGAACTACATCAGTTTGCGGACCTGTTCGCCGGTATAGAGCCACAGGTCAGCGCCTTCACGGACAACGCTGCCCATGGCCTTATTGAAGGCGGCCATGTGGGCGCTGGCGCCATGGGCGGCGAGCGCTTCCTGGCTTTCCCAGCGTTCGGAGATGCGGATCAGGTCGGGATCGGCGATGTCCTGGGCGAAAGCATAGTGCAGGCAGCCCTGTTCCTGATTGGTCGCGGCGACCATCGCGATCCCCTGTTCGCGGACCTTTTCGAATTCACCTGCCCCAAGCTTAATCCAGCCTTCAATCATTAGCATCGCTCGCTCCTTCAAGGTTGAAACACTAACACCACGGATCGCGGCTGCCATGCAAGTATGGACGCACGGTTCCCGTTGTGACCAGATCATCGGCGATCGACTGGACCGACCCATCGGGCCGCGCGCGAAGCAGGTGGCGCAGCTCGCGGCCATATTCGTCGCGGACCACCGGGGTGGGGCCCGCCAAGATAAACGGGCCTTGATTAACCAGCGCCAGCAGCGATTGCGCAGCAGCCTCGCCCTTTTCAGCTTCGGCCGGGCAGCGCGATGGATGCAGTTCAGGAGCATCGATCCCGATGATCCGGATTTTCCGCGTGCCGATGATCAAGGTATCGCCATCGGGCACGCAGCCCGCCGCGCGGCCTTTGCCGCAGCGCACGAATGGGCCTGCGATGACTTCGGCTGGACCGGTGGGCATGGTGGCCGGTGCGACCCGTCCCGGCCAGTACTGCGCGATCAGCCCCATCGCGGCGATCAGCATTGCCGCGCCCAGCCACCACTTCAGTGCCGCCCACAGCCGCTGCCAGCGCGATTGACCCTGCCACTTGTGGGTCGGCAAGACGCGTCCGTAACGCGGTGAGCGGCGGGGCAAGACCATGCCGCTTGCCTAGGGGCTGGGCTAACGGGCGGCAAGCATCGCGCACCAATCGCTACGCCGTCCGCGCCATGGTTCGGCCAGTCCTTCGCTGACCAGCTGCTGGCCGAGCGAACGCCCACCGCGCTTGGCCACCCGCAGCGCGCGGCCATAGCGATCGGTCGGGCGGCCATCGATCTCGAGGTTGAATGGGCCGGAATTGAGCAGGACGAGCAAACGCCGGGTAGCCCGGTGGCCCAGTTCGCGCTCAGCCGCACAGCCGGCGCTGTGGGTTTCGGGCGCGTTGATATCGGCCAGCCGAACCTTCTCGCCATTCAGCCAGAATGTATCGCCATCGACTACGCAGGTGGTGCGGGGGGCATCGCTGCACAACGTAAAGGCGGCGGCGGCGGCAAGCGTCAGCAGGGATAGGGCCATGACCGCCGCATGGCCTGTGGCGGGCGGGTAAGCCTATCCGGACAACTACCCGGTTTTGCTCCGGATTGGAGAGATTGGGCGCAGGTTTCTGCGGATCAGAGGCTCAAGAACAACCCGGCCAAAGCTGCGCTCATCAGGTTGGAAAGGCTGCCTGCGACCAGCGCTTTCATCCCCAGCTTGGCGATCATCGGTCGCTGGTTGGGGGCGAGGCCGCCGGTGACCGCCATCTGGATCGCGATCGAGCTGAAATTGGCGAACCCGCACAGCGCGAAAGTGACGATCCCGATGGTCTTCGCCGAAAGCCCTTGGGCCGCGCCCAGGTCGATAAAGGCGACGAATTCGTTAAGCACCACTTTGGTGCCGAAAAAGCTCCCGGCTTGCATCGCTTCGGCCCAATCGGGTGCGCCCAGCAGCAGGAAAATGGGGGCAAAGGCATAGCCCAGGACCGTCTGGAACGACAGCTCGGGATAGCCGAACCAGCCGCCGATCCCGCCCAGAATACCGTTGGCAAGCGCAACCAGCGCCACGAAAGCGAGCACCATCGCGCCAACCATCACGGCCAGTTTTACGCCGGTCTGGGCGCCTTGGGCAGCGGCCATGATCACATTGGCGGGGCGTTCTTCCTCGTCCGGGATCTTGATCTCTTCGGGCTCGACGATGACTTCGCCCTTGGGATCGGGCATGATGATCTTGGCCATCAGGATCCCGCCCGGCGCCGACATGAACGCGGCGGCAACCAGATAGTCGATCCGGATGCCCATGGAGGCATAGGCCGCCAGAATCGTCCCCGCGACCCCGGCCATGCCGACAGTCATCAGGCAGAACAGCTGGCTGAGAGTCAGCGCAGCCAGATACGGCCGGATCACCAGCGGGCTTTCGGATTGGCCAACAAAGATGTTGGAGGCGGCAGAGAGACTTTCGACCTTGCTTACCCCGGTCAGCTTTTCCAGTCCTCCGCCGATCCAGCGGATCACCAGCTGCATGATCCCCACATAGTACAGCACCGAAATCAGCGCCGCGAAGAAGATGATCACCGGCAGCGCCTGAATCGCGAAATTCTGGCCCAGATCATCTGTGGCAAGCTTGCCGAACAGAAACTCGGTGCCCTTGCCGGCATAGCTGAGCAGCGCCGAAACCCCGGCTGCAATCCCTTGGAGCATGCGGTTTCCGGCGGGCACATAGAGCACCAACGCGGCAAACCCGGCTTGCAGTGCAAAGGCCGCCCCGACCACCCGCAGGCGGATCGCCTTGCGGTCTGATGAAAGCGCCACGGCAATGGCAAGGATCAGCGTGATGCCCAAGAGGCTCATCAGGTGCGACATGGTTTGGTATTTTCCCCGGAGAGTGTCTTGAGCGCCGGTGGTAACGGCTTGAACGCCGCAGTCAAATCCCCGCACGGGAACGGGGGAAGAATGACCACAGGACTTTTCCAATCCGCAAAGCCTCGCTAGACCTTCGCAATGCAGAACCAGACCCAAGCTTTCCCGCGCTCGCTATTCATGTTCTCGCTGCTTTATGGCGGACTGTGCGTTCTGGCCGGGGTGATGGGGGTCAAACTGGCTTCGCTGGGGACCTGGCCGGTGCTGGGCGATCTGGCGGTCGAAAGCGGGATCTTTGCCTTCCTGTTTCTGGTGATCATTTCGAGCGCGGTGGCCGAACTGTTCGGGCAGGCCCGCGCCAACCAGCTGGTCCGCTATGGCTTTGTCCCGCTGATCGTCTCGATGGTCATGTTGACGATCGTGATCAGGGCGGTGCCGCCCGCATCGTTCTGGACCGATCAGGATGCCTTTGCCAAGCTGCTGGGGCAGGGCGTGCGGATGCAGTTCGCCGGACTGATTTCCTATGGCACCTCACAGACGCTCAACGTCTATCTGTTTTCGCGGATCGCGGGCGGACAGGGCAAGGCGCTGGTTTTCCGGGCCTGGATCGCCAGCCTGCTCAGCCAGATCGTCGATACGATCCTGTTTATCTCGATCAGCTTCTATGGGCAGGATGTGCCGATTGGTTCAATCATGGAGGGGCAGATCCTGTCGAAGCTGGTGCTTTCGACGATCATGGTGCCACCGCTGATCGTGGTGTTCGTCAAGCTTGGCCGCTGGCTTGATCGCTCGCCTGCCTAAAAAAGCTTCAATTCGCGGCAAACCGGGCTAAAGCGCCCGCACTATGCCGCACATCCATGATCCTGCGATCCTCGCCAAAGCTGAAACGCTGGTTGAAGCGCTGCCCTATCTGCAGCGCTATGCCGGTAAGACCTTTGTGGTCAAATACGGTGGCCACGCGATGGGCGATGCCGAACTGGCGAGTGATTTTGCCGAAGACGTGGTGCTATTGAAGGCCGTTGGGATCAACCCGGTGGTGGTCCATGGCGGCGGCCCGCAGATCGGCGCGATGCTGAAAAAGCTTGGGGTCGAAAGCCGGTTTGTTGATGGCCTGCGGGTGACCGACAAGGCCACTGCCGAAATCGCCGAGATGGTCCTGTCGGGCAGCATCAACAAGGAAATCGTCCGCTGGATCGCCGGGGCCGGGGGTAAGGCAATCGGCATTTCCGGCAAGGACGGCGGGCTGGTCACCGCGCGCAAGGTTCAGCGCACCTCCCGCGATCCCGACAGCCAGATCGAACAGGTGGTTGACCTCGGCTTTGTAGGAGAGCCCAACAGCGTCGATATCTCGGTGATCAAGACCATTTCGGACGCCGGCATGATCCCGGTGATCGCCCCGATCGCGGTCGGTGAAGACGGTGAAACCTATAACATCAACGCCGATACCATGGCCGGGGCAATCGCCGCGGCGCTGGGAGCCGCGCGGCTGTTCCTGCTGACCGACGTGGCTGGGGTGCTGGACAAGGGCAAACAGCTCCTGACCGATCTGACCCCCGCCGATATTGCGGTGCTGCAAGCCGATGGCACGATCAGCGGCGGGATGATCCCCAAGCTCGAAACCTGCATCCAGGCCGTCGAGGCCGGGTGCGAAGCCGCGGTGGTGCTCGATGGCCGGGTGCCGCACGCGATGCTGATCGAAGTGTTCACCGCGCGCGGGGCGGGGACGCTGATCCACGCCTGAGCTATCTGCTCCGGCATTCTGCATTGCTCCAGCAATACACCTTCGGCTATCAGCATCCAGCCCACGGAAAAAGGATAAGTTTGTGCTCATTGTTTTGATCAGCGTGATTTCGTTGCTGGTTCAGGTTCTGATCGCGCTGGTGATCGTGCAATTCGTTGTCAGCCTGTTGTTCGCGTTCAACGTGGTCAGTCCGCACAATGAGATTGCAGGCGCAATCTGGCGGACCTGTTCGATGCTGCTCGACCCGATCCTGCGCCCGATCCAGAAGATAATGCCCGATACCCGGCCGCTCGACTTGTCGCCGATGGTGCTGATCATCGGGCTGACAGTGCTCCAGACTGCCCTGGAAACGCTGCAGATGCGGGGAGTGTGATGACCGCTGCCACGATAGACGGAAAAGCCTTTGCCGCGGGCCTGCGGGCGCGGATTGCCGAATATGCCGCGACGTTCGAACAGAGCGCGGGCCGCCAGGCCGGTCTGGCGGTGGTGCTGGTCGGCGATGATCCGGCCAGCCGGGTCTATGTTGCTTCCAAGGGGCGGGCCTGCATCGAATGCGGGATGGCCAGCTTTGAACATCGGCTGCCCGCAGATACCACGCAGGAAGCGCTGCTGGCTCTCGTCAGCAGCCTCAACGCCGATCCGCTGGTCGATGGCATTCTGGTCCAGCTGCCCCTGCCGGGTCACCTCGATGAACAGGCGGTGGTCGAAGCGATCAATCCGGACAAGGACGTTGACGGGCTGACCCCGCTCAGCACCGGGCGCCTCGCGCTGGGTCTGCCGGGGTTGGTGCCGTGCACGCCGCTGGGCAGTCTGATGTTGCTCAAGGACCAGCTGGGCTCGCTGTCAGGCCTCAACGCCGTGGTGATTGGCCGATCGATCCTGGTGGGTAAGCCGATGGCGCAATTGCTGCTCGCGGAAAGCTGCACCGTAACCATCGCGCATAGCCGAACCAAAGATCTGCCCGATGTGGTCCGCAGAGCCGATATCGTCGTCGCGGCGGTCGGCCGCCCGGAAATGGTCCGGGGTGACTGGATCAAGCCCGGCGCCGTAGTGATCGATGTCGGGATCAACCGGCTGCCGCCCGAAGAGGGACAGGCCAAGGGGCGTTTGGTCGGCGATGTCGCCTTTGCCGAAGCGGTGACGGTAGCCGCTGCCGTAACGCCGGTTCCGGGCGGGGTCGGGCCGATGACCATCGCAGTATTGCTGCGCAATGCGCTGGTTGCCGCCCACCGCAACGCCGGGGTGGCGTTGGCCGACGGGGCGCTGTAAGTTCCGTTCCATGAAACGCATGATTCTCTTGGGGCTTGCGGCTTCGCTGGTCACCGTGCCCGCCCTGTCCCGTGATCGCAGCGATGAGCTGACCCGCGGTCATGCCAATCCCAGTGCCGTCATCACCGAAGAAATTACCTTTGCCCGAATGGCCCAGGAAAAGGGCCAATGGACCGCCTTTCGCGCTACTGCGACCAAGGACGCGGTGATGTTCGTGCCGCAAATGACCTACGCGCAGGATTTCCTCAAGGGTAAGCCAGACCCTGCCCAGGCCGTAAAGTGGCAGCCGCATCAGGTCTGGTCGAGCTGCGACGGAACTCTCGCGGTGACCCGCGGGGCCTGGCAGGATGGCGCAAAAGCCGGCTACTTTACCACCGTCTGGCAGCTGCAGAAGAACGGCCGGTACAAATGGGTGCTTGATCAGGCTGAAGAGCTGCCCATGCCGATGGATGCGCCCGATATGATCGTGGCCAAAGTCGCCGATTGCCCGCCGGGTTACAACGCCCGCCGCTCGCCCAAGGTGAAGGATTTCAAAGGCAATCCGCCGCCGCTTGATCCGGCGCGCCGCACCGGGCAATCGCTCGATGGCTCGCTCAGCTGGGATGTGACCGTATCCCCGCAGGGTGCCCGCCGGTTCGTGGTGTCGATGCAGGCCGATGGCCAGCGCACGACCGTGCAGGATGTGCAAGTAGAGGCGCCGTCCAGCAAATGATGTGGGACCTGTTTCTGTCGGCCTTCATCACCCTGTTCGTGGTGATCGATCCGCCCGGCTGCGCGCCGATCTATGCCGGTCTGGTCAAGGGCGCGAGCCGCAGCCAAGCCACCGCAATGGCGGTCCGCGCCACGGGTATCGCCACGCTGATCCTGTTGATTTTCGCGCTGTTTGGTGAGGATCTGCTCGGCGCGCTGCATATCGAGCTCAACTCGTTCCGGATCGCGGGCGGGATCATGCTGTTCGTGATCGCGATGGACATGGTGTTCGAAAAACGCACCCAACGCCGCGAGGAACGCGCCGACAAGATCATGGGAACGCCCGAAGTGGAAGACGTCTCGGTCTTCCCGATGGCCATGCCGATGATCGCCGGCCCGGGATCAATCGCCACGATCATGCTGCTGACCTCGCGCGCGCAGGGCACCGAGCAAACGCTGGTGGTGCTGGCAGCCATGGCGGCAGTGCTGGTCCTGACCTTGGTCGCCCTGGTTGCCGCCGCGCCCCTGATGAAGCTGCTAGGAACCCGGGTCGAAGCCGTGATTACCCGGCTGCTGGGCGTTCTGCTGGCAGCACTGGCGGCGCAATATGTGATCGACGGACTGAAGGCGGTGCTGGCAACGTAGCGCTGGGGCTTCGACAGGCTCAGCCTGAGCGCGGTAGGGTTTAAACCAAATCCCGCTCAGGCTGAGCCTGTCGAAACCCCCCGCCGCATCCTCGGTTCTTACTGCAAGGTAACCTTGGGATCGTCGCTATCGCGCCGGCCGAAGAACTGCATCAACTGGACCAACAGCTCGCACCGCTCGGCCAGGGTCGACGCCTCCAGCAGCGCTTGCTTTGCAGCGATGTCGAACGGCACGATCTGGCTGGTGCCGTCGATCAGCGATTCGTCATCCAGCCGGGTTACCGCATCCCAATCGACCGCATAGCCCTGGGCATCGGCAAACCGCCGGGCCTCGCGCTCAAACCCGGCGCGTTCAATCGGGGACAGCGCGGGATAGACTTCGTCTGCGATCAGTTCGCCTTCGATCTGGCGAAACGGGGTGGTGGCATCAAGCTCGCGGATCAGCCGGAACCGGCTCTCGCCTTCAAGCACCAAGTTGAAGCAGCCATCGTCGAGCGCCTCGACATCGGCAATCTTGCCTAGACAGCCGACCGAATAAAGCGACGCGCCTTCACTGGCCTGTTGCGGCTGGATCATCCCGATCCGCCGGTCGCGGGCCAACGCATCCTTGACCAAAGCCCGGTAACGCGGCTCAAAAATATGCAGCGGGACCTGCATCCCGGGAAACAGGATAACACCGGGCAAAGGGAAGATCGAAATGCGCACCACAAAAGGCTCCGGTCAGCCGAACAGGATCAGCGAGAGCTTGCGGCGCTGGGCGGCGACCCACGGATCCTCCAGCCCGACGGCTTCGAACATCAGCAGCAATTTGGCTTTGGCGGCGCCCTCGTTCCAGTCGCGGTCCTCGGCGATCATCGCCAGCAGGATCGCGGCGGCCTCGTCGCGGTCACCGGCGGCAAAGGCAGCCTCGGCATAGGCCAACCGGGCCTCAGGCGCTCCCGCAGCAGCAGCGGTTTTGAGGGCGGCCAATTCGCTGTCTGCGGGCTTGTTCTTGGCCAGTTCCAGCGCCGCGCGGGCACGGCCGATTTCGGGATCAGCGGCCAGTTCGGGCGGAAGCGAGGCCAGCACGGCTTCGGCCTCGGCGTTTTCCCCCAGCAAGGTCATGGCCCGCACCACACCGCTGAGCGCAGCTGCACTGTCGGGCGCGATCTCGGAAATTTGTGAGAAGATGCCACCGGCCCGCTCACCATCACCGGCCGCGAGCGCTTCCTCGCCCAGCGCCAGCAGCGGGGCAATGTCCTGTGCGGGTGCATCACCGGGCTGGATCGGCAGCTTGGCCAGCAGCTGATCGAGCATGGCCTTGAGCTGCGATTCACTGCGCGCCTGGGTCAGATCGGCGACCGGCTGACCCTGGAATAGCGCATAGACCGTCGGGATCGACTTGACCTGAAACTGGCTTGCGATGAACTGTTCCTCATCGACGTTGACCTTGGCCAGGATTACACCCTTGTCGGCATAGTCGGCCGCGACCTTTTCCAGCAACGGGGTCAGCGCCTTGCACGGACCGCACCATTCGGCCCAGAAATCGAGGATCACCAGGCTGGTCATCGACGGTTCGACCACGTCCTTGCGGAACCGGTCGACCGCCTTCTGCTCTTCCAGGTTCAGCCCAATGCTTGCCACGTGTTCAACTCCGTCTGTGCGCCTTGCTGGCGCCTATGTGGCCCTTTACGCCCAATTGTGAAGGGATAAAGCACGCAATCCACCCAGCGGCAACTTTCCCCTTGGCAATGGCAAGTGCCGATGCTAACCGCGCGCCTCACCCCGGCCCGGTCACTAAAACGACCGGGCTGTGAAACGTTCGAGCGGGCGTAGCTCAGGGGTAGAGCACAACCTTGCCAAGGTTGGGGTCGAGGGTTCGAATCCCTTCGCCCGCTCCAATTTTCCCGACATAGTTGATTTGACCTTCGGGTGCTTGGCTGATCGGCATGGAACCCTCGAGTCCATTTTCTGCGCTGCGCGGCAAGCCGCTTCGCGGGAGGTTCGAATCCGTTGACCTCCGGCCGCCTCCGGCTCGCCCGCTCCAGTTTTCCCGACATTGTTGATCCGTGACCGCTTGACCGGTCTGCGCCAGCGTGCGCACCTTTCTGGGATGACCGGCTTTCTGCTCGCTTTGATGGCAACCTTTCTGGCCGGCTTCGGTGGGCGTGATCAGGTGTTGGTGGCTGGTTTTGTAGAGCGGCAAGGTCAGCGGCCGGCCCTGTTGCTGGTGGCTCTGGCCAGTGCGGTGATCGCGGCGGCGGCGGCGCTGTGGCTTGCGGGCAGCTTTGCCCCGCAATTGGCTCCATCGGCGCAGCGGATGTTGGCGGTGCTGGCGCTGGGTATCGCGGCGCTGGAAATGCTGTTGACCCGCCCGCGCAAACGCCCGGCAGAGCCGACCCAATCGCTCGGTGCGTTTGGCATTGTGCTGCTCGCCCAGCAACTCACCGATGCACCGCGGTTCTTGCTGTTTGCTATTTCGGTGGCGAGTATCCTGCCTGGAACGGCTGGGCTTGGCGGTGCGCTTGGCGGTGCAGCGGTGGTTCTGGTCGGCTGGGCCGGGGGGCAGGCACTGCTTGATCTGCCGCTGGTGCGGATCCGGCGCTGGCTGGGCGGGGCGTTGCTGGTGCTGGCCGTGGGGCTGTTCGCGGCATTCCGGTTGGCGGGGTAGCATCGGCCGGTTGGCGGCGTAGCATCGGCAGATCGCATAGCTTTGCAGAGCCGTTCCGCTTAGGCGGCTTAGCTGCTATCGGCTGCGCAATGAGCACTCCCAACCTGATCGAACACGCCAGCGATGCCGATGTCGCGCGGTGGCTGCACCAGCGCTTGAGCCAGGCGCTGGCCACTACCAAGGACGAGATCGCGATCACCATTCCCGGCGGATCAACTCCGTTTCCGATTTTGGCTGAGCTGGCCGAACTGGGGCTCGATTGGGAGCGGATCGCGGTCTGGCCGGGGGACGACCGGATCGTGCCGGAGGATCATCCGGCCAGCAATGTCGGCCGAATTCGTACCGCGTTGGAACCACTGGGCGCCCGGGTGATAGCGCTGAGTGAAGGCGCCCGGCCGCCGCATTTCGCGCTGACCTGGCTGGGGATGGGCGCCGATGGGCATGTGGCCAGCCTGTTCCCGAGCAGCGACCCGCAGGCAGATGAGCCGCGCCGGGTGCTGCGGCTGACCCCCGATCCGCTTCCGCCCGAAGCGCCCTTCGCGCGGCTCAGCCTGACCATTCCGGCCTTGCTTAACAGCGATGCGGTGGTCTTCGTGATCCGCGGGGCGGAAAAGCGCGCGTTGTTCGATGCCGGGCTGCGCGGGGAACATGACTTGCCGGTGGCCCGGCTGCTGGCCGCAGCGCAGATGCCGGTGATATGCTTCACCTGATCCCCGCGCCAATCCACCGGGCGGCCTTGCGGCTGGCCCACGCGCTGCGGCGGCGCTGGTGGCGGCTGGCCAAGATCAAGCTCAATGGCTGCCGGATCTTTGCATTTGATGCGGAGGGGCGGGTGCTGCTGATCCGCCATTCCTATGGCAGCGGCAACTGGATGCTGCCGGGCGGCGGGATCGATCGCGGCGAGGAGCCGCTGGCAGCGGCGCTGCGCGAATTGCAGGAGGAATGCGGTTGCGAACTGGAGCAAGCGCGGGTGTTCGGGGTTGCTGAGGAACCGCTTTATGGCACGATCAACCGGGTCCATCTGGTCGCGGGACTGGCCAAGGGCATCCCCCGCGGCGATGGCCGCGAAGTGATCGAGCTGGGCTTTTTCAGCAGCGATAAGCTACCTCAACCACTCTCCCCCACGCTGGCCGCGCGGTTTGAAGAGTGGCTGGAGCCGGCGCAATCGGGGCTTAGTTGATCGCTAATTCCTTGCCGCGCGAGAGGCAGCGGCGGAAGTCGGCGCGGAAGCCGTTGTCAAAGGCCTCGCCCGAAGGGGCCTTCATGTATTCTGCAGTCTGGCGATCGGCTTCGGCAGTGAATTCCTTGCGAAGCTGGTCCGATTCGGAAATGAAAGTACTCGCACGCATCAGCCAGCTGGCCCCGAATTCTCGGGTTTTCTTCGATGCTTCGACCATTTCGGCCGAGGTCGGGTTCTTTTCGGTCCCGCCGAGCATCACGGTGGCCACGACCATGGTCGCGGCGCAGCCTAGCGATTCCTTGTAAGCCGCCGGATCAGTGATCGCTGCCGCAGCGGTCTGGGGCAGCACGATTGCGGCGGCCAGCAGAACGGCAGGATAAAGCGAGAAGGTGCGCATAGTCAGGTCCCTTGTTGACATGACAAACCCCGGTCCGGCTCCCTGAGGGGAAACGATGCCGGGGCCTGCCCCGCGTTACCGCTTACTTCTTGGTGTTTTCCTGGATCGCGGCATAGGCTGCCTTGCCCAGGTTGTTGCAGGTTTCAAGGTTGTCGCCGACCAGCTTTTCAGCGGCGCCATCTTGCCCTAGCGAATTGAGCATCGTGCCGTTCTGCGCGAAGACTTCTTCGGCAACGACTTTGGAATCCTTCTTGCCCACCGCCGAAGCGACCACGATCAGCGCGGCAGCCTGGTTGGTGAAGGTTTCGGCCGAGGCCTTGTTCTCCGGCTTGTCCTTGCCGTCGCCGGTGCTCATCACCTGGCTGAGCAGCATGTTGAATGCGGCGCAGTGCGTCAGCTTTTCATAAGACAGATCAGCGTTTTGCGCGGTCGCAACCGTCGGCATGGCCATTGAAAGCAGCGCCGCAGCGGCGGCCAGTGTACGGAACTTCATAATCGGTAACCCCTTTTTCGATGATGTCGGCAGGTTATCGCCCCCGTCACTCGCATCCATCAGCAGGCAATCCGCTGACCAAACCGCGAGAACCGATCTCCGGCCTTGGTTTTCTGCCAAGGCGAAGCCCCTGTCCAACACTTTTGCTTTCGAGTGCCTGAATGGCACGGTTGCTGTTGTTTAGTGGCCACTAGAGTCAGAATTCCAGCTCGCCTTGTAATTTCGCGCCAGCAGGGGAGGCGGCGGGCATGTCTTCGTCCAGCGCGGACAGGGTCAGCCCGACCAATCGGACTGGCTGGGCCAGCGGCAGGACTTCATCAAGCAGGGCGTGACTGATCGCGGTGAACTCGGTCAGGCTTGATACCGGGTGCGGCAGGCTGCGGGCACGGGTCATGCCAGTAAAGTCCTTGTGTTTCAGTTTCAGCGTCACGGTCCGGCCTTTGGTGTTGGCCTTTTCAATCCGTTCCCAGGTGATCGTGATGATCCGCTCCAGCACTTCGCGCAGTGACGCGCCTGAAGAGATATCCTTGTCGAGCGTGCGTTCCGCGCCGAGCGATTTGCGCGCGCGGTTGGCCTTGACCCGGCGCAGATCGATCCCGCGTGATGCGCGATAGAGGTAATCGGCCTGGATCCCGAAATGCTCGCGCAGGAAATGAAGGTCGCGCGCAGCCAAATCAGCGCCGCTGACGATCCCCAGCGCGGCCATTTTCTCTGCCCCGCGCGGGCCAACCCCGTGGAAACGCCGCACCGGCATCGCTGCGACAAACGCTGCACCCTCATCTGGCCGGACCAGGCAGAGCCCGTCTGGCTTGTTCTGATCGCTCGCCAGCTTGGCGATGAACTTGTTGTAGGACACCCCGGCACTGGCAGTCAGGCCGGTTTCGGCCTTGATCCGGGTGCGGATCAGCTCGGCAATCCGGGTCGCGGAACCGATCCCCTTCAGGTCTTCGGTGACGTCGAGATAGGCCTCATCAAGGCTCAGCGGCTCGACGTGGGGGGTGTAGTCCAGAAAGATTTCGCGGATCTGGCGTGATATCGCGCTGTAGACCGCAAAGCGAGGCGGGCGAAAAATCAGCTGCGGGCAGAGCCGCTTGGCCGTGACCGAAGCCATGGCCGAGCGGCAGCCGAATTTTCGCGCCTCGTACGAACAAGTGGTCAGCACCCCGCGCGGGCCGTCCCCGCCGACCGCGATCGGCTTACCCCGGAGCGCCGGATCATCGCGCTGTTCGACGCTGGCATAGAACGCATCCATATCGATGTGGATGATCTTGCGCAGGCCGCTGCCGGTCTCCTCCTCCTCACCTGAATCGGGCAGCGTTTCGTCCATCCCCGCACCCTAGCCGCTGCACAGTGCATCCGAAAAGGCTGAACAAAAAAGGGGGTGGCGCAGATCGTTGGGACAGGCCATGGCCGCGCCATGCCCGCCGTTGCCCTTACCCCAGCCCGCCAGATCGGCGAGCGCGAATTTGTGGTGCTGATGGCGTCGCTGATGGCGCTGGTCGCGCTGAGCATCGATTCGATGTTGCCGGCCTTGGGCGAGATTGCTGCTGACCTGAATGCTGGCGAGCCCAACCGGCGCCAATTGGTGATCGGGGTCTATCTGTTCTGCGCCGCGCTGGGCGCGCTGCTGCCGGGTGCGCTGGCGGATCGGTTCGGGCGGCGGCCGGTCCTGTTCGGGGCTTTGGCCTGTTACATTGTTCTGGCCCTGGCCTGCGCGCTGGTGACCGATTTCAACTCGCTGCTGGTGGTGCGCGGGCTGCAGGCCTTTCTCAGCGCCGGGCTTTCGGTCCTGCCCAATGCGATTATCCGCGATTCCTATGAAGGTGACCGGATGGCGCGAATGATGTCGACCACCGTATTGGTGTTCATGGCGGTGCCGATGCTGGCGCCGAGCTATGGTCAGGCGATCCTGCTGTTTGCCGGGTGGCGCTGGATCTTTGGCTGCACCGCGCTGCTGGCGGTGGCGGTGGCGGTCTGGGCCTGGCTGCGGCTGCCCGAATCGCTTGATCCCGCCAACCGCCAGGAAATGCGGTTGGGAGCAATCGGAACCAACATGCGGCTGGCGCTCAGCGATCGTGGCTCGATCGGCTATGTCATCGGGGGCGGCGTGCTGTGGGCCGGAATGTTTGGCTTCCTTAATTCCTCGCAGCAACTGGTGGCCGAGCATTTCGGCGCCGCTGAGCGCTTTCCGCTGCTGTTTGCAGTAATGGCCGGCACTATGGCCGTGGCCAATCTGACCAACGCGCGGATCGTTGAACGGTTCGGCGCGCGGCGGGTTTCGCACTCAGCGCTGTTTGCTTTCATCGCCGTGGCCATCCTGCAGATATGGCGGGCGTTTAGCGGGACCGAGCAGTTGTGGGATTTCGTTATGCTGCAATCAGCGCAGATGTGCCTGATCGCGTTCATGGGCGCCAACTTCACCTCGATCGCGATGCAGCCGTTTGCGCGGATCGCCGGCGCGGCGGCATCGGTGCAGATGTTCCTGCGTTCGATCCTGTCGGCTGTGCTGGGGGCACTGATCGGGCAGGCCTATGACGGCTCGGCCCGGCCGCTGGCGCTGGCACTGTTTATCGGCGGCGTGCTGGCCTTGGGGCTGGTGCTGTTCAGTGAAAAGGGCAGGCTCTTTCGCCGGCTTCATCCACCAGCTACCAAGCAGGTATGACGATGCAGACTTATGATCTGGCCGTGATCGGCGGCGGTGTGAACGGAGCCGGGATCGCCCGCGATGCCGCCGGGCGCGGCGCCAAAGTGCTGCTGCTGGAAGGCGGCGATCTGGCGCAGGGGACCAGTTCGGCCTCGACCAAGCTGATCCACGGCGGGCTGCGCTATCTGGAGCATTACGAATTTGGCCTGGTCCGCGAATCGCTGGCCGAGCGCGAAGCCCTGTGGAAGATCGCCCCGCATATCATCCACCCGCTGCGGTTCGTGCTGCCGTACGTAGAAGGGCTGCGCCCGCGCTGGCTGCTGCGGCTGGGGCTGTTTCTTTATGACCACATCGGCGGACGCAAGAAATTGCCTGCAACCCGCACGGTCGATCTGCGCCGCCATCCGGCTGGCGCCGCGCTGAAGGGCGGGTTCGCCACCGGGTTCGAATATTCCGATGGCTGGGTCGATGATGCCCGGCTGGTCGTTCTCAACGCCAAGGATGCAGCGGAGCGCGGGGGCACGGTGAAGACCCAGACCCGCGTTACCTCGGCCAAGCGTGCGGGTGATCTGTGGCGGATCGAAGCCGGGAACGAGATCTTTATGGCCTGCGCGCTGGTCAACGCCGCCGGGCCGCGGGTGCTGGAAGTGGAGGCCCTGGCCGGCGAGACTCCCGACCACGCGATGCGGCTGGTGCGCGGCAGCCACATCGTCGTCTCGGCCCTATTCGACCACCCCTATTCCTATTTCTTCCAGCTACCCGATGGCCGGATCTTTTTCGCGATCCCCTATGAGCGGGACTTCACGCTGATCGGCACCACCGATGTCGATCACGATGGCACGCTCGACAAGGTTGAGGCCAGCGCCGAAGAGATCGCTTATCTGTGCGAGGGGGCGAGCCGCTACTTCGACAAGCTGATCACCCCCGCCGATGTGGTCTGGACCTATTCGGGCGTGCGCCCCTTGGTCAGCGATGGCTCGGACAAGCCCGAGGCGGCAACCCGCGGCTACCGGCTGGACCTTTCTGAGGCCGAGGCGGGGGCACCGCTGCTGTCGGTTTATGGCGGAAAGATTACCACCTATCGGCACTTGGCCGAGGAAGCGGTGGACTTGATGGCCGCGCGCCTGCCCGCGCTGTCTGGCCGAGCCTGGACCCGCAGCGCGGCGCTGCCCGGCGGGGATTTCGCGATTGATGGACTGGCCGCACTGATTGCTGAACTGGCTCGCGACTTTGCCTTCCTGACGCCCGCCAATGCCGATCGGATCGCCCGCGCCTATGGCACCCGCGCCCGGGTCTGGCTGGAGCGCGATCAGGGCCGCGATTTTGGTGGCGGGCTGCGCCAAGCCGAGGTGGACTATCTGGTGGCCGAGGAATGGGCGGCTAGCGCCGAGGACGTGCTGTGGCGGCGGACCAAGCTGGGGCTGCGGTTGAGCAAGGCTGAGGCGGCTGGGTTGAAGGAATACTTGGGGGGATAGCTGGTGCGGGGGCTTCGACAGGCTCAGCCTGAGCGGGCGGGGCGTAACGCCTGTGGCCATGCAGATATGAACCTCAAACCAACTCCGCTCAGGCTGAGCCTGTCGAAGCCCGTCCGCTACCTAGCCCCCAAAGCGCCCCACGCCAGCGAGGCGAATTCACACAACAAGGGCCGCGTATCCCTCGGATCAATGATATCCTCAATCCCGAACTTCTCGGCCGTGCGGAACGGGCTGCGGACCAGATTGAGCCGCGCCCGGATCGCTTCCAGATGCGCCGGGCCATCTTCCGCCGCCTCGATCTCGCTCTTGTAGGCGACTTCGATCCCGCCTTCGATTGGCAGGCTCCCCCAATCGCCGCTGGGCCAGGCGAAGCGGTACTGGAACGCCTCGGCATTGCTCATCGCCGATCCCGCGATGCCATAGGCGCGGCGGATCACCACGCAGCACAGCGGCACGGTGGCCTTGTAGATCGCGTTCATCGCCTGGACGCCATAGCGGATCGTGCCGGTGGTTTCGGCGGCCAGCCCGATCATGAAGCCGGGGTTGTCGACCAGATGGACCACCGGCAGGCGGAACTGGTCGGCCAGCTTGATGAACCGTTCGACCTTTTCGCTGGTCTTGGCTTCCCATGATCCGCCCAGAAACGTCGGATCGCTGGCGACCACGGCCACCGGCCAGCCATCCAGCCGGGCGAAGGCTGTGATCGCGGCGCGGCCCCACTGCTTGCCCATTTCGAACACCGAGCCTTTGTCGAACGCGGCATCGAGCAATTTGCGCATCGAATAGACCTGCTTGGCCTCGCGCGGGACCAGCGAAATCAAGCTCGGTTCCTTGCGGCCCGTTGGGTCCGAATTGGCGGTACGCGGGGCGTGCTGGCCGACGTGGCTGGGCAGGTAGGACAGGAACCGCCGGGCCTGCGCGAACGCCTCGGCCTCGCTGGCCACTTCCTCGTCGACCACCCCGTTGCGGGTGTGGATCGCGCTGCCGCCGAGCGATTCCTTGTCGCTGGCCTCGCCGATTGCCTCGACCACAGCGGGACCAGCGGCGAACACCTGGGACAGGCCCTTGACCATTATCGAGTAATGACTGGCGACGACCCGCGCCGCACCAAGCCCCGCCGTGGGGCCGAGTGCGAGGGCGACAACCGGCACCGTCTCAAGGTTCTTGACGATCTCGCCCCAGCCCGGCGTAGCAGGCACGTAAGTAGCGCCGATTTCTTCCAACGTCCGCACTGACCCGCCCCCGCCGGTGCCGTCGATCATCCGGATCAGCGGGATTTTGAGCGTCGAGGCCATCTGTTCGCACTGCACGAACTTGCGGTGGATCGCCGCATCGGCCGCCCCGCCGCGCACGGTGAAATCATCAGCGCTGGCGACCACCGGGCGACCCTCGATATTGGCGCGCCCGAACACGAGGTTGGAGGGGGCTAGATCGAGCAATTCGCCGTTGTCGTCGTAGGAGCCCTTGCCCGCAATCTTGCCGATTTCACGGAAAGACCCGGGATCAACCAGACCCTTGATCCGCGCCCGGGCATCCAGCTTTCCCCGCGCGTGCTGCCGCGCAACCTTTTCGGCCCCGCCCATCTGCTCGGCCAGCTTGCGGCGGGCGCGCAGTTCCTCGACTTCGGGTTTCCAGGTCACCAGCGAAAACCCCGCTTACTCCAAACCCGCTCATGCCGAGCTTGTCGAAGCACTGTTCTTGTCTTCGTGCCGTCGTGCGTTGCCGCAAGAAAAAAGGACAGTCCTTCGACAGGCTCAGGATAGACGGGTTTGAGGGGAAGGTGCGGATTCACGCCGCCACCTCGGCGCTGGCCTCAATCCGCGCCAACAGCGCCTCAACCTGCACCTGCGTCCCGGCAACAGCGCTCAGTTCCGCCACCACCCCGTCAAACGGCGCAACCAGCGTATGCTCCATCTTCATCGCCTCCAGCGTCAGCAGCTTCTGCCCCTTGGTCACGCAATCCCCCGCCGCAACCTCAACCGCGATGATCTTACCCGGCATGGGCGAGAGGATATCGCCATCGTGGGCGGAGTGGTGGGTGCCGTGATTACGCGGAGAGAACTCGAACTCGAAATATCGTCCCGCCTCGAACAGGTGGATATTTCCGTCACCGCCCGGCAGAGCGCCATAGGTTGTCGGAAGCTCCGCATCGGCAACCAGCTCTTCGCCATCCAGGGCGATATTCCATTGCCAATCCGCGCCATCTCGAGCGCACGGAACCGCCTCGATAACATGATCGGCATCTTCGAATCTGACTTCAAGTTGTGCCTTGGCAGGTTCACTGTTCAGGCGGAAACCAAACAACCGTGACGGCGCGGCTTGCCAGACGCAATCCGCCGAACGGCTGAAGTCGGCCTCCATGAATTCTTCAAGCCGCCAGCCGATTGCTGCAACGCGCGCTCCGGTGCTGGAAACGGTAGTGATGAGGTCATCGCCCTTGGCCGCGATGAACCCGGTATCGATCCTGGCCGCCGCGAAATCCGGGTGCGCGCTGCATTTGGCAAGAAAATCGGCATTGGCCCTGACCGGCCAGATTTCGGTGGTCCGGCAAGCCCGTTGGATCAGGCGCAAGGCATCTTCGCGCGACGATCCGTGGACAACCAGTTTCGCTATCATCGGATCGTAGAACGGGGATACTTCGCCGCCTTGCTCCACGCCGGTATCTATCCGGACGTCTTTGGGAAAGCGCAGATGGTCGAGCCGCCCAACACTCGGCAAAAACCCCTTCGCCGGGTCTTCCGCATACAACCTAGCTTCCATCGCCCAGCCGTTAATGCTGAGCTGATCCTGCCGCAGCGGCAGTTCCTCGCCCGCCGCCACGCGCAGTTGCCATTCGACCAGATCGACCCCGGTGATCTCCTCGGTCACCGGGTGTTCCACTTGCAGCCGGGTGTTCATTTCCATGAACCAGATCCGGTCCGCGCGCAGGCCTTCCGAAGCATCGGCGATGAACTCGATTGTCCCCGCGCCCTGATAGTCCACCGCCTGTGCCGCGCGCACTGCTGCGCCGCAGATCGCCTCGCGGGTGGCTTCATCCATCCCCGGCGCAGGGGCTTCCTCTATCACTTTCTGGTGGCGGCGCTGCAGGCTGCAATCGCGTTCGAACAGGTGGACGACATTGCCGTGGCTGTCGCCGAACACCTGCACTTCGATATGGCGGGGGGAGAGGATGTATTTTTCGATCAGCACGTGCTGGTTGCCGAACGAGCTGGCCGCCTCGCGCTGGCACGAGGCAAGGGCATCGGCAAAATCGGCCGCATCATCGACCCGCCGCATCCCTTTGCCGCCGCCGCCCGCAACCGCCTTGATCAGCACCGGATAACCCACTTCCGCCGCCCGCTCAGCCAGAAACGCCGGGTCCTGATTGGCGCCCATATAGCCCGGCGTCACCGGCACCCCGGCGGCCTCCATCAGCGTCTTGGCGGCATCCTTCAGCCCCATTGCCTCGATCGATTCGGGGCTGGGGCCAACCCAGATCAACCCGGCCGCAATCACTTCGCGGGCAAAATCGGCGTTCTCGCTCAAAAAGCCATAGCCGGGGTGGATCGCCTCGGCCCCGGTGGCTTTGGCGGCGGCGATGATCTTGTCCCCCACCAGATACGATTCGCGCGCGGGCGACGGCCCGATGTGGACCGCCTCGTCAGCTTGGCGGACGTGCAGCGCCTTGGCATCGGCGTCGGAATAGACCGCAACGGTGCGGATGCCCATTTCACGGGCGGTGCGAATGATCCGGCAGGCGATTTCGCCGCGGTTGGCGATCAGCAGTGATGAAAACATGGGGACAGTGGCTAGGGCTGAATCGGCCTTGCTGCAATGCCCCTTGCGCGAGGGCCGAGCCGACACTAGAGCGACCCGCAAACCACTCTGCCGCATTCCGAACGGGACACAATTCATGTCAGACCGCTTCAACACCACCGCCGGATGGACGCTGTTTTCCGGCATCGTCCTGCTCGGCCTTTCGGCTGTCAGCTCGCGCTATTTCCACGCTGACAAGGAACAGCGGCCCGAAAAGATGGGCTATGAAATCGCCGGTGTGGTTCAGGAAGGCGAAGGCGCCAAGGTGGCCGAACCGATCGAAGCTCTGCTGGCGAAGGCCGATATCGCCAAGGGTCAAAAGGTTTTCGCCAAGTGCGCCAGCTGCCACACGATCGAACAAGGCGGTGCAGCCGGGCTCGGCCCCAACCTTTATGGCACTATGGGCGCTAATGTCGGCAGTCACGCCTTTGCCTATTCCGATGCGCTCAAGGGCAAAGGCGGCAAGTGGGACTGGGCCAGCATGAGCGCCTGGCTGACCAACCCGGCAGCCTATGCGCCGGGCACCAAGATGAGCTTTGCCGGTCTGTCTGATGGTCAGGAACGCGCCAACTTGATGGTGTTCCTCAATTCGAAGGGCTCAAACCTGCCGCTGCCCGCCGCGCCGGCTGCTGAGGCTCCGGCCGCTGAAGGCGATGCTGCCAAGGCTGACGCCCCGGCCGATGCCGCCAAGGAAGCGCCGAAAGCCAAGTAAGACTCTCGCGGGATGGAATTGCAAAAGGGCGGAGCCGAAAGGTTCCGCCCTTTTTGCGTCAGCCCTTGAAGCCTTGCGCGATCACGTACCATTCGGACGAATCCTTGCGGCTCGATGGCGGCTTGGCGTGTTTGACCGTGGTAAAGTGCTTTTTCAGCAGCGCCAGCAGATCGGTGTCGGTCCCACCCGCCAGAACTTTGGAAATGAAAGCCCCGCCCGGCGCGAGGTGCTGAATCGCGAAATCGGCGGCGGTTTCGACTAGGCCCATGGTCCGCAAGTGATCGGTCTGTTTGTGGCCGACGGTGTTGGCGGCCATGTCGGACAGAACCAGATCGGGCGGGCCATCCAGCGCCTCGGTCAGCGCAGCGGGGGCTTCATCGGCCATGAAGTCCATTTCGAAAATGGTCACGCCTTCGATCGGTTCGGTCGGCAGCAGATCGATCCCGACAATCGCGGCCTTGGGATTGACCTTGCGGACCACCTGCGCCCAGCCGCCGGGCGCGATCCCCAGATCGACCACCCGCTTTGAACCCTTGATCAGGTGAAATTTCTCGTCGAGCTCGATCAGCTTGAACGCTGCGCGGCTGCGCCAGCCCTCGGCCTTGGCCTGCTTGACGTAGGGATCATTGAGCTGACGGGTCAGCCAGCGGGCCGAACTGGCAGTACGCTTGCCCGCGGTGCGCAACCGCTCGTGCGGGTCTTTGCCGGATCTACTCATGGTTTGCAGCCTCACGACTGGAGGCAACACCGGCCCGCTCCCCCCGCCCCGCCCCCCATAGGGTTACCAGGCGGGGGGGCGG
>JANMOU010000054.1:0-78278 GCA_031369495.1 Novosphingobium sp. | reverse complement strand
CCCGTCCCGGCGGTTCTTGGTTGGTAGGGTCCGCCGATCATGACAAATCCATTTGATCTGTCCGGCCGCAACGCCCTCGTGACCGGCGGCTCCCGCGGCATCGGCGCCGCCGCTGCTCACGCTCTCGATCTGGCCGGGTGTCGCGTGGCTCTTGTCGCGAGGTCGACGGATCAACTCGACGGTGTCGCCGCGGGATTGTCGAATGACACCGTCGCTATCACCGCCGATCTCAGCCAGGATGGCGAGGCGGAGCGGATCGCATCGGGCCGCGGCCTGCTCCGCCTGCCCGGGCATTCCGCCGCCTTCAGCGCGGCCGAGACCGCCATGTGGCGCGAGGTGCTGGGCCGCCATGAAGATGGCCCGCCCCGCCCCATCCTGGTCGCCGAACTCGCCCGCGAGCTCCATCGCAGCGAGGCCACCATCCGCACCATGCTGCTGCGCCGCCGGACCAGCGGCGATATCTGGCAGATCACCGAGACACGGTTTCTGCTGCCAGGCCATGTTGCTGACTTGGCGGCGATTGGGGGTCAGCTCGATTCGTTGAGCAGCGCAGGCTTTTCTCCGGCGCAGTTTCGAGATGCCAGCGGGATGGGGCGCAACTTCGTCATTCAGTTGCTTGAATTCTTCGACCGTATCGGGGTCACTCGGCGGCAGGGCGAAGTGCGGCGGATGCGAACCGACTATGAGGCGGCAGTCGGCGATGCGGCCTCGCTCGCAACACCGAGAGTTTTGCCCTAGGGACGCCGCAGGGGGATATGAAAACTATGTCCGAACAGGCAGATTTCGTCATCATTGGCGGAGGCAGCGCGGGCTGCGTGCTGGCCAACCGGTTGTCGGAGAACCCGGCCCACCGGGTCGTATTGCTCGAGGCAGGCGGCACCGCCGACGGTTTCTGGAACCGGCTGCCCGCAGCAGGCATGAAGATGCTGGGCAATCCGGAGAGCGACTGGTGCTTCCAGACCGAGCCCGATCCCTCGCTCAATGGCCGCCAGGGCTTCTGGAACGCCGGGCGCATGCTCGGCGGCGGCTCCTCGGTCAACGGCATGATCTACATTCGCGGCGACCGCTCGGACTATGACGCCTGGGCGGCGGACGGCTGCACCGGCTGGGGCTGGAACGATGTCCTGCCGCATTTCCGCAAGTCGGAAGCTTTCTCCGGCGCGCCCGACCAGACCCATTCCACGCTCGGCCTGCTCGGGGTCAGCCGACCGCGGCTCAGCCATCCGCTGGCTGACACCTTTGTCGAAGGCTGCGCGCAATTTGGCCTGCGCAAGGTGGCGGACTATTGCGCCGGCGATGTCGATGGCGCTTTCACCATGCTGGTGACGCAAGCCAACGGCCAGCGCAGCAGCGCCGCCCGGGCCTTCCTGAAACCCGCAATGGGACGCGCCAACCTCAAGGTCATCACCGGCGCAACCGTCGACAAGGTGCTGATCGAAGATGGGCGGGCAACTGGCGTGCGCTTTCTGCGCGGCGGCGAGGCAATGACCGTCACCGCAGCGCGCGAAGTAATCGTTTCGGCGGGTGCGCTGCAATCGCCCGGGGTGCTGATGCGCTCGGGCATCGGCCCGGCGGCGCATTTGCGCGAGCATGGCATCGCCATGGCGCGAGACTGCGCCGCTGTCGGGCAAAATTTGCAGGAACACGCCAGCTATTCTTCCTACTTCGAGGTTAACACGCCGACCTGGAACAATCTGATGACGCCGTTCGGCATGGTGCGCGAATTCCTCAAATATCTGCTCGCCAATCGCGGGTTGATGACCATGGTGCCGGTCGAAGCTATGGCCTATCTGCGCTCGCGCCCCGATCTCGGATTTCCCGATATCAAACTGTCATTCGGCTTGATGGCGATGGACCCGGCGACCCGCAAACCGCACAAGCGGCCCGCCGTTGTCGTCTATGCCAATGTCGCCAAGCCCCAGAGCCGCGGCGAGGTACGGCTGCGCAGCGCTTCGCCGCTCGACAGGCCGGTAATCGATCACCGCCTGCTCGGCCATCCCGAAGATGTCAGCGCGCTGGTTTCCGGGGTCAAGCAGGTGCAGGAGATTTTCAGGACCCCTGCCCTTGCCGCCTTTGTCGAAGGTCCGGTCTGGCCGGTTCCGCTGCCGGTCAGCGACGCCGAATGGGAAGAACGCCTGCGCAACGAATGCGGCATCGGTTATCACCCGGTCGGCACTTGCCGGATGGGCAGCGACGACGCTGCGGTGGTCAATCCGGCGCTGAAGGCCAAAGGGATTGACGGGCTGTGGGTGGCCGATGCCTCGATCATGCCGCGGCTGGTTTCGGGCAATACCAATGCCCCCTCGATGATGATCGGGGAACGGGCGGCGGATTTCGTGAAGGCGGCTTTGTCTGCCTAACGGCAGTGCGGAAAAGTCATCCGGCTTTTCCTTGCAACACCGGCCCGCTCCCCCTCCCGGCCCCCCACGAGTGTACCCTGAATGGGTGGCCGGGAGGGGGAGCGGGCCGGTGTTGCAAGCCAATCGCGGAGGCGATTGGCGCACCAATCAGTGATGACAGGCTAGCGCTTCAACCACATCGTCGAGCCGGGCTGGATCGCCTAGCGCCAGCACCTGACCAGAGCTGGCGGCATGCAGCGGTTCGCCGTTCCAGTCGCACATCGTCCCGCCGGCACCTTCGACAACCGGAACCAGCGCAGCGAAATCGTGCAGCTTGAGGTTCGCTTCGCAGACCACATCGAGATGGCCCGAAGCCAGCATCGCATAGTTATAGCAGTCCCCGCCCATCACCATCCGGCGGTGATCAGTCTTGGCCGCGAGCGCCATGAAATGATCGCCATCGTGCTGATCAAAGTAATGCGGCCCGGTGGTCGCCAAAGCCGCCTCGCTAAGCTCGCGGCAGGCGCGCGTGCGGACCGGTTGGCCGTTGAACAGCGTCGGCTGGCCGGTAACCCCGACCCACCGTTCACCCAGCACACACTGATCAATCACCCCGAGCACCGGCCAGCCTTCAACCACCAATGCGATCAGTGTCCCAAACAGCGGACGTCCCGCGAGAAAGCCGGTGGTTCCATCGATCGGATCGAGCACCCAGGTCCGCCCTGTAGTGCCGGTGGTCGCCCCAAATTCCTCGCCATGCACGGCGTCATTTGGAAATTCAGCCGCAATCAACGCCCGCATCGCTTTTTCGGCAGCGCGGTCTGCCAAGGTTACCGGGCTAGCGTCAGCCTTGCGTTCGCTGGGGGTATTGGCTCGGAAATGGGGCAGGATCTCGGCCCGTGCAGCATCGGCAAGCCGGTGGGCGAAGGCGATTTCGGCGGTGAGTTTCATCAATCCCACAGGCTCGAAACCGAGCTTTCCTCGGCAATCCGCTGGATCGCTTCGCCAATCAACGGGGCGATCGGGAGAATGCGGATCTTGGGCGAGGCCAGCGCGGCGGCGGTTGGCTGGATCGTGTCCGTGATCACCAGTTCGGTCAGTGCCGAGGCGGTGACCCGCTCGACTGCGGTGCCTGAGAGCACCCCGTGAGTCAGATAGGCGGTCACGCTTTTCGCGCCGGCCTCCATCAAGGCGCCGGCCGCATTGCACAGCGTGCCGCCCGAATCGATGATGTCATCAATCAGGATGCAGTCCCAGCCTTTCACATCGCCGATGATGTTCATTACCTCGCTGCTGCCGGGCTTGTCGCGGCGCTTGTCGACGATTGATAGCGGCGCATCGTTGATTCGCTTGGACAGCGCCCGGGCCCGGACCACGCCGCCAACGTCGGGTGAGACCACCATCAGGTTATCGCCCCCGGTGCGTCCCAGAATGTCTGCCGCCATCACAGGCGCGCCATAGAGGTTGTCGGTCGGAATATCGAAAAAGCCCTGGATCTGACCGGCGTGAAGATCAACCGCTAGCACCCGGTCGGCTCCCGCCGTGGTGATCAGGTTGGCGACCAGCTTGGCGGATATGGGCGTGCGCGGTCCCGGTTTGCGGTCTTGCCGGGCATAGCCGAAATACGGGGTTACCGCCGTGATCCGCGCTGCCGAGGCGCGGCGCAGGGCATCGATACAGATGAGCAGTTCAAGCAGGTTGTCATTGGCGGGCGCGCTGGTCGATTGGATCACGAAGACATCTTCGCCGCGCACATTCTCATGAATCTCGACGAACACTTCGTCATCGGCAAAGCGCCGGACATCAGCCTTGGTCAGCGGCAGGTCCAGATAGTCCGCAATCGCCCGTGCCAGCGGCAGGTTCGAATTCCCGGCCAGGATTTTCATGTGCGTTGCCCTTCCGCGCGATGGTTCAGCCCTTGGCGGGCCTTTGCCTAAGCGCCAAGGGATTGCAAGCCGGGCCGGCGTGGGAAAGTGTGGATCAGCTTTTGTTGCGGTGCTCGCCCGATACCCAGCGGACCGTTCCGGTGCTGGCGCGCATCACCACGGTGTGCGTGGTGATAACCCCGCCCTTGAGCCGCTTGACGCCTTTCAGCAGCGAGCCATCGGTGACCCCGGTCGCGGCAAAGATGCAATCGCCCTTGGCCAATTCATCGCGGGTGTAGATCTTGTTCAGATCGGTAATCCCCCACTTGCGGGCGCGGCCGCGTTCATCGTCATTGCGGAACAGCAGGCGGCCCTGGAACTGACCACCAACGCAGCGCAAGGCAGCTGCGGCCAGCACGCCTTCGGGCGCCCCGCCCGAACCCATGTACAAGTCGATCGTGGTCTCGGGATTGGTCACCGCGATCACGCCTGCCACATCGCCATCGCCGATCAGCACCACACCGCAGCCCAGCCCGCGCAGTTCGGCGATCAGTTCGGCATGGCGCGGGCGGTCAAGCACGCAAACGATGATATCGTCCGGGTTTACGCCCTTTGCTGCGGCCACAGCCTGCACATTTTCGGTCGGGCTCTTGGCCAGATCGATGATCCCTTCAGGATAACCGGGACCAACTGCCAGCTTGTCCATATAGACATCGGGCGCGTTGAGCAGGTTGCCCTCTTCGGCCACCGCCAACACGGCCAGCGCATTGGGCCCGGCCTTGGCGGTAATCGTGGTGCCTTCGAGCGGATCGAGCGCGATGTCGATCTTGGGACCGGTGCCCTGCGCCGAGCCGACCTTTTCGCCGATGAACAGCATCGGCGCTTCATCGCGTTCGCCCTCGCCAATCACCACGGTGCCGTCCATCGCCAGCTCGTTCAGCGCGGCGCGCATGGCTTCGACCGCAGCGGCATCGGCGGCATCTTCATCGCCCCGGCCCACCAGCTTGGATGCCGCAATCGCCGCAGCTTCGGTAACACGGACCATTTCGAGCACCAAAACGCGGTCGAGCACGGGACTGGCGGGGGTGGTTGGCTTGGTCATGGCGCTGGAAAGCCTCTTTGAATAGGTATGTGCCGGGCGCTTAGACCGCTGCGGCGTTGCTGTCGAGGGGCGAGCGGGCGCGCTGCTGTTCAGCCGCGATTAAGCGGGCGAACCCTCCCTAGCCGGGCTTTGGCGGGCAAGCAGGAGCGCGGTGTGCACAGGATCGCAGTGGGCTTGGCAGCGGCGCTGTTGGTGGCCGCACCAGCGCGCGCGCAAACCGATCCGGACGCGCTTGATGCCAAAGTGGCCGAGCGGCTCGATCAGGCCAAAGCCACCTACGGCGTGGCCGACCCCCGGCTGCGTTGCCGCCCCACGCCGGGCAGCGACGAGATTGTGGTCTGCGTCGATCGCGGGGAAGACCAACGGGTGCCATCGACTGCCCAGACAGATCCAGATTCGCGCGATGCTCGGCGAGCTTTGGATGGGAATATCCCAAGCGCCCCGGATGTTGCCTCGATCAAGTGTCGGAAAGGCGCAGATGGCGTATGCAGAGGTAACTTGGGTGGAGCGCCTACGCCCGTCTATTACATCGATGTCACCGCCCTGCCCGAAGCCCCGCCCGGCTCAGATGCCGACAAGATCGCCAAGGGTGAAGTCCCGGCGCCTTAATCGCCCAGGATTTGCAGCACCAGTGGCGGTTCGGCCAGGCTTTCGGAGCCATCGAGAAGCTCAACCGCCTTGCTGACCGCGCTTTCGGGTCCCTCGTGGGTGACCATCGCCACCATTACCTCGCCCGCATCTCCGGCCCGGCCCTTCTGGATCAGGCTCTCGATCGAAACCCCGGCATCGCGCAGCGCGGCAGTGATCTCGGCCAGAACGCCGGGCCGGTCGGCGGCCATGAAGCGGATATAGGCCCGGCTGATCCGGTGCCCGGTCTCCGACGGATGCAGCTCTTCGAGTTCGCCCACAGGTACTGAAAAGGCATTGCCCAGCTCGCCCCGCGCGATGTCGATCAGATCGGCGACCACGGCGCTGGCGGTCGGGCCATCGCCAGCCCCTGCACCCTGAAACAGCAGGCGGCCCGAGAAGTCGCCCTCAGCCACCACCGCATTGGTCGCACCGTCGACGTGGGCGAGCGGATGGTCGACCGGGACAAGGTGCGGCTGGACGCGCTGAAACAGCGTCTTGGCGCCGTTCTGGCCATCGGTCTCGGCCATCCCGATCAGCCGGATGACATAGCCCAGCGCGCTGGCCTGGGCGATATCAGCGGCGCGCAGCCGGGTGATCCCCGCGGTCTCGACCGCAGCGAAATCGATCTTCGAGCCAAAACAGATCGCCGCGAGGATCGACAACTTGTGCGCGGCATCGGTGCCTTCGATATCGAAGGCCGGATCTGCCTCGGCAAAACCCTTGGCCTGCGCTTCGGCCAGTACATCGGCAAAATCGCGGCCGGTGTCTTCCATAACGGTCAGGATGTAATTGCAGGTCCCGTTGAGGATGCCATAGACCCGCTCGATCTCATTGGCCGCAGCGCCTTCGCGCAGCCCTTTGATAACCGGGATCCCGCCCGCTACCGCGGCTTCGAATTTCAATGCGACTTTCTGGTCTTCGGCCTTGGCGGCGAGCTCCAGTCCGTGGTGCGCAATCATCGCTTTGTTCGCGGTGACCAGCGCCTTGCCGGCCTCGATCGTGGTCCTCGCCAGCGCCAGCGCCGGACCGTCTGAGCCGCCAACCATCTCGACCACCACATCGACATCGGGGCGCTCGCCCAGGATCACCATATCGTCTTCCCAGGCATAGGCTGAGAGGTCCACACCGCGCGAACGGCTGCGATCGCGGGCCGATACGACGGTAATCTGGATCGGTCGTCCGGCCCGGCGCGCGATCAGCGCAGCATTGGCCTCGACCAGCCGGATCACTCCGACCCCGACGGTCCCCAGTCCAGCAAGTGCAACGCGCAGTGGTTCGGCCATGATCGCCCCCTTCTTGCGGCGGGCCTTAAGCGGCAGGCCCACGGGGGGCAAGTGGCTCTGAGCGCAAGAGGCCTATTTGCGGCTGCGCGGGCACGAACCCAATTGTTCGATCACGAACCGGTAATCGCGTGCTGCAGCGCTGCGATCATTCGCTGTGGACGAGATAATAGCCTCGGCAGGCAGTTGGGGGGGCAAGAAGCAGGCCAGCCGGTACCAGGCCAGCGTATCGCGGCGGGGCGGCGCGGCTTCACCCGCCACCACTTCGGAGAAGGATACTGACCAGCGCGGCGGCACGCCCGGCTGGCGCGCAACTGTGATCGCTGCGGGCTCGCCATTGGCAGTTGAGAGGAACAGCTGGGTTTCGCCCGACCCGGCCAGATCTCCGCCGACGTGGATCGCCTCGCGCACTCCGGTCACCCGGTGCGGCGCAGCAGGGGTGTAGAATTCCTTGATGATTCCGCGCAGCCGGCCATCGAACATTGGGTCCCACAGGATCTGGGCATCAGGCTTGACCAGTTGCAGCTCGCCCGGGCGGCTCGGCACCGCCCGGGCAAACAGCACAACGCTCTTCTTCTTGAACGGTGCCGGTTTGCCCTTTGCATCGAGCGGCAGATCGACCAGATAGCGCAGCGCCTCGCCTACCGGGGCCGAACCCGCGATCACCGCTTCAGTCCGCGCCTCGACATAGAACCGGCCCCATCCGGCGCGCAGTCCACGGGCCCGTTCGGGCTCGACCTTGATGACCTTGCGCGGCTGGGCCCGAATCACCAGCGGGGTCGAATCGGTCAGATCGGCGATGTCGGCATAGCTGAGCAAAGATGCCGGCGCAGGTGCCGGAACGGGCGAATCAGCCCCAACCGCAGCGGCTGTAACGACTGCCGCCAAACCGGTGCAGATACGCAAAAACGGAAAATCAAAAAAGTTCATGGTGCCTCGGTGCTCAGTTTGCTGGGGCCCGGCCAACTGACCAAAAGGCGCCATTTGTGGGGCTTTATGCCACTTATTCGCATTAACACAGGTGAATCGAGAGTTAACCGATAAAGCGTTGCGCCTTTCCTGCCACCCGGTTAAAGCTTCAAAAATCGAGCCAAATAAAAAACAAAGGTTCGCGATTCTGGCCTTGTGGTCGTTGGGACGCCCGCATGGTTTCCTGAATTGACCCGCAGGGCGGAAAACTACAATCTGGGCGTCTGCCTCAAACGATTCTCGTTTGCGGTTGGGCGTTGGGTCCGGGTGTTTCCCGGGGGACTGTTTTAGGAGTGATGCGTCAGGATGGCTTACGCTGACCAAGAAGTTAGTGGCAACAGGATTGCCGCCTTTGTCGTCGTTGCCCTTTTGCACCTGGCCCTTGGCTATGCGCTGGTTACCGGCCTGGCCTATGAAGGGTTCAAGAAGGTGATCAATAAGGTAACGGCAGTCGAAATCAAAAAGGACGAGCCGAAGAAGGAGCCGCCGCCGCCGCCCAAGAAGATGGCTGCTGCGCCCCCGATCGTGGCTCCTCCACCCAAGTTCAACGTGAGCACCGTCTCACCGCCGATCACCACGGTCTCGACACCGCCGCCGCCTGCGCCGCCGGTGCTGGTTGTTGCGCCTCCGGGCCCGGCCGCCGCTCCGCCGCCGCCGCCTAGGGTCACCCCCAAGAACGCTCAGCCCAAGGGTAACCCCGGCAACTGGGCAACCACCAACGACTACCCCACTCGCGCACTGCGTGAAGAGCGTGAAGGCGTCACCGGTTTCCGGGTCTCCGTGGGTACCGATGGCCGAGCATCAAGCTGCGACGTTACCAGTTCGAGCGGCAGCGCCGACCTCGATCAGGCGACCTGCTCCAACGTGCTGCGCCGTGCGCGGTTCTCGCCGGCAACGGACGGAGAAGGCAACCCCACCACAGGATCCTATTCCAGCCGGGTTCGTTGGGTGATCCCGAAGGAATAAGACGACAGACGTTTTTCGAGTTTTCGGGCCGCTGCAACCAAACCTAAGCGGTCCAGTCAGTTTCAACATACTTCTCTTGAGAGGACTTTCGCATGATTTTTGAACTTCTCACCGCTGCTGCCGGTGCGGCTCCGCAGAACAAATTCGGCTTTGCCGAAGCGCTGGAACAGGGCGGCTTCATCGCCTACGCCACCGTAATTATCCTGGGCGTGATGTCCTTTGGCTCGTTCTTCATTCTGATCACCAAGTGGATCGAGCAGAACAAGATCATGAAGCAAGGCCGCGAATGGAACTCTTCGTTCTGGAATGCCCCTTCGCTGCGCGAAGGCGCCGCCAAGCTCGACAAGAACAGCGCCTGGCGCCAGATTGTTGACGACGGCCTTAAGGCTGAAGATCAGGTCAGCAAGATGGACCCAACCGAAGCCCATGACTGGCTGCACGGTTCGCTGGCCCGTTCGGAAGCTTCGATCAACGCCCGTCTGGCTGGTGGCCTGCCGTTTCTCGCGACGGTCGGTGCAACCTCGCCGTTCATCGGTCTGTTCGGGACCGTGGTCGGGATCTATCGCGCGCTGATCGCCATCGGCATCGCCGGGTCGGCTTCGATCGACAAGGTCGCGGGCCCAGTTGGTGAAGCACTGATCATGACCGCGCTCGGCCTGCTGGTCGCGGTTCCTGCCGTGCTCGCCTACAACTACCTGCAAGCCCGCAACAAGCGGATCGCTTCGATCCTGTCTGGCTTCTCGACCAACGTGCTGGCCAACATCAGCTCGAAGGGTGCGGTTAAGCCTTCAGTTTCGACCAAGGCTGCTGCCAAGCCCGCTGCCGCTGCTCCGGCTGCCAAGCAGTAAGTCGCCCATCCGGCGCCCTGACCTTGCGTCAGGCGCCGGTATCCAGTCGGACCGGGCCGGGACCAACGTCCCGCCCGGATCCGAGGAAAAGCAAAGATAGGAATTAGCCCATGGCAGTTTCGATGGGAGGCGGCGGCGAGGAAAAGCCGATGTCGGATATCAACACCACGCCCCTGGTGGACGTGATGCTGGTGCTCCTGATCATCTTCCTCATCGCGGTTCCGATTGCCATCCAGACGATCCAGAAGCTCAAGCTTCCTGTGATGCCTTCACAGGAATCGAAGGACAAGGTCGAGAATCTCCTGCTCACCGTCAGCACAACCGATGCTGGTGGCCGGAGCGCCGGGGACCCCGGTTTTGAAGGAGCTTCGCTGGGTGGCGAGTGCCGCATTTACTTCAACAACATCACTCCGGTGGACTCGAATGAGCTCGCCAAGCAAGCCTATGATCGTCTCGATGCGATCATTAAGCGCGCCGGTGGTGCAGAAGCCTTGAAGGACAATCCCGAACTGATTCCGCAGGTTCACATCCGCGGTGACGTTTCTGCCCCGTGGCGCTGTGTGGCCGGTGCGATCTACAACGTGCAGATCGTTGGTTATCCAACCGTCGGCTTCATCTCAAACCCGGTTGACCCGAACGGTTAAGCGGCGGCCTTCACCGGCCCCATTTTTAGGAGTATCCCACCATGTCAATGTCAGGCGGCAGCGATGATGGCGAGCCGATGATGGAAATGAACACGACGCCGCTTATCGACGTCATGCTCGTTTTGCTCATCATGTTTATTATCACAATCCCGGTGGCCACGCATGCCGTGGACATCAACCTGCCCAATCCGTCGGCTCCGCCGCCGGAAGTGATCATCAAGCGTGACAAGAACAAGTTGGTGATCATGCCCAACAACGAAATCATGTGGAACGGCACTGCGATCAACACCTCGCAGCTGGTCAGCCTCTTGAAATCGACGCTCGCGATCAATCCCGAACCGGAACTGCAGTTCCAACCGGATGCCCAGGCCCCTTATGAAACCAGCATTCAGGTGCTGAATATCATCAAGGGTTCGGGTGTTACGGCCTTCGGGTTTGTCGGCAACGAACAGTATGCCGTGTTCGGCAAGGCTGAGAACGCGGGCAAGGGCGGAGCGAACTGATCGGCTGGCCGATCGGCCGCTGGACTGAAAATCGAACGAGGGGGCGGAGCGATCCGCCCCCTTTTTCTATGTGCGCCGTGTGTCCGCATGACTATTTTCCACACCAATCAAACCTGGGCCAGGCGGTCCCAATCAGTGCTTGACACTCGGAACATATGTTATACTATTACATTCATTCGGAGTGTCAGGAGGCAGGTATGGTAATCGCCCTGAAGCAAACCCTAAGCGAACCTCTTAGCGACCTCAACACCACCCCGCTAATCGATGTCATGCTGGTCCTGCTGGTGATGTTCATCATCACCATTCCAGCTGCGACCCACGAAACGGCATTCGACTTGCCCGCCCCGGGCCCGATCGACCAGTTGCCGAAGATCTTGCCGGAAAACACCATTTCGGTAACCGGCCAAAGCGCAATCACCTGGAACGGCGCGGTCGTCAGCGAAGTCGGCCTGGCCACCCTGCTGCGGGCCTCTACCAGCCTGACCCTAGAACCTCTGCTGCGCTTCGACCCCCACGCCGCCGCGCCCTATGGTGCAGCGCTGCGCGTGCTGAACCTGATTCGAGCCAGCAACCCCGCCTCATTCGCCTTCGCCGGCAACGATCGCTTCGCGCAGTTCAGCAAGTCGGCTCCTTCAACCCGCTAGTCGCCTTCCTCGCGCGGAGGATCAAACCGCATAGCCGCGCTCGCCAGACCCTCTGCCTCGAGTAACAACTCGTCATCGGCCGAACCCTGCGGCAGACTTTCCCGCCCGATCATAACCAGCACCGGCACCGCCAGCGGACTGACCCGATCAAGCACCACGTGCCGCACCTCGCGCCCGGCCCGCTCGAGCAGACCCGCCAGCCGCCCGATATCGGTCATCCGCGCCCTCGCATCGGCCCAGGCCGCCTCGATCAGGACATGGCCCGGCTCATGCTTGCGCAGAACGTCGTAGATCAGATCGGTCGAGAAGGTCACTTGCCGCCCGGTTTTGCGCTGACCGGGCTGCTGGCGCTCGACCAGTCCGGAAATCACCGCCACTTCGCGAAAGGCGCGGCGTAGCAGATAGCTATCCTCAACCCATTCGGTGAACTCACCGGCAAGAATATCGGGCGAAAGCAGCGCAGCGGGATCGTCAACCGGCCGCAGGCTCCACACCGCAAAGGAATAGTCATTGGCGACAAACCCCATCGGCGCGAGCCCGCGCTGCTCCATCCGCCGGGTCAGCAGCATCCCCAGCGATTGATGCGCGGGCCAGCCTTCGAAGCAATAGAACACGGTGTAATGCTTGTCGGCATGGGGAAAGCTTTCCACCAGCAATCGCCCCGGCCCCGGCAGTTCGGAGCGCCAATCCTGCACTTCGAGCCATTCGCGAACATCGTCGGGAAACTGCGCCCAGCCGGCCCGGTCCGCCAGCAGGGCCTGCACGCGCTCGGCAAGGTGCGTGGTCAGGGGCAGGCGCTGTCCCATATAGCTGGGAATCTGGCCGGTCTTTTTGGCCGCGCGGACTGTCAGTTCGGTATCGCGCATCGCCTCCACTTCCAAGTCGAGCCCGGCAAAGCGGAACGTCTGGCCGGGCCTGAGCCCCGCCGCAAAACTCTCCTCAACCCGGCCGAGCGAGCGCCCGTTACGGAACCGGACATCAACCATCTCGCTATCGATGATGATCCCGGCATTGAGCCGAAACCGCGCAGCCTGCTCCGGATGGGTCAGCCGCCACAGGCCGTCCCGCCCCAGGGTGATCCGCTGAAACCGGTCATAGGCCCGCAAGGCATAGCCGCCGTTCCCGACAAAGCTGAGCACCCGCGACCAGATCGCCGGATCAATCCAATCATAGGCCGAGCACGAACGCACCTCGGCGAACAAGCCATCTCCATCGAACGGTCCGCAGCAGGCCCGCGCCATCACGTGCTGCGCCAGCACATCAAGCCCGCCGGGCCGGAACGCCTCGCCATCGCGCTGCCCGGCCTCCACCGCTTGTTCGGCTGCAAAGGCTTCGAGAAATTCGAACCGGTTGCCCGGCACCAATAGCGCCCGGCTGGCGACATCGAGCCGGTGCCCCGCGCGCCCGATCCGCTGGAGCAACCGCGAGGATCCCTTGGGCGCACCCATCTGCACCACCAGATCGATATCGCCCCAATCGACCCCCAGATCGAGACTGGAGGTGGCAACCAGCGCGCGCAGCTCTCCGCGCGCCATCGCCCCTTCGATCTTGCGCCGCGCTTCTTTGGATAGCGAGCCGTGATGCACCCCGATCGGCAGGACATCGTCATTCGCGTTCCACAGCTGCTGAAAGATGAACTCGGCCAGGAACCGCGTGTTGCAGAAGATCAGCGTCGTCCGGTTGGCTTTGATCGCCTGATAGAGCTGCGGCACGGCCCAGGCCGCTGCATGTCCGCCCCACGGCACCCGCGCTTGCTCCGGCAACAAAATCGAAAGCTCGGGCTTGGCGCCCTGTTCGCCTTCGACAAGCGCAACCTGACCGGCATCGCCATTGGGCGCCAGCCACTGCGCAAAAGCTGCCGGATCTGCCAGCGTGGCAGACAGCCCAACCCGTTGCAGCCCCGGCGCCAAGGCCTGAAGCCGGGTCAGGGCCAGCGCCAGCAGATCGCCGCGTTTGGTCGGGGCAAAGGCGTGGATCTCGTCGATCACCACACGCTTGAGGCCCGAAAACAGCGTCGCGGCCTCTGGATAGGACAATAGCAGCGAGAGCGATTCGGGTGTGGTCAGCAACACCTGCGGCGGCCGAGCGCGTTGACGGGCCTTGCGGTCCGAAGGCGTATCGCCGCTGCGCACTTCGATCCGCAACGGCAGACCGAGTTCGGCGACCGGGGTCAGCAGGTTGCGCTGAACATCGTGGGCCAGCGCCTTGAGCGGTGAGACGTAGAGCGTATGCAGCCCTTCAGGCGGCGCTTCTCCGGCCAGCTTTGAAGGGCAGAAATCAGCGAGTGTTGGGAGAAATCCGCCCAACGTCTTGCCCGCCCCGGTATCCGCAACCAGCAGAGCGTGGCGCCCGCTGGCCGCCACGTTGAGCATCTCGGCCTGATGCCGCCGGGGGCGCCAGCCGCGCAGCGCAAACCACTGCGCAAGTTCGGGGGGGAGCTGGGCTTCTGACATCGCATCGACCTTGCCATGGATCGCCGCGCGGCGCACCTTGGTCCTTCCCTTTGTTCGTTCATCGGGCCAAACCGGCGATCATGACCGTCCTTGTCTATTCCGAACTCTACGCAACTGGCCTGGCCTTGGCGCTGGGCCTGTTGATCGGCGTGCAGCGCGGCTGGGTCAGTCGCGCCAATCCGGCTGGCAGCCGTTTCGCCGGGGTTCGCACCTATGGCTTGTTCGGTCTCGCTGGCGGGGTCGCCGGGGTAATGCAGGCCCGCGCAACGACGCTGGCATTCGTCCTGCTGGCGGCCAGCGCGGTATTGGTGCTGCTCGGCTATTGGCGCTCGACCAAGGGCCGCGCTTCGATCAGCGGAACTGCCAGCCTGACCGGGCTGATCACGCTGGCCGCCGGGTTTCTGGCTGGTAGCGGCGAATTCGCGCTGGCTTCAGTTCTCACCGGCACCACCGTGCTGGTGCTAGCCCAGCGCAATCGCTGGCACCATTGGCTGCGGCATATCGAAGAGCACGAGATGCAGGCGATCGCCCGGTTCGCGTTGATCGCGCTGGTGATCCTGCCGTTGCTGCCCGATACCCCGTTCGGTCCCTATGGTGCCTGGCGGCCGCGCCAGTTGTGGCTGGTGGTTGTGCTGGTTTCGGGCTTCTCGTTCGCGGGCTATGCCGGGGTCAAGCTGCTCGGCCCGGCCCGCGGAATTCTGGCAACGGCCGCGGCAGGATCGATGGTCTCCTCAACCGCCGTCACTGCCGCGCTGGCCGGGAAACTGCGCGACCGCGCGGGGGATGCGGCTCTGCTCAACGCCGGAGTAGCGCTGGCCAGCGCAACGATGTTCCTGCGGGTGACGCTCCTGACCGCAGCGCTGGCACCGTTTGCGCTGGCAGGTTTCGCCAAATTGGCGCTGCCCGCGATGGCGGTCAGCCTGATAGCTAGTTGGCTGATCCTGCGAAGAACAGCGGCAGCCGGCGGCGAAGCAGACGGAGCCATCACGGTGCGCAATCCGTTCGACCTCAAACCTGCGCTATTGCTGATGGCCCTGACCATGGCCCTGACGCTCACTGCACGCTGGGTGCTGGAGCGATATGGCGATGCCGGACTGGCTGCAATGCTGGCGATATCCGGCACGGCCGACGTCGATTCAGCGATCATCACGATGGGCAATCTGCCTTCCGGCACCCTCACCCCGCGCGTCGCGGCGCTGGTGCTGGCTTTGCCGGTGACGCTCAACACCCTGTTCAAAACTGCGACGCTGCTGGGCCTAGCCGGATGGCAAAGGGCCTGGCCGGGCGCCTGTGCGATGCTGGTCAGCCTGCTCGCGCTGGGCGGCGGGGTATTGGTTGTGTGGCAGTGATAGTGCGGAACTGATAGTTGTGCTGGCCGGATGGATCGCTTAGACCACTGAAATACAGGGGAGAGTTACCATGCGCTGCGCATCGGTGTTTGTGGTCGGATTGGTTCTGGCATCTTCCGCGCCATTGCTGGCGCAATCTTCGCCCACCGCCGCACCAGTGGTGGTTCCCGACCTTTCTGCGCCCGAAAAGACCCTGGGTGACGAGCGCAAGTATTGGGTGCTGCACAAGCCAGGGGTCACCCTTGAGCAAGCCACGAAGGATCTGCAGTTCTGCTGGCAATATGTCCCACACGGCGTACAGCGGCAGGTTCCCGGCTTCGTTCCGTTTCGGCAATCTGATGCCAATCGCCCCGTGACCTACAATGGTGGTAACTACGGATTGGTAGGTTTGGTGATCGCGTCGATGATCGCCGGGCCGCTAGAGCGCAGCATTCGCCAATCGCGGATGTTCCGGTGCATGGTTCCGCGGGGATATCACCGCTATCGAATTACCGAAGATCGCTGGAAAGAAATCTATCAAGCTGAACCGCAAACCGCGATACCGATGCTTGCTGCGATCGCCGCGGGGCCCGTCCCGCCAAACCCACGGGTGCTGCCATGATCCGCCGCTTGCTAATCATCTTGTGCGCAACACTGATCGGAGCCAGCGCGACCGCCGTTCAGGCCGTCGACAAGGCTGCTGTTGAAGCAGATTTCCGCCCGATCAAGGAAAAGGACGCATTCGTCTTCCGCAGCGACCGGGGCTATGTGTTGCTGCGTAACGACACCGATCTCAGCAAGTTCACGCTCGATATCCTGCGGGTGCCAAGCGAACAGGAGCTTGCGACCTATGACACCGCCAAGCGTGAGGCTTTCGCCAAGTTGAAAGCCAAAAAGGGCGACAAAGCCGGATCAATCGACAGTTTCGTGTTCGACTATGAGGGACGACCCAACTTTTTCGAACTGAACCCCGGCAAGCGTCTGGCCATGGTCGACAAGGTAGCGATGATCCTGGCCGAGCTCACCCCCGGCGACTACATAGTCTATGGCACTGGCTTCAGCGGCTATACCTATCAGTGCCTGTGCCTTGGCACAGTGCGGTTCACCGTCAAGGCAGGAGAGGTGACCGACCTGGGCTCGCTGCTGGTGGCCAAGGCGTGGGAGCCTTCCCCGATTCCCGAGTTGGCCGGAGAAGTCGATCTCGGCCGCAGTGCGGTCATGGATTACGGTCTGTTCGCCATTGGGTTGCGCCCGCGCCAGCCGGGTGACTGGCTGCCGCCAGGGATCGATCCGACCAAGATCGTCCCGGCCGAACTTCACGCAGTCGGACCGTTCGTTGATACCAACACTGTCCTGATCAACCGCCTCGCCGCCATTCCAGGGGTTCTGGGCTATGATCAAGGCCGGGTCATCGACCTACGCTCCGGCAAGGAAGTCCTGCCGAACTGATCCGCTTCAGTGCCCCGCCTGCTCCCCGCGTTCCAGCCCGCTGGCGGCGAGTTGCGCGTCGATCTGGGCCATCAGGCGGTCCAGCCCGGCTTGATTGTCGCTTTCAGCCCGTGCCACCAGCACGTCCTGGGTATTCGAAGCGCGCAGCAGCCACCAGCCATCGGGGGTCGAGACCCGCACGCCGTCGGTGGCGTCGACATCGGCCCCGGCGGCTGAAAGGCGATCCCGCACTTCTTCGACCACTGCGAACTTGCGGCTTTCATCCACCTGAAAGCGCAGCTCGGGCGTATTGACCAGCGCGGGCATTTCGCCACGGAGCTCGGTCACGCTTTTGCCCAGCCGCACCGAGGCCGCAATCAGCCGGATTGCGGCATAAAGCGCATCGTCGAAGCCATAGTATTGGTGCGCAAAAAACACGTGGCCGCTCATTTCGCCAGCCAAAGGCGCGCCAATCTCCTTCATTTTGGACTTAATCAGGCTGTGTCCGGTCTTCCACATAGTCGGCCGTCCACCAAGCTGAATGACGCGCTCGAATAAGGCCCTAGATGCCTTCACATCCGCGATAATCGCGGCTCCGGGCAGGACGCGCAGGAGGTCTTCAGCGTAGATCATGAGCAACTGGTCACCCCAGATTACCCGGCCGGTGCCATCGATTGCCCCGATCCGGTCGCCATCACCATCGAAAGCCACCCCAAAATCGAGGTTCTTGGCCGCGACCAGCGCTTTCAGATCGGCCAAATTCTTTTCTTCAGTGGGATCCGGATGATGGTTCGGGAACGTCCCATCCACTTGGGTGAAGAGAAGATGGTGTTCGCCAGGAAGATTATGCGTCAGCAGTTCAAGCGCGGGGCCGGCGGCACCATTGCCCGCGTCCCAACCGATCTTGAATTTCGCGAGCTCAGCCTGGTCGATCCCGGCGAGCCCTTCGAGCATCCGCGCGACATAGGCGTGCAGAACTTCGCGGGTTTGATGCGTGCCAGTGCCCTCGCTCCAGGCCCCGGCAGCTGCGAGCCGGCCGAGTTCCTTGATATCATCCCCGAAGAACGGCCGGCCCTGAAATACCATCTTGAAGCCATTGTAATTGGCGGGATTGTGGCTGCCAGTTATCTGAATGCCGCCCTGCACATCTTCGGCTGAAGCTTCGGCATAGTAGAGCATCGGGGTTGGCCCCATTCCGACCCGGACCGCATCGAGCCCGCTATCGTTGATCCCGCGGACCAGTGCCTCTTCAAGCATCGGCGAGCTCAGCCGCCCATCATAGCCAACCGCAACCGTGCGCCCGCCAGCCTGCCCGAGCAGCGTCGCAAAGCCGCGGCCGATGGCATAGGCATCGTCCTCGCCCAGCGTTTCGCCGATGATCCCGCGGATATCGTATTCGCGCAGCACGGTCGGGTGGAACTGGTGGGTCATGATATCTCCATGTCGCTGTGCGAAATCCGCGCGATCAGCAGATCCCGGGCCGCATTGGCCTGATGAACCGCTTCGTTGCTGCCGCCGTGATCGGGGTGGACCCGAATCAGCAGACGGCGGTGTGCTTCCGCAATTTCTTCGCGAGTTGCATTTCGGTTTACACCTAGCAGGTTGCGAGCCACCGCTGCGTCCTGCGAGCGCTCTGACACGCTCCACCAGCCCCACGGCCACTTGCCGGTTGCCATGCGCACTATCACACAGCCCAGCACAACAAAGATCAACAGGCGGCCCATGCGACCGCCCCTATCAGGCCGGAGCGATCAGCGCCAGTTCCGGCGCAGCCTTGGCCGGCATCGGCAGGCCCAGCGAAGCGACCAGCGCGCGAAGTTCCTGCCGCGCGACCAGATGGCTGGTGCCCAGCTCGCCCAGTTGGCCCTTGTCGAGCAAGGTCAGGCCCGACGGAAACAGTTCGCGGTAGATCACCCGTTCCGACAGGCCATTGGAAACCCGGAAGCCGACCCGCTTGGACAGCTCGGTCAGCGCTGAATCGAGCCGCTTCATATTGCGCGCCTCGCTGTGCTGGGTACGGTTGCGGACCACCACCCAGTCCATCTCGCGGCGCTTGTCCGTAATTGTCGCCATCGCCCGCTTCTTGCGTGCTTCCCAGATCAGTTCGGCATAGAACGACAGGCGCCGGACTTTGAAGGTTTCGGCATCGACTTGCCCAATCAGATCGAAATCGACGAAGCTGTCATTCAGCGGAGTGACCAGCGTATCTGCCTCGGTCGCGACATGGCGGGCGAAGACATCGTCGCGGCCAGGCGTATCGAAAACGAGGAAATCCATCCCCTCGGCCAGTTCGGCAACCTGCGCATCGAGTTCTTCAATCGTGCTGCCATTGAAGACGTCGAATTTGGCGGTGGGCAGCGTGATTCCGCGCCGCCGTTCCGTCTCGGCCCGGTTTTCCAGATAGCGGTGCAGCGTGCGCTGGCGTGGATCCAGGTCGAGCGCGGCCACCTTTGCGCCCTGATAGGCCAGCGCGATGGCGATATGCACCGCCGTGGTCGATTTGCCGGTGCCGCCCTTTTCATTGGCGAAGACGATGCGATGGGGGCCGAATTGCGAAGACACTGGGTGGGGTGAACCTGATTTTGAGTGGTTGCCGCGTGCTGCAGTGCAACGTAAGGCGGGCGGGCTCTCGCTGCATGAGGGTCTTATCCAAGGGGAATCGCAGGTGCAAACGCTGCGGCAACTTGATCCACTGCGCAGTGCCGTCAGCGCACTGAAATCCGATGGTCCGCTGGCCCTGGTCCCGACCATGGGCGCGCTCCACGAAGGGCACTTGACGCTGGTTCGCGAAGCCAAGCGGCGCGCGGCCCATGTCGCGGTTTCGATCTTCGTCAATCCGCGTCAGTTCGGCGCGAATGAGGATCTGGCCACCTATCCCCGCCAACTCGCCGCCGATCAGGCCTTGCTCCAAGCCGAAGGGGTCAGCCTGATCTGGGTGCCGGATACCGCAGTAATGTATCCCGCTGGTTACGCCACAACGGTCACGGTCGACAAGGTCAGCGCAGGGTTGTGCGGTTCGGTTCGGCCCAGCCACTTCGCTGGGGTCGCCACGGTGGTCTGCAAGCTGTTCAACCAGGTCCGCCCGGACATCGCTCTGTTCGGAGAAAAGGACTGGCAGCAACTGGCCGTGATCCGCCGGATGGCCCGCGATCTGGATTTGCTGGAACCCCGCGCTGAGGCGATTGTCGGTGTGGCCACGGTGCGCGAGGCCGATGGTCTGGCGCGGTCATCGCGCAATGCCTACCTTGGTCCCGCCGACCGGGCCAATGCTGCCGCCCTGCCGCGCCTGATGCAGGCCGCGATTGCCGAGATCCGGGCCGGCAGCGCGTTTTCGGCGGCGTTGACGAAACTTCAGACCGCTCTGCTGGCCGCCGGTTTTTCTTCGATCGACTATGCCGAAGTGCGCGAGGCAGAAACGTTGACGCCTTTGTCGCAGCTAGGCGGCGGCCCCGCCCGCTTGCTGGTTGTGGCCCGGATCGGCGGAACCCGGCTGATCGACAACATGGCCGTCTGATCCGCAGGTTGGCGGATTTGTGCAATCACCGGGGTTTCATTTGGGGTAGTCCTGCGGCCAAGGCGTAGCGCGCGAACCCGCGCTCGCCGGGGGCAGGGCGGGCTTGCCAAGGCAGGCCCGCCCCACGCCTTTGGATGGTTGCAACACCAGCCCACTCCCCCTCCCGGCCACCCAGAACCTAGGGTACCCTATGGGCGGCCGGGAGGGGGAGTGGGTTGGTGTTGCGACTGCCGCATGGCGGACGGAAGTTTGGAGCGGGTAGCGGGAATCGAACCCGCATAGCCAGCTTGGAAGGCTGGTGCTTTACCACTAAGCTATACCCGCGAGCGCCAGAAGGCGTGCGACAGCCCTATGCGTCAGAGCCGCGCCGCGGTCAATCCGCAGCACCCAACCTACAGTAAATACTGCTTTACCTTAGCAAAATGCAGGAGCAGCTTCTCCTCCGCTGCGTGGCCGGCGCAAATGAAAGGAGGGGACAATGCCCGATACGAGAGCCCTGTGGGCAGAGACTTTCGGAACATTCTGGCTGGTTTTTGGCGGCTGCGGCAGCGCGGTGTTCGCCGCTGCTTTTCCAACATTGGGAATTGGCTTTGCCGGGGTCAGTCTGGCTTTTGGCCTGACCGTGCTGACCATGGCCTATGCTGTGGGGCATGTTTCTGGCGGGCATTTCAATCCGGCGGTGACCGTCGGGCTGTGGGCCGGCGGACGGTTCGCGCTGAGGGATGTGCTGCCCTATATTGTCGCACAAGTGGTCGGCGCGATTATCGCAGCGTTTACGCTCTATTGGCTGCTAACGGGCCAACCCGGGTGGGAGCTGGGGGCTGGAAAGCTCGCCAGCAATGGCTTTGACGGCGCATCGCCCGGCAAGTTCAGCATGGCCGCAGCCTTTGTCGCCGAAGTGCTGCTGACCGCGATGTTCCTGATGATCATCATGGGATCGACCCACAAGCTGGCCGCAGCCGGTGCCGCCCCGATCGCGATCGGCCTGGCGCTGACCCTGATCCACCTGATCTCCATCCCGATCACCAACACCTCGGTCAACCCGGCCCGCAGCACCGGCCCGGCGCTGGTCGAAGGCGGCGTGGCCTTGCAGCAGCTGTGGCTGTTCTGGCTGGCGCCGATGATCGGCGGCGTGCTCGGCGGGATCGGCTATCGGACCCTGCTGGCCGACAACGACTGACCGCAATGGCCACAAAAGAAAAGGCCCCGGCACTTTACGGTGCCGAGGCCTTTTTCTTGTCTGCGGCAGATCAGCCTCAGTGGCCCTTCTTCTCGGCCCAGATATTCCGATAGGACATATAGCCAAGCACCGTCGCGAAGATCATGAACAGCAGCCAGACGAACCCGGTCTGATGACGCTTTTCAAGCTCCGGCTCAGCCGTCCAGACCAGGAAGGCGGATACGTCCTGAGCCATCTGGTCCTTGGTCGCCTTGGTCCCGTCCGAATAGGTGACCAAATCGTCCGACGCCAACGGCGCTGCCATCGCGATGTTGAGGTTCGCGAAATACGGGTTGTAGTGCATATTCGCGCCGGTCTTGGAATCCGGGAACTTCTTGATCAGTTCAGCCGGCTGGCTGGCCTCATAGCCCGTCAGCAGCGAATAGATATAGGCTGCGCCGCCGTGCCGGGCCTTGGTGATCAGCGACAGATCTGGCGGATTGCCAACCCCGGCATAGACCACCGGCGGGAACTTGTCGGCGGGCAGGCCGGGCCGATCCTTGACTTCACCGGTCAAGGGGTCCTTGGCGGCAATGGTCGCCTTGGCGGCAATCGCCTTCACTTCAGCTTCGTTATAGCCCAACTTTTCTAGATCGCGGTAGGCGACCTGCTTGATCGCGTGGCACGCAGCGCAAACGCCCTGATACACTGCGAAGCCGCGCTGCAGCTGGGCTTCGTCAAACTTGCCAAACGGGCCATCGCTGGCCAGCTTTAGCGGCTTGAGGTCATGCTTCACAAACAGCTTTTCAGCGGTCTTGGCCGGGGGTTCGCTGATGTAGCTCACCAGCCCGGTGCCAAAGCCGAGCAGCAAGGCCAGCGAGAAAAACGCGCCGACTGCGAGAGAGATGATGCGGATCATGGTGTCTCTAGTCCCTCTCTAGGAGTTCAGCTCTGGCCGCCCAGCGCAGCCTTGTCATCGTTGCCGAGGACAGCCTCGGTAATCGAAAACGGCAGCGGATCGGGGCGCTCGATCGAGGAGACGATCGGGACGATGATCAGGAAGTGCGCGAAGTAGTACAGCGTCGCGAGCTGGCTCAGCATCACATAGGGTTCTTCAGCCGGAGCGCCGCCGCAGTAGAACAGCACCAGCATCGCTGGGACCAGCCCGAACCAGAAGAACTTGCGGTACATCGGGCGATAATCCGCCGAACGCACCGGTGATTTGTCGAGCCAGGGCAGGAAGAACCACACCAGGATCGCCGAGAACATCGCCAAGACGCCCATCAGCTTGGCCGGGACGATCAGGAAGTCGACCGTAAAGGCCCGCAGAATCGCGTAGAACGGCCAGTAGTACCATTCGGGAACGATATGTGCCGGGGTCTGCATCGGGTTGGCCGGGATGTAGTTATCCGGGTGGCCCAGCGCGTTTGGCATGAAGAACACGAACAGGCTGAAAATCACCATGAACAGGCCGACCGTCCAGCCATCCTTGCCGACGTAGTAGGGATAGAACGGCACGGTATCGCTCTTGTCCTTCACATCGACGCCCGTCGGGTTCGAAGAGCCGGGGATGTGCAGCGCCCAGACGTGCAGGATAACCACGCCCAGGATCACGAACGGCAGCAGGAAGTGCAGCGAGAAGAACCGGTTAAGCGTGGCGTTATCGGGTGAATAGCCGCCCAGCAGCCATTCGCGGAAGCCCTCGCCGACCAGCGGAATCGCCGAGAACAGCCCGGTAATCACTTGCGCGCCCCAGAACGACATCTGGCCCCATGGCAGAACATAGCCCATGAACGCAGTCGCCATCATCAACAGGAAGATAACCACGCCCAGCAGCCAGATCATTTCGCGCGGAGCCTTGTACGATCCGTAGTAGAACCCGCGGAAGATGTGCAGATAGATCACCACAAAGAACGCCGAAGCGCCGTTTGCGTGAGTATAGCGCATCAGCCAGCCCCAGTTGACGTCGCGCATGATGTGCTCGGTCGAATCGAACGCCAGCCGGGCATCGCCGGCATAATGCATCGCCAGAACAATGCCGGTGACGATCTGGATGATCAGGCACAACCCAGCCAGGAACCCAAAGTTCCAGAAATAGTTGAGGTTGCGCGGCACTTCATAGCCGCCGCCGACCGCGTTGTAGACCAGCCGGGGAAGCGGAAGCCTCTCATCCAGCCACACCATCGCGGGGGTGTTCGGCTTGTATTCATTTGCCCAAGGGAAGCTCATGTTCTGTTACCTCAGCCGATCGTGACGACAGTGTCGGAGGTGAATTTGTACTCCGGTACCTGCAGGTTCTTCGGGGCCGGGCCCTTACGGATGCGCGCGGCGGTATCGTAGTGTGAGCCGTGGCAAGGGCAGAAATACCCGCCGAACTCACCCTTCACTTCACCCGTAGCGGCACCAGAGGGAACGCAACCCAGATGGGTACACACACCCATCGTGATCAGCCAGTTCTCATGGCCTTCCTTGGTCCGTTCCTTCAGGGTCTGCGGGTCGCGCAGGCCGGACACATCAACCTTGTTCGCTTCTTCGATCTCAAGCGCGGTCAGGTTGCGGATGAACAGCGGCTGTTTGCGGAAAACCGCCTTGATCGCCTGACCAGGCTGAACCGCGCTGATATCAACCTCGGCCGTACCCTGCGCCAGCACGTCAGCCGATGGAGCCATCTGGCTAATCAGCGGCAACAGCACCGCAGCCCCGCCAGCGCCTGCTGCGCTGACCGCTGCAATATTGATGAAATCGCGCCGTCGAACTCCTTCGCCGCCCGGTGCGGCCAGAGTATCGATGCCAGCATCATGTGCCATGGTCGAACCGATCCTGTTGTTGCAGCCGCCCGGCCGAGTGCAGCTGCACTCGACTGAAACGACCCCTTAAATCCCGGCTTTGGAAAGCCCCTTGCGAGGCCCCTATGCCAACCGCCCGCGCGCTGCAAGATGCAGCCTGCCCAGTCGGTTTGGCGGGCCTAATAGACTCGATGCCGCGCCCTGCCAACTGCCAATTTGTGCATAGCTGTTGCACTTAACGAAACTGACTCAATCGAGCCCGATCAAGGACATTTGGCGGCCATAGTCAGGCTCCCCCCGATGGGTCGCGCGGCGGAAGGAAAAGAACTGCGAATCATCGGGATAGGTGTCCAGCCCAAGCCGCTCGACCACGCCAATTCCGGCCCGTTCCAGCCGCGCTGCGACATACAGTTCAAGGTCAAATTTCCAGTGATCGCCGTGCCCGGCGGCAAAGTAGGCAGCATTGCCCGGATCATGTGCGATGAACCGGCTGTGGAAACCGGTGTCCACTTCATAGCTTGGCTGGGCGATACAAGGCCCGACGGCGGCAACAATGTCGGCCCGCATCGCCCCCAGCGCTTCCATCGCGGCGATGGTGCTGTCAGTCACGCCGCCGATCGCGCCTTTCCACCCGGCATGGGCCGCTCCGATTACTCCGGCTTTCCGGTCGGCCAGCAGCACCGGCGCGCAATCGGCGGTGACAATGCCGAGCAGCAGCCCCGGTTGATCGGTGACGAGCGCATCGGCGTGGGGCCGCGCGTCATCGCTCCACTCCCCCGCGACCACGCAATCGGCGCTGTGGACCTGATAGACCGTCACCAGCCGCGCCCCCGGCAGCATGGCGGCGACGGCGCGCGCGCGGTTCTCAGCGACGGCGGCAGCGTCATCGCCCGTCCCCAGCCCCAGATTGAGCCCGGCGACCAGTCCGGTCGAAACCCCGCCGCACCGCCCGAGGAAGCCGTGCGCGATCCCCTCCAGCAGGCCCGCGCGGTGCACTTGAACCTGCTCAGCCAAGGCTCTTGCTCACTTGCTCGAAAGTGTCCTTCGATAGCCCCGGCGCGGCGATGATCCGCTCCAGCTCAGCCCGCATCAAGGCGGCCCGGCCCGGCTCGATCCGCCGCCAGCGCCCCAGCGGCGCGACAAACCGCGCCGCTGTCTGGGCATTGAGTGGATCGAGGCTGAGGATCAGATCGGCGATCATCCGGTAGCCCGCTCCGTCCACCTGATGAAACACCCCGGGATTGACCGCCGCCGACATATAGAGCGCGCGGGCGCGGTTGGGGTTGGATAGGGTGAAATCGGGATGCGCGGCCAATGCCCGGACATGGTCCAGCACCGCCGGGTGGAGCGAGCCAGCCTGAAGCCCGAACCACTTGTCGATCACCAGCGCGTTCCCGGCATAGCGGGCATGGAACTGCGCCAGCTTTTCGGCCCGCAGCGACGTTTCGAGCCCGCACAGCACCATTAGCGCGCCTTGCCGGTCGGTCATGTTGTCGGCGCCGTCAAACTGCGCGGCGGCGAGTTGTGCCGCAAGATCAGGCGCCCCGGCAGCCAGCAGCGCCAAGGCCTGGGTCTTGATCTTGCGCGCACCCATGGCGGGTGACGAAAGGTCATAGGGCACTTGGCTGGCGCGGGCATGGAGCGCTACCAACTGGTCCTGCAGGCTTGCGCCAAGCTGCGCTTTCAGCGCTTCCCGCGCGGCGCGAATCGCGCCCGGATCGGCCCTGGCAAACTGCTCGGCCAGATAGGCTTCGCCCGGCAGGATCATCAACTCGCCGCGCATCAGGTCATCGAGCGCGGGATCGGCGATCACGTTGCCCAGCGCCTCGGCGATTGCGGCGGTGCCGGCGCGGTCTGCGTCTCCGCCGATTACTGCCAGCAAGTGCTGAACGGTGAGCTGCTGCAAGGCCTCATAACGGGCAAACGGATCGTCATCATGCGCGGCCAGGAACGACAGATCGGCCCGGTTGGTATCCGCAGCAATGCTGACCGGCGCGGAGAATCCCCGGCTCAGCGACAAGACCGGCCGCGCGGCATAGCCGGGGAACGAAAACGCCATCTCGGCCCGATCAAGCACCACCAGCTTTTCGCCCTGATGCCGGCCCGTTGCGGGATCGTAGAGCGCCAGTTTGAGCGGGATGACCATCGGCTGCTTGTTGGGCTGGCCCGGCGTGGCGGGCACCTGCTGACTGAGGCTGAGTGTTGCGGTATCGCCCTCATGGGTCAGCCATGCGGTGACTTTCGGCGTGCCGGCCTGACTGTACCACAGCCGGAACTGGGCAAGGTCGATCTCGGCCCCCTCCTCGACCGCGCAGACGAAATCCTCGCAGGTCGCCGCTTGCCCGTCGTGGCGGTCAAAATAGAGATCGGTGGCAGCCCTGAACCGCTCAGGTCCGACCAGGCTGCGCATCATTCGGATCACTTCGGCGCCCTTGTTATAGACCGTCGCCGTGTAGAAGTTGGAGATCTCCTGATAGGCATCAGGCCGGATCGGATGCGCCAGAGGCCCCGAATCCTCGGGGAACTGGGCCGAGCGTAGCACCCGCACGTCCTCGATCCGCTTGACCGCCGGGCTGCCCATGTCCTGGCTGAACAACTGGTCGCGCAGGACGGTGAAGCCTTCCTTGAGGCTCAGCTGGAACCAGTCCCGGCAGGTTACCCGGTTGCCCGACCAGTTGTGAAAGTATTCGTGCGCAACCACGCTTTCGATCCCGTCATAATCCATGTCGGTCGCGGTATCGGGATCGGCCAGGATATAGCGCGTGTTGAAAACGTTGAGGCCCTTGTTTTCCATCGCCCCCATGTTGAAATCGCTGACTGCGACGATGTTGAACAGGTCGAGGTCATATTCGCGGCCGAACACCTCTTCATCCCATTTCATCGAGTCTTTCAACGCCTGCATCGCGTGATGGGTGCGATCTTGATCGCCATCCCGCACCCAGATGTTGAGATCGACTTTGCGCCCAGACATGGTGGTGAAAGTGCTGTGATTGGCGACCAGATCACCCGCGACCAGTGCAAACAGATAGCTCGGTTTGGGCCAGGGATCTTGCCATTCGGCCCAGTGGGTGCCATCGCTGGCATCACCGGTGGCGGTGCAATTGCCGTTGGACAGCAGCACCGGGAACAGCGCCTTTGGCCCTTCCATCCGTACGGTGTAAACCGAAAGCACGTCGGGCCGATCGGGCGCAAAGGTGATCCGCCGGAACCCTTCAGCCTCGCACTGGGTGCAGAGCATGCCGTTCGAGGCATAGAGGCCCATCAACTGGCTGTTGGCGGCCGGATTGATCGCGGTGGCAATCGCCACATCGTGAGCTTCGCCGGGCAGATCGATCAACAGATCGTCACCGTCCATCCGCCAGGCGTTGCTGGGGTTGCCATCGATCAGCACCGCTTCTGCACTCAGTCCGTCGCCCCTAAGCCGCAGGGTCTGGCTCTGTCCATTGCGGCGCACCTTCAGCGTGGCGACCACTTTGGTTTGCTCAAGCCCGAGATTGAACGAGAGCGCGACTTCGGGGACCAGCCATTCGGGCGGCTGATAAGCTTCGCGGCGGATGACGGGCGGGGCGGCTTCGGGAGTTGCTTGCATGTCCATGACCCCTTTCTAGCCATGCTGCTTCCGATTGCCAGCGCCTCCGCCTATGGAAAGGGGCAATGCAACGGATTTTCATCTTTGGGCTCGGTTACACCGCCAGCCGGATCGCCGCCGCGCTGGAGCCGCAAGGCTGGGAAGTGGTCTCGACCGGGCGCGATGGCACGCTGCGGTTCGATGATTCGAGCAACGTCCGGCTTGCCCTCGCCGATGCCAGCCATGTCCTGTCGTCGGTCCCGCCGGAAGGGACCGGGTGCGACCCGGTGCTCGATCACTATGGTGATGCTGTGGAGGGCAAGGCCCTGCTCTATCTCTCCTCAACCGGGGTTTATGGTGACACCAAGGGCGCCTGGGTTGATGAAACTGCGGCCATCGGCACTGGCCGCCGCACTGCCCGGGCGGAGGCCGACGCGGAGTGGCTGAAACGGGGGGCGCGGGTACTGCGCCTGCCGGGGATCTATGGGCCGGGGCGCTCGGCACTGGAGCGGGTCAAAAGCGGCGCAGCGCGGCGAATTGCCATTGCCGATCAGGTGTTCAGCCGGGTCCATGTCGATGATATCGTTGCGGCTGCGCAACTGGCCCTGAACGCTGCTGGGGGCGCGTACAACGTGGCCGACGATGCGCCGTGCAGCCAGAACGAGGTGATCGAACACGCCTGCCGCCTGCTCGGCCGGTCGCTGCCGCCGCTCCAGACCCTGGAAGAAGCGAACCTGACCCCGATGGCCCTTGCATTTTATGCCGAAAACCGCCGGGTCGCGAACGGCAAGGCCAAGCGCGTGCTGGGTTGGCAGCCGCGCTATCCGACCTACCGCGAGGGGCTAGCCAGCTGCCTTGCGGCCCGATAACGCAATCAGCAGTCCGGCCATCGCCAAAACCGCACCACCGCCTGCCAGCAAGGTCCAGCGATAGCCTTCGAAGACAGTCGAAAGCGCCATCGCCACCACCGGCACCGCAACGCCGTTGTACGACGCCGGACCCGGACCCCAATCGCGGATCAGCTGCGTATACAGCGGGAATGTCAGCGCCGACCCGACCAGCCCGAGATAGGCGACACCAGCCAGATAGGCTGGGCGCGTATCGAAAACCGGGTGCCCGACCGCTAGCGCTGCATAAATCGCACTCGCCACCACGCCCCAGAACATCCCCCAGCCCATCAGCGGCAATACCGAAACCCCGTGCGCAGTCTTGGTCGCTTGCAGCAGGTTACCAACCGAGACCGAAAAAATGGCGAAGATCACCAGCAGCACTCCGGTCGTTACCCCGCCATCGCCAACGGGGGCGATCCGGTATTCGTGGACGATCAGCAAGGCGATCCCGGCCAAGGCAATCGCCGAGCCCGCCACGAACCGCCCGCTCATCCGGTTGCCCAGCACAACCCGCGCAAGCACGGCATTGGGCAGGATCATCAGCGCAAAGACCACCGCGACCAGACCGGAGGTAAGGTAATGCTCTGACCGGTAAATCAGTTGAAAATTGAGGCTGAACTGGAACAGCCCCATTGCCACGGCCAGCGCCTGTTCCCGGGCGGTCAAGCGCAGCCGCTCGCCCCGCAGCAAGGCCAGTAGCAGCATGGCACCGGCCGCCAGCACAAACCGCCAAACCACCGACCACGCCGCCGGCACCGCGCTGATCTGATCCTTGATCACCAGCCAGGTCGATCCCCAGACCAGCGCCAGAAAGATGAATGCCCCGATCGAACGCGGGGTCAGCGTTACACCACTCACAGCGCGGCAATCGCACGGGCCAGTGCCGCCACATCGGCTGGATCGCTGTTCCACGCTGTCACCAGCCGCGCGGCATCGGGGCCCCAGTCGTAGAATGAGAAGCCCGCGCCGCGCAGCGCCGTGCGTTCTGCTTCAGTCGCGGTCAGGAACAGCTCGTTGGCCTCAACCGGGTGGAGCAGCCGCTCCCCCGCTGCCCCGGCCAGTTCCTGCGCCGCAGCATTGGCCGCGCGGGCGTTGTCGAGCCACAGCCCACCTTCGACCATCGCCAGCACTTGCGCGGCCAGAAACCGGCCTTTCGATTGAAGATGCCCGGCGCGCTTGCGGCGCAGCCGGGTGACTTCGGCCAGACCCTCGTCAAAGAACACCAGCGCTTCCGCACTCATCCCGCCGTTCTTGACGCAGCCGAACGACAGCGCGGCGGCGCCTTGGCAGGCTTCCCACGGGCTGCAGTTCAGATAGGCCACGGCATTGGCAAAGCGCGCGCCATCAACGTGGAGGGCGAGCCCGTGCGCCTGCGCCGCCGCTGCCATCGCCGCCATTTCAGCGGGCCGATAGGCGCGGCCATATTCGCTCGCCTGAGTGACCGAGACGGCCTGCGGCTGGACCTGATGGACGTCCTTGCGGATCCCGGCGATCACTGCGTCAAGGCTGGCCGGGGTCAGTTTGGCGCCTTCGCCCTCGGCCAGGATAAGCTTGGCGCCGTGGGTGTAGAACCCCGGCGCACCGCCCTCGTCGGTTTCGATGTGCGCCTCGCGGTGGCAAATCACCCCGCCGTGGGGCGGAACCATGCTGGCCAGCGCGAGGCAATTGGCGGCCGTGCCAGTGGCCACCCACAGCACCGTGCAGGGCCGCCCGAACAGATCGGCAAACACCGCATCAAGCTGCTGGCTCAGCGCATCAGTGTCATAGGGCGGCTGCGGCGCATCGGCGGCGCGCAGCGCGTCCCATACCCGGGGGTGGACAGCGGCGGCATTGTCAGAGAGGAACTGCATAGAGCCCAGCCATGCTGCGCCCCGCGCCACCCGTCAAGCAGGAGAGCCGCAATGGAACAGGTTACGATTACCCGCCACGGCAGCGAGACGGCGGGCGAATATCACGCCCATCTGCCCGGCAGTTCGATCATCGGCCGGCTGACCTGGAAAGCCCGCGGCGGGGCCCGGATCGCCGATCATACGCTGGTCCCGCCCGAAATCGGCGGGCGCGGGGTTGCAGCGCAGCTGGTCGAGGCGCTGATCGCCGATGCCCGCGAACAGGGCTTCAAAGTGGTTCCGCAATGCAGCTATGTCGCCGCCGCATTTCAGCGCCATCCCGATTGGACCGACTTGCTCGCGGCTGGTTAGGGTTAAATTTCGCTTACCAGCCCTGCGAACGCACGATTCACCGCGCGGGTCCAAACTGGCCGCGAGACCAGACGCGTTATCAAGGGGCACAGCCGGAAGGGAGCAGTCCATGCGCTATGTCATTTACGCATTCGCTTTCGCCGTTGCGGTCATGGTCTGGGCTCAGACCAGCGAAAAGGGCCGCACGATGAAACGCCATCTGAGCGAACACCCGGTCGATCCACGCTGGTCGCATTGAAGGCAGTGGCACTTGCCGGGTCGGCATAAGCTCAGCGTTGCACGGGGCAAGTGGGTAAGCCGCTTGCATCTGGGCCGCGCACGCTCCAGCATCGGGCCAACTTCTCTTGCCCAAGGAACCCAGATGCGCTCTGCCTTATCGACCGCCGCCGCCAGCTCCGCCTTGCTGGCACTTGCCGCGCTTGGTCTGGCTGGGCCGGCCCAGTCCGGCACCATATCCGATCCTGCCGCTGCCGCCGCGCAGCACCTTGCTGCGATCATCCGGCTCGATGATTCAATAGCAGGGCCGCGGCTTAATGCGGTGATCGTCTTCAACCCGAAAGCGCCCGCCGAAGCCCGTGCCAAGGCCCGGACCGGGCTGCTGCGCGGGCGGACCGTGTTGGTGAAGGACAATATCGAAACCCGCGAATGGCCGACCACTGCCGGAAGCCTGGCGCTGGCGGACAACCGCACCGGCCGCGATGCGCCGCTGGTCGCGCGGCTGCGGGCAGAGGGCGGCGTGGTGCTGGGCAAGACCAATCTGTCCGAATGGGCCAACATCCGCGGCAACCGCAGCTCGTCGGGCTGGAGCGCGGTTGGCGGGCAGACCAAAAACCCGCACGCGATCGACCGCAACCCTTGCGGTTCATCTGCCGGTAGCGGCGCGGCGGTGGCGGCGAACATGGCCTGGGCTGCGATTGGCACCGAAACCGATGGGTCGATCACCTGCCCGGCCAGCGCCAATGGGATCGTCGGGTTCAAACCGACTGTTGGTCTGGTCAGCCGGACGCACATCGTCCCAATCAGCGCCAGCCAGGACACCGCCGGGCCGATGACGCACAGCGTGGCCGATGCCGCGCTACTGCTGAACGCGATTGCCGGGAGCGACCCGGCCGACCGCGCCACGGCGGAGGCCGATGCCCGCAAGACCGATTTCACCAAGGGGCTTGGAACGGCCAGCCTGAAAGGCGTCCGCATCGGTGTGCTGCGCAAACAGGCCGGACCGCACTCTGGAGTGAACGCAGTGTTCGCGAAGACCCAGGCCGATCTGGTCGCCGCCGGGGCGATCCTCGTGCCGATTGACTATGATCCGCCCGGCGAGATGTTTCGCGATGAAGGTCTGGTGCTGCGGTTCGAGCTGAAAGAGGGCCTCAACGCCTATCTTGAGGGCCTGCCGGGCACGCCCAAAGTCCGCACACTGGCCGATGTAATTGCGTTCAACAAAGCTCACCCGGAGGAACTGCGCTGGTTCGGGCAGGAGACCTTTGAAGCAGCCGACCAACTCAGCGACCGTCCAGCCTATCTGGCGGCGCGGGCCAATTCGCTGCGGCTGGCGGGGGCCGAAGGGATCGACCGGTTGCTGCGCGAGAATTCCGTCGTGGCCCTGATCGCGCCGACCGAGGGCCCGGCCTGGCCGATTGATCTGGTCACCGGCGACCATTTCCTGCCCATCGGCGCGGGCAGCCTCGCCGCAATCGCCGGCTATCCGCACCTGACCGTGCCAATGGGCGCCGTCGAAGGCCTGCCGATCGGCCTCAGCCTGATCGGCGCGAAGTGGGACGATGCCCGCGTGCTCGGCCTCGGCGCCGCCTATGAGCGCGCCCGGACCACCCCGGTCGCCCGCCCCAGCTTCAAACGCTGGGGGGAGTAGGCAAAATCTTCTGGTTTTATGATCTGGATCAGTGCGGGCCCGCCCAGACCTGTCATTGCCGGCCGATCGACATGGCAATAAAGGAACCGGCAGATGACCCGCAACGAAGGACAAACCGACCGCTTTCTGCGAATCGTCGCAGGGCTGGTCCTGCTCTATCTGGCGATCACTGGCCAATATACCCCGTGGACCTGGATCGGGATCGTGCCGCTGCTGACCGGCCTGATCGGCTGGTGCCCAGCCTATTCGCTGCTGGGGATTAACACCTGCAAGGCGCGGTGAGACCGTAACGAGAAAGGGCGCCCCAAGCGGGACGCCCTTTCGCTAAGTCAGAACCAGAAAGATCAGGCCTTCTTGGCTGGAGCCTTCTTGGCCGGTGCCTTCTTTTCGGCGGCAGGCTTTTCGGCCTTATCAGCCTTGGGCGCAGCTTCCTTCTTGGCGGCTGGCTTTTTGGCCCCCGGTTCCTTGCCCGGAGCAGGCTTCGCCTTCTTGGCCGGAGCCGGAGCGGCTTCTTCAGCTTCGATCGCGGCCTGGAGCTCTTCCTTGGTCACATTGCGTTCGGTCACTTCGGCCTTGTCGAACAGGTAATCGACGACCTTGTCTTCATAGAGCGGCGCGCGCAGCTGGGCGGCGGCGAGTTGGTCCTGCTGGATGTATTCCATGAACCGCTGGCGGTCTTCCGGGCGGTATTGCTGGGCCGCCTGCTGGAGCAGCATCTGCATTTCCTGAGCGGTCACTTCGACCCCGCCAGCCTGGCCAATTTCGGACAGCAGCAGGCCCAGCCGGACCCGGCGCACGGCGATCGCGCGGTAATCGTCCTTCTCGTCCTCGATTTCCTTCAGCGCGGCGGCGGTATCTTCTTCGTTCTGGGCTTCCTGCTGAAGCTGGGCCCAGATCTGCTGGAATTCGGCTTCGACCATGCTGGGGGGCACGTCGAAATCGTGATCGGCCGCCAGTACGTCAAGCAGCGCGCGCTTCATCTGGGTGCGGGTCTGCCCGGCACTTTCCTGCTCGAGCTGGCCGCGCAACAGGCCCTTGAGCTGGTCGAGCGATTCGAGACCGAGCGACTTGGCGAAATCATCGTCGGGAGCGCTTTCGCCCGCGATTTTGACAGCCTTGACGGTGATGTCGAAAGTGGCGGACTGGCCCTTGAGGTTTTCGGCCGGATAGTCATCCGGGAAAGTCACGGTGATGGTCTTTTCATCGCCTGCCTTGGCGCCGACCAGCTGTTCTTCGAAGCCCGGAATGAAACGGCCGGCGCCCAGTTCCAGCGCGGTATCGCTGGCGGTGCCGCCGTCAAAGGCTACGCCATCGACCTTGCCGACGAAATCGATGATCAGCTGATCGCCGTTTTCCGATTTCTTGCCCTTCTTGGCATCGACAAAAGTCTTGGCGCCCGAGGCCAGCTTGGCCAGCTGTTCATCGACTTCGGCCTCGGCCACCGGAACCACCAACTTTTCGAGCTTGAGCCCGTCGAGCGAAGGCGCGGCGATGGTCGGCAGCACTTCGATGCTGACGGTCAGTTCGGCGTCCTTGCCCTCTTCATAGCCTTCGCCCAGCGCGATCTGCGGCTGCATTGCGGGACGCAGCTTGTTGTCGCCGATCACCTTGTCGATCGCTTCGCGGACAGTGGTGTTGAGCGCTTCCTGGTGCAGCTGGGGGCCGTGCATTTTCTTGACCAGATTGGCCGGAACCTTGCCAGGGCGGAAGCCCGGCATCCGGACCTGCGGGGCCAGCTTGGTCACTTCGCCGTCGATCAGCGCGGCAATATCGCCAGCCTTGATCTTGACGGTGTACCCGCGGCTCAAACCTTCGTTGGTGGTCTCGACAATCTGCATGACAAAAGAAGCCTTCTGGAAAATCTGCATCCGCTTCATCGGATGGGCCGGGCCGAACTGGTGCGGGCGAAGGGACTCGAACCCCCACATCTTGCGATACTGGTACCTAAAACCAGCGCGTCTACCAATTCCGCCACGCCCGCAGCCCGACGAAGTTCGCCAGATCAGCCCGCGCGCGCGAACCAATTCAGCGATCAAGCGGTGGCCCTTAGTGGCGCTACGGCCAAAGGGCAAGCGCTAGCCTTGCGATTCAGCGCATCCCAAGCACCGCTGCCAGATTTCCGATCCAGCCGCCTTTCAGCGGGGGCGCCTTGGCCGCGACCGGCAGCGGGCAATCAAGGCACAACGCCTGCGCCCCGCGCGCCTGCCCCAACCAGGCCAGCTCGCCCAGCACCCGGCCGAACTGGACCTGCTGGCGCTGGGCAATCAGCCCGGCAAAGTCAGTCGCGGCGGGCTGGCTGTCCTGTTCATCGTCGCCGCCCGACAGGCGTTCGAGCAAGGAGGCATAGGGATCAGCGTCGCTGCCATAGTAATCGGCATGCCATTCCTCCAGCTTGGCGGCACCCGCCACCCAGGCCAGCGCCTCTGGCAGGCCGCCGAACTGATCGACCAGTCCGTTCTGCCGCGCGGTTCCGCCATCCCAGACCCGGCCTTGGGCAATCGCGTCGATCTGTTCCGGCGTCTTGCCGCGCGATTTGGCGACCAGGCCGATGAAGCGCGAATAGCCATTTTCGATATTGGCCTGGAGCATCTTTTCAACGTCAGGGGTAAACCCGGTCAGAATATCGGGCTGTCCTGAAATCGGCGTGGTTCTGATCCCGTCGGATTTGACCCCGTAGTCAGCCAGAGTCCGTTCAAAGCTGGGCAGGATCGCGAAGATCCCGATCGAACCCGTAATCGTCCCCGGCTGGGCGAAGATCCGGTTTGCTGGAGTAGCCACCCAATAACCGCCGCTGGCCGCATAGTTGACCATCGAGACTGCCACCGGACGGTTGTCCTTGGCCTTGAACCGTTCGAGCGCGGTGCGGATCTGTTCCGAGGCAAACACCGACCCCCCGCCCGAATCGACCCGCAGCACCAAAGCCTTGGCATCTGATACAGTCGCTTCGTCGATCAGCTTGGCGATCCTTTCGCCCCCAGCCGTGCCGGGCCCAGCCTTGCCATCGACAATCGATCCGGCGACGGTGACCACCGCAATCGCTTCGCCGCTGCGCTTTTCGGTATGCGCCGCCAGCAAGGTCGAGGCCTTGTTGTGTGCGAAGGCGCCGGGGCTGTCATCGGCCGGGTCTTCACCGGCAATCGCTTTGACCCGTTCGCCAAAGGCCACGTCATCGCCCAGTTTGTCGACCAGCCCGGCGCTGAGTGCAGCCTGCGCCGCATTACCCTTGGCTGCCGCCATCCAGCCGGCCGGATCCTTGGTCGCCATGGCCAGATTCGCCTTGGGCCGGGCCTTGGTAACGTCAGCCTGCCATTCTTCCCACAGCGAGCCGAGCAGCGCGCCGCGCGCCTGCTTCGAAGCGTCTGAGGCCTTGTCGTACAGATAGGGCTCAACGAAATCCTTGTACGTCCCGACTTTATAGACGTGGAGGTTGACCTTATATTTCTGGAACAACCCGCCGAAGTACAGGCGGTCGCCGCCCGGCCCCATCGCAAAGGCCCCGCCGAGCGGATGGACCCAGACTTCGCTGGCATGGGCCGCCAGCAGCAGAGCATCGTCGGAATAGACCATTGCATAGGTCAGCACCGGCTTTTTGGCGGCACGAACCTTGTCGATCGCCGCGCCAACCTCTTGCAGCGTCACGAGGCCGCCGCCGGAGAACTGGCTGAGATCGAGCACCACAGTCTTGATCCGGTCATCGCTGGCGGCCAGCTCGATCGCCCGGACCAGGTCGCGTGCACGGTATTCGCGCGGCTGATCGCTGCCCGAGAGCAGCCCCTCAACCGGATCGCGTACCGCCGGTTCTTCGACCACCGAACCCTTCAGGTTGAGCAGCAGGGCGCCATCACGCAGCGTCCCGGCGCTGGGCCGGGCAGTCAAGACCGCATAGAGCGCCATGAAAAACAGCAGCATGAACAGCAGAACCAGCCCGTCCTTGATCGCGACGAGAAAGTGCCAAACCTTGCGGGCGAAGAGCATGCGGTGATCCTTATCAATCGTGCGGGGGACATAGGCACGATGCGCCCGCAATGCCAGCATGTGCTCGACCAGCGCCCCAAAGGGATCGGCCAGCGGCATCGTCAGGTGACAATCCCACAGGGCACTTGCCCCCACAGCGATGCCTCGCTATTACGCCGTCTTCAATGACATCGCCGATCCTTGACCCAGCGAGCCGCTATCCAGCTGGCTCCGCCGCCTTCCCGCACCGTGGGCTTACGGGGCTGGCAGGACTCGCCCCATGGGAGATCCTGTTCCTGCTTGATGAAGCGGAACAATGGGTCGAACTCAACCGCTCTGCTCACAAGCGTGACGAGCGGCTGGCAGGCCTTACGATCATCAACGCCTTCTTCGAAAACTCGACCCGGACGCTGCTGAGCTTTGAAATTGCCGGCAAGCGGCTCGGCGCCGATGTGGTCAATATGCACGCCGCGCAATCGAGCGTGAAGAAGGGCGAAACGCTGATCGATACGGCGATGACGCTCAACGCGATGCACGCCGATGCGATCGTGATCCGCCACGGGTCAAGCGGCGCGGTCCAGTTGATCGCGGGCAAAGTCGATTGCCCGGTGCTCAACGCCGGGGACGGCCAGCACGAGCACCCGACCCAAGGCCTGCTGGATGCGCTGACCATCCGCAAGGCCAAGGGTGAGCATTTCGCCGGGCTGAAAGTGGTGATCTGCGGCGACTTGCTGCACAGCCGGGTGGCCCGATCAAATATCCATTGCCTGACCACACTGGGCGCCGAAGTGCGGGTCTGCGCCCCGCCTTCGCTGATGCCGGCCGGAATCGAGGCGATGAAGGTTGCGCCGTTTCACGATTTCGATGCCGCGCTCAAAGGCGCCGACGTGGTGATGATGCTGCGGCTGCAACAGGAACGGATGAGCGGGCAGTTCATCCCCAGCCCGCGCGAATACCGCCATCTCTATGGGCTGACGCTTGACCGACTGGCGCTGGCCGCGCCCGATGCATTGGTGATGCACCCCGGGCCGATGAACCGGGGGGTCGAGATCGACAGCAATGTCGCCGATCTGGTCGGTAGGTCCGCGATAACCACCCAGGTCGAAATGGGAGTAGCGATCCGGATGGCCTGCCTTGACGTGCTGACCCGCAAAGCCCGCGGGCTGGAGGGCTGGGCATGAGCACTCCGCGTCCGCTGACGATCTATAACGGCCAGTTGATCCTGCCCGGCAAGCGTCCGGTGCCAGGCTCGTTGCGCAGCGAAAACGGCCTGATTACCGCGATTGGCGGGGCTGATCCGGGCCCCGATGATCTGACCATCGACGCCAAAGGCGCGCTGATTGCGCCGGGGCTGGTCGATCTGGGGGTGTTCGCGATCGACAAGCCGGCCTTTCACTTTGGCGGGATCACCCGGGCTGCGCTGATGCCCGATCAGGGCGTAGTGCTCGATAAGCCGAGCGCGGTGCGATTTGCTGCACAGTCCGGCAAGCCCGACCTGTGGGTCCATCCCTTGGCGGCCGCGACCCGTGATCTGGCTGGAGCCGAACTCGCCGAACTGGCGCTGATGCGCGATGCCGGGGCCAAGGCGGTCGCCACCGGGCGGCGCTGGATCGCCGATTCGGGCACGATGCACCGGCTGCTGTCCTATTGCGCAATGCTGGAGCTGACCTTGGTCACCCATGCCGAAGATGGCGGGCTGGCGGGCACAGCGGTGGCGACGGCGGGCGAGATGGCAACCCGGCTGGGCCTGCCAGCGGCTCCGGCCGAAGCCGAAGCGCTAGCGGTGGCCCGCGATATTGCGCTGGCCGAACTGACCGGCGCTCGGCTCCATTTCCGGCAAGTCACGACCCGGGCCGCCTTGGCACTGGTCCGCGCCGCCAAGGCGCGCGGGATGGCTATCACTGCCGGGGTCACTCCGGCCCATTTCATGCTGTCGGACGTCTCGATCGGCGATTTTCGGACCTTTACCCGCCTGTCCCCGCCGCTGCGCAGCGCCGATGACCGGCAGGCCGTGCTCGAAGCGCTGGGCGATGGAACCATCGACGTGATCGCATCGGGCCACGATCCGCGCGGCCCCGAAGACAAGCGTCTGCCCTTTGCCGATGCCGAACCGGGCATGGCCGGGGCGGAGACATTGCTGGCTCTGACGCTCGGTTTGGTCCGCGATGGCGTGATCGATACGCCCCGCGCCTTCGAGCTGCTGGCCAGCAATCCGGCGGTGCTGCTGGGGGTCAACGCCGGGCGGCTCGAACTGGGGGCAGAGGCCGATCTGGCGCTGATCGATCCGGACAAGCCGTGGATCGTCAATTCGGACAAGATGGCCGCCACTGCCGGCAACACCCCGTTTGACCGGCAAGGCGTGCAGGGCCGGGTGCTGGCGCTGTTCAAAGGCGGCATTCCGGTTAGCTGAAACGCAGACCCCCTCCCGCTGGGTAAGCGGAAGGGGGCTGGCGTGGACTTATCGGTCCGTTGATTCAGGCAGGCTATTTCTTGCGGGCATTGCTCGGCCCGGCGGGAGCCGCCTTGGGCTTGGCTGCGGCCATTACCGGAGCCTTGGGCTTGGCCCGGGCGGCATAGGCAGGGGCATTGGCGGGACGACCGATGGTCGAATAGGCAAAGCAGACCCCGCCGCGCGATTTGACTCTCGAGCACAGTCCGCCCGCACCATTGTTATCAAGGCCGGTGGCGGCAACGCGCCAGAAACTCTTGCCGCGAACAATAGCGGGGGTGATCTTCATCTTGAAAGTGCGCAGTTCAGGATTGCGCTTGGCGTAATAGCCCCAGGCCCGGCGGGCGCCTTGCTCGCTCGAGAACGAACCGAGCTGGATTGCGTGGCTGGTACCCTTGCCAATCACCGGAGCCGCAGCCCGGCGCGGGCGAAGGGCCGGCTTGAGCGCGGCCGGAGCAGCGACCGCAACGCGGACCGGCGCTTTCGGTTGAAACTTGGCTGCAGGCGCATTGAACGGAGCGACTACGGGCATCGCCACACTGGCCGGTTCCCCAAAGGTCGCCGCAAAGGTCTGTTGAGCCGGAACCGAAGCCGGAGCCACTTCGGCCTGTGCTGGTTGCGGCAACGAAGCCGGTGCAGCGACCGGTTGATACTGGGCCAGTTCAACCGGGTTTTCACTAGCGGCTGGCAGTTCGCCATTGGCGACAACGGCGGCAACCGGGGTCGGGTTGGGCTGCGCTGCGGTTTCGGCGGCGAGCTGTTCCTGATCCGAGCTGGCATTGAGCGCCAGCTGGGCAGGCATACCGCTATCAGAACGCACCGGCGCGCCGATCAGGCTGGCAACGCGCAGGCGGCCATCTTCGGGCTTGGCCTTGTGGGCCCAGTCACTGATCCGGCGGTCAAGCTGATCGGCGGGAACGTCTTGGGCAGCCATCACCCGGGCTTCACGCCAGCGACCATCGAGGGCGTAGGCATAGGCCAGGTTCTGGCGCAGTTTAGGGGTGTTATCGCCGCCGCGCAGCGAATCCGCCAGGATCGCAACGCCGCGGTTGCTTTCACCGGCCAGCGCATAGGCCAGGCCCAGGTCAGCCGCCGGAATGGCATCGCGCCAATCATCGAGGATCGCCACGGCTTCGCGATTCTTGCCGGCGCCGACATTGGCGAGCGCAAGGCTGAGCGCGGTACGGGCCGAATTGTCGCCCAGCTTCATCGCATCGTTGAGCGATTGCACCGCCGATTCGAAGCGTCCAGCGCGCAGATAAGCGTGACCCAGCAGCGCGCGATAGCTCGCTTCGCGCGGATTGGCGGCAACCAGTCCTTCGGCAAGGCTGATCGCCTTGTCGGTCTGTCCCTTCGACAGCGCCTTTTGCGCTTCGGCCAGCACCTTGTCGGGTGTCGGCTTGGCCACGACCGCGCTGGGGTTGAACCCGGCGCCAGCAGCGATGGCCACGGCCATAACCCCAGCCAGTCCCAGCGGGAGGACATTGCGGCGGATGCGGTTGGACTTCATGGGAGGTCTCCGTTCTTGATCAGTTTTTGCGCGTGTTCGCCACTTGGGCGGCGAATTGCGCGACATCGGGGAGTTCAGAAATCAGGTTATCGAGCGCCTGGGTCACCAGCGTCTGGGCGCTGCGGCCCTTGATGGTGCAGGCGAGGCGCAGTTTGAGGTGGCGTTCGGCATCGAGCCGCAGCGTGAAGGCCGCGCGGCGGCCGTCTTGCAGGGCTGAGCGGCGTTCCTTGGCAGCTTTGTGCGAGCCAATCTGATTCGACAGGCCGCGCTGCTGGCGGACCACTTCGGGCAGGGCCACATCGCCATGGATCGAGACGACTTCGCCGCCTTCATCATGGCCCATGTCGTTCCAGCCGAGATCGTCGTCCTGATCACCCTGCGAAACCGCCAGCGCGCTCATCGCGGCGCGCATCGCCGGGCGGGCACCGCCTTTGCGGGCGAGCAGCTTCGGGTTCAGCGAAGCAACGGGTTTGAGATCGCTCATGCCCCGCGTGCTCCCTTAGGATCCAGCGACGCGGCGGCCGAAGCCCCCGGCCGGCCGGTGAACGCCCTGGGTGCTGGTCACGCTGGTCGGCGCGGCGAAGACAGTGCGGCGGAAATTCTTTTCAAGCCGGTCCGAAATGTAGTTCCACAACGAGGTCACTTCGGCCGCGCTGCGCCCATTGGGATCGACTTCCATCACTGTGCGGCCGTCGATCATCGAGGCTGCAAAATCGGTGCGGTGGTGAAGCGTAATCGGGGCAACTGTGCCGTGCTGCGACAGCGCGACGGCGGCTTCCGAAGTAATCTTGGCTTTCGGCGTAGCGGCGTTGACCACGAAGATCAGCGGCTTGCCGGCGCGTTCGCACAAATCGACCGTGGCACCGACAGCGCGCAGATCGTGCGGGCTGGGCCGAGTCGGGACAACAATCAATTCGGCGACTGAGATCACCGACTGGATCGCCATGGTGATTGCAGGCGGGGTATCGATCACGGCCAGACGGAAACCTTGCTGACGCAATACCGCAAGATCGGCGGCCAGCCGCGCGACAGTGGTCTGGGCAAAGGCGGGGAATTCGGCCTCACGCTCGTTCCACCAATCGGCCAGCGAGCCTTGCGGATCGATATCGATCAAAACGACCGGTCCTGCGCCTGCCCGCTGGGCCTGCACAGCGAGGTGCCCGGACAAGGTTGTCTTGCCCGATCCGCCCTTCTGCGATGCCAATGCCAGTACTCGCAAAGCCGTTCCCCCTAAGAAAATGCGTCAAAACTAATTGGAGTTGACGGCGGGGATCGCAGATCGTTCCTAATTTTGAGTTAACGCGGGCGATCACATTGGCGCCCAAAGCCACTTTCTGCGGCCGATTAATCCATTGCTAAAACAGCGTTTACTATGACACTTTACTAGGCAAATCTGCCCAGCCAACCGATCCGGTGCCATCAGGCCCCGGCAAAGGCTAAGGCCGGGCGCAGCAGAACGGGAATTTTTGGATGGGCCGCAAAATCTTGATCGCCGCCATCGCCGCCGCTTGCGGGGCGATTCTTTCTGCTCCGGCGCAGGCCGATACCAAGGCCGGGGTCGATGCCTGGACCCGGGGAGACTTCCCCGCGGCGGTCCGCGAATGGCAGGCCTCGGTGGCCAAGGGCGATGCTGACGCGATGTTCAACCTGGGACAGGCTTACAAGCTGGGCAAGGGCGTGCCGCAGGATCTGGCCAAGGCCGAGGAGCTGTTCGGGCGGGCCGCCGCGCTCGGCCACCTGCAAGCGAGCGACAATTACGCACTGCTGCTGTTCCAACGCGGCGAAAAGGCCCGCGCGCTGCCGTTCATCCGTGCCGCTGCCGATCGCGGCGATCCGCGCGCTCAGTATCTGCTGGGGATCGCGCATTTCAACGGCGATCTGGTGCCCAAGGACTGGCCGCGCGCCTATGCCCTGCTCAGCCTGGCCCGCCAGCAAGGCCTGCCGCAGGCGGGCCCCGCCTTGCAGCAGATGGACGAATACATCCCGCTGGCCGAGCGCCAGCAGGGCGTGGCCATGGCCGGAGAGCTTCAAGCCCAGGCCGACGCGACCCGCGCCCGCCAGATGGCCTCAGCCGATCTGGGCACACAAGTGCCAGCCGAAGCGGCGCCTGCGCCTGTTCCGGTCAAAGGCCCGACTGTCGCTTCGGCCAGCACTGCAATCAGCGCTGCGGGCCGCGTTGCCGGGAATGACAGCCCCGCCACCGCTGGGGCGGACTACACCCGCCGCACCCCGCCTCCCGCGCCAGCTCCGGCGCCGATCAAGGTCAAGACCAGCGCGCCGTCCGCTGTTACCGCCGCCACTCCGCCTGCCCCGCGTCCTACACCGGCTCCGGCTTCTGCCCCGGCAGCGGCTCCTGCCCCGACAGCGACTGGCAAGTGGCGGATTCAGCTCGGTGCATTCGGGCAATTGTCGAACGCCGATGCGCTGTGGAACCGGGTCAGGTCGCGGCCAGAACTGGCCGGGCATCCCAGGCTCAATGTGAAGGCCGGGGCGGTGACCAAATTGCAAGCCGGCGGCTTTGCCAGTCAGGCCGCTGCCCAGGCCGCCTGTTCGAAGCTGAAAGCTGCCGGGTTCGAATGCGTGGCCATTTCGGGCTAGCCGGTGCCCGCCAGCCCAACTGACCGGATTCGCACGCTTGACCTGATCCGCGGGGTGGCGGTGCTGGGCATTCTGGCAGTCAATGTCGCCAGTTTCGCGGCGCCCAGCGCCGCCAGTTACTCCCCCAACCTGCCGACCACCGGCAGCGCGGCCGACAATTGGGCGTTTGCCGTCATGCTGGTCTTCTTCGAAGGCAAGATGCGGGCGCTGTTCTCGATCTTGTTCGGGGCCAGTCTGCTGCTCTACATCGAGCGCAAGGACGCTGCCGGATTGGACGGCCACGCCCTGCAAGTGCGGCGGTTGTTGTGGCTGGCGCTGTTCGGGCTGCTTCATTTTGCGCTGTTCTGGGATGGCGATATCCTGTTCCTGTATGCCTGTGTCGGGCTCGGCGCGCTGTTCCTGCGGCGGCCGCCGGGCTGGCAACTGGCGATGATCGCGGTCTTTGTTTTCACCGTCTGGCAGGCCTGGGGCGCATCACACTGGACGCAGGGCGCACTGGTGGAAGGGAGAGTCGCGGCGGGCACCGCAACAGCAACGGAGCGCGCGGAACTCGCGAGTATCATCGCCGATCATCGCACCGAGGACCGCGAGGATCGGCAGGCGACGCTGTCCAGTTACACCACCGAAGTTACCACCCGGCTGTCCAAGCATCCCGACTATCCGCTGGCGATGGTGGCCTACAACTGGGGCGAGACGCTAAGCTATGTCCTGATCGGGATGGCGCTGCTGAAAGGCGCGTTCTTTGCTGGACAGTGGCCGCGCCGATGGCTGTGGGGAATGGCGCTGGGCGGGACCGGTACAGGGCTCGCGCTGACCCTTGCTTTCACCGCCTGGGCCCATCCGGCCGGCTATCCCGAACTGATGATGCACCTGATGATCCGCTATGGCCTAAGCTTTCCGCACTTGCTGATGGCCTTGGGCTATGCCGCGCTGCTGGTGCTGGCTGCTCCGCGTCTGTTGGCGTCCGGTTTGGGTAGGCGCTGCGAAGCCGCCGGTCAGATGGCCTTCACCAATTACATCGCCTGCACCGTGATGATGTGTTTCATCTTCTACGGCTGGGGCCTGGGCCTGTTCGGCCAGTACGGCGCGGCAGGGCAGTGGCTGTTCGTCCTGCTCGGTTGGGCGCTGGTGCTGGGCTGGAGCAAGCCTTGGCTGGCGCACTTCAGGCACGGCCCGCTGGAGTGGCTGTGGCGCTCGCTGACCGATCGGCAGTGGGCTGCGTTCAAACGCTAGTTGCTATTGCGAGCGATTCGCATTATTAGGCCTCCGACTCACTGGAGTGCCGCAATGTTCATCTGCGTCTGCAATGCGATCCGAGACTGCGGGCTGCGCCAAGCAGCGCGGGAGCATGCCGGCGACGTCGACACGGTCTATGCCGCACTCGGCAAAGTACCGCAGTGCGGCCAGTGCCTCGACGAGGCGACCGAGATCATCATCGAAGAGCGTCTGAGCGCCCGCCCCCGCGTTCCCGCGTGAAGCAAGCTGTTCGCAACAGCAGCACCAAGAGCCGCTGATTTGCGCCGATTCTTTGGCTGATTTTGCTTGTTCGCCCTGTCCGCCCCGCGCATAAGACTGGCGCAAAGGAGGCCGTCATGAAGGGCGACGCACAGGTCATCGAGTTTCTCAACAAAGCGCTGCTCAACGAGCTGACCGCGATCAACCAGTACTGGCTGCATTACCGGATGCTCGACAACTGGGGGGTCAAGAAACTCGCCGAGTACGAACGCCACGAATCGATCGATGAGATGAAGCACGCCGACAAGCTGGCCGACCGGATCCTGTTTCTGGAGGGTCTGCCCAATTTTCAGGCGATCGGGCGGTTGCATGTCGGCGAAAACGTCGAGGAGATCCTCAAGGCTGACCTCGCCACCGAACACGAAGCAATCCCCCTGCTGCGCGAGGCCGTGGCCCACTGTGAAACAGTCCGCGACTACGTCAGCCGTGACCTTTTTGCCGAGATCCTCGGCAACGAGGAAGAGCACGTCGACTTCCTCGAAAAGCAGTTCGAAATGATCGCGCGGATGGGCCTGCAGAACTACATCCAGCTGCAAAGCGAAGCGGCGGGGAGCTAGCTCCGCCCCCTTGGCGGAGGAATCAACTCTTGAACGGGTTCTTCGGGCTGCGCAGCATCAGCCGCACCGGGACCGCATCAAAGCCCAGATCGCGGCGCATCGAGTTGACCAGATAGCGCTGATAGCTGTTGGGCAAGGCGTCGAGCCGGGTCCCGAACAGCACAAAGCCGGGCGGACGGGTCTTGGCCTGAGTAATATAGCGCAGCTTGATCCGCCTGCCGCCGGGTGCGGGCGGCGGGTTCTTGGCCAGCGCCTCGTCAAACCACTTGTTGAGCAACGCGGTCGGCACGCGTTTGGACCAGGCCGTGCGCAGTTCGAAGGCGGTCTGGATCAGGGTATCAAGGCCCTTGCCGGTCCGCGCCGACAGCGTCAGCACCGGCAGGCCCTTGACCTGACTGAGGCCATCTTCCAGCGCTGCCTTGACCCCGTTGAACAGGCCCGAGGCATCTTCGGCCACGTCCCACTTGTTGATCGCCACGATCAGTGCGCGGCCCTCTTCGATCACCATGCTGGCGATCTTGAGGTCCTGATGCTCGAGGCCCCGGGTGGCGTCGAGCAGCAGCACCACGACTTCGGCAAAATCGACCGCGTGGCGGGCATCGGCCACAGCCAGCTTTTCGAGCTTGTCGACCACCAGCGCCTTTTTGCGCATCCCGGCGGTGTCGATCAACCGGACCGGGCGGACTTCATCGGTGGCGGGATCGGTCCATTCCCACTCGATCGCAATCGAATCGCGGGTGATTCCGGCCTCAGGCCCGGTCAGCAGCCGGTCTTCGCCCAGCAGCGCATTGATCAGCGTGCTTTTGCCGGCATTGGGCCGCCCGACGATTGCGAGCTTGAGCGGCTTCTTGTTGAGTACCTCTTCATCTTCCTCGTCCTCTTCAGGAAAGGGTTCGAATTCGTCTTCGGGCAGCTGATCACCTTCGAGCAGCGGCAGCAGCGCTTCGAACAGATCGGCCATCCCGGTGCCATGCTCGGCCGAGAACGGGATCGGATCGCCAAAGCCGAGCGCGAAGGATTCATAGACCCCGTGATCACCGGCCTTACCCTCGGCCTTGTTGGCGATCACCACCACCGGGACCGTGCTTTCGTGCAGATAGCGCCCGATTTCCTCATCGAGCGAAGTCAGCCCGGCGCGCGAATCGATCACGAACAGCGCCACGGTTGCGCCGACCAGCGCCGCCTCGGTCTGGGCGCGCATCCGCCCCGGCAGGGTGTTGGCGTCTTCGTCTTCCCACCCGGCGGTATCGACGATGCTGAAATCGAGCCCCAGCAGGTGCGCATCGCCAAACCGGCGGTCGCGGGTCACCCCCGGCTGATCATCGACCAGCGCGAGTTTCTTGCCGACCAGCCGGTTCCACAGCGTGGATTTGCCGACGTTGGGACGGCCGATGATGATAACTTGGGGAAGGGACATGGCGCCGCCCTGCGCCGGACGGCACTTTTTTGCAAGCGCTGCGCCGTTTCGGCCGGGCGTTGACTGCACCAGACCGGCAAGCTTTTGGCGGATCATGGGCAAAGTGTTGCCGCGCCGTTAACCATACTGCGCAGGCTGGTCATAACCAAGTCTGCTGCAGACAGTGCCTATGGACTCGCGCCGCCTCTTGCTTGCCGCTGCCCTTGTCGCGCTGCCTGCGACGCCGGCCTTTGCACTCATTTCGCTGCCTGACCGGGCCGAAGTAGACGCCGCCGATAACCCGCAGCTGCCGCCCTATCTGCAATGCGTGCCCTATGCCCGCCGGGTCAGCGGGATCCAGATCTATGGCGATGCCCATACCTGGTGGGGCCAGGCCGAAGGGCGCTATGCCCGCGGATTCCGGCCCAAGGTTGGTGCGGTGATGGCGCTGAGGCCCAGTGGTGGTTCAACCCTGGGCCATGTCGCCGCAGTCAGCCGGATCGTCGACAGCCGCACGATCCTGATCCGCCATTCCAACTGGAGCCTGATCAACGGCCGCCGCGGCCAGATCGAGGACAACGTCAAAGTCATTGACGTGTCCGACGCCAACGACTGGTCTTCGGTCCGGGTCTGGTACGCGCCGCTGCAAGCGCTGGGCGGATCGCACTGGCCAGTGCAAGGCTTTATCTATCCGGCCAAGCCGCAGAAGGGCGAGAAGCCAGCCCAGTCCGCAGCCAAGGCAGCGCCCAGCCGCGACCCGATCGGCGACATCATCAAGCGCAAGATGAAGTGGTGACTTAGATCCTCTCCATTTTCGCGTTAGCGCAAATGGGAAGGATCTTAGGGGTCTAAAGCTTCGCTACGGGCGCGCCTTCGCCCAGATCTTCGTACCAGGCTTCGACCGGGCCGTTGAGCTTGAGCGTCAGCGGCTGACCGTGGCGGTCCATGGTCTTGCCGGCCTGAACCCGCACCCAGCCTTCGGAAATGCAGTATTCCTCAACATTTGTGCGGACTGTGCCTTTGAAGCGGATGCCGATGCCGCGCATCAGCTTGTCCTCGTCAAAAAACTCGCTGCGCGGGCTGATCGCGATCCGGTTGGGCGGAACGTCGACGGCAGCTGGAACGGCGGGTGCGGCTTCGGGGGTGTTTTCTTCGCTCATGGCGGGTTGCACTACCCCGCTTTGCAGTCTTGTCAATTAGCGCGCGGCGGACTAATGGCCCGCCTTCATTCGCAACGCGGCCCTCGCGGGCAGATCGCGCGAATGGGCGCGTAGCTCAGTGGTAGAGCACACCCTTCACACGGGTGGGGTCGCAGGTTCAATCCCTGCCGCGCCCACCATTTTCATTCAAGCGCTTCCCCGCCCAATCCGTCATCCTGAACTTGTTTCAGGACCCATTCCGCCGTCTGACCGGAGCGTGGGATCGCAAAGCAGCCTCACCGCGCGGTGGCCTCGCGATAGAAACGCCGCTCCGGAATTGCGGCACGATGGGTCCTGAAACAAGTTCAGGATGACGGCAGTGGAGTGGCGTAGAGCCTTCACCGACTTTCCTACACCCCGCCGATCTGACAGACTGCCGCACCTGCGCTATTTGACATTGTAGCTGATCCCATTCCGCCAATTGGGCGCTCGCGCGGAAGCTCACATAAGGTGACCTAAGGTAACAACCCCAAGCGGTTTCGTGTGGATGTTTGTTACCTTTGGCGCCGCACGGTTGAAAGCGCCGCCGATGGCAGGCATAGCGCCAGCACCATGCACGATATCAAATTCATCCGCGAAAACCCCGAAGCTTTCGACGCCGGTCTGGCGCGGCGCGGGGCTGAGCCGTTATCGGCGTCAATTCTGGCGCTCGATACCGATCGCCGCGCCGTGGCGACGCGGATGCAAGAGGCGCAGAGCCGCCGGAACGACGCCAGCAAGGCGATTGGCGCTGCAATGGGCAAAGGTGATACGGCTGAGGCCGAACGCCTGAAGGCCGAGGTTGCCAGCCTGAAGGACACGCTCCCCGCGCTCGAGGCTGAAGAAAAAGACCTGACGGCTCGGTTGCAAGACGCGCTGGCAATCGTGCCCAACCTGCCCGCCGCCGATGTGCCTCCTGGCGCGAACGAGGCGGACAATGTTGAAGTCAGCCGCTGGGGCACCCCGCGCAGCTTCAACTTCACCCCTAGGGAACACGCCGATCTCGGCCCGGCGCTCGGCCTCGATTTCGAAACCGGTGCGCTGATCTCAGGCGCTCGCTTTACGTTTTTACGCGGGCAAATGGCGCGGCTTGAACGGGCGCTGGGGCAGTTCATGCTCGACCAACAAACCAGCGTAAACGGCTATACCGAATGCAACCCCCCGGTGCTTGTCCGCGACGAAGCGATGTACGGCACGGACAAATTGCCCAAGTTCGCCGAGGATTCGTTCCGCACTACCGATGGCCGCTGGCTGATCCCAACTGCCGAGGTCAGCCTGACAAGTTCGGTTATGGGCCAGATTCTGGACGATGCCGCGCTACCCCTGCGGATGACCGCATTGACACTGTGTTTCCGCAGCGAAGCGGGTGCGGCAGGCAAGGACACGCGCGGGTTCATCCGTCAGCACCAGTTTGAGAAATGCGAACTGGTCAGTGTGGTACGGCCCGGTGACTCGGTTGCAGAGCACGAACGGATGGTAGGAGCGGCCGAATCGATCCTGGAGACGCTGGAACTGCCCTATCGCAAGGTGTTGCTGTGCACCGGCGACATGGGCTTCGGCGCCACGAAAACCTATGATCTTGAGGTCTGGTTGCCGGGGCAAGGCACTTATCGCGAGATTTCATCCTGTTCCAACTGCGGCGATTTTCAGGCCCGGCGGATGAATACCCGCTACCGTCCGGACGGCGCGAAAGGCACCGAATTCGTCCACACCCTCAACGGCTCTGGCCTCGCGGTGGGCCGGACCTTGGTGGCGGTGCTGGAGAATTACCAGCAAGAGGACGGCTCGGTCACCGTTCCCGCTGCGCTGCTGCCCTATATGGGCGGGATCGAGCGGCTAACACCGCAGTAGACAACCGCTCACCCTGAGCTTGTCGAAGGGTCCTGGCGGCCTAGAACGAATGGGCTTCGACAGGCTCAGCCTGAGCGGAAATTGGAAGGCCAGTTAAAGTGCGCATTCTCCTGACCAACGACGATGGCATCCACGCCCCCGGCCTCGAAGTGCTGGAAAAGATCGCGCGAACCTTTTCCGATGACATTTGGATCGTCGCCCCGGCCGAGGAGCAATCGGGCGCCGGGCACTCGCTCACGCTCGGCAGTCCGGTGCGGCTGCGGCAATATTCCGAGCGCCGGTTTGCCGTTTCGGGCACCCCGACCGATTCGGTGATGATGGCGCTGCGCACGGTGATGCCAGAGCGGCCCGATCTGATCCTGTCCGGGATCAATCGCGGGGCCAATCTGGGCGATGATGTGACCTATTCGGGCACGGTCAGCGCCGCGATCGAAGGCGCACTGGCCGGCATCCGCTCGATCGCGCTGAGTCAGGTCTATGCCAAAGAGGGCATGGGCGACACGGTCCCGTTCGGCGCCGCCGAAGCCTGGGGGGCCAAGGCGATCGCCCCGTTGCTGGGAGTTCCATTCGCTCCGCGCACGCTGGTCAACATCAACTTCCCCGCCATTCCGGCCGATCAGGTTCAGGGCATCCGCGTAGTTCGCCAAGGATTTCATGACTATGCGCGCGGATCGGTGGTTGAAGGAACCGACCCAAGGGGGTACCGGTACTATTGGTTCGGCCTGCATGGGATCGAGCATACGCCCGGCCATGCGAGCGACCTGGAGGCCATTCAGGATGGATACGTTTCGGTGACTCCGCTGCAACTGGACCTGACCCACGACGCCTCGCTGGCGGAACTTGCCGGACGGTTCGGCGGGTGAAGCGGCTCGGCGCCTCTGGCCTTGCGTTGGCAGCCCTGCTGGCCGCGCCTCTGCTGGCGGAGGATGCCAAGGCGCCCGATCCCAAAACCGAGGCGGTGCACGTAGTCAAAGCGGGCGAAACGCTGGGCGGGATTGCCGTCCGCGCCGAAGTTCCCCGGGTGCTGATCATCGAAGCGAACGGCCTGAAAGAGCCCTATGCCCTGCGCACCGGGCAAAAGCTGGTGATCCCGCGCCGCCGCAGTCACACTGTAGCAGAAGGTGAAACCGGGTTTTCAATCGCGCTCGATTATGGCGTGCCGTGGTCCGCGATCGCTGCCGCCAACGGGCTGAAAGTCGGCGATCCGGTCAAGGCCGGGCAGAAGCTCGCGATCCCGACTATCTCCTCCAAAGCGGTCACTGCGCCAGTCGCCACACCCGCGCCCAGCCCTTCGCCCAGCGCCAGCGCCGCGGCCTTGGCCGATACCCCGGCGCCGAAGTTCGCCTGGCCATTGACCGGCAAAGTCCGCCGGTCTTTCGCTGGTGCCGGGGCCAAGGACGGCCCGCACGAAGGGATCGATCTGCTCTCCCCCGAAGGCACTACCGTGCGCGCCAGTGCCGCCGGCAAGGTGATTTTCGCCGGACAGGGCCCCGACGACTACGGCCTGACCGTGATCTTGTTCCACGGCGGCCGCTGGACCACCACCTATTCGTTCCTGTCCAAAGTCACCGTTAAAGAAGGTGACGAGGTCAAGGCTGGCGAGCGGATCGGGCTGGTCGGCGAAACCGGCCTGGCGACTGAACCGCAGCTGCATTTCGAGGTCCGCAAGAATCGCGTGGCGCTCGATCCGGTCAAGTTCCTGCCCAAGATGAAGGCGCCTCAGCCCAAGAAGTAGAACACCGCCCCCATCGCCAGATAAGCCAGCACGAAGGCCGCACTGTCGCGCGCCATCTGGGCTTTGGTGGCTCCGCTGCGCAGCCCCAGCATCCACACCGCCGGGAGCACAATTGTCAGCGCCAGCCCGCCCGATTGCATCGCATAGAGCCACGGCTTCACTGCCAGCTTTTCCGCCCCGATCCGCGCGAGGGCGTGGCCCAGCATCGCCGCCGGGATGATCGCGAGGCCATAGCCCCAGAGCGGCAGACGCTCGCGCCAGAATAGCCACAGCACCGCCCCCGCTGCAATGGTGGCGCAGATCACCGCCGGCCAGTTGACCGTTCCCATTACAAATCCTTCCATTCCAGCACGGCGATATAGCCCTGCGGAGCAGCGATCCAATCGCGCGCGAATTGGCCCAGCCCGGCGCGAATCCGCTTCACCGCTGCGGTATCAAGTTTGGGCAAGGGAACATGTGAAGTGCCGCAGGCGGTCTCCGCCAAAGCAATCAGATCTGCGGCCGCACCGCCGCCTCCCCACAGATCGGCCTCAAAGCATTCCACCAGCCGCTCGGCCTGAAGTAGCTCGACAATCGCAGCATCGGGCACCTGCGCCCGGCTGGCGCTGGCGTGGCCCCCCGCCTTGGCTATTTCCGCGATCGCCTCTGGATGAAGCCCGCCCGCGACCATGCCCCAAAAGCCTTGCGCCAGTTCCAGTTCGCGCTCGACAAACCAGTGGACGGCATCGTGCGGGACCGGGCCTTTCTTGGGAAAGGTTGTTGCCGCGCTGGTGCCATCGGCGCGGGTAATCGCGATCTGATCCAACAGGCGCCCCTTGGTGATGGTGATCTCCATTCCCTTTCCCTAGCACTTTGCTGCGGCGCAGTGTAAGGCCCCGCCGCGATGGCAACGGTAATCCCCCAGCAAAAGCGCGTCGGCATGGTCAGCCTCGGCTGCCCCAAAGCATTGGTCGACAGCGAGCGGATCCTGACCCGGCTGCGGGCTGATGGCTATGCCATGTCGCCCGACTATGCCGGGGCGGACGTGGTGCTGGTCAACACCTGCGGCTTCCTTGATTCGGCCAAGGAAGAAAGCCTGGCCGCGATTGGCGAGGCAATTGCTGAGAATGGCCGGGTGATCGTAACCGGCTGCATGGGCAATGAAGCCGCGCTGATCCGCGCCAAGTTCCCCGCCGTCCTGGCCGTCACCGGGGCGCATCAGTACGAAGCGGTGGTCGAGGCAGTGCACGAAGCCGCCCCGCCAACGCAGGGACCCTTTATCGACCTCGTGCCCAGCGGCGAAGACGTCAAACTGACCCCGCGGCACTACAGCTACCTCAAGATTTCCGAGGGCTGCAACCACGCCTGCTCGTTCTGCATCATCCCCAGCCTGCGCGGAAAACTCGCCAGCCGCCGGATCGACGCGGTGCTGCGCGAGGCCGAAAAGCTAGTCGCGGCCGGCACCCGCGAGCTGCTGGTGATCAGCCAGGACACCAGCGCTTACGGCGTCGATGTCCGCCATGAAGAACGCCAGTGGCACGGCAATCCGGTCCGCACCCACATGACCGATCTGGCCCGTGAACTCGGCGGTTTGCGCACCCCAGAGGGCGTGCCGCCGTGGGTTCGGCTGCACTATGTCTATCCCTACCCCCACGTCGATGCGGTGATCCCGCTGATGGCGCAGGGTCTGATCACGCCTTACCTGGACATTCCGTTCCAGCACGCCGCGCCCTCGGTTCTGAAGGCGATGAAGCGCCCAGCCAACGAGGCCAAAGTGCTCGAACGGCTGCGCAATTGGCGCGAGATTTGCCCCGATATCGCGATCCGCTCAAGCTTCGTGGTCGGCTTTCCGGGTGAGACCGAGGCTGATTTCCAGTACCTGCTCGATTGGCTGGATGAGGCACAATTGGACCGGGTCGGCGCGTTCCGGTTTGAACCGGTCGAAGGCGCCCACGCCAATGGCCTGCCAAACCCGGTGCCCGAAGAGCTCAAGGAAGAACGGTTCCAGCGGATCATGGAAAAGACCGCCGCGATCAGCGCCACCAAGCTTTCCGCCAAGATCGGCCGGACCCTGCCGGTGATCATTGATGAGGTCGGCGAGCCCGACGAAGACGGCGACATTGGCGCCACCGCCCGCAGCCAGGCCGACGCCCCCGAAATCGACGGCGCGGTATATCTGCGTGATGTGCCCGCGGGCACGGCGGCGGGACAGATCGTCAGCGCCCGAATCGAAGATGCCGATGAGCACGACCTGTTCGGGGTTATTGCGGGCAGCTGAGGTCCGCCAACCAGCGCCCACGCAATTTCCTTGCTTTTCTCCGCAACTTCGCTTAAGCGGCACTCCACGATCGGCGCGCGGGTCTTGTCCTGCCGCAGTTTCGGGCAGCGTGATGTCGGCGTTTCAACGCATGGCCAGCCCGATAACTTGCGATCGCCGAAATCGCTGAAGCCACCTTTTTCACGCAGGGTCGCATCGAACGACACCTTGCTTCGTTCGCGCGCCATTCTGCGCGCGTGCGCCGCTTCTATTGTGAGTTTTTTTCATGTCTTATTTTTCCGACCTTGGCCTGGCCGAGCCTTTGCTCCGTGCGCTTGAAGCCAAGGGTTATTCCGACCCTACCCCGATCCAGGTTCAGGCCATTCCGGCCTTGCTGGCGGGCCGCGATCTGCTCGGCATTGCCCAGACCGGCACGGGTAAAACCGCTGCGTTCTCGCTGCCTTCACTGCACCGCCTGGCCGCCGATCCCAAGGGCCGCACCGCGGCTTCGTGCCGGATGCTGGTGCTTTCGCCAACCCGCGAGCTGGCCGCCCAGATCGCCGAGAATATGCGCGGCTATGCCAAGTTCCTGAACCTTTCGGTCCAGTGCGTGTTCGGCGGTTTGCCGGTGGGCAAGCAGGCCCGCGCGCTGGTTGGCGGGACCGACATTCTGGTCGCCACTCCCGGCCGCCTGCTTGATCTGATCGATCAGCGCGCGCTGACCCTGCGCAATGTCGAAATCTTCGTGCTCGACGAAGCCGATCAGATGATGGACCTTGGTTTCATCGTGCCGCTCAAGCGCGTTTCGGCGATGCTGCCCAAGGAACGCCAGAGCCTGTTCTTTTCCGCGACCATGCCAAAAGCGATCGCCGATCTGGGCAAGCAGTTCATCAACAACCCGGTGCGGGTCGAAGTTTCGCCGCAGGCCACCACGGCCGAGCGGGTTGAGCAGTATGCGATCTTCATCAACCAGGCTGAAAAGCAGGCCTTGCTGACGATCAGCCTGAAAAAGGGCCTCGAATCGGGCGAGATCGAACGCACGCTGGTATTCACCCGGACCAAGCACGGCGCCGACCGGGTGGTTCGCCACCTCAACACCGCCGGCGTCAACGCCGCCGCGATCCACGGCAACAAGAGCCAGGCCCAGCGCACCGCGGCGCTGCTGGCGTTCCGCAAGGGCACCACGCCGGTGCTGGTCGCGACTGACATCGCCGCGCGCGGGATCGATGTTTCGGGGGTGAGCCATGTGTTCAACTTTGAAATCCCCAACGTGGCCGAACAGTATGTCCACCGGATCGGACGCACCGCGCGCGCCGGGGCCGATGGCGTTGCGGTCAGCTTTGTCGCTCCCGATGAAAAGCCCTATATCCGCGATATCGAGCGGCTGACCGATGTGAAGCTGGCCCAGCTGCCGCTGCCCGAAAACTTCCAGCAGGAAGCCGCGAGGCTGCCCGCCCCCAGCCGCAAGCCGGCCGAGGCCGAGCAGGACGCGCGCCGCGAGGAACGCGATGCACGCGGCCGCAGCGGCGCACGCGGTGCCGGCGGCGGTGGCCGTGGCGGTCCGCGTCAGAACAAGAACCGCGCACCCGGCGGACAGGGCCGCGATGGCCAGTCGCGCGATCAGTACATCCGCAACGAACGGATTGGTGACAGCCGCCAAGCCTCAGCCCCACCGCGCGGCCCAGTGTTCAACCCGCTCGCAGCGCAAGAACGCGAAGAGCGCGCCTTTGGCCACATGCCAAGCCGCGAAACCCGCCCCGAACCACGCGGTGATCGCCCAGCTCCGCGCCGGGATGGTCAAGCTCCGCGCCGTGATGAACGCCCGGCCCCGCGCCGTGACGATCGTCCGCGTCAGGATGGCCAGGCCCCGCGCCGTGACAGCCAAGCGCCCCGCCGTGACGGTCAGGGTGCTCCCCGCTCGGACAGCGGTCAGCCGCGCCGCGATGGTCAGGCCCCGCGCACACCGAACGGTGGCGGCAAGCCCAATGGTGGCGGTCAGCGCCGCTGGGGCTAACGCCAACCGCCCCTTGCCTAATTGAACAAAGGCCGCATGATGACCCCCTTGGAAGAGGGGCGATTGATGCGGCTTTTGTTTGTCTTGGCGGTGCTGGCGTTGAGCGCTTGCGGTGAGGCGCCGCCCCAGCCGCTGACTGCCGAGCAAAGCGCCGCCCTCTCCCCCGCCAATCCGCGGCTCGCCCAGCTCTATGCCGGGTCGTGCAAGGCCTGCCACACGGTGGCGGATTCGCTCGCCCCGCTGACCGGGGACCGCACGCTGTGGGATCCGCGCTGGGCACTGGGCGAAGAGGCGCTGCTGGCCGCCGCAATTCAGGGCAAGGGCGGAATGCCTGCGGGCGGACAGTGCTTTGAATGCACCCCGGACGATCTTGCGGCCCTGATCCGCTTCATGGCCGGGCGCGGGGACGGCAAGTGAGGACCCGGCGCAAGGTCCTGCTGGGCGGCGCGGGCGCGCTGGCGCTGGGCGCGAGCGGGCTGGCTGGACGGCGTTGGTACCTAAGCCGTGAGGGTGAGGCTCCGCCGCCGCTGGATCCGCAAGGCCGGGTGCTGTGGTCCAACTGGGCCGGGAACGCGACCGCCTATCCCAGCGTCCGTGCTGCCCCTGCCACTGAGGCCGAGCTGGTTGCGGCGATGCAATCGGCCCGCGCCCCGATCCGCCCGGTCGGCTCTGGTCACAGCTTTACCGCGCTGGTCCCAACCGAAGGAACGTTGCTCTCGCTCGACCGGCTCTCGGGTTTGGTCAGCCATGATCCCGCAAAACTAACCGCCACGGTCCGCGCCGGGACCAAGCTGTCCGCGCTCGGCCCGGCGCTGGCCGCAATCGGGCAGGAGATGCCCAACCTGCCCGATATCAACAAGCAGACCCTCGCCGGCGGGCTTGCCACCGGCACCCACGGCACCGGCAAAGGGGTGAAAGCGCTCCACGGCGAAGTCACCGCGATGCGGCTGGTCCTGCCCGGCGGCGAAGTGGCCGAATGCAGCCGCGATGCGCGCCCCGAACTGTTCCACGCCGCCCGGGTCGGCCTTGGCGCGTTCGGCGTGATCAGCGAAGTCACGCTGCAGAACCGCCCGCTCAGCCGGGTCAAGAAAGTCGTCACGCTGGTCGATACCGAGCAGATGCTGCGCGATTGGCCCGCCTTGGCGCAGCGGCACCGCAATGCCGAATTCCTGGTCCTGCCGTTCACCGGAAAATCGGCGCTGATCACGCACGACACCACCGACGAGCCGGTGCGCCCGCGCGGGCCAGATCAGGATGTCGAAACGCTGATGGCGCTGAAGAACCTGCGCGATCTGTTCGAATTCACCCCGGCACTGCGGCGCCGCGCGGCGCAGGCGGCGATGGCCGATATCCCGCCCGAAGTGGCAATCGACGAAGGTTGGAAGCTGCTTTCCAACGAACGCCCGGTGCGGTTCAAGGAGATGGAATACCATCTGCCGCTTGGCGAACAGGTGGCCGCACTGCGTGAAGTGATTGACCGGATCGAACGCGATGCGCCCGGCGTGTTCTTCCCGATCGAGGCCCGGATCATCGCCCCCGACGATGCCTGGCTGTCCCCCTTCTACGAGCGCGAAAGCGGCTCGATTGCGGTCCATGCCTGGTACCGCGAGGATCACGAGTGGATGTTCAAACTGGCCGAGCCGGTGCTGCGCGAGGCTGGCGGCCGGCCGCACTGGGGCAAGCTCCATTCGCTCAGCGCGGCGGAGTTGACAGCGCTTTACCCGATGTTTGCCGAGGTGCAGGCGGTACGGCGTTCGGTTGATCCGGCGGGGCAGATGCTCAATCCATTCGTCCAGCGGATCTTCGGATGAAGCGCCGCACAGTCCTGATTGGTGGCGGGGCGCTGGCGCTGGCTGGTGTCGGTACCATGCTCGCCCGGCCCAAGGAGTTAGGCGCAATGCACGATCCCTATTTCAACGGTCTGGCCGCCGCCTTGAAGCGCGCCGGGCTGAACCGGCCGGTGCTGGTGGTCGACCGGGCCCGGCTGACCGCGAACATTGCCGCCGTCCGCAAGAGCGTCGATACGGCCAGGTTGCCGCTGCGGGTGGTGGCCAAGTCGCTGCCCTCACCCCTGCTGCTTGACGCAATTCTGCGCGGCATGGGCACCCAGCGCCTGATGGTGTTCAGCTCCGAGATGTTGCGTCAATTGGTGCCACTCCACCCTGAAGCTGATTTTCTGGGCGGAAAGCCGCTGCCGGTCAGCGAGTTCATCCGCGTTTCCAGCGATGCCGCGATCGATCCCGGCCCGCGCATGCAGTGGCTGATCGACACGCCGCAGCGGCTGCGCGAATACGTCGAGGCGGCCAAGGCGCGCGGGATCACGCTGCGGGTCAGTCTTGAAATCGATGTCGGCCTGCACCGCGGCGGGTTCGCCGATCCGCAAGCGCTGGGCGAAGCTGTAACCGCAGCCAAAGCGGCGGGGGTGCAGATCGCGGGCCTGATGGGCTATGATCCGCACGTCCCCAAAATGCCCAGCCCCGACAGCGCCTGGGCCGACGCGCAAACCGCCTATGCCAAAGCCATCGCAGTGCTCAAAAACGCAGGTCTCGATCACGCCACGCTGACCCTCAACGGTGCCGGCAGCCCGACTTTCCGCCGCCACTGCGCCGGGACTGTGGCGAACGAGGTTTCGGTGGGGTCAGCCTTCGTCAAACCGGGTGACTTTGACTACGAAGACCTCACCGACTTGGCGCCCGCCGCGTTCATCGCCACCCCGGTGATCAAGGCCAGTGCCGACCAGCCACTGCCGGGGGTCGAAGCCTTGTCGGGCGCGATACACTGGTGGGACCGCAACACCACCCGCGGCTTCTTCATCCACGGCGGGCACTGGCTGGCCAAGCCGGTTTCGCCGCAAGGCCTTGAGTATTCGAGACTGTTCGGCCGAAGTTCCAATCAGGAACTGCTGACCGGTTCGAACCGGATCACGCTCAAACCCGATGACACGGTGTTCCTGCGCCCCGACCAGAGCGAGGCGCTGTTCCTGCAGTTCGGCGATATCGCAGTTTATGACGGGCGCGAGATCGCCGATCTGTGGCCGACCCTGCCGGTGAGTGCCTGACCCGGATTTAACTCTAAACTTCAGCGTGATCTCCGTCACGGCCAGCCGATCCCCGCAAAGCTACCTAGCGGTTCATGGCTGATGGGAATGCAACTCCTCACCCGGCATCCACTTCACGCGCAGGCCTGGCGGCTCCGCTGGCTTTTGTGCGGGCGGTGGTCGTGCGGGACTTGCGCTCACTGCAGGTGACGCTGATCGCTTGCGCGGTTGCGGCGATTGTCACCTCGTTCCAATATCAGGTTTACACCTCGTTCGTCCGGGCCGGAGCGGTCGGGCCGAAATTCGTCGGCGGCGCGATCTGGGTCAGTGCCGGGTCGATCGAATGTTTCGATTTTCCGGGCCTGATCGGCGAAGACTATGCCGGGCTGATCGCGCGGAATTTCCCGCAGGCAGGCGTCCGCCGGGTCGCATTCGGCTTTACCACCTGGACTTCGCCCAGCGGGCGGCGCGGCAATGTTGCGGTGATCGGGGTCGACGATGCCGCCGATAGCGCAGGCCGCCGCCTCAGCGCAACCAGCTTCATCGCCGATCAGTCCGATCTGGCCCGGCTTGACCTTCGCGGCGGGCCTGAACAGCAAGCCACGTTGGGCGGGGAAACCATGCAGCTGGCCGGAACCACCAGCCGCCTGCCGACCTTTCTGGGCGCGCCCTATGTCGTTACCAGTTTTGAACAAGGCCGCCGGATCTTGCGGATGGAGCCTGGATCGGCGGCCTTTCTGGTGTTTGACGATCCCGCAACCGGCAACGCCAATCTGGCCGCAGCGCTGGGCCGCTCGCAAGCGCAGTTCCCTGAACTGTCGCTGCGCAGCGGGGCCGAATTTGAACGCAGCTCGTCAGTCTATTGGCAGCGCAAGACCGGGGCTGGCAGCGCGATCATTCTGGCCGCGATCCTGGCTTCGGTCCTGATGATGATCCTGCTGGCCAATGGCGTGCTGCGGTTCTTGCAGCGCTATTCGCAGGACCTGCTCTCGATGCTCGGCCACGGCGCGGGCCAGCGTGAGGTCTGGCTGGTGGCGGGCGGGATCGCGGTGGTGGTCGCCACAGTCACGCTGGCGGCGATGATGGTCTTTACCCCGCTGATGATCCTCGCGCTCAAGCCGCTGCTGCCGTGGGTTTCGTTCGCTGCGGGCGATGCGCTGGTTCCCGCAGGCGCGGTGCTGATCGCACTCGCCGTCGGCATCGCCAGCGCGGGCAGCGCCGTGCGCCAATTCGGACCGGAGGCCGTGTTCAGAACATGAAAGCTCTATTTGCCCTTACCGCGATGCTAGCGCTGGGGGCCTGCACGCCATCGCACAGCGAGCCGGCCGCCCAGCAGCCCGCGCCCTATCTCGCCACGGCGGTGGGCCGGATCGACAGCGCGGGCGAGGCGCGGCAATTGGTCGCGGCGGCCGATGGCGTGATCGAACGGGTGCTGGTCCGCCGCGGCGACATGGTCAAGCAGGGGCAAGTCTTGCTCGAGGTTGGCTGCGCGCCGCGCGCCGGCCTCGCTAATGCCGCCGCCGCCAGCGCCGGGCAAAGCCGGGCCGAGGCCGCGCTGGTTCGCGCTGGCCCGCGGCGTGAGGCGGTTACTGCGGGCTCTGCTGGATTGGCCAAAGCCGAAGCCGATTTGCGAGGCGCCGAACAATCGCTCGAGCGGGCCACGGCTCTGGCCACGCGCGGCTTCGTCTCGCGCCGCGAACTTGATGCCCGCAGCGCCGAACGCGATGCCGCCCGCGCTGCGCGCGATGGCGCAGCGGCCGAACTCGCCGGGCTTTCCAACGGATCACGCCCGCAGGAGCGCGCCTCGGCCGAAGCCGCCGCCAGCGCCGCCCAAGGCCAGTCCGACGCCGCCCGTGCCGCCTTGGCCCAGTGCCAGATCCGCAGCCCGATCGACGGTCAAGTGCTGCAGGTGATGCGCCGCGAGGGCGAATTTTCCGGGGCCAGTCAGGGCACGCCGCTGATTGTCGTGGGCAATCTGGAACAACGGATCGTCCGCGCCGAAGTGGGCGAGCGCGATGTGCCGATGCTGCGGATTGGCGCCCCGGCCGAGGTCTGGATCGATGGATCGCCGCGGCGCTACAAAGGCCGAGTGGTGGAAATGGCCTCGATCATGGGCCGCCGCAGCGCCCGCTCGCTCGATCCGACCGACCGCTTTGACCGCGATGTGCGCGAGGCGATCGTGGTGATCGACGATCCCGATCTGCCCAGCGTGGTCGGCCTGCGCGTCACCGTCGGCTTCAGCAAATGAGCGCGCAGCCCTTGATCCTTGAGACGCTGTCACGCTCGATGCTCGATTCGGGGCAGGAGAAGCCGATGCTCGCCCCGCTCAGCCGGGTCTTCGCGCCGGGCCAGCTGCACGTGGTCAGCGGGCCATCGGGCGCGGGCAAGACCACGCTGCTGTCGCTGCTGGCGCTGGCGGTGCCGCCCAGCCGGGGCATGCTGCATTGGGGCACGCTCAACCTCAGCGGCTTGAAGCCGCCTGCCGCCGCAGTCTGGCGCCGGGCCCACCTGGGGATGATCTTTCAGACCAGCCGCTTGGTCTCGGTGATGAGCGCGCTGGAGAACGTCTGCTTTGGCGGCGCGATCCGCGGGCTTGAGGTGCGCGAGGAAGGCCAGCGCCTGCTTGGCGCCTTTGGGCTGGGGGACAAGTTGGGCCAGTTGCCGGCGCAGCTTTCAGGCGGCGAGAAACAGCGCGTAGCGATCGCCCAGGCGCTGGCCTGCCGCCCGATGCTGCTGCTGGCCGATGAGCCGACCGCCAGCCTCGATGCCGCCAACGCCGCCTTCGTTGCCGAAACGCTCAAATCCTATGCCCGCGCCAATGCAGCTTGCGTGATCTGCGTCAGCCATGATCGGACCATCATTCAGGCGGCTGACGAACTTCTGACATTGGAACGGCCATGACAGCGAATCTACCACCCGGAATCACGCTCGGCGGTTGGCCTGCGTTTTACAAAAGACTTACCAATCTGGTTCTGATCGGGCTGCCGGTCGCTGGGTCAATTCTTGCCATCTGGAACCTGCAGTACGGGCCGCCCAGGTGGAGCGATGTTCTGGCATTTTTGGTGTTCTATGCTTGGACGGGACTAGGCGTTGCACTGGGTCTGCACCGGCTTTTTTCGCATCGCAGCTTTCGTGCGCATCCCACAATCACTGCTTTGCTTTGCGCTGGCGGGACGATGGCGTTTCAGGGTTCTCCGCTGCGCTGGGTCCTCGATCATCGCCGTCATCATGCTCTGGTCGACCGACCAGGCGATGTACATTCTCCCTATTTCATCGCCAACGGCGCGCCATTGCGCGGTTTGCGCGGCTTTTGGCATGCCCATCTGGGATGGATGTTCGATCCTTCGGTTACCGATGAGTCGGTCTTTGGCAAGGGTCTGCGCGGCGATCGGATGGTGATGTTCTTCACCCACACCCATTTTCTATGGCTAACAGCTTCGCTTGGGCTGCCCTACCTGCTCGGCGTGTGTGTGGGCGGCCCGGCGGCGGGCTGGTCGGCGCTGCTATGGGGCGGCTGCCTGCGTGCCACAGTGCTTCACAACGTCGTCTGGTCGGTCAATTCGTTCGGGCACATGACGGGCCGCCGAACGCATCGCACCGGAGATCGTAGCACCGATAACAGGTGGCTGGCACTGCTGTCTTTTGGCGAGGGCTGGCACAATGGGCACCACCTTAGTCCGCGATCATACCGACATGGGGTTGCCCCAGCCCAACCTGATTTCAACGCTGCCATCATCCGCTGGCTCGAGCGCCGCGGGCTGGCCGCAGACGTAGTCAACCCTGCTGATTTGCAACTTAAAGAGGACTCCCGCCATGCATGACAACCGATTTTTTGATCAAACCTTGCGGCTGATCGAAAACAACCAGGTCGAACCGGCGGTTCTGATGCTGGCCGGGCAGCTGTATGCCGCCAGCCACAACCGTGCTGACTGGCCGGCCACGCGCCAAGCCTATCTCGATCATCGCCTCCATGAGGTCATGCAGACAGACCCGTGTACTCATCGCTGCTTCACCAAGCCGCGAGGCTATGCGGGTGATGCCGAGACTATCGACCTGATCTATGACCAGACGATCCCCGCCGGGACCAGTGCGTTGGGTGGCCGCATCTATGACAGCACAATCGGCTTTCCAGTCTACGAAGCTGTCCGCATGCGCCGCGAGTATTCCGCGGAGGTGGTGCTCGACGCAGCACGCCAGAACCAACGCATTCTCAGCCTAGCCTGCGGACACTTTCGCGAGGGCGACGCGCTGAGCGGCGAAGAAGTGAGTCGGTTTACGCTGGTCGATCAGGACGAACTTTCGCTCGGCTTTGTGCGGACCCGGCACGGCGCGGCGGCCAATTGCGTAAAGGCAAACGTGTTCGCATACCTGCGCGGTGCAATTAGCCGTCATGAGACTTTCAACCTGGTCTACACTTTAGGGCTCACAGATTACCTTGATGCGCGCGAGATGAAACTGCTGTTCCGCATGGTCAAGGCAGTCCTAGCGCCGCAAGGCACGTTTCTGCTTGCCAATTTCGTTCCTGCACACCTTGCAATCGGCTGGATGGATGCGGTGATGGACTGGCACCTGATCTACCGCGACGAGGTCGATCTCGCTGCCTTCGCGGCGGATGAAGGGATGAATAGCAAGACCTGGCTCGATCCGACTGGTTCAATCGCCTGGTGCCGGGCCACCATCTGAACTTAAGGCTTCAGGTGGCGATCCGATCCTGTGCTTGGTTAGTAGTCGACATCGGCCGGAAGTAGACCCGGATCACCATCGGGAACTGCGCCGCCACGGCGGCGACCAAAGCCTTGAGAGACAGCGGGGTGCCTTCGGTTTCGATCGCCGTGGTCAAGGATGGCGAGGTGGTTCTGACCAGGGCTTGGGGCAAGCCATCTGGCACTATCCTGCAGGCCGATCCGGCCCTGCCGTATCAGATCGCGTCGAATTCCAAGCAGTTCCTCGCCGCCTTGCTGCTGATGCTGGAAAATGACGGGAAGATTGATCTGGATGATCCGGTCAGCAAATGGCTGCCCGATCTGCCCCATGGGGGCCACTATAGCGTGCGCCAGTTGCTGTCGCACACCGCCGGACTGCAGGATTACTGGCCGCAGGACTATTCGTTCGCGGCAATGGAACGGCCGGTTGCACCGATCGACATCGTCCGGCGGTGGGGCTTCAAGCCGCTCGATTACGAACCCGGCACCCGCTGGCAGTATTCCAACACTGGCTATGTTGCAGCTGGGTTGATCGCCGAGAAGGCTGGCGACGCGCGGCTGTGGGATCAGTTCGAAGCGCGGATATTCCGGCCGCTGGGGATCAAGGCCTACCGCGTTTACCGCAATGCGCTCGGCCCGGTGCGGCCGGCGAAACCAGCCGCAGATGGCTGGCTGTGGGCAGCCGGTGAAGCGAGCGTGAGCGCTGCCGATCTGGCCAAATGGGACATTGCCCGGATCAATCGCACGCTGTTGCCGCGCGAGGATTGGGACGAAATGGAAACCCCGGTCAAGCTCGCCGATGGGACCACCACAGGCTATGGTCTGGGTGTGTCGAGGTATCTGCAGTCCGGCCGTTGGGTGATCGACCACGGCGGCGCATCGGTCGGCTTTTTCTCGCAGAATTCGATCTGGCTGGACGAGCGGGTGGCGATCATGGTGCTGACCAATGCCGATTTCGGCAATGTCCAAAACGAACTAACCGCCGAAATTGCCGGGATCGTCCTGCCCAAATCGGCGCAAGCCAATGTGGCCGAAGCCCTGCGCACCACCGAAGCCAGAGCCTTGGTGGTGGCGTTGGGGGGCGGGCGGTTAAATCCGGCGCTGTTCACTGAAAACGCGCGCTACTACTTCACCGGCCAGACCCGCACTGACTTCCGCAGCATTCTGGCGCGGCTCGGGCCGCTGACTAAGGTCGAGCCGCTGCGCCCGCCACGGCTGCGCGGCGGCTTCGTCAATCGCAACTACAAGCTGACCATTGGCAAGCGCGAACTGACGCTGAGCACCTATGCCGAACCCGGCGCAAAGGGCCGCTGGGAACAGTTCATGATCTCGCCGTAACCGGCCGGCTTAGAGCCAGCCGATCCGCCGGAACCGCAGGAAAAGTCCGATGCAGACCCCGAAAATCAGCGCCAGCACCGCCGGATAGCCCCACGGCTGGTCCAGTTCGGGCATATATTTGAAGTTCATCCCGTAGACCCCGGCAATCGCGGTCGGCACCGCCAGGATCGCGGCCCAGGCGGCCAATTGCCGGGTCATGTGGCCTTGCCGATGCTGTTCAAGCAGGCTGGCGGTTTCGACGATGCTGGCCAGCGTCTCACGCAGCCCGTTGATCCGGGTCAGCGTGCGGCGGACGTGATCGAGCACATCGCGGAACCAGATCCGCGCCGAAGGATCGATCACCGGCAGATCAGTATAGGTCAGCCGTTCGCAGACCTCTTCCATCGGCCCGACGATCCGGATGAACCGGCGGAACTGGCGGCGCAGACGAAAAATCCGGCGGATCGTCGATGGTTCGGGGAAGGTGTCGATCGCCCGCTCTTCCATCACCTGCACGCTGTCCTCATAATTCTCGAGGATCGGCTGAAAGCCATCGACGATGAAATCGAGGATCGCGTGCGCGACATAGTCCGGACCTTCGACCAGCCGCGCGGCATCGCTTTCCAGCCGGGTCCGCAGCTCGGTGTGCGCACGGGCCGAGCCCAACCGCACCGTCACCACAAAGTCGCTGGCAAGGAAGATCGCGGTCTGGCCATAGGCGATGTTGTCACCCTCTTGCGTCGCCGCGGTCCGGGCGATGATGAACAGCTGCGGCCCATACGTTTCCAGTTTGGGCATCTGGGTGGGATTGAGCGCATCTTCGATCGCCAGCTGGTGCAGGCCAAACTGGGTTCGGACCAGATCCATCTCTTGCGGTGTCGGATTGGTCAGTCCGACCCAATCGAACGCGCCCTTGGGCAATTCGGCGCGCAGCTGGCCATCGACCGGCAGGCTGTGTTCAGAGGGCTTGCCGCCCGTATAGCGGCGCGAGGCGATGATCGGCATGGGCCCTCTGTGGCAAAGGTCCTTGACGCTGGCAATCCCGCGTCCATCATGTTAACCGAGCGGCTAATACTGACACAAATGTCAATTGTTCTGGAGAATGCGGATGAACATGGCCACCACCCCGCGCGAAGATGTGCTCGATATGATCATCGTCGGCGCCGGGATTTCCGGGATCGGGATGGCCGTGCACATGAAGCGGGATTGTCCGGACAAGAGCATCGTGATCCTTGACCGGCGCGAGCAAAAGGGGGGCACCTGGGACCTCTTCCGGTATCCCGGGATCCGCTCCGACAGCGATATGCACACCTTCGGCTTCGCTTTCGCACCTTGGAAAAACGACAAGGCCATCTCTGACGGCGCCTCGATCGTAAAGTATCTCGACGATATCACCGCAGAGTTCGGCTTGGCCGAACGGATGCGTTTTGGCCAAAAGGTCGTCTCGGCCGATTGGGACAGCAAGACCGCGCTGTGGACCGTGATCACCGAGCAGGCTGATGGCACTCACCAGCGCCTGCAGGGCCGGTTCCTGTTCCTGGGCTCAGGCTATTACGACTACGACACTCCCTATGATCCGGGCTTTAAAGGCAAAGACACGTTCAAAGGCGTGATCATTCACCCGCAGTTCTGGCCTCAGGACTTTGACTACACTGGCAAGAAAGTGGTGGTGATCGGCTCAGGCGCGACCGCCGCGACGATTGTTCCTTCGATGGCAACCAGCGGCGCTGCCCATGTCACGATGCTGCAGCGCACCCCATCGTGGTTCGCCAGCCGGCCCGCCAAGGACGCAATCGCCAATGCGCTGCGCAAGGTCCTGCCGGAAAAAATTGCTTATGGACTGACCAGGGCGAAGAACATCTTTCTGGGCGATCTGATCTATAAACGCGCACGCAGCAAGCCGGAGAAGGTCAAGGAGTTCCTGACCAAGCAGACCCGCGAGCTGTTGGGGGCAAACTATAACGCCGCAGATTTCACGCCGCCCTACAACCCGTGGGAACAGCGGCTTTGCCTGATTCCTGACGCGGACCTGTTTGAAGCGATGAATGCAGGCAAGGCCTCGGTGGTCACCGACCATATCGACGGCTTCGATGCGACCGGGATCAAGCTCAAGTCAGGCAAGCATCTTGAGGCTGATGTGATCGTAACCGCAACCGGCCTGACGATGACCTTTGCAGGCAAGATTGCGGTCAGTGTCGATGGCGCACCTGTCGATTTCAGCCAACGGTATTTCTACCGCAATTGCATGTTCTCCAACGTGCCCAATGCGGCCGGGATCTTTGGCTACGTCAACGCCAGTTGGACCCTGCGGGTGGATATCGTGGGGCAATATCTGACCCGCCTGATCAAGCAGATGGATGCTTATGGCGCGGTCGCCGCGATCCCCAGCATGCCTGCCGGGACCGAGCCTGAGGAAGACGATGTGTTCGATTTTTCCAGTGGCTACATCCAGCGCGGCAAGGACAAGATGCCCAAGAACGCGGCTGCGCTGCCGTGGCGGCTCAATCAGGACTACCTGAAGGACCGCTCTGATATGCGCCAGGCCCCGATCGACGATGGGGTGCTGCACTTTGTCCGGGCAAAGGAACTGGTCGAAACCTAGGTTCTGGCCTATTCGTTCGCCATGACCGACCCCAACCGCATCTGGAAAGCCGCGCTGCTCGTCATTGGTGACGAGATCCTCTCAGGCCGCACGCAGGACAAGAATGTCGCGCAGGTAGCATCCTGGCTCAACGTTCAGGGCATCCGCCTATCCGAAGTGCGGGTGGTGGCCGATGATACCGCCGCGATTGTCGCGGCGGTCAATGCGCTGCGGGCCGGCAACGACTATCTGTTCACCACCGGCGGGATCGGCCCGACCCATGACGATATCACCGTCGATGCCGTGGCCGAGGCGCTGGGCGTGGGCGTGGTGATCCACCCCGATGCCCGCGCGATTCTGGAACGCTACTACGCCACCCGCGGCGGGCTGAACGAAGCGCGGCTGCGGATGGCACGGGTGCCAGACGGGGCAGTGCTGATCCCCAACCGGATGTCTGGTGCGCCGGGGATCCAGATCGGCAACGTGTTCCTGATGGCCGGGGTCCCCTCAATCACCGCCGGAATGCTCGATGCCCTGACCGGAACGCTCGAAGGCGGGCTGCCGGTATTGGCCGAGACGGTCGGCAGCTGGGTGCAGGAAAGCGAGGTCGCTGACCTGCTGCGCCAGACCGAAGCCGCCCACGAAGGCTGCGCGATCGGCTCTTACCCGTTCTTTCGCGAAGGCAAGGTTGGGGCCAATTTCGTGGTCCGCTCGGTCGATCCCGCCCTGCTTGAGGCCTGCTGCGAGGCACTGTCCATCGGCCTGCGCGCTTTGGGCCGGGACGCTGTTGCCGGCGGGATCTAATTGCGCCAAACGCCCACTGGCGCCGCGCAGCATTGGCGGCTAATGGGGCGCGGGTTCAGGCCGCACTGGCCGCCTGTTTTGCAAAGGTTCGGATTTCACCTCATGACGCTGATCGCCGCATCGCTGTCCCTGACTGGCTGCGCGCAATCGGGTCTGGATCCGGTGATTGCGGCCTTTGAAAGCAACCTTGCCGCCCATGCCAGCGCGACCAAGGCGTTAAGCCAGTGGTGCCAGGCGCGTGGGATCGATCGTGTCGGGCAGATCACCGTGCAATTCGTGCCCGGCGCAGATGCCGCCCCGCCCGCCGACCTGCGCCAGACCTTGGGTGTTTCGGCCGAAGAGCCGCTGGGCTATCGCCACGTCAAGCTGGTCTGCGGCAGCGTGGTCCTGTCACAAGCGCACAACTGGTTCGTGCCTGCGCGGCTGACCCCCGAAATGAACCGGCAGCTGGCCGAAAGCGATGTGCCGTTCGGGACTGTCGCCGCCAGTCTGGCCTTCAGCCGTGAGCCAATCGCATCGGCCCGGCGGGGCGATCCCGGCTGTCCGGCAGGAGCGATTTCGACTCACCGCGCGTTGCTGCGGTTGCCCGATGGTGAACCGCTGGCGCTGGTCGTGGAATGCTACAGCGAAGAAAACCTAAGGCGCGGGAACTGACTGGCGCGGGGCTGCGCCCTTATCGACCAGCAGCGTGATCACGACCTTCGCCGCCTGCGGCCCGCGGTTGACCCCGTTGTGCGCCACCCCGCGCGGCATCGTAAAACTGTCGCCGGGATTGAGCACGGAAACCTTGCCCTTGACCCGCACTTCAAGCTGGCCTGAAATGACATAGGCCACTTCGGTACCGGGATGGATGTGCCAACCGCTTTCGGCCCCAGCGGCGAAATCGCGGCTCTGGACGATCACCCGCTGGGCCTTGCCGCGCGGCACGTCGAGCTCGGCATGGGTCTGTGGGACCGAGGCAGATGGCGCGGCGGCCGCACTGGCGGTGGCGGCGAGGAGGAACAGGCTACGCATCGTTAGCGTCCTTTCAGGCAAGGTTGTTTCGGGCCATCGGCGATCCGGCGGGCGGCTTCGTTGTGGCCAGCACTTGGCCGGATCTGTGCCACCACGCAGGCTTGCGCCAGATCGATCACCACCAGAAATCCGGTTGGCTGTTCGGGGCGCTCGGGACTCTCTACCGCGTTGTTGCGGACGATCAACGCGGTCGGTCTGAAAGCCGCCCCCGCGCCTGTCCCGCGCCATTCGACCGCATCGCCAAGGCTGTTGAACCCGCCGTCGTTCAGCTGCAGCAGCCCCAGTTCGATCGGCTTTCCGCCCGGCCTGACCAACCGCAGATCATCACGGGCATCGCCGTAGTCGACCTTCAGCCCATAGCCGCCCGGCCCAGCGCAGCGCGAAACTGACCAATCCTCATCCTCGCGCAGCTCTTCTACCTTGCAGTCCTTGAGCGAGGTGTAGTGCGAAACCGGTCCGAATGCAGGCGCAGTTGCGGGCCCATCGGATGCTTGGGTGGTTGCCGCGGTGGCAGCCGGCGAATCGGTGCCAGTGGCCGTAGGTTCGCTCTGTCCGGAGCAAGCCGCCAGCAGCACAAGCGAAAGGGCAGGGGCGATTCTGTTCATCGCACGATCTTGCCACAACTAAAAAGGGCCGGGAAGCGTGGTGCTTCCCGGCCCTTTTTCAGGTCGAAATGTCAGGTACTTACGCGCCCTGCACTTCGGTCAGGTCGATCTTCAGGCCGGGGCCCATCGATGAGGTCAGGCCGACCTTCTGGAGGTACTTGCCCTTGGCGCCAGCTGGCTTGGACTTCACCACGGCATCGACAAAGGCAACGAAGTTGGCCTTCAGTGCTTCGTTCGAGAACGACAGCTTGCCGATCCCGCCGTGGATGATCCCGGCCTTTTCGACGCGGAATTCGATCTGGCCGCCCTTGGCAGCCTTGACCGCTTCGGCGACGTTCGGGGTAACCGTGCCCAGTTTCGGGTTCGGCATCAGGCCCTTGGGACCCAGCACCTTACCCAGACGGCCCACAACGCCCATCATGTCCGGCGTGGCGATCACGCGGCCATAGTCGAGGTTACCGGCCTGCATGTCTTCGAGCAGGTCTTCGGCACCAACCTTGTCGGCGCCGGCGGCCAGCGCCTTTTCAGCGTTTTCGCCGCGCGCGAAGACCGCAACCTTGATGTCCTTGCCGGTGCCCGAAGGCAGCACGACCATGCCGCGGACCATCTGGTCAGCGTGGCGCGGATCGACGCCGAGGTTGAGCGACACTTCCAGGCTTTCGTCAAACTTGGTGGTCTTGAGGTCCTTGAGCAGCTGGATCGCGGCATCAACGCCGTAGAGCTGCTGATTGTCGCCCAGCTTTTCGGTCAGCGACTTCTGCTTTTTGGTCTGTGCCATGATCTTAGCCCTCCACCACGTCGAGGCCCATCGAACGCGCGGAGCCTTCGATGATCTTGGTGGCCTGTTCAATGTCATTTGCGTTGAGATCGGCGAACTTGGTCTGGGCGATTTCGGCCAGCTGCGAACGCTTGATCGTTCCGCCCGAAACCTTGCCCGGTTCCTTCGAGCCCGACTTGAGGCCAGCGGCCTTCTTGATCAGGAACGAGGCCGGCGGGGTCTTGGTCACGAAAGTGAACGACCGGTCGGCATAGACGGTGATGATCGTGGGGATCGGCATCCCCTTTTCCAGGTCCGTCGTGGCGGCGTTGAACGCCTTGCAGAATTCCATGATGTTCACGCCGCGCTGACCCAATGCAGGGCCGATCGGCGGCGAGGGAGTGGCAGAGCCAGCGGCTACCTGCAGCTTGATATAGCCTTCAATCTTCTTGGCCACGATGGACCTCCTTATCTTCCTGTTGGCCGCCCCGCTGTTTTGCAGGACAATCCTCAGAGTAAGCGGTCAAACAGCGATCCGAAAATCACCTCCCGCAGGGAATCGCCGGGGCAAGCCCCAAACGAAGCCGCGCGCCTAGGCGAAGGTGCGCGGAAATGCAAGCTTTGGCTGGATCGCCTTACTTGACCAGTTCGACCTGTTCGAAGTCCAGCTCGACCGGGGTGGCCCGACCGAAGATGCTGACGCTGACCTTGACCCGGTTCTTGTCGAAGTCGAGTTCTTCGACCACGCCGGTGAACGAGTTGAACGGACCGTCGAGCACTTTGACCGCATCGCCGATTTCGTAATCGACCGAGATGTGCTTCTTGGGCTCGGCCGCAGCGGCATCGCGGGCGCCGAAATAGCGCGAGGCTTCGCGTTCGCTGATCGGCTGGGGTTTGCCGTTGAGGCCGAGGAACCCGGTCACCTTGGCGGTGTTCTTGATCAGGTGATAAACGTCATCGTTCATCGTCAGCTTGGCCAGCACGTAACCCGGCATGGTCTTGCGTTCGACCTGAACCTTCTTGCCGCGCTTTACCTCGGTAATGGTTTCGTGCGGAACTTCGACCGCTTCAACCAGGGCCTCAAGCCCCTTGCGTTCGGCTTCGGACAGGATCGATTCCTTGACCTTGCTTTCGAAGCCCGAATAGGCGTGGATGATGTACCAGCGAGCCATGTGCGTGTCTCTGAATTAGGGCGGCCGGCGATCAGGCCAGCGAAAGAAGGAACTGAACGGTCTTGCCGAAGACCGTATCGACACCGAGGAAGAAGATCGCGAGGACCGTCATCATGATGCCAACGAAAATTGCGGTGGTCACGGTTTCCTGACGGCTGGGCCAGACCACCTTGCGCGCTTCGGTCTGGACCTGGCGCATGAATTCGCCGGGATTGAACTTGGCCATAAACGCTTACTCACCTTGAAGGGTTTGCAACTCGGACCTTCCGCCATGGGGACAGCGCCGCCCCGGCATCTGGAAGGTCCAGGGAGCCGGGAGGGGCAGCGGTATTCGTCCAAATGCCGGAAGACAGTGCGCCACTTAGCTACCGTCACGCGGTTTTGCAAGACGCGCGAGGAACCAAGTGCGTCCGCGCTTTTCGACCTTGAAGCCACGCGGCAGTTTGACCGGGTCGGATTGGCCGACATACCACAGGTAATCGGCATGCTTGGCCGGGTTGTAATCCGAGATGTCGATCTTGCGCCCGGCCCGGTGGTTGAGCCGGTGGAACGGATCGCGGAAGAACGGCCCGCCGCCATTGATCGTCATCATGTGAATGCCGGGCAGGGCGAAATTGCAATTGGTGAAACCGTCGAGCCGGACCACCGCATAGCCGCAAATATGCTCCTTGCCGTTGAAGCCCCATTCGCTGCGCTCGGTCACCACATAGCTCGCCACCTTGGCGCCCTGCGGCAGCCCTTCGAGCGCGGTCAGGGCCTCGGCAGTCTCGCGCGAATCGCGCTCCCAGTCGATCGTGGTGTAGCCCAGCCGGAACAGGAACACTGCCGGGACCAGCAGGACCAGCCAGCGCGGCGCCCGCCACGACAAGCACAGGACACCGACCATCAGCCCGGCCGAGATCATCCGTGCATCGACCAGATCGCCGCCAAAGATATGCCGCGGCAGCACCAGCGAGGACACCAGCATGATCAGCGCCGCCCAGCCCAGCTTGCCGTCCCACTTCCTGAACCCCAGCGATGCCAACAGCAGCAGGCCGATCGCGATGGTCATTCCATAATCGACCCATTGGAAGGTGCCGCGCATCGCCTGCTTCCAAATCGCCCATTTATAGAGCTGCGGCGCCGGGCCATAAGACGGCGGCTTGCCCGGGTTGTCCGCCAGAACCAGCGTCAGGAATGGGAAGAACAGTGGCCATGGGGCGATGAACGCACGCCACGACTTGTCCTTGGACCATTCGTAACCGAACACCAGAATGCCCAGAATGCCCCAGCCCGAAACATGGCCGAGCCAGACGAATGCGCCGATCGGAATGAACAGCGGCGCGCGCCAGCTTTTACCGTCGAGCAGCACCCAAAGTGCAAAGGCGAACAGCGCGGCAGCTTGCGCCAACCCGAAGTTGAGGAAACCGAGCAGCGCCGAGGGTGACCAGACGAAGGCAAAGGCGAGCAAGCTGGCCATTCCGATTCGGCGCCGCACCGCCCATTCGGCGGCCATGATCGACAGGCCCGTCAGCGGCGGGATCACCCCGGCCATGATCCGGCCGGCAGTCTCCAGACTGACGAACCAGGTGAGCGGCCAGACCAGAATATCGGCACCCAGATTGCCCATCCAGCGCCACCCAAAGCCGTAATATTCCTGCAGGAACGCGCTGTTGTCCCGCGTCAGCATGATATGCATCCGGGCCAGATGAGCCGGATAGTCGACCATCTGCGGATAGGTTGCCACCAGCACCGGCAGGCACGACAGCAGCGACAGAAACAGCGCTAGCCACACGAATTCGCGTGGTCCCGGCTCAGCCGTCAGCCAGTCACGCGAGGCAAAGCGCGGCGGAGCGGACGGCACGGGTTGGGCGTCATCGGGCATCGCGGGGTTCGGTTTCAAGAGCCAGGAATACTGGCAGGAGTGGAGGGACTCGAACCCACGGCCCTCGGTTTTGGAGACCGATGCTCTACCAACTGAGCTACACTCCTGCAGGCGGAAGGGCCTCTAGAGACAAGACTGCCCGATGACAAGCGATCTGCAAAGGTCCATAGTAGAATTTACCGTGCACGCTCCTGCATCCTCTTTGCCGATTGATCCGGAAACCCTGCTGCTGGCCTATCGCTGCGGGATTTTTCCCATGGCCGATGCGCGCGAGGATCCGGAGATCTTCTGGGTCGAGCCGCGCCGCCGGGCGATTTTGCCGCTCGATGGTTTTCACTGTTCACGCTCATTGGCCAAAGTGCTGAAACACGGGAATTTTCGGGTAACCTGCAACGCCGATTTCGCTGCAGTGATCCGCCACTGCGCGGGGCCCCGCGCCGATGCCCAAGGCACCTGGATCAGCGGACGGATTGAAGCCAGCTACCGCGCGCTGCACGATCAGGGTCTGGCCCATTCGATCGAGTGCTGGCAGGGCGAAGCGCTGGTCGGCGGGCTCTACGGGGTCGGGTTTGACCGGGTGTTCTGCGGCGAATCGATGTTCAGCCGGGCACCTGATGCGTCAAAGGTCGCGCTGGCCTGGCTGGTCGCGGCACTGCGCCGGGGCGGCGCGATGCTGCTCGACTGTCAGTTCATGACCGATCATCTGGCCTCGCTGGGCGCGGTCGAGATTGGCCAGAACGAATATCTCGCCCAGCTGCGCGCCGCTCAGAGATCGACGCTGGGCGCGGGCACAGGAGATGGCTTGGCGGACGGTTTGGGCGAGGGCGCAGCCGCCGGGGTAGCGCTGGCGCTTCCGGCCGGTTTTGCCGCGCTGCTGGCCGATGCCGCTGGGGCCGGGGCCGGGCTATCTTCTTCACCCGGGAATTTCATCGCGCAATCCTTGACCCAAACGTCATAGACCGGGTGTTCAACCACATTGAGGCTGGGCGAGTTCTTGAACAGCCAGCCCGAGAATACCTTGCGCCAGGCCAGCGCCTGATCAGATTTTTCGCGCTCTTCGACAAACACCTGCACAAAAGCGCCAACCTCTGGCGGGGTTTCCCACGGCAGACTGCGCTCGCAGGTGGCCAGCCGAATCGTGACATTGCCGATCCGCTTGGCCTCACCGGTTTTCAGCACCACGTCTTGCGACAGGTTGTTGCGCTTGTTGAGCAGGCCGAGCGTCGCCACCCGGTCTTTCACCGGCGTGCCATATTCGCTTTCGATCACTTCGCCCGCAACGGTTTGGCCTGCAGCCTCTTTGGGCACTTCAGTGGCAGTCGCATCAGCCCCACCATCGCCCTTGCAGGCGGCCAAGGCCAGCGGCGCCAGCAACAGAAGCGAAGCCCCGCGCATCAGGCGTCCGGAGACCATGCCTCATAATCCCCGTTCGTCCGGCCGTGGCGCGGACGGTGAGCGGCCGGCGTGCCGGTGGCATTGGGGGTATAGTCCAGTTCCCAGATCCGCGCGGCGGGCAGATTTGATTCGGGCACGCCGTCAAACGAGCCGTGCAGCCAGCCGTGCCATTCGGCCGGAACCCGGCTAGCATCGTTGGCGCCGTTATAGATCACCCAGCGGCGTTCGTTCCCGGCAAACGGGTGCCCCTTGGGATAGGGCTTCTTCGCCCGATGATAGGTGTTGCCCTGCGCATCACTGCCAACCTGCTGCCCGGTCAGTGCGGAATTGAGCATCGTGGTCACGGTCGCGCCGTTCCACCAAGTGAATATCTTGCCGAAAAAACCCATGGCCGCGCGTTAGCCTTTCTTGGCCCGGTCTTGCAAGGCAGGACTGGCGAGAATCCCGCCAGCCCGGCCATTTGGCTGGCCCGGCTGGGGCCGGAATTGCACAACCGCCGGTTTCGACGCATGATCGCCGTCTGGCAGAGGGGGCATGACCATGACCAATAGCGACCAAGTGGCATTAGGTCGGCGGCAGATCAGGATCTTTCTGGCGATCACGGTCGTGTTGGTCGGCTTGGCCTATATTCCGATCCTGCGCACCGGGCGGCTCGGCACCTGGGGCGGACTGGCAGTAATGTTGGTGATGTGGGCGCCTGGCGTTGCCGGGATGTTGACCCAACTGATCACCACCCGCAGCCTGCGCGGGATGGGTTGGCGGCCGCAGACCCTCGGCCTGCTTGGTCTGGCGCTGATCCTGCCGCTGATCTACGCCGGACCGGTCTATGGCCTGACCTGGCTGAGCGGGCTGGGATCATTCAATCCGCAGGGCTGGACCAGCCAGCTGCCTGGCTTTTCGGTCGGCTCGGCCTTGGCGCTGTTGTTGACCGCAGGCCTGCTGCAATCGCTGATCAGCGGGACTGGTGAGGAAATCGGCTGGCGCGGCCTGCTGGTTCCGGCGCTGGCCAAGGTCTATCCGTTTCAGAAGGTTGCGCTCTATTCCAGCCTGATCTGGCTGCTCTATCACGTGCCGCTGATCCTGGCGGCGGACTATCACGGCGAAGGCACACCGCGCTGGTATTCGCTGCTCTGCTTTGCTGCGATGGTCATGGCGATGGGCACCGTAATGGCTTGGCTGCGGACCGTTTCGGGCAGCCTGTGGCCACCCGCCGTGCTCCACGCATCGCACAACCTGCTGGTGCAGGCGATTTTCGACGGCGGGACCAAGCCCGACGAATGGAGCGGCTATATTACCGGAGAATTCGGTGCCGGACTGGTGCTGACAATCGGCGTAGTCGCCTGGGTGATGGTCAAGCACCGCAGCCCTTTGCCGGTTTGACCAACCGGCTGGCGCAAAAGCAGCAGTGGAATGGTGCTGCTGGGGAGGATTGAACTCCCGACCTCAGCCTTACCAAGGATGCGCTCTACCACTGAGCTACAGCAGCACACCATTCCATTGCGCCCGGCACGGCACGGGCCGGGCGGGCAGGGGCGCGCTATTGGCGGTGGCCCCTTGCTTTGTCAAGCTGAACCCTGATAGCGCAGCCAGATTGCCAATGCGTGAAGACCCCGCCCCCCTGTCCCGCGAGGACCGCCTCGCCGCTAAGCTGCGTGAGAACCTGAAACGGCGTAAGGCGCAGGCGCGCGAATTGGCGGGTGATCCTACGCCCACCCTTCCCAAAGGCAGGGTGGATGGTTAGGGGCCAAGCTTCTGCATCGGGGGAGCCAAGACCTTGCCGCGTTTGATACTCGTCCGCCATGGCCAGAGCCAGTGGAACCTGGAAAACCGTTTTACCGGTTGGTGGGATGTGAACCTGACCGCCAAAGGCGAAGATGAAGCGCGCGCGGCCGGTGTACTGCTAAAGGCCAAGGGCGTGTTGCCGACGCTGGCCTTTACCTCGCTCCAGACCCGCGCGATCCGCACCCTGCACTTTGCGCTGGAAGCGGCGGGGCGCCTGTGGATCCCAGAAATCAAGGATTGGCGGCTTAACGAGCGGCACTATGGCGGGCTGACCGGGCTCGACAAGGCTGAGACCACCGCCAAGCACGGCGAGGAGCAGGTCAAGATCTGGCGCCGCAGCTTCGATGTGCCGCCGCCGGTGCTGGAAGACGGATCAGAGTTCGATCTGAAGGCTGACCCGCGCTATGCCGGGATCGCGATTCCCTCGACCGAGAGCCTGAAAGACACCATCGCCCGGGTCCTGCCTTATTACGAAGCAGCGATTGCGCCCGCGCTGGCCGCGGGCGAAACGGTGCTGATCGCGGCCCACGGCAATTCGCTGCGGGCGCTGGTCAAGCAGCTGTCGGGCATTTCAGATGAAGAAATCACCGGCCTCGAAATTCCGACTGGCCAGCCGATCGTCTATGATCTGGACAGCAACCTTGTGGCGCTTGAGCGCTACTACCTGGCGGAGCGCTGAGCCATGCCAAACCCTTCTGCAAATGCACCCGTCGCAATCATCATGGGCAGCCAGTCTGACTGGGCGACGATGAAATGCGCCGCCGATGCGCTGGACAAGCTGGGCGTTGCGTATGACGCGCGAATCGTTTCGGCGCATCGCACTCCGGCGCGGCTGGTCGCATTTGCCCAGAGCGCCGCGGCTGAAGGCTTTCAGGTGATTATCGCCGGCGCCGGCGGCGCAGCGCATCTGCCGGGCATGGTCGCCAGCATGACCCATCTGCCGGTACTGGGTGTGCCGGTGCAGTCGAAGGCCCTGTCAGGACAGGACAGCCTGCTGTCGATCGTCCAGATGCCGGCCGGGATACCGGTGGGAACGCTGGCGATTGGCGAGGCCGGGGCGACCAACGCCGGGCTGCTCGCCGCCGCGATCCTCGGTCTCAACGATGCCGCACTGGCCGAGCGGTTGCAGGCCTACCGCGCTGCGCAAAGCGCCGGCGTGGCGCAGCGGCCAAGCTGAGGTGATCGTGCGGGGGCTTGGGCCAAACAAAGAAAAGGGGGGGTTTTTTTTTTTAAAAAAAAAAAACAAAGGGCGGGATTTGTAAACCACCCCCCC
>JANMOU010000056.1:0-58428 GCA_031369495.1 Novosphingobium sp. | reverse complement strand
TGAAACTCCGGCCAATGTAACCGTGCTGACGGCGGTTGAGAAACGGGTTGTCAGCCGGCTCGCCGCCGCGCCCGCGGTATATGATCCGGCCAACAATCACACTGGCCACCGAAAGCCCCGCGAACACAAGAAGCTCAGTCTGCCAGGGCATGTCGAGACTCATGCCGGCGAGCCCGGTCATGGCGGCAGCAATGGCCAGCCAGATAAAAAAGATTCCCGGCGCCGTGAGTTCCAGGATCAACAGCACGCCCGCGATCACCCACCAGATCCAAGCGCCCAACCCCGGACCGAAAGGTTCCATGTGCTTCAACTCCAAGTTCTTCACCGCCGTCGCTTCAAGTCCTTGGCGGAACCAGCGGCACCGATGCACGCCGCGCATTCGAGATTGGCGCCTGGCCGCCGAAGGCTTCACGCGCAATCTCGGCAATGCCGCCGATTGATCCGATCACGGAGGATGCTTCGATTGGCATCATCAATATCTTTTGGTTAGGAGATGTCGCAATGGCCTCAAGTGCCTTGATGTAGTTGTTGGCGACGAAGTAGTTGATGGCCTGGACGTCGCCGGTGGCAATGGCATTGCTGACCAGTTCCGTCGCCTTGGCTTCGGCTTCGGCGGAGCGTTCGCGCGCCTCGGCATCCTTGAAGGCGGCCTCGCGCCGGCCTTCGGCCTGCAAAACGACCGACTGCTTTTCGCCTTCCGCCTTGAGAATGGCGGCCTGCCGCATGCCCTCGGCCTCGAGAATCAATGCGCGCTTTTCGCGCTCGGCCTTCATCTGGCGGGCCATCGCATTCGAGATATCGGCCGGTGGGCGGATGTCCTTGATTTCGATCCGGGTGATCTTGACGCCCCACGGCGCGGTGGCGTGATCGATCACCATCAGCAGCTTGGCGTTGATTTCATCGCGCCGTGACAGCGTTTCATCAAGGTCCATGCTGCCCATCACGGTGCGCAGGTTGGTGGTAGTCAGCTGCATGATCGCGACATAGAGGTTGGAGACCTCGTAAGCCGCCTTGCCCGAATCGAGCACCTGGAAGAACACGATTGCGTCGACCCCGACCATCGCGTTGTCCTTGGTGATGATTTCCTGCCCCGGAATATCCAGGACCTGTTCCATCATGTTGACCTTGTTGCCCACCCGATCGATGAACGGAATGATCACGTGCAGGCCCGGTTCTGCGGCCAAATGGAATTTACCAAGCCGTTCAATGGTATAAACATAGCCCTGCCGCACGACGCGAACGCCCATCAGCAGAAATATGAAAACCACCCCCAGAAGGAAAAGAAGAACTCCAGCCATCGCGCGTGCTCCCAAGCATTGAATGCCAACATGTTAGCGTGCCCTCCGGCAGGGGCAAGCGAAACTGGTAAGCAGGCTTAACGCGATGGCAACCACGTCCGGGTTATAAGCGGGAACGAACCTGTCCTCTGATGAATTGAACCCCATGATCCAACAAGACCCCACCAACTGGAGCCAAGGCTTTCAAGGGTCCGAACACCCTGACACGGCCCGGGTGCGCGTTCGCAAAGAATATGTCGATGCGATGATCGCGTTGAAGCGCGAGAACATGGACCGGGTCTATGTCTATCTTAACGGCCTGATGGAAAAGGCCAAGGAAGAGCTGGCCCTGGCCCGCGGCACCAGCGCCGATGGGCGCCGCGCCGCCCTGCGCCAGCACATCGACGAAATCATCGCCTATTTGAAGGGGCAGTCGCTCGACGTGCCACCCCCGCAACTCTATGGCGAAAAAGCCGGAGCGGCCTTTGCCGGATCTTATGTCCTGGAAGAGATTCCGAGCTTCTTCGGGCAAGTCAAATGCGTGCTCGACCAATGGTACGATAGCCACTTGATCGCTGTCTATGACGAGATGCTGGCGTTGGTGAACCTCAAGAAATCCGCCAGCGCCAACCCTAGCCCAGCCAACTTAGAAGCCTGAAGCGTTACCGGGCGCCGCTGGGGCCGAGGTAGTCGGCGCCATAGACGGCGGCCCGGATATCACGGTGCAAAGTGCCATCGAACGGCAACTTCTGGGTGGCAAAGATCACCACCAGATCGTTGGCCGGATCGACCCAGAACAGCATCGAGGGCCAGCCATCCCAAAAGAATTCGCCGACTGCGCCGCGGTTTTCGGCGGCGTTCTGCGGTGGTGCTGTGCGGACCGCAAAATCGAACCCAAAACCCAGTGCGCCTTTGTCGGGCAGCCACGAACGCCCGGCTATCGCAGGGTCAAGCTGGTCGGTGGTCATCAGCGCCAAAGTCGCGGGTTTGAGGATCCGCACGCCATCGAGGGTGCCCCGGCCCAGCAGCATGCGGGCAAAGCGGAGATAGTCGTCGACACTCGACACCAGCCCCGAACCGCCCATCGTCAGCGGCTTTCCAGCGAAGTTGGGGGCAAGCCATTCCGCGTCGGGCATTGGCACAAGCGCGCCGCCTTTCGCCTCATAAATGCGCGCCAAACGCGGCCGCGCGGAGGGCGGCTGGGCCCAGCCGGTTTCCTTCATCGCCAGCGGCACGAAGATGTGCTGCTGGACATATTGGGCGAAAGGCTGGCCCGAAAGCCGCTCGACCAGCAAGGCCTGAACATCGACCGCGGCACTGTAACTCCACTGCGCGCCCGGATCATGCAACAGCGGTACGCGGCCCAGCCGCCGCCCAAATTCAGCCAGGCTGTTGTCCAGCGCCAAGGGATCTTCCGCCATCGCAATCCGCCCCACTGCGCCGGGTCCATCCTCGTACGTAAAGCCGGCCGTATGACGCAAGATATCGCGCACCAAAATCGGGCGGATCGGTGCGCGCAGTACGGCATTCCCTGCCGCATCGTCTCCGGCGTAGACCTGAACTGCGGCAAATTCGGGCAGGTGCAGTGCCAGCGGGTCATCGAGCCGAAACTTGCCTTGCTCCCACAACTGCATCAACGCGACGCCAGTCACCGGTTTGGTCATCGAAAAAATCTGGACCAGCGTATCGCGGGCAAAGGGCCGCGCGGCCTCGCGGTCAGCCAGTCCCGCCGCGCCGAAATAGCGTTCCCGCCCGCCTTGCCAGACCAGCACAGCTGCGCCCGCGACGCGCTGATTGGTGACAAAGCCAGTTAGCACGCGGTCGATCCGCCGGTTATCAAGACGAACGCGCTCGTTAGCCGGAATCGAAGGCCTGGCGGCCACATCGGGCGGCGCCTGGCCTACAACCAACGCAGCGGCCAAAAACAAGCGTATGACGTTCAACTGAACCTAAAGCCTTTTGAACAGCGCCAACATCCGGGCCCAGGCCCGTTCGGCCTCGGCCTTGTCATAGACCGGCGCATCGAGCGTGCACCAGCCGTGATCGGCGGCATAGACTTCGACTTCAGCAGGACGCCCGGCGGCCTTGGCGGCGGCTGCAAAAGCGTCCTTGTCGGCCGGGGCCTTGGCATCGTCGTTGCGGGCAACCGCGATCAGATAGCTGGCCTTGGTGCTGGCCAGCAGCTTATGCGGACTGTCCGGCTTGTCCGTGACGAGACCGCCGCCATGGAACGAGGCTGCGGCGCGAACCCGGCGCGGAACAGCGGCTGCAGTGCGCACCGTAAACGGCCCGCCCATGCAATAACCGCAGGACCCGATCCCGCGCTTGCGGTTCACTTCGCTGCGCTTGTCGAGCCACGCGACCATCGCCTGGGCATCGCGGGTAATCCCCTCGGCAGACAAGGCCCCGATCATCGGGCGCAATTTGGCCTGACCTTCGGGCGTGCGCCATTCACTGATTGAATTCATGATCGGGGCCTGGGCGCTGCGATAGTACTGATTGACCACCAACACCGCATAGCCGCTTGCCGCCAGCCGTTTGCCCATCATCCGATAGGCCTCACGCACCCCGGCGATATCGGGCCAGAGGATCACTGCGGGGTGTTTGCCCTTAGCCGGGCGAATGAACAATGCGTCAATATTGCCTTCGCTGGTGGAAATCAGCACGGTCTCTTCGATCACGATGGTGACATCCTTGGCCAGCGCGGCATCGGCGAAGCCCCCTGCCAGCACTCCGGCAGCGCCCAAGGTGGCGAAGTCCCGGCGGCTCAGCCCCTTTGCGGTCAGCGCGGCATCCTCTTCAATCGCGGTCAGGTCATCGCACATCGCCAGTCTCCTTTGGCGCTGAATGTAGTCACCACAGGCCCAGCGTCCAGCCCTTCCTGACTGGCTTTAGGTGCAGTCAAGAAGGGACTCGATTCCCGAACCAATCGCGGGCACGATGCTGCCAGCCGAATTTAGGGTCTTGACCCTAATGCACTGCCGGAGCAACCGGAGTGCACATAAGACGGAGAGGGATGGATCGATGCGATTGAAGGTCTTGGCGCTTGCTATGCTATTGCCGCTTGCTGCCTGCGGGAAACAGGTTTCAGCGCCGCCCACCACCGGCGTCACTGACGAGCTGATCGCCAAGGGGCCGGGCGCCGAATGGGTTACCTATGGCGGTGATCGGGCCGAGCAGCGGTTCTCTCCGCTCAATCAGATCAATGATAGCAACGCATCGCAACTGGGCCTGGCCTGGTCCGCCGATCTTGATACCGCGCGCGGGCAGGAAGCCACCCCGCTGATGCACGATGGCACGCTCTACATCACCACTGCCTGGTCGATGGTCAAAGCCTATGACGCCAAGACCGGGGCGCTGAAATGGGCCTATGATCCTCAGGTTCCGCGTGAAAAGCTGGTCGATGTGTGCTGCGATGCGGTCAACCGCGGCGTCGCGCTCTATGGCGATAAGGTCTATGTCGGAACGCTCGATGGGCGGCTGGTCGCGCTGGAGCAGAAGACCGGCAAGGTCGTCTGGGACAAGCTGACTATCCCCAAGGATTCGCACATGGCGATCACCGGGGCACCGCGAATCGTCAAGGGCCGCGTGCTGATCGGTTCGGCCGGGGCGGAATACTTCACCCGCGGTTATCTGGCAGCGTTTGACGCGCAGACCGGGGACGAGCTGTGGAAGTTCTTCACCGTGCCGGGCGATCCATCGAAGCCGCAAGAAGGCAAGCACCTCGATGCGGCGGTCAAGACCTGGTCGGGCGAATTCTGGAAGCTGGGCGGCGGCGGCACGGTGTGGGATTCGATCACTTATGATCCGGTCACCGACCTCGTTTATTTCGGCACCGCCAATGCCGAGCCGTGGAACCCGGCCTATCGCAACACCGATGGCGCGGGCGACAGCCTCTACACCGCCTCGATCGTCGCGGTGAAGCCCGATACCGGCGAATATGTCTGGCACTTCCAGGAAACCCCCGAAGACCGCTGGGACTTTGATTCCAACCAGCAGATCACCGTCGCCGATCTCGATATCGGCGGGCAAAAACGCCACGTGATCATGCACGCGCCCAAGAACGGGTTCTTCTATGTGCTCGATGCCAAAACCGGCGAGTTTATCTCGGGCAAGCCGTTTGTTGACGGGATTAACTGGGCCAAGGGGCTCGATCCCAAAACTGGCAAGCCGGACGTCAATCCTGAGGCGAAGTACGAGCTGACTGGCAAGCCGTTCGTGGGCTTCCCCGGCGCGGTTGGGGCGCACAGCTGGTCACCGATGAGCTATAGCCCGACCACCGGGCTGGTTTATATCCCGACCAACAACACCCCGCAGGTCTATGCCCACGATCCCGATTGGAAGCCCGGCACTACTGGGTTCCAGCTGGGGATCGACGCCACCCCCGGCAATATCCCGGCCGATAAGGCAATCCGCGCCGCCACCAAGGCCGCGATGACCGGGGCGCTGATCGCTTTCGATCCGGTTGCGGGCGAAGTGAAGTGGAAGGTTCCGCTGGAAACTCCAACCAACGGCGGCACGCTGGCCACGGCTGGCAACCTGGTGTTCCAGGGCACCGCACTGGGCGAGTTCCGCGCCTATGCCGCCGATACGGGCAAGCAGCTCTGGTCATTCCCGGCGCAAAGCGGGATCCTCGCCGCGCCGATGACCTATACCATCGACGGCGAACAGTATGTCGCGGTGATGGTCGGATGGGGCGGCGTTTGGGATGTATCAGCGGGCAAGCTTGCCACCACTCGGATCACCCCCAACGTCAGCCGCCTGATGGTGTTCAAGCTGGGCGCCAATGGCCAGCTCGCCGCGCTGCCGCCCAGCGCGCAGCGGCTGCTTGATCCCCCGCCCGTGACCGGGACGCCCGAGCGGTTCGCGCTTGGCGCCAAGCTCTATACCAACAGCTGCAGCGTCTGCCATGGCAACGCCGCCGTGGCGGGCGCGCTGAACCCGGACCTGCGGCACTCGGTCGCGCTCGGCAATCCCAAGCTGTGGCAGGAAATCGTCCACGATGGCCTGCTCAGCAAGAACGGGATGGTCGCCTGGAAGGGGCAGTTCAGCCCCGATCAGATCGAAGCGATCCGGCTCTACGTGATCCAGCGCGCCAATGAGGACAAAGCGCTGGGCGGCGATTAATCGCATATCTTTGCGGCGGGCGGGCTTCCGTTCGCCGCAAATTTGCGCCATGACACCGTAGGACAGAAGGCACGAGGGTGTTTGCGCCCTTCCTGCGGGGGACAATCATGCTGCGTAAGCCGGGCCGGGTCGATTGGGATAATCTGCCGCATGGCGGTGACCTGTTTGGCGAGTTGCAACTGGCCGATAGCACGCCCGCCCCGGCCAAGCGTGCGCCACTGTTCCGGGGGCTGGCAATGTGCGGGGTTTCGGCGGCGGCCGCGGCCTGGCTTTCGGATCATTACGGTTTCCCGATTATCCTGCTTGGCCTGCTGGTCGGACTCGCGCTGAATTTCGTCTCGCAGGACGAACGCACCCACGCCGGACTGGATTTCGCCTCGCGCACGTTCCTACGCTGGGGGATCGTGGTGCTGGGGCTGCAAGTGACTTTCGTGCAGATCGCGATGGTCGGGCTGGCGCCGTTTGCGGCGCTGGGCGTAGTCATGGTGGTGACCCTGCTGGCTGGCCTGGCCGGAGCGCGCTTGGCCGGGCAATCGCGTTTTGCCGGGATCCTCGCGGGCGGATCGACCGCGATCTGCGGGGCCAGCGCGGCGCTCGCGCTCTATGGCGTGATCGGCAAGGAGCGGCTCAGCCAGGCCCAGTTTGCGCTAACCCTTGTGGGCGTATCGCTGGCCAGCGCGCTGGCGATGACGGTCTATCCGATCCTCGCCATGCAACTGGGGCTCAGCGATGCGCAGGCCGGGTTCCTGATCGGCGCTTCGATCCATGATGTGGCGCAGGCCATCGGCGGCGGCTTTGCCTTTTCCGATCCAGCCGGAGCGCAGGCGACGATTGTCAAACTGGCCCGGGTCGCGCTGCTCGCGCCGCTAGTGGCGCTGACCAGTCTGGCGATCGGCCCTTCCGCCGAGGCCAAAGGCCAGCCGCTGTGGCGCCGGCTGGCGCTGCCGTGGTTTATTGTCGCTTTTCTGGGAATGGTCACGCTCAACAGTGTGATCACGATCCCGGCAGACTGGGCCAAAGGCGGGCTAACCCTGTCCAAAGGACTGCTGCTGCTGGCGGTGACCGCCACCGCAATGCGCAGCCGGATGGACCTGCTGCTCGAAGTGGGCTGGCGGGCGATCATTCCGGTCGCGACCGCGACTTTGGCCAGCTTCGCCTGCGCGCTGACCTTTGCCTATCTGCTGCTCGATTAAATTACGAAATCGAGCACCGCTGGCATCACATTGCGGCGGCGGTTCGCAACCATGACGCTGTGCAGTTCCGAAATCTGCGCGCTGCCCGTGCGGACGAACAGGAACGGCAGCAGGCCGTGGACCAAACAGGCGCAGCCGCCCAGAATCATCCGCAGTCCGAACCCGCTGGCCATCGCCAGATGCTCACCGTAGCTTTCGCCGACGCTGGCGGGGTGTTCGGTAAATAGCTTGACCGGATCCATGCGGCATTCTCCCTGTGTTGCCGAAACAATACCTCGGCGCTCAGGCGATTGCATCACTGTTTTTCTGGCCATTTGCCGATTTGGCGGTTAATCTATCCCAATGAACGACCTTTCATTGCAATTGGATTCGATTGACTGGGCAATCCTCGGCGTCTTGCAGGCCGATGCTTCGCTGGCAGTGCATGAAATCGGTGAGCGGGTCGGCCTATCCAGCAATGCCTGCTGGCGGCGGATCAAGCGGCTGGAGGAAAGCGGGATCATTGCCCGCCGGGTTGCTCTGCTCGACCCTGACAAGCTGAGGCTGGCGACCACGGTGTTTGTCGCGATCAAGACCCAGCGCCACGATCCGGCCTGGCTTGCGGCGTTCAGCACCAGCATCGCGGGCATTGCCGAGATCAGCGAGTGCCACCGGATGGCCGGAGATGTCGATTACCTGCTCAAGATCGTGGTCCGCGACATCGCGCATTATGACCGGATCTACCGCAAGCTGATCGCCGCGGTGCCCGATCTGGCCGATGTCAGTTCCAGCTTCTCAATGGAGAAACTGAAAGCCACCACCGCCTTGCCAAGACCGCTCTGACTACTTGCGCAGCAGCCATTTGAAAATTTCAGGCAGGCGCCGGGACGCTGGTTTTGGCTGCTCTGGCGATGAACCCTATGCGTCACCGCGCTCTGCCGGATCTTCATGCAGCCACTGCGCGTGGCGCGGGGCGCGTTTGGTGACGGCCCATTCGGCCAGCATCGCAGGCGCAACCGCGCGCAGCTCGGCATATTGATCGGGCGTGCCGATGTTGCAGGCCAGTTCCAGCCGGTGTCCATTGGGATCGAAGAAATAGATTGAGCGGAATATGCCGTGGTAGGTCGGCCCGAGCACGTCGATCCCCTGGCTTTCGATATAGGCCTTGGCGGCCAGCAGCGCGTTGAGGTCTTCAACTTCAAACGCCAGATGCTGAACCCACGCCGGAGTTTGCTCGTCCCGGCCCATCGGAGGTTGCTGCGGCAGTTCGAAAAAGGCCAACACATTGCCCCCGCCGCAATCGAGGAAAACGTGCATGTAAGGATCGTCTTCGCCGGTTGAGGGCACTTTGTCTTCGGCAAACGCAGTGGTGTAGGTCATGCCGAGCACGCGGCTGTACCAATCGACCGTTTCTTTCGCATCGCGGCAGCGATAGGCGACGTGGTGGATCCGCTTTAGCGAGGGGACTGCGCTCATTGTGCCGGCTCCTTTACTCCGATGGCTCCGCGAGCGATCTGGTCACGCTCGATGCTTTCGAACAGCGCCTTGAAATTGCCCTCGCCAAAACCTTCGTCCTTTTTGCGCTGGATGAATTCGAAAAACACCGGGCCGATCACCGCGTCGGAGAATATCTGGAGCAGCAACCGCGGATCGCCCTCGGCTGTGGAACCGTCGAGCAGGATGCCGCGCTTTTGCAGCTCGGCGGCAGGTTCACCGTGGCCAGGCAGCCGCTCGTCCAGCATCGCGTAATAGGTCGCCGGCGGCGCGGTCATGAACGGGGTGCCGAGCGCTTTCAGCTTGTCCCAGCAACCCAGCAGATCCTCACAGGCAAAGGCAATGTGCTGAATCCCCTCGCCGTTGTACTGGCGCAGGAACTCCTCGATCTGCCCGCCACCCGACGCGCCTTCCTCGTTGAGCGGAATGCGAATCTTGCCATCGGGCGCGGTCATCGCCCGGCTGGTCAGGCCGGTATATTCGCCCTTGATATCGAAATAGCGGATCTCGCGGAAACCGGCGATCCGTTCGTAGAACCCGCCCCAGTGTGCCATCCGCCCGCCATAGACGTTGTGGGTCAGGTGATCGATCGTATGGAAACCAGCGCCAACCGGATGGCGATCAACCCCGGCTTCATAGACGAAATCGATGTCATAGATCGACAGATCACCGTGATCCTGACCGGGGTAACGGTCGATCAGATAAATGATCGATCCGCCGATCCCGCGGATTGCGGGCAGCCGCAGTTCCATTGGTCCGGTGCGGACCTCAACCGGTTCGGCCCCGCGCTCAATCGCGATCTCATAGGCCTTTTTCGCATCGCGGACCCGCCAGCCCATCCCGCAGGCTGATGCACCATGTTCGGCTGCAAAGTACGCCGCTGGGCTGCGCGGTTCATAGTTGGCGATCAGGTTGATCCCGCCCTGGCGCCACAGCTCGACACTCTTTGAGCGGTGCCGCGCGATCCGGGTAAAGCCCATCGCCGCGAACACAGGTTCAAGCTGGCCCGGTTCAGGCGCGCAGAATTCGATGAATTCGAAGCCGTCGAGGCCCAGGGGATTGTCAAACAGATCGGCCATGGGACACTTACTCCGGGGAAGGTGGTTGCAATTGTAACTATAATTGCGCGGCGGCGGAGTCAAGGGTGGCCGTGCCTATCAACCGCGCCGCGGCAGGGTCGCGTAGTGTTCGAACAACTGCTCAAAATGTCCGCGCATCGTCTGCACCGGACTGGTGGTTCGCACCCAGCCGCTGGCCGCCATTTCAAGGATCGCTTCGGCCAAGGCTTCGGGATTGGCCGCTGCATAGGCAATCCCGGCGCCCGCTTGGGCATGATCGGCGGCGCCGCCCCGGTCAGGCACAATCACCGGCACTCCGCTGGCGCGGGCTTCGGCGGCGGACAGGCAGAACGTTTCTGCTTCGCAGCCATGGACCAGCGCATCGGCGCTGGCGACGATCGCGGCAAACCGCGCGCGGTTGCGCTCGGGCTTCAGCAACTGAATATGCGGATTGCCGCCGATGCTCTTGAGTATCTTGCGCTCCTGTCCGCCGCCGCCCAGCAGGACCAGCCCGAGCGGCGCATCGGCACTGGCCGCCATCACCGCATCGATCACCATCGGCCAGCGCTTTTCGGCTGAGAGCCGCCCAACCCCGATCAGCAGTCCCGCGCTTTCAGGCAGATCGCACAGCGCCAGCAATTGCGCCCGCAGCGCCGGATCGCGGTTTTCGGGCGCGAACACGCCTTCCTCGATGCCCATCGGGATCAGCGCAGTATTCGGCACGCCGCCTTCGTCCAACCGGTCACGCAGTTCCGCGCTGGCGCAAACCACAGTCTCAAATTCGCCGCTCAGCCGCCGCAAATGCTGCCAGAACGGTTCGAATCGTTTGTCGATGGTCTGGCGGCTGAAGACCGGTTCAAACCAGCGGTAGGCATAGGCCGACAGCGGATCGGCGTGCATGAACAGCGCGCGCGGCGCCTTGCCCTTCCACCGCCCGACAATTGACGGGCTGCGCCAAGGCGAAGAGACTTCGACAAAATCTGGGGCGAGCGCATCAAGCGCATCGTGCAGCGCGTCCTCGTCATCGAAATACCAGTAATTCCGGTCGAGCGGAAAACGCGGGGACGGGATCGTCACGATCCGCGCGTTCGGCCCGCGTTCGATTACCTCATAGCGGTCAGCCGGGGCCAGAATGACAATCTCATGGCCCTGTTGCGGGCCAAGGCGCAGCTTCTGTTCGACATAGGTTTTCACCCCGCCGCCGTGCGGGGTGTAAAACGCGCAAACGTCGACGATCCGCACTTACTTCGTCTTCAGCGGCCCAACGCCCAAACCCGACCTGTAATTCATGACAATCGAGATTTTCGAGACCCCGCCGCTCTTGACCAGCATCCGGGCTGAGGAGGCTTTGGGCTTGGACCAGCCGATCTTGGGGTTGCCCGAAAAGCCGATCCCGTCGATCTTCCAGCCGAACCTGCGGTTGCTGTCGCGGTCATGCAGCACAGTTACGGCATAGCTGCCCGGGCCCGGAATGCGGACACACAGCACGACCGGGCCGCTGGCCGGTGTGTCAATTTCTACCCGGCGAAAGGTCTTGCCCGCCGCGATCAGCACATTGTCATCGGCCAGGAAATCCTGGTCGTTGGCCGGATAGATTTCCAGCTTCATCTTGCCAGTGCGGTCTTTCATCCCGGCAGCTTCGACCAGCAATGCCGGACCGGCTTCCCCGGGGCGGCAGCGGCCTTCGGCTTTGCCCAGATCGGGGGTGGAACGCAGTGCCGGACCGGCTGCCAGCAGCAGCGGCACGGTTGCGGCCAACAAAAAAGGCTTCATTTCACTTTCTCCGCATCAATCAGATCGAGCGCCGCAAACAGCGCACCGACTACCAAGTGGGTTACCAAAAGCAGCACCGCCATGAAAGTCATCAAGCTGGCAATTTCAACGTCATGGCCCAACAAGAACACCGCGATCCCGGCAAAAACCACATCCTTGTTAGGGAGCAGCGGCAGACGCGAAACCAGCATCCGCAGTGTCGCCATGATCACCCACAATGTCATTTCGACCTGCGGCAAAACCAGATGCCACATCCAGGCTGAGAGCATGACGTAGGCTACGATGCGAGCGAGGTGGACGGCGGAGATAAACCACAGATCTTTTTTCGGCAGGCTGAACAATTTCTTGCGAAACAGCAGGATCGCAAACGAGGTAACGAGGACCACGCCGAGCGAAATAAACACCGTCCGTCCTTCGAGTCCCAACTGGCCCGAAGCGATCAACGGCCAGGCCCAGACTAGCATCGCCAGCGTGGCAAAGTTGCCAACCAGCGCGGACAGGATCGTCACATCCTTGATTGCCCCGAACGGCGCGGCGACGAATTTCAAGCGGGCGCGGGCCCAAGCATAGAATTGTGCCTCGCCGAGATAGCCGAGCAGCAGCTCATTGGAGACCAGCTTGCGAATTAGCGCGCCCGTCCCGGCCACCAACGGCATGTCCCACAACCGACGGTAGATCAGCCATTCGCTAAGTGGAGGAATCATGTAGAATAACGCGAACAGCGCCCAGAACCCCGGGTAGGTCGGGTTCATTCCAGCCACCGCTTCGAATGACAGGTCGCGTAATTGCAAAACCACGGCGATCAACATCGCCAGCGAGACCAGCATCGAGAACAGCCCCGCCATGCGCGAACGGTTCTTGTCGTCGACCACTTCAAGTGGGACGATGATGCGGGGCAGGCCCTCGCCGGATGCCACGGTCTCATCAGTCATCGACTAAGGCCCCTTAGTGCATCTGCGCGCCCAAAGCCGGCACATGGCGCCCGGGCAATGAACAGCAAGTGAATTGTGCTCCCGTTAGTCGCTCGGCAGGTCAATTGCAAAGGCCCTGCTGCCCTGCAACCAGCAGAGTCTTGCCACCAGCCGCCATCCCGGCCAGACGAACACAAGATGCACATTGTGATCCCCATTCATGACTTTTCCGCTGGCGGTACCGAGGTTATCGCCTTTCGTCTGGCGGCAGCATGGCGGGCAGCAGGCCACCAGGTGAGCGTGCTCGCAGGCGATCTTGCTGGAACCATGCGCGCCCGCCTACCCGATGACATAGCATCGGTCGTCATCAATCCCCCGGTGGCGCGCAGTACCGTGTCTCGCCTCAGGCTTGGCGAGGCAATGGTGCCCAATCTAGTCGCGCTCAAGCCTGATCTGGTGTTCTTGCCCGGCGCGTTTCACTTTATCCTTGCGCACGCCTTCAAGCGCGCGCTGCCGCATGTGCCGATCGTGGCCAAGCTTAGCAATCCGCTGATCCCTTCGCCCGTTGCCGCGCGGGTCGCGGGACTCGCCGGGCGCGCATTGCTGCGCCGCTACCTCGCCCCGATCGACATCATCCCGGCGATGTCGCTTGGGCTTGAAACAGAACTGCGCGGCCAGGTTCCGGGCCAGAATGTCTGCACGATCTATGATCCTAATGTGCCCGATGACGTATGCCCCCCGGCAATGCGCGACCGCCGCGAAAATGAGGGCGAGATTGCCTTGCTCGCGATTGCCCGGCTCGAACCGCAAAAGCACCTTGAACTGGCGATCGATGCGTTGGCCATGCTGCGCACCATCCGCACGGCCCGGCTCACAATCCTGGGCGAAGGCGCGCTGCGCGCAGGGCTTGAGCGGCACGCCGCGCGGCGCGGTGTATCTAGCAGTGTGGCGATGCCGGGTTATGCCGACGCCATTGCCGGTCCACTCGGAAAAGCCGATGTCTTGCTGGTGTCCTCGCGCTACGAAGGTGGACCCGCCACGGCGGTTGAAGCACTGGCGGCTGGGGTACCAATCGTAAGTACCGATTGTTCGCTTTTCCTGCACGATCTGATCACCAGTCCGCGCCTCGGTCGGTTGACGGAGCACACCCCCGAAGCGCTTGCTGAAGCCGTGCTGGCGCAAATGCAGGAGGAACCCGCCGGGGCGCAGGAGCTATCGGCCGCAATTGCCCAGTCCCGTTATGGCAAGTCAGCCAATGAATATCTGGCCCTGTTTGAACGCCTGAGAGTTCAGAGCAGATCCGCATAGCGCCCGGCCGGGCGGCGCGCGGCAAAGGCGGTGTAGGTCAGCTCGATCGATTGGATCAGCGCGGGCACGGTGGTATCACCCGGATGGACCGCGATCCGCATCACTTTCTGCGGATGCAGGAAAGTCCGCGCGAGGCCAGAGAAGAACCGCGAGGAGAGCTGGCGCGGCTTTGAACGGCTTGCCCAGGTGATGACAGGACCTGTGGCCAGCACCTTGCCGGTCGCCGGCTGCCAGACCTTCATATGATCTTCGGCCAGAGCAAAGCCGTTATCCGCCAGCGCTGCCAGCGCACCCTCGCCATAGAGCCAGGCCGGGGCGATAAACCCGGCAGCGCTGCGCCCGATCACATCTTCGACCAGCTTGCGGCCATCGGCCATTCGGCGACTTGCCTCTTCGCGGGTCAGTCCCAGAAACTCGCCCTCGCCCGCGGTCATATGTTTGGCCTTGAACGCGGCGGCGCCAGAATGGTCGGCCAGATCTTTGTGAAACCAGCCATGGACGAACATTTCAACGCCTTGATCGGCCCAATCGCGCAAGCGGCGCTGGAACGCCGGATTGGCCGCCAGCGACGCCTCGCCCCAATGGTCCGGCACTACCAGCATCGCGAACTTCGGCCCGCCCAATATACGGCTGAGCTGCTCGGCCAGCTGATCAACCTCGCGTTCAAAACGCGGGCCGACATCGTGGATCGAGGCGAGCAGGAGTTTGGACATGACCCAAGCCCTTACCCGCTGCTTGGGCCGGGGGAAAGTATCAGATTACCGGCATCTGCTGGCTGGCGCAGTGGAAACTGCCGCCGCCCGCCAGAACCGCATCTGCCATGATCCCTACAACCTCACGGTCCGGAAACAGTTCCGCAATCGCTGCAACGCCGTCTCCGTCATGAACCGAGCCATAGATCGGCACCACCACCAGTTTTGAGGTGACCGCAAAATTCATGTAGCTGGCTGGTTCAATCCGGCCATCGGTTTCGACTCGTCCGGGCGACGGAACCTCACGCACCTGGACACCGAACGCATCAGCCCGCTCCTTGGCATCGGCATATATCGCCGCATTGGGATCATCTGCCCCGGTCGCCCGTGGCAAGGCCAGCACGCCCGGCGCGACAAACCGCGCGAGGTTGTCGACATGACCATCGGTATGATCGTTGATCAGGCCATCACCCAGCCACAGCACGCGATCAAACCCAAGATCGCGGTGCAGCCGCGCTTCGATCTGCGCGCGGCTCAGTTGCGGATTGCGGTTGGGATTAAGCAGGCATTGCTCGGTGGTCACCACCAGTCCGGTGCCATCGCAATCGAGCGCGCCGCCTTCGAGCACCCAGTCGGCCTCGGCGACCGGCAGGCCGGCACTTTCCGCCAATTCCGCGCCGATCTCCTGATCGCCGTCCATCAGGTACTTGCCGCCCCAGCCGTTGAAGCCAAACCGCCGGGCGACCGCCGTGCCACCCTGCGCTACCACCAAAGGCCCGGTATCGCGCAGCCAGACATCACCATAGCGCCGCACTTCCAGCATGACCTTGGCCGAACACAGTGCCGCCGCGCGGGCGCGGTTGGCTTCGTCGCGTACGATCAGCCGCACCTCTTGCCCACTGTCGGCAACGGCGCTGGCAAATGCCGCAATCTGCTCCTGCGCGCGGGGAAGAAACCCCGGCCACTCCTCGGCAGCGTGCGGGAAGCCGACCCACAGCCAGTGCTGCGGATGCCATTCCGGGGGCATGAAATAGTTTGACATATGAAATTAGTTCCAATAACTAAATGGCATCAAAGGAGCCTCTCATGGGTGTATACGAACCGCTCAGCAAGCATCTCAAATCACTTCCTCGCGACACTTGGAGCGCAAGTTTTTCAGAAATTGAGCGCATTCTCAGTCGCAAACTACCTGGTAGTGCCTATGATTACAGGCCCTGGTGGGGAAACCAGAAGAAAGGCAATCATAGCCAAGCCAAAGCGTGGCGGGAAGCTGGTTGGGAAACGCGTGACGTAAGCCTCGAGCGCAAAGTCGTGCGGTTCGAACGTGTTCGCGTGATTTCAGAAGATGGTGCCACGGCCGCCAATGAACTTGATGACCTGTGGCGCAAGGCTGAAGTGGTCACAGGCATCAGTAATCGGGACGAACTCCTCAAGTCTGCACTTTCGGCTTTGATCAATCGAGAAGCTGCAAAGTATTTTGCTTCGATCGGCGGCACGATGCCCGACTTCGAGCCAGCGCCACGTGAAAGGCCCTTCGCGTGATATTGGTCGACACCTCGATCTGGGCAAATCACCTTCATCGACCAATTGAACATCTGCTCAAAGCCATCGGTGACGGAATCGTGGTGCATCACCCATTTGTCACAGGCGAACTGGCACTTGGCAATCCGGCAAATCGAATGAAAATGGTCGAGATGCTCAACGCTTTGCCTCCGACCCATATCGTTGACCAAGGTTCACTTATTGCGTTCGTTGAAGCCAACGCGATCGGTGGCACTGGCATAGGCTTTGTCGATGCCCATTTGCTAGCCTCGGCATTTGGTCAAAAACTTCAACTTTGGACCCGCGACAAGCGTTTGCTGGAACAGGCAGCTCGGCTCAATCTAGACTATGCAGCCTGAACCCTACTTCCTGCCGCTGCGGCTCTTGTCGCGGATCAGGCGGAATTCGTCGGTCTTGTGCCAGTTGGGCCAGGCGTTCGACATCGCCAGACTGCGACCGAGGCGGTAGTAGAGCGCGGTATCCTGCTGCGGGCCGGTCCAGTCCCAATTGGGATCATATTCGTCGCTCGGCTGGTGATAGCGATTGACGGTATAGTCCTCGCCCGCGGCCTCACCGGCCGTCTTGCCGCCCTTGACCCAGTCCGATCCGCGGCCAACCGCGAACATCGGCACGCCCAACTTGGCAAAGCTGAAATGGTCGCTGCGGTAGTAATAGCCGCGCTCCGAATGATCCTCTGGGGTCTGGTACAGCCCCATCACCTTCATCGCAGCCTTGAGGAACAGCGTCAGTTCAGACTTGTCGCCGCCGGTGACCTGCACGTCGCGGCTGGCGCTGCCGGGGGACAGCGCATCCATATTGACCCCGCCAACTGTCTTGCTGAGCGGATAGACTGGGTTTTCGGCATAGTACTTTGAGCCGAGCAAGCCCGATTCCTCCAGCGTTACCGCCAGAAACACCTGACTGCGCGCGGCGGGGCCGGCTTTTTTGTTGGCCTCGGCAATCGCAACCATCGCGCCGATTCCGGTGGCGTTATCGACTGCGCCGTTGCAGATATCGTCGCCGGTCTTGTCCGCCACGCAGCGACCCAAGTGGTCCCAGTGTCCGGTATAGAGGACATATTCGTTCGGGCGGGTCTTGCCCGGCATGATCCCGATCACATTGCGGCTGACCGCGCGCTTGATCGCGTTTTCAAAGCTCATGCTGGCCGTGGCGCTCAGCATCACCGGTTTGAACCCCTTGACCTTGGCGGCTTTGTCGAGCGCGGCGAAATCCTGCCCGCTGGCCTTGAAGATCGCCTCGGCCGCGCCTTTTTGCATCCAGCCGTTGGCCGCCGTGTTGCTCATCCCGTCATCGGCTGACTGGATGAACAGTTGCGGGCCGGTCCAACTGGAGTTGACGACGTTCCAGCCATAGGCGGCCGGGAAAGTATCATGGACGATCAACGCGCCGGCTGCGCCCTGCCGGGCGGCTTCCTCATACTTGTAGGTCCAGCGGCCGTAATAGGTCATCCGCTTGCCCTTGAAGAGGCCCACTTCGTCCTTGGCGGCATAGTCCGGGTCGTTGACCAGGATCACTGCGATCTTGCCCTTCATGTCGATCCCGGCATAGTCGTTCCAGCCCAGTTCCGGCGCATTGATACCGTGGCCAACGAAGACCAACGGGGCATCCTTGATCTCGGTCTTGGGGGTGATCCGGTATGATCCGGCGACATAATCCTTGCCGAAGTCAAAGTGCATGGCCTGCCCGGCCACATCGACGTGGAGGCCGCTGGGCTTCTGGGCCTCGATTTCGACGGTCGGCACTTCCTGCACCCAGCTGCCCTTGTTGCCCGGCTTAAGCCCAGCGGCTTTGAAGCGCTGGATGATATAGGCAACCGTCTTGTCCTCGCCCGGCGTGGTCGGGCCGCGGCCCTCATAGGAATCCAGCGAAAGCTCCTTGGTCACAGACCGCATGGTTTCGATCGAAATCACCGGAGCGGCGATCTGCGGGATCGGCATCGCCCCGCCTTTGGGTGCACGGGCCGAAACGCCAGCAGCCAACGCCGCCGCGCCGCCAAGTGCGATAATCGAAACGACTGTGCTGCGGTTGAACTGCATCGGGGATCACCATCTGTGCTGGAGAAAATGTTGCCGCTGTCTGGCAAAGCCGCCGCCCCCGCGCAAGGACGTTTCCCACGAACAACTTGATCGCATCACCGCAAAGCGGCATCGACCATTGCCATGAGCGCCAGTTGGACCGCTGCCCTCGCCCGTGCCCGGGCGCATTCACCGTTCCTGTCCGCAGGGCTGGACCGGCTGCCCGCGCTTGAGACGCTGTTGGCCGGCGGGCAAGGCGAAGCCGCGCTGGACTGGGCCAAGACAATCGGCGCAACCGCGCCCGATACCGGCAGCGCGCTGCGCCGCGAGAAGCTGGCGCTGGCGGTGGCGCTGGGCATTGGCGATCTGGCGGGCGCTTTTGCCCTGACCCGGGTGGTAGAAGAACTTTCCGACTTTGCCGATCGCGCGCTTGACACCGCCATCGCCGCCGCGATCAGGGCGCGGGTGCCCGATGCTGAGCCCGCTGGTTTTATCGCGCTGGCACTGGGCAAGCACGGCGCACGCGAACTCAACTACAGCTCGGATATCGATCCGATCCTGCTCTATGATCCAGAGCGGCTACCCCGGCGTGACCGCGATGAACCGGGCGAAGCGGCGCAGCGGGTGGCGCGCACACTGATGCAACTGATGAGCCACGTTGACCACGAAGGCTATGTCTTTCGGGTCGATCTGCGGCTGCGCCCGGCGAGCGAGGTCAGCCCGCTGGCGATCCCGATCGGCGGCGCGCTGACCCATTACGAAAGCTCGGCCCTGGCCTGGGAGCGCGCGGCCTATATCCGTGCCCGGGCCTGCGCCGGAGACCTTGCAGCGGGCGAAGCCTTTTTGGCCGCGATCCGTCCGTTCGTGTGGCGCCGCAGCCTCGATTTCGGAGCGATTGCCGAGATTGGGCGGCTGACCCAGCGGATTCGCGCCAATCACGCCGGCCCGGTCCGGCCGGGACCCGGTTTTAACCTGAAGCAGGGGCGCGGGGGCATTCGCGAGGTCGAATTCTTTGCCCAGACCCACCAGTTGATCCACGGCGGGCGCAACCCCGCGCTGCGGCTGCGCGGAACCCGCGCCAGCCTTGATGCGCTGGCCGAGGCGGGACTGATCGCGGCGGATGACGCGCGGGTGCTGGGTGAAAGCTACGACCGGCTGCGCACGCTCGAGCACCGGCTGCAAATGGTCGCTGATCAGCAGACGCATTCGTTGCCGGGTGATCCAGTCGCGCTCGACAATGTCGCCCGGCTCGAAGGGCTAGAGGGCGGCGCCGCGCTGATCGCCGAACTGGAGACGATCACCGAAGCGGTCGGCTCCCGCTACGACCGGCTTTTGGCGCAATATGCCGAAGAGGGGGTAAGCGTTCCGCGCGCGGGCGGTGGCGGCGCACTGACCGAAACGCTGGCCGAACTGGACTTTGCCGATCCCGCCGCTTTGGCTGCCCGGATCGAAAGCTGGCGATCGGGCAAGCTGCGGGCGCTGCGCAGCGAGGCGGCGCGCGAAGCGTTTGACGCGATGCTGCTGCCGTTGCTGACCGCTTTTGCGCAAGGGCCCGAGCCGGAACGGGCGCTGCTGCGCTGGGAGCAATTGCTCGCCGGGCTGCCCAGCGCGGTCAATCTGTTCCGCTTGCTGGAGGCGCGGCCGGCCTTGGCGCAGTTGCTCGCCCGGATCCTCGGTCTCGCCCCGCCGCTCGCCGATGCACTGGCGCGGCGGGCCGATCTGCTCGATCCGCTGATCGATGCCACCGCTTTCGATCTGCCGGGCAGCGTCGCTGATCTGATCGCTCAGCTTTCGCGCGGAGAGGCCGATGATAACTACGAGCGGCTGCTGGGCCGAGTCCGGCGGCGGGTTGGCGAATTGCGCTTCAAGCTTGGGGTCCAGTTGATCGAAGCGAGCCGCGATCCGGCCCAGATCGCACAGGGGCTGTCGCGGGTCGCTGAAGCGGCACTGGCGGTGCTGGCTGGGGCCGCGACGGCCGAGTTTGAACGCGTGCATGGCCGCATCCCCGGCGGCGAACTGGTAATCATGGGCTATGGCCGGCTTGGCGGTGGAGCGCTGACCCATGCCTCGGATCTTGATCTGGTGTTCCTGTTCACCGGCGCGCATTCGGCCGAGAGCGACGGCGCGCGGCCTCTGGGTGCAACGCTCTATTTCAATCGGCTGGCCCAGCGGGTCATCGCCGCGCTTTCGGTGCCCACGGCAGAAGGCGCGCTTTATGAAATCGATACCCGGTTGCGGCCATCGGGCGCGCAGGGGCCGATTGCGGTCAGTCTGGAGGCGTTCGAGCGCTATCAGCGGGAAAATGCGTGGACCTGGGAGCATATGGCGCTGGCCCGGGCCCGGGTGCTGCACGGGCCTGATGCCGGGCGGACTGCGCTGCAAGAGATTGTCCGCGGCGTGCTTGAACTGGATCGCGACCCAGCCAAGCTGCGTGCCGAGGTGCTGGAAATGCGCACCACCATGGCGGAGCACAAACCGGCCAAGGGTCCGCTCGATGTAAAACTGGCGCGCGGTGGACTGGTCGATATCGAGTTCCTGACCCACTATCTGCAACTGCGCGATCATCAGGCGCTGGAACCAGCGCTTTCCGACGCGCTGGCCCAGTTGGCCGCCGATGGAGCGATCGACCCGGCGCTGGTCGGTGCCCATGCCCAGCTGGCCCGGTTCCTGATCGCCGCGCGGCTGCTGGCGCCCGATGCGCAGGAGCCTCCACCCGCGGCGCGCGCGGTGCTAGCTCGGATCGGCCAATGCGGCACATGGGATGAACTTTTGGTCAGTCTGGCCGAATCGCGCCGGATCGTGGCAAGGGTTTGGGCGACCGTTTTTGGCGAGGACCTGGAGATCATCTGATGAGCAATGCCCCAACACCCGGCGACCTGCTGCCCGATCTGGCCCTGACCAGTCCTGATGGCAGTGCGCTGTCGCTGGCGTCGTTTAAGGGGCAAAAGCTGGTGCTGTTCTTTTATCCGAAGGACGATACCCCCGGCTGCACGACCGAAAACATCGACTTTTCTGCCTTGAAGGACGACTTTGCAACGGCTGGCACCGCACTGCTCGGGATCAGCAAGGACCCGCCCAAGAAACACCTCAAATTTATCGAAAAGCACAGCCTGACTGCGCCACTGGCCTCTGACGCTGAAGAAGGCGGGCTGTCCGATGCGTTGGGCTTCTGGACTGAAAAGTCGATGTATGGGCGCAGCTACATGGGCATGGTCCGCTCGACCGTGTTGGTGGCTGCTGACGGCCGGATCGCGCAAGTTTGGAGCCCGGTCAAAGTCAAAGGTCACGCCGCCGAGGTGCTGGAAGCCGCGCGGGCGCTGTGACTAGCGTTGCGGCCGCGATCCGCGCCGTCCTGCTGACCAGCAATCCGCGCGCCAAGGCGATGCAGACCCGCGCGCTGGTGCGGGCCTGGCGCAAGGGCGCGCTGGCTTTCGCGTTCGATGTGACCATGCCGGACGCGCCGGGCCGGCCAGCTCGGCCCGAGCTGATCGCGCCGGGGCAGATGCCCAAACGCGGCAAAGGCGGGTCAGTGCTCAAGCGCCAGGCGCTGTGGCATTCGCTCGCCCACATCGAATTCGTCGCGATCGACTTGGCGCTTGATATGGCCGGACGGTTTGGCGCCGAGATGGGTGAGCCGTTCGTCTCGGACTTTCTGACGGTCGCGGCCGAGGAGGCGATGCACTTCGCCCTGATCGAGCGTCATTTGGCCACCCTGGGCAGTTACTACGGCGCGCTGCCCGCTCACAGCGGGCTGTGGGACGCGGCACGCGACACGGCACACGATGTCGCCTCGCGGTTGGCGGTGGTGCCGATGGTGCTGGAAGCGCGCGGGCTCGATGTCACCCCGCGGATGCTCGAACAGGTTCGCGCCGGCGGCGATCTGCGCGGCGCAAAAATCCTGAGTCGCATACTTGACGATGAAATCACGCACGTTCGAATCGGATCAACGCATTTTATCGCGCTCGCTTCGGCGCGCGGGGATTTGCCCGAATCTCTTTGGAAAAGCTTAGTTGCGAGCCACTTTCGCGGCTCCATTAAGCCGCCGTTCAACGACTCAGCGCGTCTTCAAGCCGGTTTACCGCGCTCTTTCTATGCCGGGGTTGTTTAAGTAACCAAGCTCCGTCTACCCCCGCAATCGAGATGGCGGGGGGTAACCACCACTCAACGCATGAACGCCGGATTGGTTCCCGATCCGGCAACAAGGGTTCGCAAATCCCGGTAAACGGGATGAAGAATAAGGTAGTTTGAGTGGTCGCTGTTTCGTTTTTCGCCAAGCTTAAGGGCATTGCCGGCATCTTCGCCGCTGCGAGCCTGACCTTGGCCAATCCCGCCCTCGCCAACAGCTCGGCTAATGCCGATGTCGCGGCCCCGCTGCGCGCTGCCCAGGCCGCCAAGGCACCGCAGGGCGGAGATGATGAATTCCGCCGCCTGTTCAATGGTTGGAAGCAAATGGATAGCGGCCAGCTGGCAATTGCCCCAGCCACCAGCCCATCGTCTGGCTTTGTCGGCAGCGCCTCGGTTTCAGGCTTTGCCAATCCGACTTTCGCCCCCTCCAAGGTTTCGATCCCGTCGCGCAATCCGCTTGACGGCGCTGCGATGACTTCGGGCTTTGGGATGCGCACCCACCCGGTTCTGGGTGGCCGCCGCGGCCACAAGGGTATCGATCTGGCCATGCCGACCGGCACCCCGATCTATGCCACGGCAGACGGCGTGATCAGCAAGGCTGACTGGTTTTCCAGCTACGGCCTGTACATTTCGATCGAACATGGCGGCAAGATCCAGACCCGATACGGCCACCTGTCGCGGCTCAGCGTCGCCTCGGGCCAGTCGGTCAAAAAGGGCGATCTGATTGGCTATGTCGGTTCGACCGGCCGCTCGACCGGCCCGCACCTGCACTATGAAGTGCGGATTGCTGGCATCGCGGTCAATCCGGTTCCCTATATGAACGGCAACAGCCGGGTTCTGCCCGCAACCACCCAAACCGCCATGGGCGGCGGTGACGAAGGCGAATAAGCGAACACCATCCGGATCCGGGCGATAGAGCCGGGCCGGGAGCAGCTTCTGGGAGGATGCTGGGAACAGGGCGGCTTAGGCCGCCTTTTTCTTTGCCCGGACGATTCCCCTGCATTGCCGCTTGCGCCACTTAATCGAACGGTTAAACTCGCCAGCAAGCGGCCCAGACCGCGAAGGAGAGTCAACCATCATGCACCCGTCGATCCACGCCAAGACCCAGCCTGACCGGGCCGCCATCATCATGGCCGGAAGCGGCGAAACGATTACCTTTGCCGAATTGGACAAGCGTTCCAACCAGGTCGCGCAATTGCTGCGCGCACGCGGGGTCAAGATCGGTGACACGGTGGCGCTGTGCATGGAAAACCACCCGTGGTTCTTCTGCCTGACCTGGGGGTTCCAGCGCGCGGGCTTGCACTATGTCGGCATATCGAGCCGCCTTACCCCGCCCGAAATTGCCTATATCCTTGAGGATAGCGGGGCCAAGCTGCTGTTCGGCTCGGCCTACCTCGCCCCGACGCTGGACGAGGTGGCCAAGCTTGCACCGCAGGTCGAGCAGTTACGGTTCGATACGCCGGGGCCGCTTTCGGCCGAAGATGCGCTCGCCGCAATGCCCGCCACCCCGATCGCCGATGAGCGGGCCGGGGTCGATATGCTCTATTCCAGCGGTACCACCGGCCAGCCCAAAGGCGTCAAGCTCCCGCTGCCCGAAGATCCCGCAATCGATCAGGCCAATGCCCTGGTTGGCCTCACCATGATGGCTTTCGGGATCAAGCCGGATTCGGTCTATCTTTCGCCCGCCCCGCTCTATCACGCTGCACCGCTGCGCTGGTCGATGACCATCCAGAAGCTGGGCGGCACCGTGGTGGTGATGGAGAAGTTCGATCCCGAACTGGCGCTGGCCGCGATCGAGAAATATAAGATCACCGACAGCCAGTTCGTGCCGACCCATTTCGTGCGGATGCTGAAACTGCCCGAAGAAGTCCGCCGCAAATACGATGTCTCGACCCTCAAATGCGCGATCCACGCTGCCGCGCCGTGCCCGGTGCCGGTCAAGCGGGCGATGATCGAATGGTGGGGGCCGGTGCTTTACGAATACTACGCCGGAACCGAGGGCAACGGGTTTACTTTCGTGACCAGCCCGGAATGGCTTGAGCGTCCCGGCACGGTTGGCCGCGCCTTGACCGGAATTGTTCGGGTCTGTGATGAAAGCGGCGATGAAGTGCCGCGCGGCACAGAGGGCCAGATCTTTTTCGAACCAACCGAAGGGATGGTCGCGTTCGAATACCACAACGATCCTGGCAAGACCGCCGATGCCAAGAACAAGCACGGTTGGTCCAGCCTGGGCGACGTTGGGTACGAGGATGAGGACGGCTATGTCTTCCTGACCGACCGCAAGAGCTTCATGATCATTTCGGGCGGGGTCAATATCTACCCGCAGGAGATCGAAAACCTGCTGGTGACCCATCCCAAAGTGGCTGATGCTGCGGTGATCGGCGCGCCCGATCCCGATTTTGGCGAGCGGGTGGTGGCGGTGGTCCAGCCGCTCGACATGGCCGATGCTGGCCCGGAACTGGCCGATGAGCTGATCGCCTACCTTGCCCCGCAATTGAGCCGGGTAAAGATGCCGCGCCAGATCGATTTCCGCGCCGAACTGCCGCGCGAGCTGACAGGAAAACTCTACAAGCGCCACCTGCGCGATGAATACAAGGCGGCCTATGAAGCTGCCCAAAAGGAAGGCTGAAAGCCATGACGGTAGCCACTGCCACGCCCGAGCAGGCCCTCGGTGTGCTGGATCCTAGCAGCTATGCCGCCTGGGATCCGTTGCTCGACCTGTTTGACGAACTGCGCGAGCGGAGCCCCGTCACGCTGGTTGAAAGCCCGACTGGGGATCACGACCCGTTCTGGCTGGTCACCGGCTATGACGAAGTGATGCGGATCAGCAAGGATAACGCCGGCTTCCTCAACGCCCCACGCGCAACCGTCTTCACTAACAAGATGGGTGAAGCGTTTGCGCGGCAGATCACCGCCGCGCAGGGTGACGAAAGCCCCAATCTGGTCAGTTCGCTGGTCGCGCTCGATGCGCCCAAACACCCGAAACTGCGGCGGCTGACGCAGGATTGGTTCATGCCCAAGAACCTGCGCACGATCGAAGCTGATATCCGCGCGCTGGCCGCCAAGACCGCCGACCGGCTGATCGCCGCAGCGCAGGAAGGCGGCGGCGCGGTCGATTTTGTGCCGGTGGTTTCAGCGCCCTATCCGCTCCACGTGGTGATGCAGATCCTGGGCGTGCCCGAGGAAGACGAACCGCGGATGCTGTTCCTGACCCAACAAATGTTTGGCGGGCAGGACGAAGACCTCAACAAGAGCGGCTTGGCCAACCTCAGCCCCGATCAGATTTTCCAGATCGTGCAAGGTGCGGTCGCCGATTTCGAGGCCTATTTCGAGGGGCTGGCGGCGCAACGCCGGGCCAATCCGACGAGTGACGTCGCGACGATCCTGGCCAAAGCCGAAATTGACGGCGCGCCGATCTCGGCACGCGACCGGGCCGGGTACTACATCATCATTGCCGCGGCTGGGCACGATACCACCAGCGCCAGCACGGCCGGCGCAATGCTGGCCTTGGCCAAAGACCCCGTGCAATTCGCCCGGGTCAAGGCCGATCGCAGTCTGGTTCCGGGCATTGTCGAAGAGGCGATCCGCTGGACCACCCCGGTCCAACACTTCATGCGCACCGCCGCGGCCGATTGCGAAGTCGGCGGAGTGCCGATCAAGGCCGGTGAATGGCTGATGCTGAACTATGTCGCCGCCAACCACGATCCGGCGCAGTTTCCCGATCCGCGCCGGTTCGACGCCAGCCGCGAAGCCAACCGTCACGCCGCCTTTGGCGCAGGCGCACATCAGTGCCTGGGGCTACACCTCGCGCGGCTCGAAATGCGGCTGCTGTTCGAAGCCTTGCTCGACCGGATCGACAGCGTCGAACTGGCCGGCGAACCGAAACGCGCCAAGAGCACATTTGTCGGCGGACTGAAGACGCTACCCTTGCGGGTCACTGCCAGCTAGGGCCGGACCCTATGGACATTGACACATTCGATAGCGCCGCGTTCTTGCGGGACCATTGGCAAAAGCAGCCCGCGCTGATCCGTGGAGCCTGGACAAACTGGGTCAATCCGCTTGACCCGGACGAATTGGCGGGGCTCGCCTGCGAGGATGAGGTTGAAGCTCGCCTCATCACGCTCGATGCCGACCGCATCGCCGCCGAGCAGGGCCCATTCGCCGAGACGCGCCTTGCCAAGTTGGACAAGACGCCGTGGACATTGCTGGTCCAGGCGGTTGATCAGCACGTGCCTGAAGTCGCCGCGCTACTGAATGCGTTCCGGTTCGTGCCCAACTGGCGGATCGATGACGTGATGGTCAGCATAGCCAGCGACGGCGGCGGGGTCGGTCCGCATTTTGATCAGTACGACGTGTTCCTGATCCAGGGTCTGGGACGGCGGCGCTGGCAAGTCGGTGCGCGCTGCGACGACGCCACGGAGCTGCTAACGCACGACGATCTGCGCCTGCTCGCAGACTTCAAAGCTACCGAGGAATGGGTGCTGGAACCGGGCGATATGCTCTATGTCCCGCCCGGCTTTGCGCACAATGGCGTCGCGGTCGGCGATGATTGCATGACCTATTCGATCGGCTTCCGCGCGCCATCACGCAGCGAACTGATCGCCGGATGGTGCGATGAAGTGCTGGCGGGCCTTGATGACGATGATCGCTACGCCGATCCAGACCTGTCCGCGCAGGCCAACCCGGGCGAGATTTCAGCCTCGGCCTTGGCAAGGCTGCACGCCATGGTCACCGAGAAACTCGGCGACCGCGCCGCGTTCACGCGCTGGTTTGGCGCGGATTCGTCAGCCCTCAAGTATCCCGAAATCGATTGGAGCCCGGACGAACCACTGGAAATCGACGAACTGCGCGCGGCGCTGATCAGCGGCGGCGTGCTGCAGCGCAATCCGGCGAGCCGGTTCTCGTTCGTGCGCGGTGCGGCGGGAAGGGTGCTACTGTTTGTCGATGGGGAGTGCCACGAATGCACCGGCGAAATCGGCACCTTGGCCGAGCTGATTTGCGCAAGCGACCGGGTTGAAGTCGGGGCGGACCTAGCGAACTCAGAGGCCGCGATGACGTTGATCACGACCCTGTTCAACCAGGGCTGTCTCGCCTTTTAGGCAGCAATCCGGTCCGGCAGATCGAGCGCCGGACGCGCTGCGGGTCCAGCGTTCATCTGCACGATGCACTCGGCAGTGGCCTCAAACGGCGCTTCACCCCAACCGGTGGGGATTCCGGGGATGCTGGCGAGCCAGCCGATCCAGTCGAATTTGGCAGGTGCGTTTTCCATGAGCCGAACCTGACAGGGCTTTGTTGCAGGTGAATGACGAAGTTTCAGCTCGATGACAGTCGCCATTCGCCCGGCGCTAGACCTTCCAGCGTCCAATCGCCGACCGACCAGCGCACCAGCCGCAGGCACGGCAGGCCCACGCCCGCGCACATCCGCCGGACCTGCCGATTGCGGCCTTCGCTGATGGTCAACCGCAGCCAACAATCAGGCACCGATTTGCGGAGCCGCACCGGCGGATCGCGCGGCCATAGCTGCGGCGGCTCGATCGCTTCGACCTGCGCGGGCGCGGTCATCCCATCGTTCAGTCGCACCCCGCCGCGCAAGACCGCCAACGCCGCTTCATTTGCCACGCCCTCAACCTGGACCAGATAGGTCTTGGACAACTTGTACTTTGGATCGGCAATCCGGGCCTGCAAACGCCCATCATCGGTCAGCAGCATCAGCCCCTCGCTGTCCCGGTCTAGCCGCCCGGCGGGATATACGCCGGGCAGCTTGATGAAGTCCGACAGCGTCGCGCGCGGCGATCCAGTGATCCCCGCGTCGGTGAACTGCGACAGTACATTCATCGGTTTGTTGAACAGGATCAGCGTCATTGGCCGGGCTTAATCGAGCCAAGGCTGGCGCGAAAGCGATGAATCAAGCCATGCGACAAACCGGGGCTTCACTCTGGCCGGGCAGCTGCCTATGTTCGGCCCGAAACGAGAGGATTTTTGGCCAACATGCGCAAGATCACCACCAGCTTTGCCGCCATCGGAATTGCCCTGATGCTGGCCGGCGTCGGCCCTGCGGCACATGCGCCGGCCCAGCCTGCGTCCGCAGCCATTAATGAAGATGCCCGGTTGACCGCCTTTCTGGATGGCGAATTCGCCGCATTGCTGAAACGGCAACCACAGCTTGGCACCCGGCTTGGCTTGAAAGACGGTGCGGATCGCTGGAACGACATCGGCAATCCAGCCGCCGCAAGTTTGCTGGCCTGGCGCAAAGACAGCGTCAGGCGGATGCAGGCGCAGTTCGATCGGGCCAAGCTGTCCCCCGAAGCGCAGGTCAATTTCGATATCTGGGCGTTGGAAGCAGAGCGCGCCGAACTTTCCCACGCCATTCGGATTTACCGCCCGCCGTTCTATTCCCGGCTCTATTCGGTGCACAGCGAATTGCCCGATTTTCTGATCAACACCCACAGCGTTGCCGATCTTGCTGACCTGAAGAACTACATCGCCCGTCTGCGTGGCATCCCTGCCGTCCTCGAAAAGGCGATCGCCCGCAGCAAGATCAGCGACGCCGCTGGCATCCGCGCGCCCAAATTTCAGATCGAAACCATCATTTCCGGGAGTACGCAGCTGACCAGCGGGGCACCTTTCGGTCCCGGACCCGACGCTGCCTTGTGGGCTGATGTAAAGGCCAAGACGGCGGCACTGGTGACCAGCGGCAAGCTGACGCAAGTGGAAGCCGATGTACTGCTCAAAGATGCAAAGACCGCGGTCAAGGCGCTGAAACCTGCCTATCGCCGGGTGATCGCCTGGGCCAAGAGCAACCTTCCCAGCGCACCAAGCGGGCGCGTCGGCGCAGTCACGCTTCCTGGCGGGCTGGCCTATTATGCCAATGAATTGAAGCTCAACACCACAACCGACCTGTCGGCCGACCAGATCCACGTTATCGGCCTGTCCGAAGTGACCCGGATCGAGGCCGAACAGGATTCTTTGGCCCGGCAGGCTGGATTCAAGGATCGGCAGGCATTTTACGCGGAACGCGCGCGGCTATACCCACCCATGGTTTACAATGATGCCATGCGCGCCGAGTATCTGACCGAAGCAAACGCTTTTGTGGCCAAGACCCGCACCCTGCTCAAAACGCACTTTGGCACTTTGCCCAAATACGGCATTGAAGTGGTGCGCGAGCCGGCCTTTTCCGAAGTTCCAGGCGGTGCGGCCCATGCCTCTGCCCCCAGCCCCGATGGCAAGCGGCCAGCCCGGACCTTTGTCCATCTGGTTGGCAACCGGCCCGATCCGGCGGCGCTCTATACACTGATGTGTCACGAGGCGATCCCCGGCCATAATATGCAGGGCGATATTCAGGTGCGCCAACAAGGCGGACCAAAATTCCGCGCGGTCACCGGTTATGTCGCGTTTGGCGAAGGCTGGGCGCTTTATGCCGAGGCGCTGTGCAAGGAAATGGGCGCCTTCCCCGATGCCGCGGCAGATTTCATGCGGCTGGACGCGGAACTGTTCCGCGCAGCGCGGCTGGTGGTTGATACTGGCTTGCATGCCAAGGGCTGGACCGAAGACGCGGCGGTGACCTACATGAACACCATCGGCCGTCAGCCGATCGAGCGGTCACGGTCAGAAGTGCGCCGTTACATCACGCTTCCCGGGCAAGCGACCGGCTACAAGATCGGAATGCTCAAGATCATGGAACTGCGCCGCAAGGCGCAGGCCGCACTGGGCCCAAAGTTCGATATCAGGGGCTTCAACGATCTGCTGATCGGTTCTGGCTCGCAGCCGCTTTCAATCCTGGAGCGCCGAGTTGATGCATGGATCGCGGGGCAGAAAGGCTAAACGCCCAGCAACCGGCGGGCGATCGCCCGCACTTCATCGCGCATATCAGGGCGTTCCAGCGCCACTGCCAGGGTCGCTTCAACGAACCCGGTCTTGTTGCCGCAGTCATAGCGTTTGCCGGCAAAAGTCACCGCGTGGAACGGCTGCTGGCCGATCATCTGGGACATCGCATCGGTCAGCTGAACCTCACCGCCGGCGCCGATGCCCTGATTTTCCAGCACCCGCATCACTTCGGGCTGGAGGATATAGCGACCTGAAATAATCAGGTTCGATGGAGCGTCCTCGCACTTGGGCTTTTCGACCAAGCCCAGCACTTCTGTAAGCGCGCCATCACACCGCCCCGGCGCGATTACGCCATAACTGGAAACCTCTTCCTCTGGCACTTCGAGCACCGAGATCAGGTTGCCGCCAACCTGGTTATAGGCCTCGACCATCTGCTTCATACAGCCGGGTGCGCCGATCATCAGTTCGTCCGGCAGGAAGATTGCGAAGGGTTCATCGCCGACAATCGCCCGCGCGCACCAGATCGCATGGCCCAACCCCAGCGGAACCTGCTGGCGCACGGTGACGAGATTGCCGGGCTGGATCCGGGTCGGTTCGAGCACATCAAGCGATTTGTCGCGCTCTGACATGGTCGCTTCAAGTTCGTAAGCCGTATCAAAATGTTCAACGATCGCGGTCTTGCCGCGGCCGGTCACGAAGATCAGCTGCTCGATCCCGGCTTCGCGCGCCTCGTCCACCGCATACTGGATCAGCGGGCGGTCGATGATCGGCAACATTTCCTTGGGGATTGCCTTGGTCGCGGGCAGAAACCGGGTGCCCAGGCCCGCGACCGGGAACACGGCCTTCTTGATCGGTTTGCGCAGTGCTGGATCGGTCATATGGCGCCCTTGGCAGATCATTGTTGCAACGGCGTTTAACCGCTTTCGACAGCTACGTGCAACCGGCGGTTGCCGCCGCGCCAATTCCCGCTAAATCGAGACTCTATGGACAAAATCATCATCCAAGGCGGCAAGCGCCTTTCCGGCACCATTCCCATCTCTGGCGCGAAAAATTCGGCGCTTACGCTGCTGCCGTGTGCGCTGCTGACCGAGGAACCGCTGACGCTGCGCAATCTGCCGCGCCTCGCCGATATCGACGGGTTCCAGCATCTGCTCAACCAGTTCGGGATTTCGACCAGCATCGCCGGCAACCGTCCCGGCGATTTCGGCCGGGTGATGACGCTGGAAGCGCCGCGGATCACCAGCTCGGTCGCGCCCTATGAACTGGTCCGCAAAATGCGCGCCTCGATCCTGGTGCTCGGCCCGATGCTGGCGCGGATGGGCGAGGCGACCGTCTCGCTGCCCGGCGGCTGCGCGATCGGCAACCGCCCGATCGACCTGCACCTCAAAGTGCTGGAGGCGCTGGGCGCGACGATTGAAATGGCGGCGGGCTATGTCCGCGCGGTAGCGCCCGATGGCGGGCTGCCCGGCGGGCGTTACAGCTTCCCGGTGGTCTCGGTCGGCGCGACGGAGAACGGGCTGATGGCGGCGGTGCTGTGCACCGGCAAATCGGTGCTGCACAACGCCGCGCGTGAGCCAGAGATTGTCGATCTGTGCAAGCTGCTGGTCGCAATGGGCGCGCAGATTGAAGGGATCGGCAGCAGCGATATCACGATCCACGGCGTCCCCCGCCTGCACGGCGCCACCTACCGCGTGATGAGTGACCGGATTGAAGCGGGCAGCTATGCCTGCGCCGCCGCGATCACCGGCGGCGAAGTGTTCCTGAAACACGCGGTGCCTGAGGAAATGGACGCGACCTTGCAAGCGCTGCGCGATGCCGGGGTCCATGTTGAGCCCAAAGCAGACGGGATCCAGATCGCGTCGAATGGCAAGCTGAAAGCCGTCACGCTTTCCACCGCCCCCTACCCCGGCTTTGCCACCGATATGCAGGCGCAATTGATGGCGATGCTGTGCCTAGCGGAAGGCAGCTCGGTTCTGACCGAAACGATCTTCGAAAATCGCTATATGCACGTCCCCGAACTCAACCGGATGGGCGCGCACATTGAAACCAAGGGCCGCACCGCGATCGTCCATGGGGTTGGCAAACTGACCGGCGCCGAAGTGATGGCAACCGACCTGCGCGCATCGATGAGCCTCGTCATCGCCGGCCTTGCGGCCGAGGGCGAAACCCAGGTCCACCGGCTCTACCATCTTGATCGCGGGTACGAGCGGCTGGAGGAAAAACTGGCGCTGGTTGGCGCGCAAATTGAACGGGTTGGGGGGGATTGAGCCCCCCCGCTCCGATCACATTCCGTCGAGCGCCTTGCTGACCAGCACGTTCACCGAAACGCGGCGGTTCTGGGCGCGGCCTTCGGGGGTTTCGTTGTCGGCCAGCGGGTCGGACTCAGCCATCCCGGTTGGGGTCAGCATCCGATAAGGCTTCCATTTGCAGTACTGCTGCAGATAATTGATCACGCCCGCCGCGCGCTTTTCGCTGAGCGTCTGGTTGTATTCCTCGCTGCCGACCGAATCGGTGTAGCCGACCACCAGAATGAACGAGTTGTCGGTTGTGGCGGCCGCGCTTGCGGCCGAGCACAGTTCGGCCTTGGCCTGCGGTGAGATCACCCATTTGCCGCTGTCAAAATAGACGTTGGTAGTGCTTTTGATATTGTATTTGTCGATATCGGCCATCCGGCCGCGCAACGCTTCGGTGGCGGCGGTCTGTTCCTCAAATCCCTGGGCGGTACCGCTGCGGATCATGTTGGCAGTTTTAAGGTCGCCGCCCTTGAAAGTGACCTGGCTGGCGAACAGCCCTTCGGAGCCATCGGCGGGCTTCATGGTCTTGACCGTCACGGGCAAGCCATTGAGCAGCGCATCTGCCGTCAGTTTGTTCTTGCCCCCACCGAACAGGCCGCCGCCGGACTTGATCCGGGTCGCTTCGTTGAGGGTGATTATGGTGACGGTGCCGTCAGCCGAAGTGACCTTGATCTTGTCGGCAGTGCGTGCCGTGATGATGCCCTTGATCTCAGGCCCGGCGACCAACACCGGCGCATTGACGACGATCGTTGGATTGGCTGGTTCTGGATCCTGCGCCAGTACCTGGCTGGACATCGGAACTGTCAGCAAGGCCAGAAGCATAAGTGCTCCCGACCGTGTGGAAATGGCGCGCATAAAGCTACTCCTCAAAAACCGCCCCGCTTAACGTGCCTGTTCAGGCTGACATGGCTGACACAGGAACAACCCGGCAAGGTCAATGCCGGTAAGGGCAGCAAGAGCGCGGTCTGCGACGAACCGAGGCGATTGCGCCTGTGCAGTCCTGCGATCAGGCCGATGCACCGCTCAAGATCCCAACCTCTGCGCCAGCCAGCCGACCAGCCACAGCCGGATCGCGCTGCCCAGTCCTGGCGGGACCGGGGCCTTGATCCGTTCGGCATCGATCCGCGCGACTAGCGCGCTGATCGGCAGGCCCTCGGCATTGGCAGCCTGTTTGAGCAATTCCCAGAACAGCGGCTCTAAGCTGATTGAGGTCTTGTGTCCGGCAATCTCGACCGAGCGTTTGCGCGGGGGGTGATAGGGCGTGGTCATTTGCGCAGCTTAGAGCGGCGGCAGGGCAACGGCATACGAAAAATTCGGGGTGGCCCGCAATTTCATGCGGCCTTACAACTGGGACCATGACCCATGGCTACCACGCGCTCAGCGAGAAAGAGAAGGAGACCCTGCGCCTCCTTGTCAGCGGCTATGATGCCAAAAGCATGGCCCGGCAGCTAGGACTTTCGGTCCACACCATCAACGAACGGCTGCGCGATGCGCGGCGCAAGATGGCGACCTCCAGCAGCCGCGAGGCGGCGCGGCTGCTGCGCGAGGTGGAGGAGCAGGACCCCGAATTGCTGGGGGACAAGCGTTTGGGGGATGCCCCCGCCCCGGACGCGGCGCAAATGACCCTTCAGCCAGCCCAAGGTGACGGCAAAGGAAGCCGTGCCGGCTGGATGATTGGAGGACTTGGTATGACCATCAGTGTTGCCCTGCTTGCCCTTTCGGCTCTGTCCGGACCGGGTTCGGCCCCCGCCGTACCTATGACCGCCGCCGCAGCGCCATCCGCTACCCCAGCAAGCGAAGCTGCAGCGATTGATGCCGCACGGCAGTTTCTGGCGCTGATCGACCGCGATGACTGGAACGCGAGCTGGCAGGCGACCCACCCGTCGTTCAAACTGCTCAACACGGTCAAATGGTGGGCCGAAATTTCGACAAAGGTCCGCGGCCAATTCGGCACGATAAAATCGCGCGAACTGGCGACCGTCAATTTCGCCCCCGCGCCGCCCAATGGCTATTGGACCATCACGTTTAAGGCCAGCTACAGCAAGCAAACTAATGTGGTCGAAACGCTGTCGGTGGCTTCCGAAGGTGGCGGCTGGAAGGTAGTCGGGATTACGCTGGAGTGAGGTCGCGCAGAGGCCGGTTCAGTGCCAACCTTAATACATATGCTGCCCGCCGTTGACGCTCATAGTCGATCCGGTCACGAAGCTGCCGTTCTCGGATGTCAGGAACGCCACCGCACGGGCGATTTCTTCGGCGTTGCCGAGCCGCCCGACTGGGATCTTGGCGACAATCTTTTCCAGCACCGGGGCGGGCACGGCGGCGACCATGTCGGTATCGATATAGCCGGGCGCAATCGCGTTGACGGTAACACCGAACTTGGCGCCTTCCTGCGCCAGCGCCTTGGTAAAGCCGTGGATGCCCGATTTGGCGGCGGCATAGTTGACCTGGCCGTATTGCCCAGCCTGCCCGTTGATCGAACCGATGTTGACGATCCGGCCCCAGCCGCGCTCGCGCATGCCGGGAAACGTGGCCTTGGCCATGTTGAAGCATCCGCCGAGGTTGATCCGCATGACCTCGTTCCAGTCATCAAAGCTCATCTTGTGGAGCACGCCATCGCGGGTGATCCCGGCGTTGTTGATGACGATATCTACCGGGCCATATTCGGCGGCGATATCGTTGCAGTTATGGATGCAGGCTTCGTGATCGCCAACGTCCCAGCGGATCGAGGGGATCCCGGTACGGGCGGTGAAGGCCTTGGCCTTTTCCTCGTTCCCGCCATAGTTGGCAATGACGGTATGCCCCTGCTTGTGTAGCCGCAGACAGATTGCCTCGCCAATGCCTCTGGTGCCGCCGGTTACGATTGCCACACGTGCCATGACCGTCCTTCTCCCTTGGATCGATTGCGTAGGGGCAAGTCTAGCAGCAGCCTGCTTTCCGGCAAGCGGGCTGCATAGCTATTTGGTCTTTGGCTGAAGGTTTAGACTGGCGTCTAGAAGCGGAATTGGGTGCCGACGTAAATCGCCTGCGTATCCTGCTTGCCATCGGTCAGCGGCAGCAAGCGGTCCCGGTCCGAAGTAACCCGGACCCCGGCAGTGACATCAAGGTTGCGGGTCACCCGGTACGAGCCACCGACACCCACAGTCTGATCGCTTTGTTCAAAGGTCCGCGGGCTGCGGCCGGTCTTTTCCCGCTCAGCCAGTTCGATCCGCGGGGCAAACCGCGAAGAGGACGGCGCAACGCCGGGTTTAGGCTTGTAGGCCGCCAGATCAGGCATCGCGGCGTTGTTGGGCGTCGCGGCTGGAACCGTGGCGCCGGTGTTCTGGGCAAAGCTGCGGTAACCGCGGGCCGCGCCAAGACTATAGGCGGTCGGCGCGATCCCCAGACCAGGCTGGACCTGTGCGATTTCTGCTGCGGGCCGCTGGAATGCCAGCGAAGCCGCGCGGCTATCGACGCGAACAGCCACGGTGACCTGCCCATCCAAACGGCTGGGGGTAGCGGCCGGGGTGAAGCGATAGGTGCGGTCCTTCGACAAGGCGCGAACCGTGATCGAACGGGCCAGCCGCGGATCAACTTCAGCAGGCTGAAATCCGCTTTCCACCAAATCTGGCGTGGCGGGCAGCGAATCGAACCGGCCGGCAAAGGCCAGCACTGCCGATGGCAGCGCGAGCAGGCCAACAGCGCCGAACAGCAGGGCTGCGCCGGCACCGCCGCCGCGCTTGCGCTTGTCCTTGATTGGCACCTGAGTCACCCACTACTCCTTTGGCTCCCGCATTCCGGGACACCCTGTTTTTGCGCATCTAGCGCCAGAATCCAAGGCCGAAATGGTCTGCTGCCGCTGAACGCTGGCTGAACCTGGCCTGCCCGATGGCCATTCAGCGGCGGTTCAGCGCCTCGACCGGTTATAGCGCCGCACAGCAGACTTGCCGCGCGAGCCGCCTCGGCTATAGAGGCTGCGAACCGGCAAACAGGCTGGCAAACGCATAAACAACCGGATGGAACGAATGACTGGCAGCACTTCAACCGCAGCGAACATCCTGGGCAAATCAGCCCGCGCCGGACTGATTGCGCTCGCCGCAGTTTCGCTCGCCGCCTGCGGTGGGGGCAAGGACCGCCCCAAGGCTGATCTCGCCGCCAGCAAGATCACCACGATCGGGGTCAATTCGTACCTGTGGCGCGCCAGCCTTGAAGCGCTCAGCTTCATGCCGTTGCTTCAGACTGACAGCAACGGCGGGGTGATCGTGACCGATTGGTACACCAATCCGAACAACCCCAACGAGCGGATGAAAGTGACCGTCACGATCCTCGATCAGGATCTGCGCGCTGATGCGCTGCGGGTGGCCGCCAGCCGCCAGACGCTGACAAACGGCGTATGGGTTGATGCCCCGGTCCAGGCCGCCACCATCCAGAAGCTGGAAGACGTGATCCTGACCCGCGCCCGCGACCTGCGCCGCCAGGCTTCGGCAGGAAACTGATTTTGCGCCGTCCCGGGCCTGACCCGGGACCGCTGGCCTCCTGACAGCACCGTCGCAGGCCCCGGCCAGCGATCCCCGCTTGCGCGGGGATGACGAGTTGTTAGAGCGACCACTATGATCACTGACCGTTTCGATCCAGCCAGCGCCGACCCGCGCTGGCAAGCCGCATGGGATGAAGCCCAAAGCTTCAAGGCCGACGATGCCAGCCCCAAGCCGCGCAGCTATGTGCTGGAAATGTTTCCCTACCCGTCCGGGCGGATCCACATCGGCCATGTCCGCAACTATACGATGGGCGACGTGCTGGCCCGCTACAAGCGGATGCAGGGCTTTGAAGTGCTGCACCCGATGGGCTGGGATTCGTTCGGGATGCCGGCTGAAAACGCCGCGATGGAAAAAGGCGTCCACCCCGGCGGCTGGACCCGCGCGAATATCGCGACAATGAAAACCCAGCTCAAACGGCTCGGCTTTGCGTTCGACTGGAGCCGCGAGCTGTCGACTTGCGAGCCGGACTACTACGGCCACGAACAGGCGCTGTTCCTCGATATGTATGCGGCTGGGCTGGCTACCCGCAAGGAAAGCGCAGTCAACTGGGACCCGGTCGATATGACCGTGCTGGCCAACGAACAGGTGATCGACGGGCGCGGCTGGCGCAGCGGTGCGCTGGTTGAAAAGCGCAAGCTGAGCCAGTGGTTCCTGAAGATCACCCAGTTCGCCGACGAGCTGCTGGATGGCCTTGGTACGCTTGACAAGTGGCCCGAAAAGGTCCGGCTGATGCAGGAAAACTGGATCGGCAAGAGCCAGGGCCTGCAGTTCACATTTCACAGCGCCGACCGGCAGGTCGCGGTTGAGGTGTTCACCACCCGGCCCGACACGATCTTTGGCGCCAGCTTCGTCGCGATTGCAGCCGAACATCCGATCGCGCAAAGCCTCGCCGCCGACCCCGCCGTGGCCGATTTTATCGCGCTGTGCCGCAAGGGCGGGACCACCGCTGCGGAGATCGAGACTCAGGAAAAGCTCGGCTTTGATACCGGCCTGCGGCTGAAGCATCCGTTTGACGATGGCCCCGAACTGCCACTCTATATCGCCAATTTCGTGCTGATGGACTATGGCACCGGTGCGGTGTTCGGCTGCCCGGCGCACGATCAGCGCGATATCGATTTCGCCCGCAAATATGGCCTGCCGGTAAGCCGCGTGGTCGCCGATGGTGATCTGACCGACCCGGTGTTCGCCGGCAACGAAGCCTATACCGGCCCCGGCGCTTTGGTAAACTCGCGGTTCCTCGATGGCTTGAGCGTCGAGGCGGCGAAGGCCGAGGTCATCACCCGGGCCGAACAAGGCCAGTGGGGCCACGGCACAACCGTCTGGCGGCTGCGCGATTGGGGCGTTTCGCGCCAGCGCTATTGGGGCACCCCGATCCCGTTCATCCATTGCGAGGCTTGCGGCGTGGTGCCGGTGCCCAAGGACCAGTTGCCGGTGGTGCTGCCAGAGGATGTCAGTTTTGACATTCCCGGCAATCCTTTGGATCGTCACCCAATCTGGAAGCACGTGGACTGCCCGCAGTGCGGCAAAGCGGCGCGGCGCGAGACCGATACGCTTGATACCTTCACCAACAGCTCGTGGTATTTCCTGCGCTTTGCCAGCCAGCCCGCGGACAAGCCGTTCGATCCCGAAGTCATCAAGCAATGGTTGCCGGTCGAACAATACATCGGCGGGATTGAGCACGCGATCCTGCACCTGCTCTATGCCCGGTTCTGGACCCGCGCCTTGGCGCACATCGGTATGATCGACGTGAAGGAGCCATTCGCGAGCCTGTTCACGCAGGGGATGGTGACGCACGAGACCTATCGAGCAAAGCGGCTGCTAAACAAGTACGACGAACTTAGTCCATCGAAAGACTTGAGCCCGATCTGGCAAGATTATTGGGTTGCTCCAGCAGATGTGGATCACGGTCGAACAGACGGTCTTTTTGTTAAAGGTACAAATGACCCTGTAACTCGCGGTCGCGTCGAAAAGATGTCCAAGTCCAAAAAGAACGTGGTCGATCCTGACGATATCATTGCTGAATACGGCGCCGACGCAGTCCGCTGGTTCATGCTGTCTGACAGCCCGCCCGAGCGCGACCTGCCGTGGTCCGAAGCCGGGATCGAAGGCTGTGCGCGGTTTGTTCAGCGGCTGTGGCGGCTGTTCGGCCAGTACGATGCTGCGGCTACTGGCGAAGACAAGGCGCTGGACCGAAAGCGTGATCAGACGGTCGCTGCTGCCGCAGACGACATCACCGCGCTGGGCTTCAACAAAGCGGTTGCGCGGATATACGAGCTGACTAGCGCCACCGAAAAGGCTGCCCCTTCGGCCAGCCGGTCTGCTGCGATCCGCACGATCCTGCTGCTGGTTGCCCCGATGATGCCGCACCTTGCCGAGGAGGCTTGGGCTGCGATTGGCGAAACCGGCCTGATCGCTGATGCCGCTTGGCCGCCGGTTGACCCGGCGCTGCTGGTCGAAGACGAAGTGACCATCGCCATTCAGGTGCTGGGCAAGCTGCGCGATACTGTGACCGTACCCAAGGGCATGGCCCGCGAAGAGCTGGAGGCGCTTGCACTGGCATCCGAGAAGGTCCAGCGTGCGCTAGATGGCAAGGCAGTAAAGAAAGTGATCGTAGTGCCCGACCGGCTGGTCAATCTGGTAGCATGATGCGGCTGGCGGTTCTTGCTTTGGCGCTGCTGTTGTCCGCTTGCGGGCTCAAGCCGATGTACGCCGGCGGGTCGAGCGGAACCGTGGCGCAGGGCCTTGCAGGGATCGAAGTCTCGTCGATTGAGGGCAAGTCGGGCTGGCTGATGCGCAATGCGCTGATTGACCGGCTGGGTGCAAAGCCGAGTGGCGGCGCGGCGCGATACCGGCTTGATGTGCGGCTTGATGACAAGCTCGAAGGGCTTGGCCTTTTGTCGGATGATACCATCGCGCGTGAACGGCGGACCCTGCGCGCGCGTTATCAACTGGTCGATTTGGCAACGGGCGAAATTGTGCTCGATGCCACCGCCGGGTCTGATGCCGGTATCGACGTGGTATCCTCCGAATATGCCACCATCGCGGCGGAGAATACCGCGCTGGAAAACCTGACCAAGCAGGTGGCCGACCGGATCGTCACGCGGATCGCCCTGACCCTGCGCAGCGGCATCAAGTGAAAGCGACGCAAAAGGATTTCAAGGCCGTAGCTCCCCGCGCGGCCAGGGACGCCCGCGTGTTCTTCTTCTGCGGCCCCGATGAAGCCGGGGCCAGCGACGCCGCCCATACCATCGCCAGCTTGCTGACCGATCCGGGCGAACGGATCGAGCTGAGCGGCGCCGATCTTAAACGCGATCCGGTGCGGCTGGGGGACGAGGCGCGCTCCACCTCGCTGTTCGGCGAAACTCGTCACATCTGGGTCCGGGCGGCGGGGGACGAGGTTCATGACGCGGTCAATACTTTGCTGGAGGGCGATGTCGCAGGCTGTCCGGTGCTGATCGTCGCAACCAGCGCAACCGACAAATCACGCACCGCCAAATTGCTCGCCACCCGGCCTGATGCGCTGGTGGCGATGTTCTGGCCGCCGGACCTGCGCAGCGTGGCCGAATCGGTCCGGCAGATGGCGGGCCCGGCTGGCCTCAGGCTCTCTGGCGATTTGGCCGAACGGATTGCGCGGGCCGCTTCGCTCGATACCCGGCTGGCCCAGTCCGAAGTCACCAAGTTGGCGCTTTATCTCGATGCCAGCACCGAATCGCCCAAGACCGCCGACGCCGAAGCCTTGGCCGCAATCGGTGCCAAGACCGAGGATGACGGATTTGCCGCGCTGGTCAGCGTCGTGCTCGGCGGCGACAGCGGCAAACTAAGCCATGAATTGCGCCGGATGCACGAACTGGGCCTTAATCCGGTCGGGTTGCTGCTCGCGTTCGAACGCCGCGCGGCGCAGCTGGTACAGCTTTCGGCGCGAATGGGCCCGCGCGGCAATGTTCGCCAATTCATCGAGGCGGAAGCGACTGCGCGCCGGGTGTTCTACAAGGAATCACGCGACCTGATCGAACAGCTGACCCGCTGGCGTGGCCGCAAGCTGACCCGGCTGGCCAGCAAACTGGTCGAACTGCACCGCGCGCTGCTCGGCAACAGCCAGAACGCCGAACTGCTGTTGGCGCAGGGTCTAGCCGAGATCACCCGGGCCGCCGCCCAGCGCGGTTAAGCTAAATTCGGACCTAGCCGAGCCGACTCTCACGATTACGGGTTGTTACCAAGCGCGAACTTGGCCACTAACGGCGCAATTCTGAACGAGATTCCCCGGGTTCGCAAAAAGCAAAAATGACTGGCCTGACTGCTGTAATTCCTGACTTGGATCGCGATGCAGGGGTGCAAGTGCCGTTTCTGCCGATGCAGTCGCTCGTCCGGCGCCGATTGCAGTGCTACCTTGCGTTGATAGTCAGCGACTTGGCCGCGCTGTTCGGCGGCTTTGCTGGCTCCGGCTTTCTCTATCTGGGCTGGTATGGCGTGGATCAGGCGACGTTACTCGCCCAATTGGTTCTGCCGATTTTCCTGACCATGGCGCTCTATAACGGCGCCTATTCACTAATGGCTTTGGAGAACGCCCGCAGCGGAACGTCGCGGGCCATCGCGGCGCTGCTGATCTCGGCCAGCGCGGTGGTGTTCATTGCGTTCTACACTAAGTCGAGCGCCGAATTTTCTCGCCTGCTATTCACTTTCGGGGTATTTTTCACCGCCTTCACGCTGGCCTGGACCCGCGCCCAGATGCGCAGTTTCATCAAAGCGCGCTGCGGCGAAGACATCCTCAACGAGCTGGTGATCGATGATGGCGGGCCGAGCATCACCCTGCCCCGAACCCAAGTGGCCAATGCCGCGCAATTGGGGCTGAACCCGGAACTGGACAATCCACAAGCGCTCAACCGGATTGGCCAGATTCTCTCGGCTTGCGATCGGGTCATTGTCAGCTGTCCGCCCGAACGCCGCTTGGCTTGGGCCAAGATCCTGAAAGGTGCGAACATCGAAGGCGAGGTGGTCGACGACGCCGTCTCGAACCTGGGTGCGCACGGCGCGCGGATCGCTGCCGGACATGGCTTGCTGCGTGTCTCGGTGGGTCCGCTCGGGCTTCGCGCTCGCGCGACCAAGCGGCTGTTTGACGTTGTTGCGGCCGGTACCGGCCTGATCGTACTGAGCCCGGTCCTGCTGCTTACCACGCTGGCGATCCTGATCGAAGACGGCAGCCCCGTGCTGTTCATCCAGCGCCGGGTCGGGCGCGGTAATCGGTTCTTCTCGATGTATAAATTCCGCTCGATGCGCCTTAACTTCAGCGATTCAGATGGGGCAAAGTCCACCTTGCGGGACGATCGGCGGATCACCCGCGTCGGTGCGCTGATCCGCCGCTCGAGTATTGATGAGCTTCCGCAACTGATCAATGTGCTGAAAGGTGACATGGCGCTGGTCGGCCCGCGCCCTCACGCGTTGGGATCGCAAGCCGGCGACAAACTGTTCTGGGAGGTCGATGATCGCTATTGGACCCGCCACGCGTTAAAGCCCGGCCTGACCGGCCTGGCTCAAATTCGGGGCTTTCGCGGCGCAACCGACACCGAAAGTGATCTTTCCGACCGGCTTGATGCCGATCTGGAGTATCTCGATGGCTGGTCGTTGTGGCGCGACGTGCAGATCGTCCTGGGCACGCTGAGGGTCGTGGTTCACGACCGAGCCTATTGAATAATCAGACAAATATGGTTTCGTCCGGGGCATTTGTTGCAGTTTTGTGACCTGCGACAAAGGTTAACGTCACGTTAACTGGCGGATTTTGGCCATTTTTCTCGGATTTTTTGTTCGAGCGAGGGTAGACTGCTAACCATACCTCTGCTATTGCAACTGCGAACAAGTACGGAGTGAATCCACGTGACATCGCAATTTATCGCTGCAGCTGCTTCCGTTGCCCTTCTTGGGGCCGGATTTTCTGCCGTCGACGGAACCCGCTCTGCCGAAGCCCTGCCGATGACCTCGGTCAGCTTGAATCAAGGTTTGGCGGATGCGCCGGCCCGCGTTGATGTCATTCGCTCTGGGCCCAGCGGCACTGCGCAGATCACCCGCACCGTCCTGACGGATGGAACCACCGTTTGCACCGTCACGACCGGCCCGGCCGGAAACAATGGCGCTGCAGAAGACATCGTCAAGAACCTGATTCGCGACAAGTCGTGCACTGGCGCTCCTTCACCGGGCCGCGCGGTTGCTGAAGCGGCGACCGGCGGTGGCGGTAACAGCGTGGTCATTCCGGTGCTGATCGGCACCGTGGGTGCGGCCGGTCTGGCCGTTGCAATGGGCAACGACAGCAAGGGCTAAGCCCTTTCACATTTGACTTCAGCCAGTAGATAGACCCCCGGTGCGAACGATTCGCGCCGGGTAGTCGTTTGGCTGAAATCCGGCCAGTCAACAGTTAGGGGCGCAGATGGAAGTGCAAGCAGGCAATCCTGGGATTGATCGTGCTGCGCTGATTGCTGCGGCGCTCTTGGCGATTTCGCTGGTTCTTGGTGGCGGCGGATCGCCTGCCCCGCTGCTTGAAATTGCATTGCAAGGTGCGGTGGTGCTGGCGGCACTTACCGTGTTGACCTTTGCGCCCGCCGCAATCGCGCAGATCCCCATTGCGGCATGGCGGATTGCCGCTCTGGTGCTGATTGTACCCCTGATTCAACTGATACCTTTGCCGTCCAGCTGGTGGCAGGCGCTGCCCGGGCGCGCGGCGCAAACTGCCGCGCTAGAACTGACCGGATCGGCCGATACCTGGCGCGCGCTGTCGCTCTCTCCCAGCCGCACTTTGGCGAGCCTGCTGGCCGCGGCGTCCGCCATGGTCTGCCTGGTCCTTGCCGCTGCGCTCGATCGGCGCGGGCGATACCTGCTGGTTACGACCGTCGCGGGGATCGGGGTACTGTCTCTGCTGGTCGGGGCGGCGCAGCTGTCTGGCGGCGCCGGTAACCCATTCCGGTTCTTTGAACCTGAAGAGATCTTTCTCACCGCCTTTCAGGCCAATCACAACAGTACTGCTGATCTGCTGCTGGTGGCGATGCTGGCGCTGGCCGCCTGGGCGCGCCACTGGCTCGACCGCGGCACCGTTCAGCCGATCGGACTGCAACTGGCTGCCGGCGTGATCATTGCCGACGGGGTGATGATTCTGGCGCTGGTACTCGCCGGATCGCGCGCTGGTATTGCCCTGCTGCCAATTGCTTTGATTTTCCAGTATCTGATCCTGCAGCCCGATGCGCGGTTCAATTGGGCCAAAGCGGGCTTGAGCGTGATCGGTGCAGCGGCGCTCGGCACGGCCGCCTATTTCGCCCTGCGTCACAATCGCGCGATCGAAGCCATCGCGGGCCGATTCGATTTTACCGGCGAGTTCCGCCCCGAATTGTGGCGCGATTCGTTTTTTGCGCTGGGACAGTACTGGCCTGCCGGGTCCGGTCAGGGCACCTTTGTACCCGTGATGATGGCGGTCGAGCGGCTCGAGGTGGTCGATCCGACCCTGCCCAACCGCGCCCACAACGATTATCTCGAACTGTTGATCGGCGCCGGATTGCCGGGTGCGCTGGTGCTTGCAGCGGTGAGCGGGCTAGTACTCCATGCGATCTGGCGCGCGCTGCGCTGGCCGCCGGCCGGATCGCGCAGTCAGGTGCTGTTCGCCATTGGAACGCTGGTTATTGTCGCCTTGCACTCGCTGGTTGATTACCCGCTGCGTTCCATGGCATTGGCGGCGCTGACCGCAACCGCGGTGGGCCTGTTGTTACCGGCCCGCATAGTTGAACTAAAAGATAGAACCAAGGGGTTGCGTTCGTGAGCATCACATGGCGTTGGCTGCTGTTGGCACTGGCTGGACTTGCTCTGAGCGGGTGCGGGCGTTCGCTGCAATCAGAAGGACTTCCAACGGGGCAGGCGGCCTATGCCATCGCTCCACCAGCCGATCTTGCCGCTGCGCCGCAAGCCTATCGGATCGGGCCTGGCGATTCGATCAGCGTTTCGGTGTTCCAGGAACCCGACCTGTCGAACGATAAGCTGCAAGTTGACGATGTTGGCCGGATCCAGCTGCCGCTGGCTGGCGATATTCTGGCTGCAGGCCTGACCGCGCCCGAGCTTTCCGCCGTCATCGCCGAACGGCTAGGCCGCGAATATGTCCGCTACCCCAAAGTGGTGGTCAGCGTGATTTCGACCCGCGAACAATCCGTTGCAGTCGAAGGCGAAGTCAAGATGCCGGGGGTCTACAAGGTCAGTGCAAGCGATACGCTGCTGTCCGCGATCGCCCGCGCGCAAAGCCCGACCAATGTCGCCAGGCTGGACGAAGTCATCGTGTTTCGCACAGTCAACGGCCGCCGGATGGGCGCGCGCTTTGATCTGGGCCAGATCCGCTCCGGCCAAGCAGCCGATCCGCAGATCCTGGGCGGCGATGTAATCGTGGTCGGGTTCTCTTCGCTCAAGGGCGTCTACCGTGACATCCTTCAGGCAGCGCCGCTGCTCAATATCTTTACCCAGTTCTGAAGATTGGCAGTTTGATGGCAACCTCACCCGCCGACACCGGTCCGCAGATTCCTTCGCAAGCGGCGGTCACGCTCAATCATCTGAGCGACGACGACATTTTCGGCGAAGGCAAAAAACCAGGGTTCGATATCCGGTTTGTGATCGCTGCGCTGCGCGCCAATATGGTGGTGATCATCGCCATCATCGCGGCGGCACTGGCCCTGGCGCTGACTGTAACGCTGCTGGATACCAAGCGCTACATCGCTTCGGCATCGGTACAGATCAACGATCAGTCTAACAACGTGCTGGGTGAGGTCGAAGACACTAGCAGCCAGGTCAACAATTCGTGGGACACCGAACGGTTCCTGCAAACCCAGGTCGAACTGTTCAAAAGTCGGGCGCTGGCAATGCGGGTGATCAAGAAGCTGCGTCTGGAAGGCAATGCCCGATTCTATGAGCAGATGGGCATTCCTGCCCCAGCCGCAACAACCCCGCCCAATTCGCTCCGCGAACTGACCATCGGGCTGGTTCGCGGCAATATGCAAGTTCGCATGCCGCGCAATTCGCGGATTGCCACGGTCACTTTTGAAAGTACCGATCCGACCCTTTCGGCGCTGGTTGCCAATGCCTATTCCGAAGAGTTCATCCAGGCATCGCTGCAACAGCGCTATGACAGTTCGGCCTACGCCCGTGATTTCGTCGCCAACCAGCTGACCGAAGCCAAAGGCAAGCTCGAACAATCCGAACGCGGGCTCAACGCCTATGCCCGCCAGGCTGGATTGATCCGTACCCGCGATGCCGGCCCTGGAACCGGGCCTGATGGCGGCGGAGCCGGTGCCGGTGCCACCAGCATCACCACAGCCAGCCTAATGCAGCTCAACGCCGCCGCCTCTCAGGCCCGCGCCAACCGGATCGCCGCCGAGAGCAAGCTGCGCTCGATCGGGCGCAACTCGCTGCTCAGCAACCGCGAGGCGATGAGCAACCCGGTTGTCCAGCAGCTGTTCACCCAGCGCGCCGAAATCGAAGCCAAACTGCAGGACGAACTGACCCGCCATCTCGAAGGCCACCCCAACGTTCGCCAGCTCCGTGCCCAGTTGAAGTCGATCGACGCCCAGCTTAACATCGCGGCGAACAACCTGCGCAGCTCTACCGACGCCGAATATCAGGCGGCGCTCAGCACCGAACGGCAGCTTGAAGCCCAGGTCAACGCGCTCAAATCGGCTTCGCTGTCCGAGCAGGACCGCTCGGTCGAATATAACCTGCTGGCGCGCGAGGCGGATACCAACCGCGCGCTCTATGACGGGCTGCTGCAACGCTACAAGGAACTCAACGCCTCGGCCGGGATCAGCAACAGCAATATCGCGATTGTCGATCGCGCTGAAGCGCCGCTCTCACATTCGTCGCCAAATCTGATGAAGAACCTCTCCTATGCCTTGCTGATCGGGCTTGGACTGGCCGGGGTCACCACCTTCCTGCGTAACCAGTTTGACGATACCGTGCGGGTTCCCGAAGACGTCGAGCACAAGCTGGAGTTGCCGCTGCTCGGGGTCATTCCACGCTCACGCGAAGCCAACCCGGATGAGGCGCTGCTCGATCCGAAATCACCGGTGTCCGAAGGCTACAACTCGCTGCGCGGTGCGCTGCTCTACTCGACCAGCCATGGTTTGCCCAAATCGCTGCTGGTTACCAGCTCGCAGCCCGCTGAAGGCAAGACCACCACCAGCTATGCGATTGCGCAAGGCTTTGCCCGAATGGGCCGCAAGGTGCTGCTGGTCGATGTCGATCTGCGGCGCCCATCGGTTCACCGCCGGCTTGATCTGGACAACGAAAAGGGCATGTCGACCCTGCTGACCAATCAGGACAGCGTCGACCACGTGGTCAAGCCGTCGGGGCTTAAGAATCTTGATGTCATCACTTCTGGCCCGGTCCCGCCTAGCCCGACCGAACTGATCGCGTCGATCCGGATGGAAGAGCTGATCGAGGAACTGACCGCGCGCTACGATGTGGTCGTGTTCGACAGTCCTCCGATTCTGGGGCTAGCCGACGCGCCATTGATCTCAGCCCTGGTCGAAGGGGTGATCTTCATCATCGAATCCGAACGCGCCCGGCGCGGTTCGCTCAAGGCTTCGCTGCGGCGTTTGCGGACCATGCGTCCGGTCCTGCTGGGGGCCGTGCTGACCATGTTCGATCCATCAAAGCTGAGCCACGGTTATTCGGAATATTACGGCTACGACTATTACTCGTACAATTCGTCCGACAAGAAAAAGAAGAAATAGGCCGCGCATGGCACGCTCCCTTTCCCGTCAAGCCATGCTGGGAACAGTGGCGGCTTTTGCCGCTCTGGCGCTGGGCAACGGGCTTGATCGGGCCTCGGCGAAAAATCCGCAGCTGGCCCATTATGTGCCGGGCTTTCTAGCCGCAGAGGCCCACCGCAGCGCTGCCGCCGTGGCGCTTCAGGCGGGTGACAAGTCGTTGGCGATGGCTGCCGCCGAACAGGCCGTGATCGCCGATCCGATCGACCCGCGCTCAACCGCTTTGCTCGGGGCGACGCAGTTGGCCGCCGGACAGAACGTCAAGGCCGACCGATCATTCCGGGTGGCGGCGCAATTTGGCTGGCGCGATCCGCTGACCCAACTCTACTTCATGAATGCGGCGCTAAATGCGGGACAGATGCAGCTCGCGGCCTTGCGGATCGATGCGGTGCTGCGGCAGGCGCCTGATTTCCCGGTTCGCGATATGCTGCTGGCGCAGTTCGAAGCAACGCCGCAGGGCCGCGCTGCACTGGCCGAGCGACTGGCGCTGCGCCCGGCCTGGACCAAGTCCTATCTGCAGCACGCCTCGATGCTGGAATTGCCCGCCCTGCGCAACCGCGCCGCGGTGGTCGGCAGCCTTGCAGCCAAACCGTGGGGCTGCGACGCCGTGTCACCACTGGTGGTGCGCCTGGTCCTGGCGGGCGGGCCGCTCGAGGCGCGCCAGCTGTGGCAGGGGCACTGCCCCGCCGCTGTACCCGGGATAGCCGATCCGCACTTCGCCGCGCTACCGGTGTCGCGTCCGCCGGTGCCGTTCGAATGGAACCTGGTTGGCAGCGGCGATGTCTCGGCCATGCCCGCAGCCCAGAGCCGCGCTGGCGCCAGCGGATTGCTGGTCCGGGTCGGCGGACCGACCGCGCAGCCGGTTGCCTGGCAGATGCTGGCGGTTCCGGCGGGCCGATATCGGCTGAGCTGGACTGCGCAGGGCAGCAGCGGCAAGCCGGCCATCGGCGCGCAGCTCTCGCTATCCTGCAACCCGACCGGCCGGATCCCGGTTGAGGCTGCGGCCCTTGCGGGCAACAACGGCCAGTTTCAGGCCGCAGTCAGCATCGGCGAAGGCTGCGCCGCACCGTTCCTCACGCTATGGCAGGCGCCGGGGAGCGATGAGGTCCGGTTTGACGATCTGACGCTGACTCGCCTTCCCTGAGCCGACTTGGCCCTGAACTATTTGGCGTAAAGCGCCTTCCTCGGCCCGAGATAGCCGAACAGATAGGCGCCAACCTTGCGCATCTGGATTTCTTCGGCGCCTTCGGTGATCCGATAGCGCCGGTGGTGGCGATAGATGTGTTCGAACGGCTTGTGCCGCGAATAACCGATCCCGCCATGGACCTGCATCGCCCGGTCAGCCGCTTCGCAGACTAGCCGGTTGGCGTAGTAGTTGGACATCGAAATCTTGTCAGACAGCTGGTGCTCCAGTTCTTTGTGGGGGATCTGATCCATCTCCCAGGCGGTCTTGTAAATCATCGCTCGTAGCATCTCGCACTGGGTGGCAAGCTCAACCAGCGGGAACTGGATCCCCTGATTGCGCGCCAGTTCCTGCCCGAAAGGTTTGCGCTGCCGGGCATATTTGACCGATTCCTCAACGCAATAGGTTGCCGCACCAAGCGAGCTGGCGGCCTGCCGAATGCGGTTCTGGTGGACAAAGCTTTGTGCAATCGACAGCCCGCCATCGACCGGTCCGAGCACCGCACTTTCCGGCACCCAGCAATTTTCGAAATGCATTCGCGGGTGGTCGGTCGGCATGTTGAAGGTCCACATGTACTCGTCAACCACCATGCCGGGGTTCTCGATCGGGACCAGCAAGCAGGTGATCCCTTTGGCATCGCCGTCCTTGCCGCTGGTCCGGCAGAACGCGGCGCAGTGCGTGGCATGGTGCATACCGGTGATCCACATCTTGCGCCCGTCGATCCGCCAGCCCGGAACCCCATCGCGGTTTTCGCGCACAGCACGGGTTTCCATGTGGGTTGCATCGGAACCATGGTCGGGTTCGGTCAGGCCAAAAGCGACCCGGCGGGTCCGGTTGAACCCGCCAAGGATGAATTCCTCTTGCTGGGCCGGCGTGCCAAAATGCTCGTACATCGCCACGAACGGAAAGTTGCCGACGATCGAATGCTCATTCTGCAAATCGTTGTGCAGCCCCAGCCCCTTGGCCGCGAATTTATCGCGGATCACCGCCATCCAAAGGTTCGATCCATCCTGGCCGCCGTATTTCTTTGGCGCCGAAAAGCGCCAGTACCCGGCCGCATCGGCCCGGCGCATCGCCTCGACCAGCAGCAGTTCCCACTCGCGCCGGGGCAGGCCCTGGTTCTCAAAATCGGTCCGGGCATATTCGCGGCGGTGATCGAAGAAGCGGATATTGTCATCCTGCTGCTCGAGCGGCTTGATCTCGGCCGCGATGAACTGGTCAAGCTCGGCGAGGTAGGCAATGAGCTCTTGGGGTAGCGCAAAGTCCATTTCAGGTTCCTTCCCATTTCGCCCGCGCGGCGGCAAGGGCGGGATATTTCGGCATATCGGCAGTAAGTTTGGCCAGGGCAGAGCGGCGAAGCTTGGCCAATAGACCCGGCGTCGCCAGATCGGCATTGCCCGACATCAAATCGGCAGCGAGCGCAGAGTCGGTGGCACAGGGGCGCTGTTCAAGCTCGCGCGCGACAATCCCCAGCGCGTTGCGGGCGACCGCGAGATCGAACTTGCCCCGGCCTGCGACCAACGGCTTGATGTCGCTGGCCAGCCATTCCGAGATCGCGGTGAGGATTTCTGCGCCGCTTGGCTCGCCTTCAGTCGGCGCGAGTGGCGGCGTCGGGGCCGGTAAAGCGCGCGCCCGCTCAGCCTCGGGGGCCAGATCCTCCAGCAGCAACAGCAGGTCGAGTTCTTGTTCGGCGGTGCGCCGCGCCACCACGACCCGCTCGATCGAGCGATCGTGCCCGGCGCGCCAGAACCCGCCCATCTGCAAGCAGCCCAGCGCCCACCAGAAAGTCCGGTAAATCGTCCAGAACCGAAACCGCGCCGGATCGAAGGCCTCGCCGCCAGCAGCTTGATAGGCTGCGGCGAGTTCCTCAACCGTGGTCAGGCCATAGCCGGGCCGGTCAGGGCGCGAAAACCGCCAAACGGTCATGCAGCCGAACGCCAGATCCTCGTGCCAGTCACCCAGGTGCGCCAGTTCCCAATCAAGCACTCCGGTCAGCCGGCCATGCTCGAACATCAGGTTGCCGAGCCGGAAATCGCCGTGGACCAATCGGGGTGTAACCGGCGGGGGAATGTTTGCCTCCAGCCAGTGCAGCGCCAGCGCCAGAATCGGGCGATCCCCGCCATATTCGAGGAACCGGGCCCGCAAATCGCCGAGCGCCTGCGCAGTGTCCATCACCGGCACGGTCAGTCCGCTGCAATCGGTCTGATGGGTTTTGGCCAATTCGCGGGCGATATCCGCGATCCCGGTCTGCGGGTCAGCCTCAGTCAGGAACAGGTTGGGATCGGGCGAGCCGGCAATCGAGCGCATCACATAGCCCGAACCGATTCCATCCTCAGCCACGAGTTCAACCAGCACTTCGGGCGCCATGACACCGGCAGCATAGGCGGCGCGGATCAGGGCGGCTTCGGCGGCATGATCCAGCGGGCGCCCAGCCATCATTTCGAGCGATGGCGCGCGGCGCAGCACGCAGATCGCATCACCGGCGTTGAACCGCCAGCTTTCCATGTTCGCACCGCCCGATAGCCGCTCTAGCTCGTCTGGTGCGGGCAAGCCGATCCGGGCAAGTGCGCTGGTCAGGCCCTGGGCGAGGGAAACGCTCAAACCAACTCTCCCGCCGGGCGTAAGCGCCGGTCAAGGACAGGGTTTAATCGCGCGATTAAACAAGATCAAGGCGCGATGCACTGCAGGCAACGAAAAGGGGCGCGAGGTTTCCCCCGCGCCCCCGATCTTCAAGCCTTCAAAAAGCGCTTAGGCGCCCTTCTTCATGGCTTCGTCAGCGACTTCCTTGGCCTGAGCCGCGGTGTCTTCGACCTTGTCAGCGCCGTCAGCAGCAGCTTCCGAAACGGTTGCAGCGCCATCCTTGGCAGCTTCAGAAACCTTGGCGGCAGCGGCGTCAGCGGCTTCCGAGGTCGAAGCCGAAGCATCGGCAGCAGCTTCCGAAACGCTAGCAGCCGCGTCGGTGGCTTCCTTCGAGCAAGCCGAAAGGGCGAGGGCAGCGACGGCTACGAGAACGATCTTGCGCATGAATGTATTCCTTGATCAACTAGTGGACCACGCACGTCCGCACCCGAAATTGGTAGCGACCGCACGGAAAGACTACCATTCTGGTAGACTTCACCGCGCCGTTTAATGGCCTTCTTTTCGCGATGCAAGAGATTGCTGCGATCTATCTGAAAAACCGACAAAATGTGCTATTTTTTGGATCAGGCAAGGCGTTCCCCTATCACGACGAGCCGAATTCCGGCTGATCAATCGCACCGCGAATCGCGCGCACCGCCGGGTCTTACTCTTGCCAGCGCAGCCTGCTAGTCAGGGGCCTATGGAGCCCAAACAACATCTCTATCTGGTCGACGGATCGGCCTATATCTTTCGCGCTTATCACCGCCTGCCGCCGCTGACCAATCCGCGCGGCGTGCCGGTCGGCGCGGTCTATGGCTATACCACCATGCTGTGGAAGCTGGCCGACGATCTCAACAAGGCCGACGGACCGACCCATATGGCGGTGATCCTTGACGCCAGCGGCAAGAGTTTCCGCAACGATATCTTTCCCGACTACAAGGCTAACCGCCCACCCGCGCCCGAAGACCTCAAGCCGCAGTTCCCGCTGGTCCGCGATGCCACCCGCGCCTTCAGCCTGCCCTGCATCGAAGAAGTGGGGCTTGAAGCCGACGATCTGATTGCCTCCTATGCCCGCGCCGCCGCCCATCGGGGCTGGGACGTGACGATAGTCTCGTCCGACAAGGACCTGATGCAGCTGATCGGGCCGTGCGGAGCAGGCCACATCGATATGCTCGACACCATGAAGAATGTCCGGATCGACATTCCCGAAGTGGCCGAGAAATTCGGGGTTGCGCCCGAGCTGGTCGGCGATGTGCTGGCCTTGATGGGCGATGCGGTCGACAATGTTCCCGGCATTCGCGGGATCGGGCCGAAGACTGCGACCAAGCTGATCCAGGAATATGGCAGCCTTGAAGCCGCTCTGGCCGCCGCGCCGACGATGAAACCGAGCAAGATGCAAGAAAGCCTGATCGAACAGGCCGAAATGGCGCGGCTGAGCCGGGTGCTGGTCCAGCTCAAGGAAGACTGCGACCTGCCGGTGGCGCTCGATGATTTCAAGCTCACCGCGATCCCGCCCGAACCGCTGGCTCTGTTCCTCCAAGAACATGGGTTCAATTCGCTGCTCAAGCGGCTCGGCGAAGGCCGCGGCAGCCCGGAACGCAAGGTCCAGCTCAACCCGGCCAAGCCGGTGACCGCCGGAGCGGTAATCGTGCCGGGCGGGAGCCGCCAGGCACTGGCCGAGCTGCCGCCGATTGACCGAACTCTTTATGCCTGCGTGCAGGACGAGGATGCGCTGGCGGGCTGGATCGCGCGGGCCTTCGCCGCACGGCTGGTGGCGTTCGATACCGAAACTAGCGCGCTTGATGCGATTTCCGCAGACCTCACCGGGATCAGTCTGGCGCTGGGCCCGGGGCAGGCCTGCTACATTCCGCTCGGCCACGGCGGCAGTGATATGTTTGCCGAAAAGCCCACTCAGATCGCCACTGCGCGGGCCATCGAACTCCTAAGGCCACTGCTGGAAAGCGATGCGGTGCTCAAAGTGGGCCAAAACGCCAAATACGATCTCAACGTGCTGGCCCGCCACGGCGTCACCGTCGGCCCGATTGACGATACGATGGTGATGAGCTTCGATCTTGATGCGGGACGCAGCGCCGACGGTATCGGCGGCGGGCACGGGATGGACGAGCTGGCCATGCGGCACCTCGGCCACAGCTGCATCGCCTTCAAGGATGTCTGCGGAACCGGCAAGAAGGCGATCCCGTTTGGCGAAGTGCCGCTGGACCGCGCCACCGAATATGCCGCCGAAGACGCCGAAGTGACCTGGCGGCTCCACCGTCTGCTCAAGCCGCGCTTGTCGGACGAAGGCGGCACGCGGGTCTATGAACGCGTTGACCGGCCGCTGGTGCCGGTGGTTGCCCAGATGGAGCGGCACGGGATCAAGGTTGATCGCGAGGCGCTGGCCGGGCTGTCCGCAACTTTCGCCACCGAGATTGGCAAGCTGGAAGGCGAGATACACGAACTGGCCGGGCAGGCTTTCACGATCGGAAGCCCCAAGCAGCTCGGCGAAATCCTGTTTGACAAGCTCGGCTACAAAGGCGGCAAGAAGGGCAAGACCGGACAGTATTCAACCGACCAATCGGTGCTCGAACGGCTCGACGGTGAAGGCGCGCCGGTTGCCAGCAAAGTGCTCGAATGGCGCCAGCTCTCCAAGCTGCGCTCAACCTATACCGAAGCCTTGCAGGGGGCGATCAACCCCACGACCGGCCGGGTCCATACCAGCTACAGCCTGGTGGGTGCGCAGACCGGGCGGCTGTCGTCCACCGAGCCGAACCTGCAGAACATCCCGATCCGCACCGAAATCGGCCGCCAGATCCGCCACGCCTTCGTCGCTGACGCCGGCAATGTGATCCTCGCTGCCGACTACAGCCAGATTGAGCTGCGCCTGGCCGCGCATATGGCCGACGTGCCCGAACTGAAAGAGGCCTTCGCCGCGGGTGAAGACATTCACGCCCGCACCGCGCAGGAGATGTTCGGAGAGGTCAACCGCGACACCCGCGGCCGGGCCAAGACCGTCAACTTTGCGATCCTTTACGGGATCAGCCGCTGGGGTCTGGCGGGGCGGTTGGGGATGACTTCGGACGAGGCGCAGGCCGTTATCGACCTCTATTTCCAGCGCTTCCCCGGCATTCAGCGCTACATCCACGATACCTTGGCGTCGGTGCGCGAGCGCGGCTATTCCGAGACCCTGCTCGGCCGCAAATGCTGGTTCCCGCGCATTTCCTCAAGCCAGCAAGCCGAGCGCCAAGGCAGCGAACGCGCCGCGATCAACGCTCCAATCCAGGGCACCAGCGCCGACATCATCAAACGCGCGATGGTGAGGATGATGCCCGCGCTGGAGGCCGCCGGGCTGGGCCATGTCCGGATGCTGCTGCAGGTCCACGACGAACTGGTGTTCGAACTGCCCGAAGGCGATGTGGCCGCCGCCAGCGAAGTAATCCGCGCCGTGATGGCGGGGGCTGCAGAACCGGCAGTGGTGCTGAGCGTGCCATTGGGGGTTGAGATCGGGACGGGCAAGAGTTGGGGGGCGGCGCACTAGCCTAAGGCGCCGCCGCCCCCTCACCCATGCTTCTTATCCCGCGTTGAACTCACCATCCATGGCGCTACGAAGCCAACCGGCATCGGGTTGATCGCCGCCGCCCGCTTTTTGAGTTCGCCTTTCAGCTTGGCGTATTCGGCTTCCATTTCGGCCGAGACCGTGGCGCGCGAATCGGCCAGGGCTTCCTTAAAGTCGGCGCCGGTCACCGTCTTGACTTTGGCCCCGCGGCTGCGGATCGCGGCGAGCCCGGCGCGGCGGGTCAGGTCTTCCAGATCGGCGCCGGTGAAGCGTTCGGCCTCGGCAGCGATGGCGCTGAGGTCAACGTCCTTGGCCAGCGGCATCTTGCTGGTGTGGATCTTCAGGATATGCGTCCGGCCCTTGGCATCGGGCGTGCCGACATAGACCAGCTCGTCGAGCCGGCCGGGGCGCAGCAGCGCCGGATCGACCAAGCCTGGGCGGTTGGTTGCGCCGATCAGCACGACTGACGACAGTTCTTCCATCCCGTCCATTTCAGCGAGAATCGTGTTGACCACGCGCGCGGTCACCTGCGGCTCGTTCCCGCTGGATCCGCGCGCCGGGACCAGACTGTCAATCTCGTCGATAAAGATCACGCAGGGCGCTACCTGGCGAGCGCGGGCGAACAATCGGCTGATCTGCTGCTCGCTTTCGCCGTACCATTTGCTCAGCAAATCGCTGCTCTTGATCGAAATGAAGTTGGCCTCGCTCTCCTTGGCAACCGCTTTGGCGAGCAGGGTCTTGCCGGTGCCGGGCGGGCCATAGAGCAAAAAGCCCTTGGCCGGACGGATGCCGAGCCGCCGGAACGCTTCGGGGCTTTTGAGCGGCAGCTCGATCCCCTCCTTCAGCTTAGCCTGCGCCTCATCCGCACCGCCGATATCAGCCCAGCGGACGTTGGGCACCTCGACCATAACTTCGCGCATCGCCGATGGCTGGACGCGTTTGAGCGCACCCACGAAATCCTCGCGCGTTACGGTCAGGTCTTCCAGCACCTTGGGCGGGATCGTCTGCGCTTCCAGATCGAGCTGCGGCATGATCCGCCGCACCGCGTCCATCGCGGCTTCGCGCGCCACAGCGCCGAGGTCCGCGCCGACAAAGCCGTGGGTAGTCCGCGACAGCTCATCGAGGTCGACCCCTTCGGCCAGCGGCATTCCGCGGGTGTGGATCCCGAGGATTTCGCGGCGGCCCTTCTCATCCGGAACGCCAACCACGATTTCGCGGTCAAACCGGCCGGGCCGGCGCAGCGCTTCGTCGATTGCGTCGGGGCGATTGGTCGCGGCAATCACCACGATCCCGGTGCTCGTACCAAGGCCATCCATCAGCGTCAGCAGCTGCGCAACCAGCCGCTTTTCGGCCTCTCCCGGAGTGCCGGAGCGTTTGGGCGCGATCGAATCGATCTCATCAATGAACACGATCGAAGGCGCGGCTTTGGCGGCTTCCTCAAACACTTCACGCAGCCGCCGCTCGCTTTCGCCATAGGCGCTGCCCATGATTTCGGGGCCGTTGATGGTGAAGAAACTGGCTTCGCTCTCGTTCGCCACGGCCCGCGCCAGCCGGGTCTTCCCGGTCCCCGGCGGCCCATGAAGCAGCACGCCCTTGGGCGGATCGACGCCCAGCCGGATGAACAATTCGGGATAGCGCAGCGGCAGTTCGACCATTTCGCGCAACTGCCGGATCGTATCGCCCATCCCGCCAACGTCATCGTAATTGACATCGCCGCGGCTGCCGCGCGCTTCTTCAAATTCTTCGCGCAGCTCAACTTCGGTATTCTCGTCGATGTGGACGATGCCTTTGGGCACGGTCGAAACCACGGTCAGGCGGATTTGCGTGAGCGCAAAGGCCGGGGCGTTGAACATCCGCGCCACTTCGGGCGGCATATCGCGGACCTGCTGCTGGCCAGTCGTAGCAACCAGATCGCCCGCCACCAAGGGGCGCCCAAAGAAGTTGCGCTTGAGCGCCTGACCCGGCCCTTGCAGCCGCATTTCGCGTTGGGCCGGGGCGAAGATCACCCGGCTGGCGGGCTTGCTGGCGGCCTTGCGGACCTGCACGTGATCGCCCGAACCAACCTCGGCATTGGCGCGCTGCAGCCCGTCGAGCCGGATCACCTCCAGCCCTTCGTCCTCAGGATAAGGCGCCATCACCCGCGCCGCCGTGTTCCGCTTGCCCTCAATCTCGATCACATCGCCTTCGGTCACGCCCAACGCGGACAGCGCCGATTTGGGCAGCCGGGCAAAGCCGTTCCCGCTTTCCTCCTGCCGGGCTGCGGCGACCTGAAGTTTGACTGTAGAGTTGGGGGCTTCCGCCATCGCTTTGTTTCCGTTCCTGCTTTCCCAGAAGCTAGGAACTGTTCCGCGCGATTGCAAACGCTGGGGAGTGGCCGGGTAATCCGAGCGCCGGTGCCCCATCGTCATCCTGAACTTGTTTCAGGACCCATCGTGCCACACATCCGGGGCTAGAATCTCAAACGCAAGGCCGCCTCACGGCGAGGGAGACTGGCGATCCCACGCTCTGGTCTCACGGCCAAATGGGTCCTGAAACAAGTTCAGGATGACGATGAAGGGAATGTGCCGGGTGCATGCCACCGCACGATTGCAAACGCCGGGAATTCTGCCACCTTCACTGCGGTCGCGCGAAACGGGGGAACTCCATGCCAAACCGCGCCGAATCGGCAAAGCTGGACTGGCCGCGCTGGCAGCAGGGGCTGCTGATCGCGCTGCTGGCGGTGCTGATCGTCAACCGTATGACCCTTCTGCTCGATGCCGCAGCCGCGCGCGCCGGGATCGCCGGAGAACTGACGTGGGGGGGCGTGACTACCGTCCCCGATCCGCAAGCCAAACCGGGCTTTCTCAGGGTCACCGAGGTAGCTCCCGGCGGCCCCGCAGCAAGAGCCGGTGTCATGGCAGGCGACTATCTGACCAATGAGCGCAGCTACGATTACTACAGGCGCGGGAATGTCGGAGAGCGTTTCAATTTCACGCTCGATCGGCAGGGGGTGCAGTCCGAACGCCACGTGATCGCCGAACCGCAACCGCTGACAGAGGCGTTCCGGCAGGGAAACTCCAAAACGCTGCTCAACATACTGGCGGTGATCGTCTCGATGCTGATCGGCTGCTCCATCCTGTGGCGCGGCTGGGGTAACAAGACCGCCATG
>JANMOU010000039.1:0-67184 GCA_031369495.1 Novosphingobium sp. | reverse complement strand
TAGCTCGAATCGCCGTTTTCGGCGAGCAGGTGGTAGAACGGCTGTTCGCGGTTGGGGCGGACTTCCTTGGGGATCGATTCGTACCATTCCTCGCTATTGGCGAAGACCGGGTCCACATCGTAGATCACGCCGCGAAAATCGAAGATCCGGTGGCGCACCACGTCGCCGATCCCGAACCGGGCGCGGGCCCGGCGCGGCGCATCGATATCGCGGCCAGCCTGAGGGGAAAAGAACGAAGCGCGGTCCATGACTGACAATATAGGGCACCATCGGGGCCGAAACAACGCCCTGTTGCTTAAGGTCCCCCGAAAATGCCGCGCAAAGGGCGTTCAAAGGGCTTGGCAAGCGCCGCGCCATCGGCTAACCGCCCGGCTCTTCGACCGGTCCAGGCTCCTTTGGGGGCACCGTTCATTTCTGCGGAGAGGTGGCAGAGAGGTCGAATGCGCTGCACTCGAAATGCAGTGTACGGGTAACCGTACCGTGGGTTCGAATCCCACCCTCTCCGCCAGTTCCTTGTTTCGCGGCATCCCTGTCTGACCAGAAATACGCTGGTATCGTGGCAGTTTCGGCAACCACCGATTGATCTCGCGTCCGCGTTGGCGGTCGGCAGTGAAAGTGGTCTTGCCGGCAATGGCGACATCGATCGCCACAGCTTGGGCGGATGTTGCGCAATTCAGCTTCTGAACCCGCGCTGATCCTCGCTATTACCATACCCTGATGGAACAACGCGCCGGGCATCGGGTTTACCCAGTATCATGCAGATCGGACCGCGTTCGGACTGCTACCTGGAAGGAAGTTCCAATGATCAAGAAAGTTCTGCTTGCTGTTGCTGCGGCCAGCATCGCCCTCTCCGCCAGCGCCTGCAACACCGTCAAGGGTGTCGGACGAGACATCGAATCGGTTGGCAAGGGCGGCGATGAGGTAATCAACTAGGTCGGAAATCAGAACTCTCCGACTTCTACCCAATCAAGGGGTTATGGCATGACCGATCTCAACAAAGACGAGAAAATCATCACCGCCAAAAGCAGCTTCGATGTCGCTGACACCATCGTTGCAATTGCGTTGCTGCTGCTGGTGCTTGGCGTGCTGAAGTATTTCGGGGTTTCGCCAATCTAACGACAGGAATTCTCCCGATGTTTACGCTTCCTCGCCTGCCCTATGCAGCCGATGCGCTCGAACCGCATATCGCTGCGCAAACGCTCGAGCTGCATCACGGCAAGCATCACAAGGGCTACGTCGATACACTCAACAAGCTGCTGGCTGATAGCGCTCTGGCCGGGCTGTCTCTGGACGAGGTGATCAAGCAAACCCACGGCGATCCCGCCCAAGCCAAGATCTTCAACAACGCCGCCCAGAGCTGGAACCATGATTTCTTCTGGAAATCAATGAAACCGGGCGGGGGAGGACTGCCAGATGGCGATCTCAAGGTTCTGATCGAGCATGATATCGGCGATGCTGAGGCCTTTGCGGAGGCGTTCAGTGCGGCCGCGGCGGCGCACTTCGGTTCGGGATGGGTCTGGCTGGTCGCAACGGATGGCGTGGTCGGGATTGTTGCCACCCATGATGCTGATCTGCCGTTGGTGCATGGGCGCTCTGCGCTGTTGTGCTGCGATCTGTGGGAGCACGCCTATTACCTCGATTATCAAAACCGGCGCGCCGAATATGTCACGGCCTTCCTCGATCAGCTCGTCAACTGGGACTTTGCCAACGCCAATCTGACGGCTGCCGCAGCGGCGATGAATGAGCCGGAGCCGATCACAATGGAACCAAATGCCGCGCCGGCGGTTGTTCCCGCTACCTAAACAGGAGACGGAAAATGAACCTTATCATCATGCTTATCGTTGGCGGCGTCATTGGCTGGCTTGCCAGCATGGTCATGCGTACGGACGGCCAGCAAGGCATTGTCATGAATGTGGTTGTCGGCGTTGTCGGTTCCATTCTGGCGGGCTATCTGCTCACGCCGTTTCTGGGCGGCGCTCCGATCACGTCAGGCGCATTTGATATCAAGTCGCTGTTCGTTTCGTTCCTCGGCGCGATCGTGCTTCTTGCCATCGTCAACTTCATACGCCGCGGTTCGGCTCGCTGAACCGGCAGTACCGCGCGGGCTAAACAGCCCCGCAAAAACGATGAACCTCATGGTCCGGGCACGCTGATGAAGAGCGCCCGGGCCATTCGGATAGGCTAATGGAAAACCACATCCGCACCCAGCGCTGGCTGCATTTGATCGGCCTGATCGCAGTAACCGTGCTGGGGCTGTTCCTGTCCTGGCTGATCACCGCGCCATTCCTTGGTCCGTTGACCTCGGCAATCGCTCTGGCGGTAATTGTACTGCCACTCCACCGCAGGATCGAAATTCGGGTCAAGCACGCCGGTGCGGCCGCCGCACTGACGGTCGTCGCAACGGCGATTCTGGTGATTGGCCCAGCACTGTTCGTCGGTGAACGACTGCTGGCAGAGGCCACCAGTGCAGCACGGCTGCTGTCCGACAGCGCCAACAGCGGCGCGTGGCGAAACATGATTGCCGATCAACCCGGCCTTGCCTCAGCGGCGGCCTGGATCGAAGCGCAGGTCAATCTGCCGCGGACCGCCGAAACGGCCATTGCCTGGCTGACCGGATCGGCGACTTCGCTGGTCCAGGGGTCGGGTGCCCAGCTGGTCGGTGTGCTCATCACCTTCTATTTTCTGTTCTATTTCCTGCGTGACCGGCGCCAGGCACTGGCGGCAGTGGTGGTACTGTCTCCGTTGGGCAAATCCGACATGATCGCGCTGACTGCGCGGGTGGCCGGCACTATCCGCGCGACGGTCTATGGCACGCTGGTGGTGGCCATGATTCAGGGCTGGCTCGGCGGTCTGATGTTCTGGTGGCTGGGGCTGCCGACACCGCTGCTGTGGGGCATCGTCATGGGCCTGCTGGCAATCATCCCGGTGCTCGGCGCGTTCATCATCTGGATCCCGGCGGCAGTGTTCCTGCTGATGACCGGACACGAGGGTCAGGCGCTGATCCTGATCCTGTGGGGAACCATCGTGGTTGGCGGCATCGATAACCTGATCTACCCGATCCTGGTCGGCAATCGCATGAAAATGCACACTGTTCCGACATTCATCGCACTGGTCGGCGGACTGATCGTATTCGGTGTGCCGGGATTGATCCTGGGGCCGGTGGTGCTGACTGTAACGATGTTCCTGGTCGAATATTGGCGGGCTTCGATCGACCAGCCCCAGCGCCGAACCGTGACCTGATTGCCGCATCTGCGATAATTTTATTTTCAAGCCTTTGAGCCCGAAGCATGCAGGCGCTGGTTCTCCCCTCACAAGGAGATTGAACATGAAGAAACTGCTTCTGGGCGCTCTGCTCGCAACACTCACCGTGACAGCCGCGCCTGTCATGGCAAAGCCCGACCGGAACTGGTCAGAGCAGCAGCGCGACGATGATCGCCGGGCCAACGAGCGCCATGATAAACGCGACCACGCCAACCAGCGGCGCCCCCACCGCGATAACGGCCGTCACCTTGGGCAGCGAAAGCGCGCCGCCTGGCAGGATTACAAGCGTTATGACTACAACCGGTTCGATCCGCGCTACGGCAATTACCAGCCTAACCTCTATTACCGCGATGGCAGCTATTACCCCGATCGCCGCCTGACCGAGCAGGACCGGATCTATCGCGGTTCGAATGGTCGCTATTACTGCCGCCGCAGCGATGGCACCACTGGGCTGATCATCGGCGCAATCGGCGGCGGACTGCTGGGCCGGGCGATCGCACCGAACCGCTCTAAGACGCTGGGGACGATCCTTGGCGGAGTTGGCGGCGCTCTGATCGGGCGTGAGATCGACCGAAATGGCGTGACTTGTAATTAGGGTAATCAGGTCAGAACCCTGATTTGGAAGCAATCACGGCGTGGTCTGTCAGCAGACCACGCCGTTGCTTTTCAAAACCTGAAGATCGTGCCCCTCGATCAGGGGATAGGTCAGCGTTACGATCGTTCCGGAGTTTGGCGCACTGCTGATATTCAGCACGCCCCCCAGCTGCTGGGCAAAGGCATCCATCAATTGACGGCCCATCGATGCCGGTGCTTCATCCGGATCGAATCCTATCCCATCATCGCTAACCGACAATGTCACTTGGCCAAGCTCCAAGCCAAACCTAAGCAAGATCATTCCGCTCTGGCCCGACGGGAATCCGTGCCGATAGGCATTGGTAACGGCTTCGACCGCCAGCAAGCTCAGCGGCACGGCACTGTTGATCGGAACCGTCACCGAGGCGACATTGCAAGACAGCTGGACCGCGCTATGTCCGCGATGCAATGTGCGCAGCTGCGTACAAAGCGCTGTCAGCAATTTGGCAATGTTGACCTCGCCGTGGTCGCTATCCTGGCTTTCCTCATAGAGCAGCCGGTGGATCTGCGCGAGCGCACCGATCCGGGCGCGGGTCTGGCTGAGGGCATCGCGCGCGCCAAGATCGCTGATCTTGCCCGCCTGCAGACTGAGCAGACTGCTGACGATCTGGAGGTTGTTCTTGACCCGGTGATGGATATCATGGGTCAAAGCGGTCTTGGCATCGAGCGCTGCTTGCAGCGCCTGGTCGCGCGATTCAATTGCCTTGGCCATCCTGTGAAGATCGGCGCTGAGCAGGCCAACTTCGCGCGGTGCGCGCGCATATTTGCCAGGATTGCCGGTATAATCTCCGCCGGCGAATTGTGCCGCAAGCGTGCGGAGTGAATCGAGCCAGCGCAAGACCAGCTGGTTGCTGCCCAGCCAGATTGCGAGGGACGCAAGCAGCAAAGTGATGATTGGCAGGATGAGGTTAATCCGCACTTGGCCAACCGCAGTCGCCATCAACCGCTCGGTCGGTTCGGCATAAACTACGAATAGTTCGCGCTCATAGAGCGGTGCGACGGCATACATCCAGGCGGTGCCATCTGGTAATTTAGCCTCGGCGACCTGCATGTTAGCGGTGTTGACGTCAAAGCGCGGCAGTTCGCTGCCTCCTCCCTTCAGAACGACTGTCCCGCTACGGTCGACAATTGCCACTTCGGCGCCGTCCGCCAATTCTGAATTGTTCAGCGAACGTTCCAGCCAGCTGGCGTCGATCGCCACCGTTACCGCGCCATCCTGGCTGCCATCTTCCGCCACAAGCGGTTGCATACCAATCAGAACGCGCCGCTTCGAAATTGAGCCGATTACCGGCGCGCTGACGGTGAAGTTCTTTGCCTTGATACCGCGCTGCCACCAGGCCTCTTTGGCAAAGGAGGTTGCCGGATCAAATGGCAGTACCGAACACAGCACCCGCCCTGCGGCATCGGATCGCGCCAGATTGAGCAGTGCCGGGCTGCTGCCAAGGTTCGCCTTCAGCGCGTCTTGACAACCCGCAGCGCCCGAACGGACCCTGACATTGCTGCTGAGCGAGAATAATAACTGCTTGCTGATGATGATCGAATCGCGCTCGCTGCTCGCTGTGGCCAAGGCGCTCGTGACCAACTGGTTGCCAATCAAGGACTGGGCATAGCGCATGTTCGCCAGCGCCTGGACGACGCTGAGTGTGCCAATCGGCACCAGCGCGGCAACCACGATCAGCATAAGCCCGCTGCGCAGGGTCATCGGACGCACGATAGCTATCCCTTTCTGCCTATCCGGCGGAAGCGGGCATGGTGCGGTGGGGCGGTTCACGCAGTACGTCGCCGAAGACCTTGGCCGCGGTTTGACCATGCTCATGGACTCTGCGCTGTTGCGGCGATGCAGACAAGGCACCATCCGCCGGGCCATCGATCAGGGCTGCCAGGGCCATACGTCCGCGTGCCAGACGGCTCTTTACGGTACCCATCGCGCAGCCGATTACCTCGGCGGCTTCCTCATAGGACATTTCGTTGGCACCGATCAGCAACAGCACCTCGCGCTGCTGCACAGGAAGCCGTTGCAGCGCCTTGGCGACATCGTCCACATTGATCCCATCCTGCTGGGCCGGAGCGACCACCAGCACCCGTTCGGCAACCTCGGGATCGAGCGTGGTCATCCGCGAGTTCTTGCGCAGTGTCGTATAGAACTGGTTGCGCATGATCATGAACATCCAGGCGCGGAAATTGGAGCCTTCGGTGTAGCTGCCGCGTGCGGCCCAGGCCCGCATCATCGTATCCTGCGCCAGATCATCAGCCATGTCCCGGTGGCGGCAAAGCCCGCGCGCGAAGGCCCGCAGCGAGGGCAGAAGCGCGACGAGCTGATCCCGGAATAGCTTGTCAGGGTCTGGTTGCGTCGCGGTTGAGGCGGAGGCCGGCGCCATCAATGCGCGGCCTTTTTCGCGGTGATCTTCGTATCGATCTCGTCCAGCAGCCGCAGGAAATCGTCTGGCAGTTCTTCACTCGTTACAGCATCGTGCATCTGTTTGAGCGCCGCCGCGATCGGATCGCCGCCGGTGATTTCGTCTTGATTTTCTGGCTTGCTTGCCTTGGCCATCGCTTGTCGCTCCGCCAGCACTTGTTTTTGGTCTGGGACATTCAGTTTGGAAGATGTATGCAGGTTTGTCACCGAAATCCTCGCCTAGGCCGAAATGCGACAGCGCAGGTGCCATCCAGCTAGGGTAAACCCGCCAGACGAAAAAAGTTCCATCGGCGGGAACAAATATTGTTCAGCGCAGTTTGCCTGTCTCATTGAGGAGCGGACATGTCATTGAGAGAAGCGGTCGGACCTGAACTTCCCTTGCTGCGCCGGTACGCGCGCGCGCTAACCGGATCGCAACGACTCGGCGATGGCGCAGTGCGCGAAGTGCTGGAGGCGTTGCTGCTCGCTCCGGAAGAGTTCGCTACAGACAAGCCGCCCCGGTTCGAGCTTTATCGGATCTTCCACAAGCTGTGGCAGCCCGCGCTGGACCTGAACCAATCCCCTACGGCTGAAGGCTTGGTCAGCGGCCTGCCGATGCACAGCCGCCAGGCGCTGCTGCTTACTGCCGTTGAAGGATTCAGCATCCACGATGCCGCCGCCATGACCGGCAGAAGCCTCGATGCTATTTCCGCCGACATCGCCGCTGCCCGGCAATCTATTGCCGACAGCCTCCAGGCCGCAGTGATGATCATCGAAGACGAAGCAATCATCGCACTGCATATCCGCTCGATTGTTGAACAGCTGGGCCATAGCGTGACCGGTGTCGCCCGGACCCGCACTGAGGCGGTCGCGCTGGCCGAACGTTCTCGCCCCGAACTGGTCCTCGCCGATATCAGTCTGGCCGACGGATCGAGCGGGATCGACGCGGTGAAAGATATCTTGAGCGCGATGAGCGTGCCGGTGATCTTCATTACCGCCTTTCCCGAACGGCTGCTGACCGGCGAACGGCCCGAGCCGACCTATCTGATCACCAAGCCGTTCGAGCCCGAAACAGTGATCGCGACAATCGGCCAAGCTCTGATCGTCCACCGCGAACGCGAGGCGCAGTCGGCTGAAGCCAGTCCTGCGGTTCAGGCCTTGGCCGATGACGCGCCCGATCCCCGCAAGCACTTCGATACGCCCGAGGCCCTGCTTGCCGATCCCGAGCTTGCCACGGCTGATAAACAGGCTCTGCTTGCCGAATGGGATTCCGAACTGGATGGCAGGCTCAATGCCGAATCCGAAGGCATGAGCGCGTCGGATCCGATCAGCGCGCGCAAGGAAGCGCAGCTGGCCGAAGAGGCGGGGCAGGTGAAGACCGCTCTGACCCAGATTACCGAGAAAAAAGAGGGCGCATAGCAGACGTTCAGGAACAAATCCGCCGTGCACCAGTTTTCCCGTCTGAACCTTCATTGGGAAAAGCATCATGGCCGGCCACGAACCCGAATATGTCGAAACCTCTTCGCTGATCGCGTCGGACATGGTCGAGGGCACCTCAGTCTACAATAACGAGGGCGAGAAAGTCGGCCATATCCTGAACTTCATGGTCAACAAGCACAGCGGCCAGGTTGAATATGCCGTGATGTCGTTCGGCGGCTTTCTCGGGGTGGGTGAAAGCCATTATCCTCTGCCCTGGCGCAAGCTGAAGTATGTCGTCGCGCGGCATGGCTTCGTTGTCGATATCAGCAAGGAAAAGCTTGCTCGAGCGCCGAAGTATGAGCGCGAGAGCCTCCCTATCTATGACCCGGCCTACGGCACACTGGTCGACGGATATTACGGTTTAGGCCGTTAGAAATGACCTTGCTGGCGAACGATTTGTCCGCCAGCGCGCCCCGGCTTCCCCCCCCCTCGCGGCCGGGGCGCATTCCTTTTACTTCGATCCAGAACCGGACCTGCAAATGCCTGTTTTAGCCATGTTGCCAGCAATGGTGCTACCTCGGTTCAGCGAGCCCCAGGTCCTGCCGGGCAGGGCGGCACACCGGATCGCACTGATCGGCGGTTTCACGCCGCGGCGCTGCGGAATCGCAACCTTCACCGCCGATATCCACGCCTCAATCACGGCAGGTTTTCCGGATGCCACAGTCGATGTCTACGCCATGGCGCCGGCCACCGATGACATAGCCTTTACCGCGCCGGTATGTGGCGTGATCGTTGAAAGCGATGCCGCCAGCTTCGTTGCAGCCGCCGCCGCAATAGAGGCGAGCTGTGCCGACGTTGTCTGGCTCCAGCACGAATTCGGGCTGTTTGGCGGCCATGCGGGCGACATGGTTCTGGAAACGATCGACCGGATTGCTGCCCCGCTGATCGTGACGTTGCACACAGTCATGCCCGATCCCAATCCCGACCAGATGCGAGTGATGCGGCGGCTGGTTGAGCGGGCCTCAAAGCTGATAGTGATGTCGCAGCGCGCAGCCGATTTGCTCGAAGAAGTGTTTGGCGCAGATCGGGACCAGATCGTCCTGATCCCGCACGGCGTGCCGGACCGCCCGTTCGGAAGGACTGCGCAGTTCAAGGCCGAGTTTGGCTTCGCAGAGCGGCAAGTGCTGATGACGTTTGGCCTGCTTTCGCCAGGTAAGGGCATCGAGACCGCGATTGCCGCGCTGCCGGACATCATCGCGGCGCATCCAGACCTGCTTTATTGTATCGTTGGTGCGACCCATCCCAACCTGCTGGCGCGCGAAGGCGAGGCTTATCGCGAACGGCTGCAAAGCCTTGCTCGGCAACTCGGGGTTGAGGACCATATCCATTGGATCGATGCCTTTGTTGAGACCGACACTCTGCTCGATCTGATTGAGGCGGCGGACATTTATGTCACGCCTTACCGCGGGGCTAATCAGGCGACATCGGGCACGCTGTCCTATGCAGTGGCGCTAGGCAAAGCCGTTGTCTCCACGCCCTATGCCCATGCCAAGGAACTTCTGGCGGATGACAACGGAGTGCTGGTTCCGTTCGACGACAGCACCGCGCTGGCGCGCGAAATCGCCGCACTGCTCGATGCGCCTGAACGGCTTCTGGCGATGCAGGAGCGGGCTTACCAGCGTGGCCGAACGATGATCTGGTCAGCATTTGCAGAGCAATGCATGGACACAATCACACGCGTTCAAACCGACCTGCCGAGGCCGCGAGTGGCAATCGCACAGCCCAACGGCATCGAAGGCTTGCTGCGAATCTGCGATGGTACTGGCATCCTCCAGCATTCCATATTTGCAGTTCCCGACCGTGCGCATGGCTATTGTATCGATGATAATGCTCGCGCGCTGATGCTGATGAACCGGATCGGCGATCATGCCGAGCCGCATCGCACACGCCTCACCGCCACTTTCGCCGGCTTTGTGCAAAGTGCCTGGAACGGCGATAGCGGCGAGTTCCGCAACTTCATGGGCTATGCCCGAAACTGGCTTGAAGAGGTCGGATCGGAAGACAGCTGCGGCCGCGCGCTCTGGGCGCTGGGCGCAACAGCGCATGAAGGGCGGACAGATTCTTTGCGGCGCTGGGCGCGCAAGTTGTTTGGCCAGACACTGTTCAGCGCGCGTGATTTCGGCTCACCGCGCGCCAAGGCTTTCGCGATGCTGGGCGCGGACTATCTGCTGGCATCTGAAGGCGGGGATGAGATGGCCCAGGCCATCCTTGGCGATGGCGCCGAATTTCTCCTGTCATGCATCGCGGCATCGCGCCGCACCGACTGGCCGTGGTTTGAAAGCGTTCTGGCCTATGACAATTGCCGCATGCCCGAAGCTTTGATCCGCGCCGGATTGCGGCTCAATCGGCCCGATTTTGTCGCCAGCGGCCTCGAGACGCTGGCCTGGATTATGGACCTGCAAATCAGTGCGTCCGGCTCGTTCCGGCCGGTCGGATCCGATAGCTTTGGCCGTGAATACGCCGCGCCGCGTCCGTTTGATCAGCAGCCGGTCGAGGCTTGGGCCGCGATCGATGGCGCCAACGCCGCCTTCGATGCCACCGGCGACCGCCGCTGGATCGCTGAAGCCGAGCGCGCCTATGCGTGGTTTCACGGTGCCAATGATCGCGGTGTTGTGGTCGTCGATCCGCTGACGGGTTCCTGCCATGACGGGATCAATCCGCGCGGGCTGAATTTGAATGAGGGAGCGGAATCGGTGCTTGCCTGGCAGCTGGCGAGCTGTGCGATCGCTAGACTGAGGGCAAAGGGCCGACCGGTAAGAGGGTAGAACGCCATGGTCGAACTCGTGCAACACGAATTGCGGCTCCATGCCGACCCGGGCCGCGTGGTGGTGCGCCCGTTCCATCTCGCCTGGCAAGCAGCAGGCCCCGACATCGACCGGGTGCGCAAGCTGGTTGCCGACATCATCGGCCTCGATCCGCGCACGGTCCGCGCGGAGCTGAGCATAGTCCTCAACGATTTTGCCGATCGCCACTGGCAGATCGAACGCTTTTTCGATGACCGATATCTGCAGATCGAAACAGCGCTCCGGCTCGATGGCAAAGCCCTTCGGCGGGCGACCAAGCGACTGATCGGGGCCTATTTCTGCCACGAATACAGCTTTTCCGCCGCTGCCTTGATGAACCCCAGCGTGGTCCGCCATCCTGACCAATCCGGGCTTCGAGAGGGCTCTGTGCGCATCATCCTGTCGCTGCGGGCCGTCGGCGAAGGGCATATCTCGACGATCGCTTTTCGTGAGGGGATTATCTCCGCCGGTCGCCAGCTTAGCCTGCTGCCGCAGCCCCCGTTTGCTACTGCCGTGATGATGGGTAAGCCAAAGGCCGATGCAGAAGAAGGGTCCGTATCGGTCTATCGCCACCGTGAAAGCACCATTTCCGGCACGGTGATCTTTCCGATGACCGAAGCCCAGCGCAACGGGCTAGAGGATCTGCGGCTGGTCGAGTTTGAGACCGAGAGCGGCAAGAGCGAGTGGATCGGCACCTATACCGCCTACAGTGGCCGCGATATCCGCTCCGAATTGCTGCGCACCCGCGATTTCCGGGACTTTACTCTGACCCCGATTGTCGGCGGTGCCGGGCGGAACAAGGGCATGGCGCTGTTCCCGCGCAAGATCGGCGGCCAGTTCCTGATGATCGGGCGGCAAGACGGCAAGAACCTCTATCTGCTGCGCTCGGACACGCTCGAAAACTGGGAAGGTGGCACCTTGCTGCTTGAGCCGCGGTTTCCCTGGGAGCTCGTGCAGATCGGTAATTGCGGCGCGCCGATCGAACTGGAGGAAGGCTGGCTGGTGCTGACCCACGGCGTCGGCGCCATGCGCAAATATGCGATCGGCGCAGCATTGCTCGACAAGGACGATCCGTCCAAAGTGATCGGCCGGACCAACGTGCCGATCCTGTCCGCAGCTGATGAGGACCGGGAAGGCTATGTCCCCAACGTCGTCTATACCTGTGGTGCGATCCGCGTGGGTGACGACCTGTTTCTGCCTTACGGCGTGGCGGACAGTTCAGTCTGCTTCGCTTTCGTCTCGATCAGCGACATTCTTGCGGAAATGGTGTGAGCACGTAGCCGGTTTAGCTGCCAATGGTCCGGTCCGGGATTGAGGGAGAGGTCGAAACCAAACCATTGGCAGCCGTCCGAGCGTTGGCTGAGGGGTGCTCGCCAACACTGGAATTGAGAAAGCCGTTTCGCGTGAATGGACGTCAGAGGGTCACTTGCGCGTACCCACCTTGGACCTTTTCGGTAACATCCATTCCGAGCATCATTCTGGCCGTGTTGATCACGCCCAACTCGCCAGCCCAGATCGATGCGTCACCCAAATCCATGCGCAACATCAGCAGGTTGGGATCGTCTTTTCCGCCCGGGAACCAGGCTTCGACAAAGTTGCTCCATTGCTTATCCAACCGCTCACGGCTGGTTTCCTCGCTCAGGACGCCTGAAAAGCGGCTGAAAACGTCATGGCCCTTTGATTGATAGGTCGCCGTTGCCGAGCCCAATTGCGCGAAGCGGCTATCGCGACCGGTGAAGAACCAGATCGCCGAGTTGGCGTCTTTGTCGAGCTGCGCGGTCATCGGCGCGGCGCTGTGCTGATCGGAATCCAGCTGAAGCATGACGAATGATGATTGGGCCATCGCATTCCAGAACTTATCTTTAAGCTCGGACGGATCGCCTTGATCGTAATGCATGATGCTTTCTCCTGAAGGCGGTGAAGACAAACGCTGGCAAGGCAATGATCGCGGGTCGGCCATTGCGAACTCTTCCATCGGGATCAGAAGCTTACCCGAGCGATCGAAGCTGTTGATGAAACCCGCCGGGGCGCGAAATGTTTCAAAACGCCGTAAATTTTCTGACGCCGGCGGATCAACTGCGAAAGTCATCCTATTCGCGCCAAGACTTCAATCCCGCAGCCGCAGCGCCCATTCCCTAAGCGCGACAATCTGTTGCGCGATCAACGCGCGGGTCTTTTCGTCGGTCAAATTCCCATCGGCATCGAAGCGCGTCTGCGCCGCGGCGATCATGATCTCGGGTTGGCTGAGGACATAGGCGTCCTGGGAGACAAACACTTTGCGCAGATCATATTGCGACCGGGCAGTTCCCATGGTGCCCTGACTGGCACCGATGATTGCAATCGGCTTATGACGAAAGGGCAATTCGGGGACTTTTGACACCCAATCGATAGCATTCTTGAGCACGCCGGGGATCGAATAGTTATATTCCGGTGTCGCGATCAGTACGGCATCGGCGGCGGTGATCGCCTTGCCAAGGCTCACGACGCTGTCCGGCAGACCCGCAAGGCGGACGTCATCATTATAGAGCGGAATGGCGGAAATATCCGAGACCGTGATCTTTACATCGCCGGGAGCGAGCTGCTGTGCAGCGTGCAAGGCGGCGCTGTTGTAGGATTGCTTGCGCAGGCTGCCCGAGATCGCCAGGACCTGAAAGTCCTTCATTCGGTAACGCCTGCGGACAGGGAAAGTGCAAGCTCGATGGCATCGGCAAGGTCGGTTTCGTAGAACGGCTTTTCGAGTATGATCGCATCGGGCCTGAGCAGCCGCACCTTGAGAGCGTCGCCGGTGGTGAAGAAATGTGGCACGGGCCGGGACGCGAGGATCGTGTCTACCGCAGAAATACCGTTGCCCGAGGTCAAGCCGGCATCGACGATCAGCAAATCGGGCTTGTACTCTGCGGCGATCGTGACTGCCGCCGCTTCGGTGCCCACAACACCGATCACCTCATGCCCCATCCCGGTCAGCACTTCGGTCAGCAGCATGCCGATGATCGCCTCGTCCTCAACCACCAGGATGGAAAGTTTCCGCATTCAGCTTTCCTTTGATGGATCGATTGTCTTGGGCGCAAGGTGTGATTCGACGAAATAGAGCTGTTGGTCGATGCCACGCGAAATCTCGGTGAACAGGTCGGCGGTAGTGGGATCTTCGATTTCGGCCGATTTGGCAATCGCTTCGATTACCGAACCGCCAAATGCCGCCAGTGCAGCTGAGACTGCGAACAGATGTTTCAGCTCGTCCGCCACTCCAAGCGGATAGGGGATCAGGAAGGACTCCTTGATCGCAACCTGGATCGTGCCGTGCGCCGTGCCGCCCAGCCCAGCCGCGCGCTCGGCGAGCATGTCGGAGTAGTTCTCAACTTCGGTGGAAACCTGGTCGAACAGCTTATGAATCGCGATGAACCCCGGCCCGCGCACGTTCCAGTGTGCCTGCTTCATCTGGGCATGAAGATCGATCGCCGTCGCCAGATGCAAATTGAGTAGTTCGACCGACTGAACGCGGATTTCCTTGGCCAAAGTGTTGTGGGTCTTCTGCATGGGTGCTCTCCGGTTTCGGGCAATGCTGTGTCGGTAGCTTGTAAAACGTTCCGCCGCGCAATTGGTTCCACAGTCTGACCGATTGACTTGTCTCGGCAAAGCGTCGCTACTGCCAGCGTTCGCACTGCGCCGTTCGGAACAAGCATGCGTTTTTAGGGTTACGGTTTTCCGAGAACAGCCGCGCGAGGGACAGGTCCAAATGCCAGACAAGCGGGCCAAGCCAGCCAAAGCACGCCGGGGACGACCGCCGACCGATTTTCCGATCGTTGCCATCGGTGCGTCGGCAGGCGGGCTGGACGCCTGCACCCGATTGATCGACTCCTTGCCGGTAGGTACCGGCATGGCGTTTATCCTGGTCCAGCATCTCGATCCCAATCACGAAAGCATGATGGCCGATCTGCTGGCTGGACATACGGCTATGACGGTGCAGCAGGCGGCCGACGGCGCCGCAATCGCGCCCGATCATCTCTACATCATTCCGCCCGGCAGTTATCTTTCAGTCAAAGCGGGCAAGCTCCACCTGTCAGCGCCGGGCGCGCGGCACGGCGCACGGCTGCCATTCGATTTTCTGCTGTATTCCCTGGCCGATGAGTGCGCTGGCCGGACCATCGGCGTGATCCTGTCGGGCACGGGTGCCGATGGCGCACTAGGGCTGAAGGCGTTGCATGAGGCTGGCGGGTTCACCATCGCGCAGGAACCCGCTGACGCCGAATATGACGGCATGCCCAAAGCGGCGATTGCGGCCAGCGCGATTGACCTGATTCTGCCGATTGGCGACATGGCGGCGGCGCTGGTCGATCCAGCGCGTTGGGCTCTGCGGGCCAAGAAGGCACCGGCGCCAGGACCAGACTGCCTGCCGGAAGTTATCGGACTGCTTCGCACTGCAACCAGCCACGATTTCACGCTCTACAAGATGGGCACTCTCCAGCGGCGGATCGAACGGCGGATGGGGCTTGCCGCGCTCGCTACGATGCCGGCCTATCTGGAGCGCTTGCGCAGCGATCCCGCCGAGCTTGAATTGCTCGCCAAAGATTTGCTGATCAACGTCACCAGCTTTTTCCGCGACCCAGAGGTGTTCGATCTGCTGGCCGAGAAAATAGTGCCGGATCTGGTTCAGGCGCATCCGACTGATCGTCCGCTGCGGTTATGGGTCGCTGGATGCAGTTCGGGCGAAGAGGCCTATTCGCTGGCCATGCTGCTGCGCGAGGCGATCATCGCCTCAAAGCGCGACATCAAGTTGCAGGTGTTTGCATCGGATGTCGACGCCGATGCAATCGCGACCGCGCGGGACGGCCTCTATCCCGAGAGTGTTGCACCGTTGATCAGCCCTGAGCGGCTGGCACGGTTCTTCGTTAAGGAAAGCCACGGCTACCGCGTCTCACCAGAGCTGCGCGCGGCAGTGGTGTTTACCGTGCAGGATGTGCTGGCCGATCCGCCGTTCTCGCGGCTGGACATGATTTCATGCCGCAATCTGCTGATCTATCTGGGGCCGATAGCGCAGGCCAAGGTGATCGCCCTGTTTCACTTTGCCTTGCGCGAAGGCGGCACGCTGCTGCTGGGCAGTGCAGAAACCATCGGCAGCAACGATGACCGATTCAAGGTCGTGTCCAAGCCCGCACGGCTCTATCGCCAGATCGGGGGCAGCAGGCCGGGCGATATCGGGTTCCGGGTTGGCCAGGGCGAGCCGGCACGGGGCGCAGCGCGCGGTGTCTCGAAGCCGCCGGAACACCAGAACAAGCTTGCCGATCTGGTCCAGAAGCTGGTGATTGAGGAGCACTGCCCAGCGGCGGTGCTGATCAATCGCAAGCATGAATTGGCGTTCTCTCGCGGCCCGACCGAGCGTTATCTGCGCGTCGCGCCCGGCAATCCGAGCCACGATGTTCTGGCCATGGCCCCCCAGGCTCTGCGCACCAAGCTGCGCTCGGCGATCCACCAGGCCGTCCAGGCAGAGGGACCGGTGATCGTGACTGGTGGGCGCAGCGAGCATGGTGGCGCCACAATCGCTTTCGACATTCATGTGCGCCCGTTGGAATACGAGGGCGAGGCGCTGCTGCTGGTGTGCTTCGTCGATGTAGCGGCTAAGCCCGCCAAAGCCAGCCGCACTGCACCGCCGCAAAACGCCGTGCGGGTCGCCGAACTTGAGCAAGAGCTGGAAACCACCCGGACCGAATTGCAGGGCGCGATCCACAATCTCGAGATGTCAGGCGAGGAACAGCGCGCAATCAATGAGGAGGCGCTTTCAGTCAACGAGGAATTCCAGTCGACCAACGAGGAACTTCTGACCTCGAAGGAAGAACTGCAATCGCTCAACGAGGAACTGACCGCGCTCAACAGCCAGCTTCAGGAAACGCTGGACCGGCAGCGGATCACCTCGAACGATCTGCAAAACGTGCTCTACAGCACCGATGTGGCAACGCTGTTTCTCGACATCGAACTCAACATCCGGTTCTTCACCCCCGCCACCACGGCGCTGTTCAATCTGATCCCCGGCGACATTGGCCGCCCGCTGGCCGATTTGCAGTCACTATCGTCCGATGGCGCACTGCCAGCCGATGCGCGCGCGGTGCTCAAGGACTTTGAACCGATTGACCGCGAGATCGAGACCACGGCAGGCTCCTTTTTCGTCCGGCGAATTATGCCTTATCGCGCCGAAAATAACCGGGTTGAAGGCGTGGTCATCACCTTCATCGATATCAGCGAGCGCAAGCAGATCAAGCAGGCGCTGGAGGAAGCCAAGCAGCAGGCCGAGCGTGCCAATGCGGCGAAATCACGCTTTCTTGCTGCCGCTAGCCACGATCTGCGCCAACCGCTTCAGACCCTCGCGCTGTTGCAAGGCCTGCTGACCAAAGTGGTTGAGGGGCCAAAGGCGCAGCAGCTGGTCGCCCGCATCGACGAAACGCTGGGCGCAATGTCGGGCATGCTCAATACCCTGCTCGATATCAACCAGATCGAGGCTGGCACTGTCCGCGCCCATATTTCAACCTTTGCGGTGAATGATCTGCTGGAACGGCTGCGTGAGGAGTTCGACTATCACGCCGACGCCAAGGGATTGCAGCTGCGGCTTGTGCCCTGCAATGTCTCGATCACCAGCGATCCGCGGCTGCTGGAACAGATGCTCCGCAATCTGATCGCCAATGCGGTCAAATATACCACCAAAGGCAAAGTGCTGATTGGCTGCCGGAGGCGCAGCGGGCATGCCAGGCTTGAGGTGTGGGACACCGGCGAAGGCATCGATAATGACGAACTCCAGGCGATTTTCGACGAGTATCATCAGGTTGATAATGCCGCGCGCGAACGCAGCCGGGGACTGGGTCTTGGTCTGTCGATCGTCAAGCGGCTGGGCGATTTGCTGGGACACACGGTTCAGGCGCGCTCGGTGCCGGGCAAGGGATCGGTCTTTGCAATCGGTGTGACGGAACAGCCAAATCAGACCGCTGATCCAGCGCCTGCCCCCGACAATGCCAGTTCCGCGGCAGTGCCGCGCGGCGCCCGAATCCTGATCATCGAAGACGACCCCGAAGTGCGCGAATTGCTTGAAGGGCTGCTGGCTGAAGACGGGTTCATGGTAACGTCGGCGCCCGACGGTGTTGCGGCACTGAAGCTTGCCAAGAAGGCCAAAACAGCGCCCGATCTGATCCTGTCCGACTATAATCTTCCCAGCGCGATGACCGGGATCGAAGCCATCGGCAAACTCCGCGAGCAGATCGGGCAGGCGGTTCCGGCGATAATCCTGACCGGCGACATATCCACCGCAGCCTTGCGTGATATTGCCGACCACGATTGCCAGCAGCTCAACAAGCCCGTCAAGCCGAAGTTGCTTCTGCGGGCGATCAGGCGTCTGCTGTCAGCAGCAACCGGCCTTCCCGTTCAAGGCGGCGTGTCGGGCCCATGAAAGACCCGGTCTGCGGCATGACCGCCGCCATCGCCGTCGTAGGTCTGGCCGTGGAAACCGGCACCGATGTCGCCATCGAAATGCGCGGGGATTACCCGGACCGTGGTGCTCAACGCGCTGCGGCTCTATCGGGTGGTTTTGTGACGCCGCTTTGAAGCGCCTGGCAATCTCACAGCTAAGTTAGCGGAACAATTGGTCATCGCTCCGGTTACCTCCTCACAATCGGGACAACCGTCCCGGTCAGGAGCATCCTGAGATGACCAAGAAACTCATCGTCGCCTGCATGGCGGCAACCGCAATGATCCCTGTTAGCGCTTCTGCACAGCAGAGCTGCGAGCGCCAGCGCGCCACCCGGGTGGCAGCAACGGTTGGCGGCGCAGTCGTCGGCGGCGTGGCTGGTAATGTGATCGCAGGAAAAGGCGAAAAGACGCTTGGCACGGTGGCCGGCGCAGTCATCGGCGGAGTCATTGGCAACCAGGTGACCAAGCCCGACCCGAATTGCAGCCGCGCTTATGGCTATTACGACGAAAACAACCGCTGGCATTCGACCGGGATCAATCCCTCTTTGGCGACCGGTTATTATGACCGCAATGGCGATTGGATGGACGGCGCGCCGAACGGCTATTACGACGCCAACAATCGCTGGGTGCAGACCTCGGGAACGCAAGCTGACAATGGCTATTATGGCGCGCAGGGGCACTGGGTGCCGGCCTCGGCCAATGGCTATTACGACCGTAACGATCAATGGATCTCGGGCTCGTCGGCCGGCTATTACGATGATCGCGGGCGCTGGGTCGCTGGTAACGTGAGCGGGAATTATGATCGCAACGGCCGCTGGATCGCCGGATCGACCGTTGGTCGTTCGGATGGCAACGGCGGCTGGATCAACGATCCGCAGAACGGCTATTACGGTGCCGACAATCGGTGGCACGCGGGCAGCACCACCGGCTATTATGATACGCGCGGTCGCTGGGTTGCAACCGGAGCAATGGCCGATTCCAATACGCAGCCAGGGCGCCGCAACGATGCCTATGGGTACTATGACGACAAGGGCCTGTGGCATGTCGGCAGCGCCGATCGCGATCGCGCGACCGGATATTATGACCGCAACAATCAGTGGGTCGAAGGTACGCCGAATGGCTACTACGATGCCCAAGGCCGCTGGATCGTCTCGAGCGGCGATGCATCCGCTGCCGGTTACTATGACACACAAGGCCGCTGGGTGCCCGCCTCTGCCGAAGGCTATTACGATAATCGGGGCGAGTGGATCGCCGGGACGGCGAGTGGCTATTACGACAGCCGCGGCCGCTGGGTCCCGGGTGCGACCATGGGCCACTATGACTCCACCGGCAAATGGATGGTCGGTGCGGCAAGCGGACACCGCGACAGCGCGGGTGTCTGGATGTCAGCGGGCCAGCCTGGCTACTATGACAACCGCGGCCGTTGGCACGCCGGTGCGACTTCCGGCTACTATGATGGACAGGGCCGCTGGATTGCCCGGCCATCGGGCAACAACGACAATGGCATGGGCATGCCGGGCGAGATCCGGGCCCGCGAAGCCTGGCTGGAGCGCTATATCCGCACGGCCGGCAGCCAGGGCAGGTTGACTCGATCCGAGACCAACCGGGCGCTACGCGATCTGAACTCGATCCGCCGCAGCGAGCGCGGAATGCGGCGCGACCGCCAGGGCAACCTTTCGGTTCGCAATGAAGCTGCGATCAATCTGCGGCTGGACCGGCTCAGCAGGCAGCTGCGCATCGCCGGCTTTGGCGACGGCCGGCGCTACTGATCGCGTTACCATTTGGGGGGAACTACAATGCTGGTCGCACATGATTCTCACGTGATGGTCATCGATGGCGCAAACAGGTCCTTGTTCCGAAATCGGGGCGAGGCCTGTGCGCCTGATCTGGAAAGGGTCGATCACCGCCAACGGAATGCCGGACGCACGTCGGCTCTGGGGTCTGACAAGCCCGGGCGGAGCTTTCAAAGCACAGGAAGCACGCGCAGCGCCTATGAAAGCAGCGACTATCATCAGCAGGAAGAAGACAAGTTTGCCGAGGCGGCGGCCGACCAGCTCAATGCGCTGCTGACCAATGGGTCCGGTGCGATCCTGGTCGCCGCGCCGCATGTGCTGGGCGTGATACGCAAGCGCCTGACCCCTGAAGCTCGGTCGCGGATTACCGCAGAGATCGATAAGGATTACGCCAAGCGATCGGTCGAAGACATCGTCGCCTTGCTGGTGAGCCTGTAAGCGCCTGGGTCGAGGCGTAATCGTTCGTCATCCCCAGCGAGATCCAACACCGGCAAGATCCGCAGGCTCAGCGTTTTGGCCCAGGAAAATGCATTCAAAGCCCCTCTGCATGAACCCAAAAAGAAACCCGCCATCGCCGGAAAACCGGCGGTGGCGGGTAAGTCTGCGTGCCCGAATGGAGGGGGTCGTAAGCGGGCACGCTGTATAGATCGGCCGACGCAATGGGGCGTAGCGCAGCGGATCGATAGGAAATTTCAAGCAAACAAATTCTGATCAGGTGAAAGACCAGCAGCACCAACTTACGGCGGTGCTGCTGGTCACTCGGCAATGGCCTCGGTGTTTAACCATTGCAGACTCGCTTGCTGCGCAATCGGGCGCAGGAAATACTTCGGACGGCGCTTAGAACTTGTCGCCCATAGCGCCTTTGGCGGCACCGGCGATTTTCTGCGCCTTGCCCTTGGCCTGCTGCTTGACGCCATCGATCGTCAGATCGGTATTGTCGGTGCGCTGGCCGACCGAAACCTTGGCCTTGCCAATAGCTTCGTTGGCTGTGCCTTTGGTCTTGTCGATAAATTCGCCCATGGTGGTTCTCCAATGGGCCGCACACTGATCGTGCGGCATGGAAGGTAAACCCGGATGGTGCGGTTTGGTTCCACAGCTTTTAATTTCGCTGCTTCAGAGAGGCGGGTTGGTGGCAGGGCAGACCCATCCTGACCGGAATGGTCAGCGGGTTGCGCAGTCGCAACTCGCCGTTCAGCGCAGTGTGACAATCGTACTGAAAGGCTGCGGCCCGCCGCGCGGGCTTTTCCCCCCTGCGTTCCGCTAGGCCCGGCGGATCTCCGGCAGCAGCAGGTGGAGCCACAACAAGGCCAGCAGGTATGACGCGGCGGCGAAGATAAACAGCGGCAAATAGCCATAACCGCCGACCAGCAGGATCCCGGTCAGCTTGACGATCCCGGCACCGCCCATGTTGCCCATGAAGGCGCCGAACGCGGTAACCCGGCCCACTTTGCCGCGCGGGACGACATCGGTGATCGTGGCGAAGATCGAGAGCGAGAAGCCCTGATGCCCAGCCATCACTACGCCCATCATAATCGCCACCGGCCAGAACGAGTTGAGCTGGGTAATGAAGGGCAGGGGGGTGACCACCAGCGCAGAGACGAGCATCACGGTCTTGCGGACCCGGTTGACCGACCAGCCCTGTTCGAGCAGCCGGGTTGAAATCCACCCCGCCGCCAAGGCCCCCAGCGCCGATCCGGCGAAGGCTATGCCCAGCGGCACGGCCAGCTCAGCGGTCGTCAGCTCATAGGTCTTGCGGTAATAGTCGGCGAGCCAGAAGTTGATGAACCACCAGGTTGCATCCGAAATCGCCTTGGCCCCGCAGATCGCCCAGGTCCGGCTTTCGCGCAGGATCGGGCCATAGGGCGCGGCATCGTCGTTGTAATCGAGCGTTTCGTCCTCGGCCGCATCGTTGAACTGGATCCCGCGGGCCAGTACCAGCCAGGCCGCGAGCGATATAAAACCCGCGACCCCGCCAAAGATCAAAGCTCCGCGCCAGCCAAAGGTGAGTGCCAGGAGCGGGATGAAGAACGGCAACGAAATCGTGCCAATGCTGGCAACCGCAGTGCCGACCCCAAAAGCCAGCGAGCGCTTGTTCGGCTCAAACAGGGTTGCGACGGTCTTGATGATCAACGGGGTTTGCACCGCCTCGGTCGCGCCCAGCCCGACCCGGGCCGCGACAACGTGCCAGGTGGTGATCGCCCAGCCATGCGCCATCGCGGCCAGGCTCCACGCGGTCACTCCGCCGATCATCGATTTGCGCACCCCCAGCCGGTCAACCAGCCAGCCGGTGAACAGGAATGAAAACGCCGCCGCCATCTGGGTATAGAACCCCAGATCGCCGAAATCTTTGTCATCCCAGCCGAAATCGGCCGACATATCGGGTTTGAGGATCGCGATGATCGGGCGGTCCATCGCATTGAAAATGCCCGCGACGCACAGGATGATGAACAGCGTCCAACTGAGCCGGCTATTGATTTTTTGAACCTGCACCGCTGCGCTCCCTAATTCCCGGCCAATTAGCCGCTCGCAAACAATTAGGGCCTCCGCTCGAGAGCGAAGGCCCCATTGTTTTTAGACCCGAATCATGTCGATCAGAAGCCGACCCGCAGGCTGACGCCAAAGTAGCGATCAGCATCGCGCGGGATCTGGTAACGGTAGGAGCCAGAGACCCCGCCGTTGATGATCGCGGCGGCATAGGACCTGTCGAGCAGGTTGCGGACATGGAAAGTCAACTTCCACTTGTCGTTAGGATCGACTACCGAGAGCGAGGCATTGACCAGCGCATAGCCCGGGATCGTGCCCAGCAGTCGCTGAACTGGATCCGGTGTGAACAGCGAGAGCTGTTCGGACTGGAAGTTCATCGAGCTGCCGATGGCGATATCGGCAAAGCCGCCGGTGACAAAGCGGTGTTCGATCGAGACCGAGCCCTTGACCGTCGGGGCAAAGCCCAGCTTGGTCCCAGACGGAACGATCTGCGATGGCAGCGCTCCTGGTGCAGCGTTGAACGCTACCACGTGGGCGTCGGTGATCGCGATCCCGGCATTGATCGTGGTGTGGCGGCCTGGCCGATAGCTGAGATCGGCTTCGATCCCGGTGGTCGAGATCGACCCGGCGTTGGTGAAACGGGTGACCACCACACCAGAGACGATATCCGGGTTATTGGCCTGGAAGTTCTTGTACTTGGCATAGAACCCCGCAAGGTTCAGCGTCAGCTTACCGTCCAGGAAGGTGTTCTTGAGGCCAATTTCGATCGAGTCCGACGTTTCCGGCTCAATCACGTTGGTGCCAGTTCCGGTCAGGTTGAAGAAGACGTTGTAGGCCGGGCCCTTGTACCCGCGGGCATAGCTGACATAGCCCATGACATCGTCGCTGAAGTCATACTGCAGCGCGGCCTTGCCCGAGAAGTTGTCGTTGCTGGTGCTGGTCCGGAACGGCACGCCGTTCGAGAATGGAACGGCTGCGGTAACCGCAGGGCCGGGCAGCGTGCCCAGACCGATCAGGCGGATGTATTCGTTGTATACGCCCTGATCGAAGTTCCCCTGAATTCCGGGACCGGTCAGCGGGCTGACGCGCCTGTGAAAGACCGACAGCTTGTCATTGGTGTAACGCAGACCGCCGATCAGGCGGGCCTTGTCGCCAATCTTTAGCGTAGCCTGACCAAACACTGCGAAGTTATCGAAGGTCGAACCGAAAGTAGCCGAACCCGACGGGAAGGTCGAGGGGTTGGCGTTTACGCTGCCGCAAGGGATCAGCACGCCGGTCGGCGCGCCAACTGCAGCGGTGCACTGCGTAACATTGCGGGTGAAGGTCCGCTCGCTATCAGCCTTCGAATAGTAGGCCCCGATCACATAGGACAGGGTCTGATCCGCAGGCGAAGTCAGGCGAATTTCCTGGCTGAACGTGGTCGACGATTGCGGGCCGTTATCGTGAAGCTGGGCAAAGCCAACGTAAGCGCGCGGCAACCAGTCACCATCGCGGATTTCGGTGTTGTCCCAGCCGCGATAGGCGGTGATCGAGGTCAGGGTGTGGCTGCCCACACCAAGATCAATCTGGCCCGACACGCCCCAGCCTTCTTCCTTGGTGGCGGTCACCAGGTTCTGCGCGACGGCGCGGGTGTCGGAACCGAGCGGTGTCGGCAGTACGCCGAAAGCGAGGCTGGTCGACGGAACGCCAGCGCCGGTCAACGGGCCAGTGGCGATGATATCGGCGCAGCAATCGTCATCGTTCTTGTAATAGTCAGCGGCAAGGTAGACCCGCAGATTGTCGCTGGGTTCATAGACCAGCTGACCGCGAACGCCCCAGTGCTTGTAGCCATTCACCCATTCGTTGGTGGTCGTGTTGCGGATGTTGCCATCGTATTCGCCGTAGAACCCGGTCAAACGGGCCGCCAGATCCTGACCCAGCGGCAGGTTTACAGCGCCCTTCAGGCGGAACTCGCTGCGATCAAAATAGCTCGCTTCCAGCGTCCCGCCAAACTCGTGCTTGGGCATCTGGGTGGTGATGTTGACCACACCGGCCGACGAATTCTTGCCGAACAGCGTGCCCTGCGGGCCGCGCAGAACTTCGATCTGCGAAACGTCGACCATGTCCGAGAAGGCTTCGCCCGAACGGGCATAGACCACACCGTCAACCACGGTTGACACCGAAGGTTCACCGGCGATCGAGAAGGTGGCCGTGCCAACCCCGCGCAGGAAGATCGTCTGGTTGAGTGTGGTGCCCGACTTCAGGAAGTTGAGCGAAGGCACCATCTGGGCGGCGCTTTCAATGCTGGGGCGGCTGGCATCGGCCAGATCATCGCCGCTCAGCACCGAAACCGCGAGCGGTACCGATTGCAGGCTTTCCGACCGCTTTTGAGCGGTCACAACGATTTCGCCGGGGGCCTGATCGTCAGCCGGAGTGGTAGCGGTCTGGGCATAAGCCGGGGCGGTGAAAGCGGTAATCGCCAGCACGGCCGCGGAAGCGCGAAGCATAGATTTCATGGGGTCTCCTCCCTCTCCACCACGCCGGAGGTTCCCGGTCGTGGTCACATTGCAGCGTGGCATCGAAACCGGAACACGCACCGGCCCTTGCCACTTGTGACGCTTGAATTGCGTGGATTGGCTCGATATGTCAAGCGGTGTCATACGGATTGCCCGAGAGCGTTGCGAACACGCAACAGCGCGGGCGGAGAGGGACCGAATCGGCGTGGAAAGCGGGTTCATCGGATGCGAGGATGGCTTCGACCTGCACTTTGCGGGCCGAATCGTGCTGTCGCATCGAACGGACAGTCCGGTGCTGGCGATGGCCTGCGGAAACGCCACCGTGGAGATGGTCCGGGGCAACTTCCGGATCGAGGATGACCCGCAAAATGGTTTCGCGCCAGATAGCTGGGAGCTGTCCGAAGGGGCCGTTATCCTGTCCGATGCCAGCGGCCCGGCGGCACGGCTGGAACTGGTGGATAACGCCCTGTCGGTCACACTGCTGCGCGCAGGCTATGACCGGATCCACCTGCATTTTCACGCCGAGCCGGGTGAAGCGGTGTGGGGCGGGGGCGAGCAGATGAGCTATCTGGCGCTGAACGGCCGCGCCTTTCCGATCTGGACCAGCGAGCCGGGCGTGGGCCGTGATAAGACCACCGAATTGACCCAGTTGATGGATGCCGCCGCAATGGCCGGGGGTGATTACTGGAACACCAATTATCCGCAGCCGACCTACCTGACCTCACGCTGGCTGGCGGTGCATTGCATGGCAGAGGCCTATTCGGTGCTCGACTTCACTGATCCAGCCCACCACCGGGTCGAGGTCTGGGATAGTGCGACCACCTTCGAACTGTTCGCCGCCGATGGCCCGCAGGATTTGGTTGGCGCACTCTCCACCCGGTTCGGGCGCCAGCCACCGCTGCCCGATTGGGCGATTGGCGGAGCGATTGTCGGGCTGAAGGACGGCGCGCGCAGTTTTGACCGGCTTGAACAGTTCATCGAAGCTGGAACAGCGGTATCAGGCCTGTGGTGCGAGGATTGGGCCGGGATCCGCGAGACCAGCTTTGGCCGCCGGCTGTTCTGGGACTGGCGCCGCGACAACCAGCGCTTTCCCGATCTGCCCAAACGGATCGCGCGTCTGGCGGCGCGCGGGATCCGCTTTCTGGCCTATGCCAACCCCTACCTTTGCAACGATGGGATCCTTTATGAAGAGGCGCTGGAAGGCGGGCACTTCTGCCTCCGTCAGGATAGCGACGAGGTCTATCTGGTCGATTTCGGCGAGTTCGATTGCGGGGTGATCGATTTCACCCGCACTGAGACCCGCGCGTGGTTTGCCGAAAAGGTACTGGGCCAAGAACTCCTCGACATCGGGATCTCCGGATGGATGGCCGATTTTGGCGAGTATCTGCCCACCGACGTGCGCCTTGCCGATGGCTCGGACCCGATGGAAGCGCACAACCGCTGGCCGGTGCTGTGGGCACAAGTCAACGCGATGGCGCTGGAAAGCCGGGGCCAGACCGGTGAGGCGGTGTTCTTTATGCGCGCCGGGTTCAGCGGCGTTCAGGCGCATTGCCCGCTGCTGTGGGCCGGGGACCAGTCGGTTGATTTCACCCGCCATGACGGGATCGGCACGGTGATCACTGCGGCGCTTTCGGCCGGCCTTGTCGGCAACGCCTGCAGCCATTCTGATTGCGGCGGCTATACCTCGCTGCTCGGCAATGTTCGGACTGCGGAGTTGATGGAGCGGTGGTGCGAGCTGGCCGCCTTTGCTCCGGTGATGCGCAGCCACGAAGGCAACCGCCCAGACGACAATCTGCAATATGACAGCACGCCGCAGCTGCTGGCCTGCTTCGCCCGGTGGAGCCGGGTCCACGCGCACCTCGCACCATACGTCCGGCATTTGTGCGACGAGGCGGCGGGGGCAGGATTGCCGGCGCAACGCCCGCTGTTCCTGCACTACCCGGACGATCCGGCGCTCTATGCGGTGCAGGACCAGTTTCTCTATGGCGCCGACTTGTTGGTGGCACCAGTGATTGAGGAAGGGGCGCTTGCCCGTTCGGTGATCCTGCCGGGCGAAGAGCCATGGCGGCATTGCTGGACCGGGCAGGACTATGCACCGGGCACCTACGAAATCGCTGCCCCGATCGGCCAGCCGCCGGTATTCTACCGCCCGGACAGCGCTTTTGCCGCGCTGCTGTGCGGGCTGAACGGCGTGCTGGGACAATGAGCGAGCGGTCGAACATTCGCGACGTGGCGGCCCTGGCCGGAGTGGCGGTCAAGACGGTCAGCCGGGTGCTCAACGGCCACCCCTATGTCAGCGCCGAAACCAAGGCCCGGGTTGACGAGGCGATGCTGGCGCTTGATTTTCGGCCAAGCGTGGCGGCGCGGATCCTGTCGGGCGCCAAAAGCAACCAGATCGCGCTGATCTATGACAATCACAGCCCGTTCTACATGTTCCAGATCCAGACCGGCTGCTGGGAATACTGCAAAGCGCACGGCATCCGGCTGCTGGCCCAGCCGGTCGATGTGGCCGATCCGCAGGTCGGCGAGCAGGTCCGCGGACTGGTCACCGAAACCCATGTCGATGGGATCATCCTGTCCTCGCCTGTGACCGATTGCGATCCGGTGCTGCGCGCGCTGGAATCAATGGATATTCCGTTCGTGCGGATTTCGCCCGGCACCAACCATGCGCTGACCAGTTCGGTGTTCATGGACGATGCCCAGGCGGCGGATGACATGACCACCCACCTGATCAATTTCGGCCACCGCCGGATCGGGTTTATCAAGGGTCATCCCAACCACATGGCCTCTGACGACCGGCTGAACGGCTATCGCCGCGGGTTAAGCCGGGCGGGGATCAGCTATGACGCCGCGCTGGTCTGCGAAGGCGAATTCGATTTTGAAAGCGGCGTGCGCGCGGCCGAGCAGTTTCTGGCGATGGACGATCGGCCGACCGCGATCTTTGCCTCGAACGACGATATGGCGGCTGGTGTGCTGGCCGTGGCGCATGATCGCGGGATCAGCCTGCCGGATCAGCTTTCGGTCGCCGGGTTCGATGATACCACGCTGGCCCGCACGGTCTGGCCGCCGCTGACCACGATCCATCAGCCGATGGCGGAGCTTGCCCGCACCGCTACCGAAATCCTCATCGCCGGGGGTGATATCAATCATCGCCGGTTGCCCCACACACTCGTCGAGCGCGCATCGGTCGCGCCGCCATTCAGGAAAAAACCATGAGCGCATTACCCCTTCCGCCCGCCACCCGCAGCCTTGGTTCCAGCGGGATCACTGTATCGCCGATCGCCTGGGGGATGTGGCGGCTGGCCGAAGGCGGACGCTCTGCCGCAGAGGCGGCGGCCTTGGTCCATGCCGCGCTCGATGCCGGGATCAACTTCCTCGACACGGCTGATATCTATGGCTTTAACGGGACAGGCGGGTTTGGTGATGCCGAAGCGCTGCTGGGCGAAGTGCTCAGCGCGGAACCGGCGCTGCGCGGGCAGATGGTGCTCGCCACCAAGGGCGGGATCATGCCGCCGCTACCCTATGACCAATCGCCCGAATACCTGCGCAGCGCGATTGATGCCTCGCTGGCCCGGCTGAAGACCGACAGTGTCGATCTGTGGCAAATTCACCGGCCGGACATTCTCGCCCATCCGCAAGAAGTGGCGCGGGTGCTCGACGATGCGGTAACGGCGGGCAAGATCCGCACGATTGGCGTGTCGAACTTCACGCAGGCCCAGATCGCGGCGCTCAACCACTTTCTCGGCCACAAATTGGTTTCCACCCAGCCCGAAATCAGCGCGCTGCGGATCGATTGCTTTGAGAATGGTGAGCTTGATCAGGCAATGCAGTTGGGGCTGACGCCTTTGGCTTGGTCGCCTTTGGGCGGCGGGCGGATTGCTGGCGGCGATAGCGCGCGCGACAAGGCGGTAATCGCCGAGCTCGACCGGGTCGCCGCTGCCAAGGGCATTTCGCGCAGTGTCGCGGCCTATTCGTGGTTGCTGGCCCACCCTGCCGGGATCATTCCGATCATCGGATCGCAGCAGGCCGAACGGATTGCCGAGGGTGCATCGGCGCTCAGCGTCCAGTGGGACCGCACCGATTGGTACGCGGTGCTGGTCGCCGCACGAGGAGAACGACTGCCATGACCCAGCCGACAACCCAGCCCCAGTGCGAAATCTCGTGGTTCTCAGCTCTGTGCGATGACGACTACGAATTCCTCGGCGTGCCCGATCCTTACCTCGCGTCGAGCTGGGAACATTGCCGCAATATCGTGATGCGCGCCGAGGAAGGCGGGTTCGACAACGTCTTGCTGCCTTCGGGCTATGCCCTCGGCCTCGATACCACCGTGTTCGCCGCCGCTGTGGCGACGCAGGTTCAGCGTATCCGCCTGCTGATGGCGGTGCGGATTGGTGAGGACTGGCCGCCGCAACTGGCCCGCCGGATCGCCACGCTCGACCGGATTTTGGGCGGGCGGTTGACGGTCAACATCATCTCCTCGGACATTCCGGGGGAAACCATGGAGGGCGGCCCGCGCTATGCCCGCACGGTTGAGGCGATGAAGATCCTCAAGACCATGCTGAACGGCGAGCACCTGTCTCACAAGGGCGAGTTCTATCAGTTGGAGCTCGATCCGCCGCGGATCACCACGGTGTCGGGCAAGTGCCCGCCGCTCTACTTCGGCGGGCTCAGCCCAGTTGCGCGCGAATGCGCCGCCGAAACTGCCGACGTATACCTGATGTGGCCCGATACGATGGACAAGGTCCGCGAGACAGTGACCGACATGCGGACACGCGCCGCTAAGTTCGGCCGCACGCTCAAATACGGCTACCGCGCCCATGTGATCGTGCGCGAGACTGAGGACGAAGCGCGCGCCTATGCCGACCGTCTGCTATCCAAGCTGGACGAGGAAGCCGGCAAAGCGATCCGTGAGAAGTCGCTGGATGCCAAGAACTATGGCGTCCAGCGTCAGTCCGAATTGCGCGGCGCAGCGGGCGGTGACGGATTTGTCGAGGACAACCTGTGGACCGGGATCGGCCGGGCCCGATCGGGCTGCGGTGCGGCGATAGTCGGCACCCCCGATCAAGTCCTGGCCAAGTTGCGAGCCTATCAAGCCGAGGGGATTGAGGCTTTCATCCTGTCGGGCTATCCGCATGTGAACGAGTGCGACATGTTCGCGCGCTATGTCCTGCCGCACATCCAGCACGGTCCGCTGACGCTCTGAGAGGAATATCTTGTGACTACCCGGATCGTCGCCATCGGCGGCACCGTCAATCCCGGTTCGACCACCGAACAGGCGCTGCGGCTGGCGGCTGCGGCGGCTGGCGCGGGCGGGGCAGAGGTGCAGGTGTTTGGCGGGGCCTACCTTGCCAAGCTGCCGCATTATGGCGCCGCCGAACACCAAAAGGGTGATGGCAGCGAATTGGTCGAAGCGGTCCGCGCCGCCGATGGCCTGCTGATCGCGGCGCCCGGCTATCACGGCACGATTTCGGGGCTGGTCAAGAACGCGCTCGATTTCCTTGAAGACCTGTCAAAGGACAGCCGCCCCTATCTTGATGGCCGCGCGGTTGGCTTGATTGCCACCGCTTACGGCGATCAGGCGACAATGAGCACGCTGATCACAATGCGCGCGATTGTCCACGCGCTGCGCGGCTGGCCGACCCCGATGGGGGCGACGATCCGCACCTATCACGGGCTGTTCAGCCCCGATGGTGAGTGTCTGGAAGACCGTGCGCGACTGCAGCTTGAAATGGTTGGGCACCAAGTGCTGCGCGGGGCGCAGGCCTTTGCCGGAGCGGCGGGCGGCCAATGAGTGCGGCGCTGGAACCAGCTCTGGCCGCGCTGGCGGCGGGCAAAGTCATCGTCCTGACCGGCGACCGGCTGCGCGGCGGCGACATTGATTTCGCCGTGGCGGCGCGTCATGCCGATGCTGATACGGTCAACTTCATGGCCACCCATGGCCGCGGGCTGATCTGCCTTGCGCTGACCCCGGCCCATGCGATGCGACTGGGGATCAGCCTGATCAACCCGGGCAGTGACCGCCAATCGGGCCGCCCGCATGGCCGCTCGATCGAAGCGACCACCGGCGTCACTACCGGCATTTCGGCCGCCGACCGGGCGCGGACGGTTGCCGTGGCGATTGATCCAGCTTCGACCAGCGATGACCTGGTCTCTCCCGGCCACGTCTTCCCGCTGATCGCAGCAGCAGGCGGCGTAGCGGAACGACCGGCCGCATTGGAGGCGGCGATTGAACTGTGCCGCCGGGCCGGGGCCGGGGAGGCCGCCGTGATCTGTTCGATCATGCGCGAAGATGGCGAAATGGCCCGGATCGAGGATCTGGCTGAACTGATCGCGGCGCACGGGCTGTGCGTTGCCGATCTGGGGGATTTGTTGCCGGGCTAGGCTCTGTTGCCGATCAGCGATTGCCAAATTTAACTGTTCGGTTAAATGGATGTCGGAATGACAGCTGAGAGGAGCCGCGCCGTGGCGATCAAGACCCGCATTACTGAATTGCTCGAGATCGAGCATCCGGTTGTCCAAGGCGGAATGCAATGGGTTGGCACGGCCGAGATGGCCAGCGCAGTCTCCAACGCCGGGGGGCTGGGGATCATCACCGGCCTGACTCAGCCCAGCGCCGCGGCCCTCGCGGCTGAAATCGAGCGCTGCAAGGGCATGACCAGCAAGCCGTTCGGGGTGAACATGACCGTTTTTCCGACGATCAACGCGCCCGATTACAAGGCCTATACCCAGGCGATCATCGACGCCGGGATCAAGATCGTCGAAACTGCCGGAACCCCGGCGGTGCGCGAATTGTGGGAAATGATGAAGCCCCACGGGATAAAGGTCCTGCACAAATGCACTGCGGTGCGCCACGCGCTCTCGGCCGAACGCGCCGGGGTCGATGTAATCTCGATTGACGGGTTCGAATGCGCCGGGCACCCGGGCGAAGACGATATCCCCGGGCTGATCCTGATCCCGGCGGCGGCCGACAAGGTCAAGATCCCGCTGCTTGCTTCGGGCGGGTTTGGCGATGGCCGCGGGCTCGCCGCAGCGCTTTCACTCGGCGCTGATGGCATCAACATGGGCACGCGGTTCTGCGCCACGGTTGAGGCACCGATCCATCAGAACTTCAAGCAATCAATGGTCGATCATGATGAACGCGATACCGCGCTGATCTTCCGCACCTTCCGCAACACTGCCCGCGTCGCCAAGAACGGCATCGCCCAGGCGGTTGTCGCCGCCGAGGCCGAAGGCAAGGAATTTGCTGAAGTCGCCGATCTGGTCAAAGGCGTGCGCGGCCGCGAAGGCTTGCAGACCGGCGATACCGAACACGGCATCTGGTCGGCCGGCATGGTTCAGGGCCTGATCCACGACGTGCCAACCTGCCAGGAACTCGTCAGCCGGATCGTGGCTGACGCCGAAACCATCATCCGCCAGCGCCTGACCGGCATGCTGGCCTGACCCGCTATTAAGGAGAATTCCCATGGCCGAAGCCTATATCATCGACGCCGTCCGCACCCCGCGCGGGGTGGGCAAGCCCGGCAAGGGCGCGCTTTCGCACCTTCACCCGCAGCATCTGGCCGCGACTGTCCTGAAAGCGATCAAGGACCGCAACAACCTCGACACCGCAACGGTCGATGACATCATCTGGTCGACTTCTACCCAGAAGGGCAAGCAGGGCGGCGATATGGGCCGGATGGCCGCACTGGCGGCGGGTTATGACACTAAGGCCAGCGGCACCACGCTTGACCGGTTCTGCGGCGGCGGGATCAGCTCGGTCAATTTTGCGACCGCATCGGTGATGAGCGGGATGGAAGACTGCGTAATCGCCGGTGGCACCGAAATGATGAGCTATACGGCGGCGATGGGCGCCGAAGAGGCCAATGCCGGGCTGAAGCCGATGGGCATGGGTTCGGGCAATGCGGCGCTCGACGCCATGCATCCGCAAAGCCACCAGGGCGTTTGCGGCGATGCGATTGCGACGCTGGAAGGGATCAGCCGCGAAGCGCTGGATGCGCTGGCGCTGGTCAGCCAGCAGCGCGCCGATGTTGCGATCAAGGAAGGCCGCTTTGCCAAGTCGATCGTCCCGGTGCTGAACGAGGACGGCTCGGTCGCACTTGACCGTGAGGAATTTCCCCGTCCCGAAACCACTGCCGAGGGTCTGGCCGCGCTCAAGCCCAGCTTCGCCGGGATCGCCGATTTCGATCTTGGCGGCACAACCTTCCGCAAGCAGATCAACCGCCGCTATCCTGATCTGGAAATCCAGCACTTCCACCACGCCGGCAATAGCTCGGGCGTGGTCGATGGCGCGGCCGCACTGCTGATCACCAGCAAGGCCTATGCCGATCAGCACGGGCTGAAACCGCGGGCCAAGATCGTGGCCTATTGCAACCAGGGCGATGACCCCACGTTGATGCTCAACGCCCCGGTTCCGGCGGCCAAGAAGGTGCTGGCCAAGGCCGGGCTGAGCAAGGACGATATCGATGTCTGGGAAATCAACGAGGCTTTTGCGGTGGTCGCCGAAAAGTTCATCCGCGATCTCGATCTTGACCGGGCTAAGGTCAATATCAACGGCGGAGCCTGCGCGCTGGGCCACCCGATCGGCGCGACCGGGTCGATCCTGATCGGCACGGCGCTGGATGAACTGGAACGCACGGGCGGCCGTTATGGCCTGATCACGATGTGCGCGGCCGGCGGCATGGCCCCGGCGATCATCATCGAGCGGATTGACGGCTGATTCTGCAACACGTCAGCCGATTTTGCGCTTTTCGCCCCGGCCGTAGCTGATACGGTCGGGGCGAAGTGTTTGGAGAGGGATGGATGACCGACCTGCTGGACCAGATCGCTGCCATCGTCGGCCCGCAGGGGCTGCTGACCGGCGCTGACGTATCGAGCCGCGTGGCCGATTTCATGGGGCTGACCAATTGCCAGGCCAAGGCAATCGTGCGGCCCGCCAGCACGGCCGAACTGTCCGCCGTGATGACGTTGTGCCACGCCGTGGGCCAGGTTGTGGTTCCGGCGGGCGGCAATACCGGGCTGGTGCACGGCAACGTCTGCCAGCCGGACGACATCCAGATCTCGCTCGAACGGATGCGCAGCATTGGCGCGGTTGATCCGGTGGGCCGGACGATGATTGTAGACGCGGGCTGTCCGGTGCAAGCCGCGCAGGAAGCGGCGGCGGCGCAGGGGCTGAAATTCGCGGTCGATTGGGGCGCGCGCGGATCGGCCACGATTGGCGGCGGGATCGCGACCAACGCCGGGGGCAATTCGGTGGTCCGCTTTGGCATGATGCGTGACAACGTGCTGGGGCTTGAAGCGGTGCTGGCCGACGGCACGGTGATTTCATCGCTCAACGTGCTGCTCAAAAACAATGCGGGCTATGATCTGAAGCAGCTGTTTATCGGCAGCGAGGGGACGCTGGGCATCGTCACCCGCGCGGTGCTGAAACTGCACCCAGCGCCGCTCTCGACAGGCACCGCGCTGTTGGCGCTGGACAGTTTCGAAGCGGTGCAGCGGCTGTTCGTGCAGGCGGGTCAGCGGCTGGGCGGAATGCTGACCTCGTTCGAAGTGATGTGGGCGAGCTTTTACGAACCGATCGCCATCGCCTCGGGTCGGCACACTCCGCCGCTACCCGGCGGCCATGCCTGTTATGTGATTATTGAGGCCAGCGGCACCGATCCCGAGCGCGACGCAGCCTTGTTCGAAACTGTGCTGGGCGAAGTGCTGGAACAGGAGATTGCAGTCGATGCGGTCATCGCCGCCAGCACGGCGCAGGCGGCGCAGATCTGGGCGATCCGCGACGATATCGAGGCACTGTTCGCCTATGCCGCGCCCTCGGTCACGTTCGACGTCAGCCTGCCGATTGTGGCGATGGATGGCTACGTCCGCGATCTGGAAGTCAGCTCGCGCGCGGCTTTGGGTGAGAGCACCAAGCTGATCGTGTTCGGCCATATCGGCGATGGCAATTTGCACATTTTGCTTGGCGCACAGCCATTTACGCCCGAAACCAAACACCGGATCGAGGAACTGGTCTATGCCGGCCTGATCCCTCACCATGGCTCTATCAGCGCCGAACATGGTATTGGCCTTGAAAAGCGCGACTGGCTGCATATCACCCGCTCGGCTGAGGAAGTGGCGCTGATGCGGACGATCAAGGCGGCGCTGGACCCGAAGAACCTGCTCAACCCCGGCAAAGTGCTGGCATAGGAGAACCCCGCGATGACCGCGATGATCTGCGAAGTTTCCGATCACATTGCCACGATCACGCTCAACCGGCCTGAGCGGATGAACACCATTTCATCGGCCATGCTCGATGAACTGACCCGGACCTTTGTGGACGTGAATCAGAACCCCGATGTGCGGGTGGTGATCCTGACTGGCACCGGCCGCGCGTTCTGCGCCGGGCTCGATCTGAACGAAGCATCGGCCGGGCAGGGCATCGGCGGAGCGGACCGCCGCCCGCCCGAAACCATCGACCTGCGCAACACCCCGCCGACGGTGCTGTTCGCGATGGACAAGCCGGTGATCTGCGCGCTCAACGGATCTGCGGCGGGTTACGGTATGGACCTCGCGCTGGGCTGCGATATCCGGATCATGGCCGATAACGCCAAGCTCGCCGCCGCCTTCGTCAAGCGCGGAGTCGTGCCTGAATCCGGCGGAACCTGGTTCCTGCCGCGCATGCTCGGCTGGGCCAAGGCGGCTGAGATCATCTTCACCGGACGGACGCTGAGTGCGGCTGATTGCCTGACCGAACGGCTGGTCAATCAGGTGGTCCCGGCGGAGGACGTGGCCGCCACCGCCCGGGCGATGGCGCTCGAAATCGCGGCCAATGCCCCGATGGCCGTCCGCGCCAGCAAGCGCCTGATGCGGATGGGGTTGGACGAGACGTTCGAAACCCACGTCCAGCACGTTTACCTGCAACTGCTCCCGCTGTTCGCCAGCGATGATTTCAAGGAGGGGGTGCAGTCGTTTCTGGAGAAGCGCCCGGCGGTGTTCGGGGGGCGGTAGGTCAATGTTCTATCTAGCTATGATGTTTGTTCTTGGCTTGTGTCTCATAATCTTCCGCGTGAGACACGGCGAAGTTGCGGAAGATGCATTTGACAGAGTTCTGTCTCAGCAGGCGGACAATTTCAGAGCGACTTGGCCAATCCCCATAATCGCTTTGGCTGTGGGTTTTCTGTCCGCGTTCATCATGTTTTTTGTACCCGCGCCGGAAGCAATTAAAATGCTGGCCATTACTTCGTTTGCTGCTTCAGGTGTGACCCTGATGGTCTACTTTGCCTATGTCCTCCTGAATGGACTCTTTCGCTAAAATTACAACAACACCCCGCGCCCCACATCGCGCGCGTTGATGGCGCCGCTCAGGCCCAAGGCGGTGCGCATGTCCTGCTTCATCAGGCCGAGGTAACGGGTAAGTCCAGCCTCTCCGCCAGCGGCCATGGCCAGTGCCCAAGGCCGTCCGATCAGCGCGGCCTTGGCCCCCAGCGCCAGCGCGCGGACCAGATCTTGCCCGGTGCGGATCCCGCCATCGACCAGCAGCGTGGTCTGGTCTCCCACGGCATCGGCGATGCGGGGCAGCATGGTCGCGGTTGAGGCTACGCCATCGAGTTGGCGCCCGCCGTGATTACTGACAATGATCCCGTCTGCGCCAATCCCGACCGCCGCCTTGGCGTCCTCAACATCGAGAATACCCTTGAGCAGCAGGTTGCCCTTCCACTCACCGCGCAGCCATTCGATGTCCTTCCAGGTCACCGAGCTGTCAAATTGCCCCGCCATCCACTGCATGAAATTGGCGACATTGCCCGATCCGGTTCCGGCGACATATTTGGCCACCGTACCCAGCCCATGCGGGCGCCCGCGCAGGCCGACGTCGAGCACCCAGCTGGGGTGGAGGGCATAGTCGATCGGTCCGGCGCGCAGCTTGCCCCAAGGGCCCAGCCCGCCAGCCATACCGTTGCGGATGTCGCGATAGCGGGTGCCGAGCACCGCGAGATCGATGGTGAAGGCGAGCGTGCGGACACCCTGCGCCCAGGCCCGGGCCAGAATGTCGCTCACCACGCCGCGGTCCTTCAACATATAGAGCTGGAACCAGAACGGCTTATCCGAAACCTGTCCGACTTCTTCGGGCGAGCAAACGCCGACCGTGGTCAGGCAGAACGGAATACCCGCCGCGTCGGCCGCGCGCTTGGCCTGAACCTCGCCGCGCCGGGCGGTCATCCCGCCCATGCCGACCGGCGCGAGCACCAGCGGCATCGCCAGCTTCTCGCCAAACAGTTCGACCGAGCAATCCAGCTTTGAGGCATCGCGCAGCACTTTTTGCGTGAGTTGCACCGCTTCCCAATCGGCGGTGTTGCGGCGCAGAGTCACTTCGGCTCCGGCCCCGCCATCGATGTAATCGAACAGGAACCGCGGCAGCCGCTTTTCGGCGGCACGGCGGAAATCGCTGTAGGAAGCGGGGAGGAGGTTGAGCGATTCTCCCATCAGAGCAGCGCCTCAATCAACCGCGGTCCCTTCGCTGCCAAGGCCGCGGCCAGTGCTTCGCGGAAGCCCTCTGCGGTATCGACCCGCACTGCCGGCACGCCCATGCCTTCTGAAATCTGGCTCCAGTTGATTGCCGGGTTCTTCAGGTCCAGCATCGACAGCGCCTTGGGGCCGGGGTTCTGCACCCCGACCCGCATCAGCTCGATATTGAGGATCGCGTAAGACCCGTTGTTGAGGATGATGGTGGTCACGTCGAGCTGTTCGCGCGCCATCGTCCACAGCGCCTGGTTGGTATACATCGCCCCGCCGTCACCGTGGATCGCGATCACTTTGCGATCGGGGCAAGCGACTGCGGCGCCGACTGCCAGCGGCAGGCCCTGACCGATCGAACCGCCGGTCAGTTGCAACCAGTCATGCTGTTTGGCGCCCGCGCACATCAGCATCGCCGCGCCGCCTTGGGTGGCGCCTTCGTCCGAAACGATGGCGTTTTCGGGCAGCAGTTCGGCGAGGATCGCGCCAAGGTTGGCGCTGTTGAGCTTGCCCGGCTCGGCCGGAAAACTGGTCGGCGCCTGAACCAGCGCAGGCTCTGCCGGGGCCTGCAGCGCATCGGCCAGCCCAGTCAGCGCGGCCAGGGCATCCTCGCGCATCGAGGCCATTCGGACCAGTTCTGCGCCGGGCGGGGACAGCCAGCTGGGTTTGCCCGGATAGGCGAAGAACGACACCGGCGGTTCGGCCCCGCAGAACACAATCGTCTTGAACTCTGCCAGATAAGCCTCTGCCTGCTCACCGAAATAGGGCAGCTTCTCGACCGCCACACGGCCCACTCCGCGTTGGTGGCGGGCGGAGAAAGTCTCCGCGATCAGCCGCGCGCCAGTGGCGGCGGCGATCCGTCCGGCCTGCACCAGTGCGTCTTCACGCAGCGCCCGTCCGCCCAGATAGAGGCACTTGGGGCCTTCGCCGGATTTCAGCGCTTCAGCCGCAGCTGCAATCGCCGCGTCGGGGGCCTTGGGGGCAGCGGCCGCCACTGGCGGCGCGACTGCAGCCGATCCCTCGGTCCAGGCGTGGTCGGCCGGGACTACCACGGTCGCCACTTTGCCGGGATAGCTTTGCGCCACGGCAAAGGCTTCGGCCCCGGCCTGCGCCAGGTCACGCTCGCTGCGCGAGATGCGGACCCAGTCCGACATCGGCTGCGCGACGCCTTCGGTGTCCGAGGTCAGCGGGGCGTTGAAATGCTTGTGATAGGTGGCGTGCTCGCCAACCATGTTGATCACCGGGCTGCCGGCCTTGCGGGCATTGTGGAGGTTGGCGAGGCCATTGCCGAGGCCGGGTCCGAGGTGCAACAGAGTCACTGCGGGCTTGTCTGCCATTCGGCCATAACCATCGGCCGCGCCGGTCACCACGCCTTCGAACAAGCCGAGTATCGCGCGCATCCCGTGCTGACGATCGACCGCTGCAACCAGCTGCATTTCCGACGTGCCAGGGTTGGCAAAGCAGACCTCTACGCCGCAAGCGTGAAGCGTCTCGATAAAGGCCTCTGCACCGTTCATGTCTGCTATTCCTCCCTTGCGGCTGACGGTAGCGCCGCCTCCCCATGGCGCAACAGGATTGTGCCGCTGTCCTTGCACGTTATGGAACAAGCACAGGCTTGGAGGCGAATCGCGCAATGAAATATGATGTGGTGATTGTCGGGGCCGGACAGGGCGGGGCCTATGCCGCGATCCAGCTGCGCCAGCTGGGCTTTACCGGGTCCATCGCGCTGATCGGGCGTGAGGCCGAGCCGCCCTATGAGCGCCCGCCGCTGTCCAAGGAATATATGCTGGGCGACAAGGCCTGGGAGCGCTTGCTGATCCGCCCAGCCGATTTCTGGGCGGGCAAGGACATCGACTTGCTGCTGGAAACCGAAGTGGTCAGTTTGTCACCCGAGGCACAGACCGTGACGCTGCGCGATGGGCGCGAATTTGGCTATGGCGATTTGATCTGGGCAACCGGCGGCAATCCGCGGCGGCTGTCCTGCCCCGGCGCCGATCTGGCCGGAGTCCACGGCGTTCGGACCCGCGCCGATGCCGATGCGATTCTGGGCGAGCTGGGCGCTGTCACCCGTGCGGTGATCGTGGGCGGCGGCTATATCGGGTTGGAAGCGGCAGCCGTGCTGCGCAAGCTGGGCAAGGAAGTGACCCTGCTCGAAGTCTTGCCGCGTGTGCTGGCGCGGGTTGCGGGCGAAGATCTGTCAGCCTTCTATGAAGCCGAGCACCGCGCCCACGGGGTCGATCTGCGGACCGGCATTGGGGTCGAAGCGATCGAAGGCGAAGGCCGCGTTTCTGGTGTTCGGCTGTCTGATGACAGCGTGATCCCATGCCAGCTGGTGATCGTCGGGATCGGGATCGTGCCTGCGGTCGGCCCGTTGCTGAGCGCCGGTGCGACAGGCGGCAACGGAGTCGATGTCGATGAATTTTGCCGCACCAGCTTGCCGCATGTCTATGCCATCGGCGATTGTGCGGCGCATTCCAGCAAGTTCGCCGATGGTACGATTATCCGTCTGGAATCGGTGCAAAATGCCAACGATCAGGCGAGCTGCGCGGTGCGGTCCATTATTGGCGATCCGCAGCCCTATGGCGCAACACCGTGGTTCTGGTCGAACCAGTACGATCTGAAGCTGCAAACCGTCGGTCTGTCGACCGGCCACGATCTGGCAGTGCTGCGCGGCGATCCGGCCACCCGCAGCTTCTCGGTGCTTTATCTCAAAGCGGGCAAGCTGATCGCGTGTGACGCGGTGAACATGATCAAGGACTATGTTCAGGCCCGCAAGCTGGTCGAGGAAGGCGCCGTGATCGCGCCGGACGATTTGGCCGACGCCAGCCGCCCGCTGAAAGAGCTGGACCGGCTTTAGTTGGTTTCCCGCCGATAGGCTGGGAGCGCCAGGCCGTAATGGATCGCACCAGCGCGCAGCGTAAACCCCGCCAGCGCGGCCAGTGTCCAGCCCAGTTCGCGCGGCAGCTCCAGCACCGCGGCCCCGGCACACAGCGCCGAAGACAGCGCGGCGGCGGTGACGTAGATTTCCGGACGGATGATGATCGAGGGCCGCCCGGCCAGCACATCGCGGATCACCCCGCCAACGCAGCCAGTGATCACCCCCATCAGCACCGCCGCGACCGGGGCCACACCAAAGGCCAGCGCCTTGGCCGTGCCCAGCACCGCATAGGCTGCGAGGCCGGCGGCATCGGCATAGTCGAGCAGTTTGCCTTCCCACCACCCCCGCGGGGTGAACCAGGCGATCATCGCTGTGGCGAGGCAAACCGGCGCGACCCACGGATCGCGGACCCAGAACACCGGCGCGCCGATCAGCAGATCACGAACCGACCCGCCGCCGACCCCGGTGACCAGCGCGAAGAAGGCCATAGTCACAAAGGTCTGCCGCATCTGCGCCGCGAGCAGCGCGCCGGTCAGCGCGAATACGGCGGTACCGGCGAGATCGAGCACGGCGGGGATTTGGGGCAGGGCGGCGCTCATCGCTTCGCGCGCCGGCGCCGGAACAGCAATGTGGTGCCGAACAGACTGGTTATCATTGCGGCGGCGCCGAACAGCCACAGCAGGACGTGGCTGGTATTTTCCCGTCCCATCGGGTCCATGATGTGCAGCCCCCACATGAAATCGTAAGCCCGCCACCAACCGGTTCGCAGCGCCAGCACTTCGCCCGTATCGGCGTCGATGTAGATGGTGGTGCCGTCTGCAAATTGCGCCTGCCAGCTTGGCCGTTCGCGGCGCAGGTCGAGTGGAGCCTGATCGGCAGCAAAACGGCGGATCGCGGTAACCCGGGCGTCGCCAACCAGCGCGGTCTCGGCCAGATAGCGCGCCTCGATCACGCCGACCGGGCCGAGCGATTTGCCATCGGCAGCAGACCACCGACCCGCGCCTTGATCGCTAAAACTCGCCACCCACACCGGCCGACCGCCCTCGTCGATCAGCGCCAGCTTGCTGGCAGGCTCGGTCAGGGTCGGAATAACCAGTTTGGCGGTATCGAGCGGCGCTGCTTCGGCGCGCAGGGCAGCGCCGCGCACCTGGTCGATCGGGCGGAGCGCCATGAACAGGCCGCTGACGGTCCACAGCACCAGCGGGATTGCCGCCAGCCAGCCCAGCCAGATATGCCAGCGGGCAAAGCGCTGCATCAGATGGCGCGCGGCCATGCCGCCCTATTCCTCGATGTGCTCGCGCAGCTTGTCCATCAGCATCTGGACGCGCGTGGCGGCTTCGGTGAAGGTCACGATGTCTTCACGGCTGTTGTTCATCCGCGCCTCCTTGGCGGCTTCGGCATAGCCTTCCAGATCGACTTCGAGCGCATCGACCAGCATCTCGAGTTCGTCTTGGGTGAATTTCAGGGTGATAGATTGGGCGTCAGCCATTGGGATATCCTTGATGCTAGAAGGCGGGGCCTTCGACAGGCTCAGGCTGAGCGGGAACCGGAGTCAACTACTTACTCCGCTCACCCTGAGCCTGTCGAAGGGTCTTGCCCCGCATTGGTTCAGATGTGGATCGGTTTGCCGGTCACCGCCATGGCGGCTTCCTTGACGGCTTCGGCATGGGTCGGGTGGGCGTGGCAAGTATAGGCGATGTCTTCGGATGTAGCGCCGAATTCCATCGCCAGCGCGACTTCGGCGATCATCGTTCCGGCCAGGGTCGAGATGATCCAGGCGCCCAGTACCTTGTCGGTCGCGGCGTCGGCGATCACTTTGACAAAGCCATCGGGCTCATGGTTGGTCTTGGCGCGGCTGTTGGCCATCATCGGGAACTTGCCGACCTTGATGCTGAGCCCTTGTTCCTTGGCCTGTTCCTCGGTCAGGCCGACGCCGGCAAATTCGGGGTTGGTATAGACCACGCCCGGGATCACCGCGTGATTGACGATGCCGATCCCGGTGGCGATGTATTCGGCCACGGCAATGCCCTCGTCCTCGGCCTTGTGGGCCAGCATCGGGCCGGGGATCACATCGCCGATCGCGCGCACGCCATCGACGCTGGTGCGGAAATCAGGAGCGGTGTCAATTTGCCCGCGCGCGTTGAGCGCTAGCCCGATGGCTTCGATGCCCAGGCCTTCGACATTGGGACGGCGGCCGATTGCGACCAGCACGCAGTCCGCCTCCAGCGTTTCGGCCGCGCCGCCCTTGGCGGGTTCGAGCGTCAGCGTGGCCTTCTTGCCCTTGACCGTAGCGCCGGTCACCTTGGTGCCGAGCCGCAATTCCATGCCCTGCTTCTTGAAGATCTTGGCGGCGTCCTTGCGGACATCCATGTCCATTCCGGGCAGCAGCGCATCGAGGTATTCGACCACGGTGACTTTCGCGCCCAAACGGCGCCAGACCGAGCCGAGCTCCAGCCCGATCACCCCGCCGCCAATCACCACCATGTGCGCGGGCACCTTGTCGAGCGCGAGCCCGCCGGTGGAATCGACGATGATCCCCTTGTCGTTATCAACCTCGACACCCGGCAGCGGCGTGACGCTGGAACCGGTGGCGATCACCACTTCCTTGGCGGAATAGTCCTTGCCCGCGACGGTCACAGTATGCGCGTCCTTGAACGCGGCGGTGCCCTTCAGCCAGTCGACCTTGTTCTTCTTGAACAGGAATTCGATCCCACTGGTCAGGCCCTTGACGGCTTCGGCCTTGTCCGCCTGCAGAACCGCCAGATCGAGCTCAACCTTGCCCAGCTTGACGCCATAGCGGGCGAGGGTTCCATTGGCGGCTTCCTCAAACTTTTCCGATCCATGCAGCAGCGCCTTGGAAGGAATGCACCCGACATTTAGGCAGGTCCCCCCCAACGTCTCGCGGCTCTCCACGCAAGCCGTCTTCAGCCCCAGCTGCGCAGCGCGGATCGCGCCGACATAGCCGCCGGGTCCGGCCCCGATGAAGATCACGTCGTAATCGTATTCTGCCATGGTGGCCTCCGTGGCGCGCGGGCTTCGACAAGCTCAGCCTGAGCGGGCCTTGTACAATTGGTTTTCTCGCAACACCCGCTCATCCTGAGCCTGTCGAAGGATGTTGCGCAACGTCAGCCTTTACAAATCAATCAACAACCGGGTCGGATCCTCGATCGCTTCCTTGATCGTCTTCAGCGCGGTCACCGCTTCGCGCCCATCGATCAGGCGGTGGTCATAGCTGAGCGCCAGATACATCATCGGGCGGATCACGATCTGGCCGTCGCGGACGACAGGCCGGTCTTCGATCCGGTGCAGACCGAGCACGGCCGATTGCGGGGGGTTGATGATCGGGGTGGACATCAGCCCGCCGAACACGCCGCCGTTTGAAATGGTAAAGGTGCCGCCGGCCATATCGGCCATGGTCAGGCTGCCGTCCTTGGCCTTTTTGCCCAGCGCCGCGATCGCTTTTTCGATATCGGCAAAGCCCATCGCCTGAACATCGCGAACCACCGGCACGACCAACCCATTGGGGGCCGAAACCGCAACCGAGAGGTCAACGTAGGGGTGATAGATGATCTCTTCACCTTCAATCCGGGCGTTGACCGCTGGGAAATCCTTGAGCGCGAGGCAGGCCGCCTTGGCGAAAAAGCTCATGAAGCCGAGCCGCACGCCGTGCTTCTTCTCAAAGCTTTCGCGGAAGGTATCGCGCGCCTTCATCACTGCGCTCATGTCGCAATCGTTGAAAGTGGTGAGCAGCGCGGCGGTGTTCTGCGCTTCTTTCAGGCGGCGGGCGACGGTCTGGCGCAGGCGGGTCATCTTGACCCGTTCCTCGCCGCGTGTGCCTGCGGGGGCGGGGGCTGCAATTGCTGCAGCTAAGGCGGGAGCCGGAGCAGCGCTTTTCGCCGCAGCAGCGCTGACCACGTCTTCCTTGGTGATCCGGCCGTCCTTGCCAGAGCCCTTGACCGTGCCGGGATCGATCCCGTGTTCCAGCACCGCACGGCGCACAGCCGGGGAGAGCGTGGCGGCTTCGGACGCTGGCGCAGCGGCGACTGGCGCAGCGGCTACCGGCACAGCGGCGGCAACAACGGGAGCGGCCACAACCTTGGCCGGCGCAATCGCGGCGGGCGCCGGGGCAGTGCCGGTGCCAGCTTCAATCGTGGCGATCACCGCGCCAACCGCGACGTTATCACCGACCTGCGCGAGGAACTGGCCCATTACGCCAGCCGCAGGCGCGCCGACTTCGACGGCGACCTTGTCAGTCTCAAGGCTGGCAATCGGCTCGTCGAGCGCCACGGCTTCGCCGGGCTGCTTGAGCCATTCGCCAATCGTGGCTTCGGCAACGGATTCGCCCAGGGTCGGGACTTTGACTTCGGTGGACATCTTGCTGTTTCCTCAAGCCTTTTTACGGCGACGAATTTCAGAACGGACCGACAGGCCCAAAGCGTGGCTGATCAGGGCGGCTTGCTCGCTGGCATGGCGGCTGGCGAGGCCAGTAGCAGGCGAGGCACTGGCGGCGCGACCAGCGTAACGCGGACGGGTGACCTTACGCTTGGCATCAATCAGCGACTCTTCGATGAACGGCTCGACGAACGACCAGGCACCGTTGTTCTTCGGCTCTTCCTGACACCAAACAACCTCTTCGAGGCCTGGCATTTTGGAAAAGCGCAGCGCCAATGGCTCGCCTGGGAACGGATAGAGCTGTTCCAGCCGGATGATCTGCGTGTCGGCCACCCCAGCGGCATCGCGGGCTTCCATCAGGTCATAGGCGACCTTGCCCGAGCACAGGATCACCCGCCGGGTATCCTTGTCCTCGGCCCCGCCGCGATCTGACAGGATCCGCTTGAAGTGCGCTGCGCCGATGAACTCGCTGGCATCGCTCTTGGCCATCGCGTGGCGCAAAAGCGATTTGGGCGTCATGATGATCAGGGGTTTACGGAAACTGCGGTGCATCTGGCGGCGCAGCACGTGGAAATAGTTGGCCGGGCTGGTGATATTGCAGACCTGGATATTGTCCTGCGCGCACATCTGCAAGAAACGTTCGAGCCGGGCCGAACTGTGCTCCGGACCCTGACCTTCGTAGCCATGCGGCAGCAGCATGACGAGGCCGTTGGCGCGCAGCCACTTCGATTCCGAACTGGCGATATACTGATCGATCACGATCTGCGCGCCATTGGCGAAATCGCCGAACTGGGCTTCCCACAATACCAGCGATTTGGGATCGGCGCTGGCATAACCATATTCAAAGCCGAGCACGCCGTATTCGCTCAGCGGGCTGTCATGCACTTCGAACTTGCCGTGGGGCAGTGTGCGCAGTGGCACATATTTGTGCTCGTCGGTCTGATCGACCCACACCGCATGGCGCTGGCTGAAGGTGCCGCGGCCCGAATCCTGGCCGGACAAGCGCACGCCGTAACCTTCGGACAACAGCGAGCCAAAGGCGAGCGCTTCGCCGGTCGCCCAATCAAACCCGGTGCCGCTGGTGAACATCTCACGCTTGGCATCCAGCACCCGTGCCAAAGTCTTGTGGATCTGGATCGTGTCCGGAACCGTAGTCAGGGTGCGGCCCAGACTGTCAAACAGCTTGGCCTCAATCCCGGTGGGCACATTGCGCCGTGCGGTTTCCGGATCGGCCGGCGCGTGAAGCCCCGACCAGCGCCCGCCGAACCAATCGGCCTGGTTCGACTTGTAGCTCTTGGAGGCGTCGAATTCCTGTTCCAGACTGGCAATGAAGTGGGTTTCCACTTCGGCGGCATAGCTGGCGTCGATCACGCCGTCCTTGGCCAATCGGTCGGCATAGAGCTTGCTGACCGGGGGGTGCGCGCGGATTTTCTGGTACATCAGCGGCTGGGTAAAGCCGGGCTCATCGCCCTCGTTGTGGCCGAACCGGCGGTAGCACCACATATCAACCACGATATCGCGGCCAAAGGTCTGGCGGTAATCGATCGCCAGCTTGCAGGCGAAAGTCACCGCTTCGGGATCATCGCCGTTGACGTGGAGCACCGGCGCCTGAACGCCCTTGGCCACGTCCGATGGATAGGGCGATCCGCGCGAATACTGCGGGCTGGTGGTGAAGCCGATCTGGTTGTTGATGATGAAATGGATGCAGCCGCCGGTGTTGTAACCTTTGACGCCGGAAAAGCCGAAGCATTCCCAGACGATCCCTTGCCCGGCAAAAGCGGCGTCGCCGTGGATCAGCACCGGCAGCACCTGCTTGTGCTTGCCCGGTCCGATATCATCGCGGAACGCCTGATTGGCGCGGGTCTTGCCCAGCACGATCGGGTCAACGGTTTCGAGGTGGCTGGGGTTGGGTAGCAGGCTCATGTGAACCTTGATCCCGTCAAATTCGCGGTCGGCGCTGGTGCCGAGGTGGTATTTGACATCGCCCGATCCGCCGACATCTTCGGGATTGGCGGTGCCGCCCGAAAATTCATGGAAGATCACCCGGTAAGGCTTGGCCAGCACATTGGCGAGCACGTTGAGGCGGCCGCGATGGGACATCCCATAGACGATTTCCTTGACCCCGCGCGAACCGCCATATTTGATCACGGCTTCGAGCGCCGGGATCATCGATTCCCCGCCATCGAGCCCGAACCGCTTGGTGCCGACATATTTGCGGCCGAGGAATTTCTCGTACTGCTCGCCGCGCACAACGGCCTGCAGGATCGCCTTCTTGCCTTCGGGGGTGAAGTCGATCGATTTGTCGCCGCCTTCGATCCGGTCCTGAATGAACCGGCGCTCTTCGACATCGGCGATATGCATATATTCAAAGCCGACCTTGCCGCAGTAATTGCGCTTCAGGATATCGACCAGTTCGCGCAGCGTCGACCATTCAAGGCCGAGCGTGCCGCCCAAGTAAACCTTGCGGTCGAGCGCTTCGCCGGAAAATCCGTGGTAAGCGGGGTCAAGATCGGCCGGCAGGTTTTGGTGGCTGAGCCCCAGCGGATCGAGATCGGCACCCAGATGCCCGCGCACCCGGTAGGTGCGGACCAGCATCATCGCCCGGATCGAATCCGCCGCAGCTTCTTCCACCGCGCGCGGATCGAGCGCCGCGCCAGCCTTCGCCGCCGCCGCCTTGATCGCCACCTGCATTGCGGTGGGATCAAGCGCCTGCGTCAGGTCATCGCCCGCGCTGCGCCAATCCGGCTTGCCCCAGCTGGGCCCCGGTTGGTGGCCAGAGTCATCTGACTCGGGCAGGAATTCGTGGCTTTCAGTGCCCATCGCAGGCAGCCCTTTCCGCTTCACGTTGCTGGGGCGAGTGCGCTCCCGGGGAGGAAAACGCAGATGCCCGAGGTATGGTTGCCCCCGGCCTGAACCGGGGGCAGGGGTAACTACTCAGACCAGTTCTTTCAGCAGCGCATCGAGCGTGACGCCCAATTCGCTGGGCGAGGGTGAGACGCGGATCCCGGCGGCTTCCATCGCCGCGATCTTGTCTTCCGCGCCGCCTTGTCCGCCCGAAACGATTGCGCCGGCGTGGCCCATCCGGCGGCCCGGAGGCGCGGTGAGGCCAGCGATGAACCCGACCATCGGCTTTTTGCGGCCGCGCTTGGCTTCGTCAGCGATGAACTGCGCGGCTTCTTCTTCTGCGCTGCCGCCAATCTCGCCGATCATGATGATCGACTTGGTCGCATCGTCGGCCAGAAACAGTTCGAGCATGTCGATGAAGTTGGTCCCGTTGACCGGATCGCCGCCGATCCCGACTGCGGTGGTCTGGCCAAGCCCAATCTGGCTGGTCTGGAACACGGCTTCATAGGTCAGCGTGCCCGAGCGCGAGACAACGCCGACCGAGCCCTTCTTGAAGATCGAACCGGGCATGATCCCGATCTTACATTCGTTCGGGGTCAGCACGCCGGGGCAGTTCGGGCCGATCAGGCGCGACTTGGAGCCGACCAAGGCGCGCTTGACTTTGACCATGTCGAGCACCGGAATGCCTTCGGTAATGCAGACGATCAGTTCCATCTCGGCGTCGATCGCTTCCAGGATCGAATCCGCGGCGAACGGCGGCGGCACATAGATGCAGCTGGCGGTCGCGCCGGTGACCGCCTTGGCCTCGGCCACGGTGTCAAAGTTGGGCAGGCCGATGTGGGTGGTGCCGCCCTTGCCGGGGGTCACCCCGCCAACCATCTGCGTGCCATAGGCCAGCGCCTGCTCGGTGTGGAACGTGCCGGTGGCGCCCGTCATCCCTTGCGTGATGACCTTGGTGTTCTTGTTGATCAGGATCGACATGGTTCAGAGTTCCTAGAATTCGCGATTAGATTGAAGGCTGGGCCAGTAACGCAAGGCGACGCGGCCGCATCATTTGCCCTGTTGCACGCCGGTCAGGAACGATCCGATCGTGATCGGCCCTTGGACGGTGTGGGTGTACATATAGATCGTGATTGGCTTGACCGCGACATCAGACCACATAACCATCGTCGCGCTACTGGTCATCCGCGCCCCCTTTTTATCCAGCACCGAGGCACCTGCTGCCGAGCCGGTTTCGAGCGAAGTGCCTTCGGCCAGGCGGCCGCCGACCATGCAGAAGTGGTTCTTGGCATCCTTGCGCATCGCCGCGAACAGGCGATCGTTCTCAAACCGCTGCGAGCCATCGTCCGACGTTTCGGCCAGCGTGAAGCCGTAAGGCGCAGCCTTGGCAGTGGCGATCTGGGCATCAAGGTTGCCCGGATTGGCCAGGCATATCGCCTGATAGGCGGCAAAAATCTCTGGTGATTCAACGACGACAAAGTCTTTAGCCTGAACCGGAGCGGAAACGAGTGCGGCAGCGGCAAGCGCGGCGGCGGCGGTGGAGCGGAGCGCGGCATTGAAGTGGCTATTGATCAGGATCGACATCGTTGCTTGCTTTCACTTGCTGCTCTTGGGCGTTGTGCTTTTGACTGAAACTTAATCCAGAATTCTGGGGGCCATAATCATGCTGACGATTTTGGTTTCGCCTTTTGCGATTCCGGCCACTGTAAAGCGCGCCACATCGCTGATCAGCATGTCGTCAAGGGCTTTGGGCCCCGTACGAGCCACCATCGAGGCTTTGAACGCATCGTCGCCCTTGTAATCCTTTGCCGGTTTGGCACCAAGCGCGGCACCTACGCCCGATCGAACATCAGCGACAAGAGCCAGATCAGCGACCCGGCCGACCGTCTGGCAGGTCGCTGAAAGGCCAGTATGTCGCAGGATCATGACGACATTGCCCTTCCCAAGGATGACCATCGTGTTGGCCGGCATCACCGCGCCAGCCTTCACGTCTTCCTTGCCGCCGAATTGCCAACCTGCTTTCTTCAGTCCGTCGGTATCGACCTGGCCATGATGCTTGACGAACTTGACGCAGTCTTCCGCAGCAGCGACGATTTCGCCAACGCTTGCCGGCTGAGAACCGATGCCGCCTTGCTCGGAAGTCTTTGGGGCCTGAGCAACCGCCTCGCCAGCCGGAATGGCCAGCGCGAACAGGCAAAGCGCCGCGGTCAGGACAGGAGGCGCGCGCATCAACCCAGACTCGGCTCGATGGCCTTGCACGCGGTCAGCAGCCCGCGCACTTCGTTCACCGAAACGGCGAAGTTGGCCTTGGCCTCATCGTCCAGCGCGATTTCGACCACTTCCTCAGCGCCGTTCGCACCGATGACTACCGGCACGCCGACATACAGCCCGTCGAGGCCGTACTGGCCGTCGACGTAGACCGCGCAAGGCATGATCCGCTTCTGGTCACCCAGATAGGCTTCGGCCATCGCGATCGCGCTGGTGGCGGGGGCGTAGTAGGCTGAGCCGGTCTTGAGCAGGCCAACGATTTCGCCGCCGCCCGCGCGGGTCCGGGCAACGATTTCGTCGAGCCGGGCCTTGGTTGATTTGCCCAGCTTGACCAGATCGGTGACAGGCACGCCGCTGATCGTCGAATATTCGAGCACTGGCACCATGGTATCGCCGTGGCCGCCGAGCACGAAGGCGTTGACGTCCTTGACCGAGACGCCGAATTCCCAGGCAAGGAAGGTGGCGAAACGGGCGCTATCGAGCACCCCGGCCATGCCGACCACCTTGTTGTGCGGCAGGCCGCTGAATTCACGCAGCGCCCAGACCATCGCGTCGAGCGGGTTGGTGATGCAGATCACGAAAGCGTCAGGGGCGTGGGCCTTGATCCCGGCGCCGACCGCTTTCATCACGGAAAGGTTGATGCCGAGCAGATCGTCGCGGCTCATCCCCGGCTTGCGCGGAACGCCGGCGGTGACGATGATAACATCGGCCCCGGCAATATCGGCATAGTCGTTGGTGCCCTTGATATTGCAATCAAAACCTTCGACGGGGCCGCACTGCGCCAGATCGAGCGCCTTACCCTGAGGAATGCCTTCGGCAATGTCGAACAGGACGATATCGCCCAGCTCCTTCTTCGCGGCGAGGTGAGCAAGCGTGCCACCGATCATGCCTGCGCCGATAAGCGCGATCTTCTTGCGAGCCATAGTGCGAACTGGTCCTTCCCTGGATGCGGGATCGCGGCTGGCGCGTTACGCTGCAAGGCAATCCATCCCATCCCGCAGGGATCAGAAGCCCGGTGAACTGGACTGCACTAGGCTGGCGAAATGGTGATTGCAACCCGGTAAAAGGGCGTAGGATCAACTATTTTATGATAATAGTTCGCAATTGCAATAGTGCGTGGAGGCATGGGACCGAACGATCATCGGAGCTTATCCAGGCACTCGCAATCAAACCCCTTCCGTCACCCTGAACTTGGTTCAGGGCCCATTTCTAGGCTCAGGTCGGAGCGCAGTTGGGCAGCAGAGCCGATCGGTTGGCTTTCGCCAACTCGCTCCGGACGCGCGGCAAGATGGGCCCTGAACCAAGTTCAGGGTGACGGTTTTCCTGTTTTGGATTTGAGGCTGGCGCTCAGCGCCCGCGTTTCGCCAGATTGCTGCCAAGCGCCACCGCCATCCGGCGATCGAGCGTTCGGCAGATGCCGAGCCAGTGGCGATAATCATCGCGCTTGCCAGCATAGTAGGCAGTCCGGGCCTTGTCGCGGGCATCGGAAGCCGCGGCCAGACCTAGGCTGGCGAAGTGCTTCAGCGCTGCGCGCAGCACAGCGTCGCGCTGGCCTTCGTCGTCGTTGTCATTGGCCGGGTGGGCCGCGATCCGCACCACCTGTGTGCGGGCAAAGGGATAGGTCAACGCCGCGGGGCGCGCGGCGGCAAAACGAAGCGTCATATTGTTGTGTTCTCAGCTATGCGACTTGGACGACCGCTATAGCGCGGGGCCGCTAAGTCTTAGTGTCTGGCTTTGGTTGCCAAGTCCTTTACCAAGGATAGCGGTCAGCCCGCGGTCAGCCCCCAGGTTGGCCGATCCATTTGCCCGAATTCTCAAACTCAGGCTTCACGCCATGGCTCCCGGGCAGCTTGTCACCGCTGTATTGCTTGTCGCCGCCGCGTCTTTCGACATCGGGGGCATAGCGCGGAGCCGGGGCCGGGCGGACCGGGGCCTGACCGGTATCGCCGGGCTGGCTCAAGCCCGGATTGCTTTGCGCCGCGCTCTGCAACCCGGTGTCATAGCTGTTCTGCAGGGCCAGTGGATCGAGCGCCGGATCGGGGGTCTTGTCGGCCGCCGGGTTGCGGGCGTGGGGAACCGCCATCGGCTCGCCCCCGGCATAGGCAAAGCGGAATGTCCCGGCCTGCCCGGCCTTGCCTTTGAAGCTGTAGAACCGGTGCGCGCCGATCACGGCGATCGGGTTGAGGCTGGGTGCCCAATAGGGATGGATCTGGATCGTGTGGTAATGCGTGGCCAGGCCAACGCTGGGTTCGACATAGCCCGATAGCGCGCCAATCGCAGTGCGGCGGGCGCGTTCCCAGAAGAACGGGTTGGGACGGCGGCCCAGGGCGCCATCGCAGGTAAAGCTGAACTGACAGCCGGTGCTGCGCTCGCTGCCCTGATAGACCACCCCGCAGACGGTGTTGGGATAGGCCGGATGCGCCACCCGGTTGAGCACGACCTGCGCCACTGCGCGCTGGCCCTGATCGGGCTCGCTGGCGGCTTCGTAATAGACCGCGGCGGTCAGGCATTCGGCCGCGCGGCCGCGATCAACCCCCGAAAGATCGAACCGCATCGCGCGCGCCACTGGCCCCCCGGCAAAATCGACCAGAGCAGTTTCGGCGCCGTCGGTGGCCAGCACGTCATAGCCCGGCGCCAGTTCCTCGGTGACCGCCACGTAGTAAAAGGCGGAACCGGGAAAGCTGCCGCCGACCTGCTCAAACGGCATTGGCTCCAGCGCCAGATCGGTGCTTCCGGCATTGCCGATATCGAACGGCCGCCAATCGGTCGGCGCGGCCAGCGCCGGAACCGCCATCGCCGCCAGCAGCACCAGCGCGCGGCGGCCCCAATGCTTGCGGAGCCCGCGCATTCCCAGCGTGCGCGCGCCGCGCCGCTTGTACCGCGCGCCAAAATCGCGCGGTCTGGGTTCATAGGGAAGGGCGGGTGGCTGGTGCATCAAGACTCGTGGTTCGGGTTACGCGCCTTCGCGCGTAGCGGATGGGGCGCCCGCCGGGCCACCGCGCAAATCGCGCCGTGCCGAACCGGGACGGACTGCGGGCATAACGCTAAGCGGTTAAAATAGGCCCAACTTGCATCCCTGCGATTGCGGGCGTAGGGGCGCTTCCACGTCATCGGTTGTCTGCGAAAGCAGACCTAAGAGGGAAGCAGGTGAAGCACCTGCGCTGCCCCCGCAACTGTGACCGGGGAGCGATGCGCCGCTCACGTCACTGGCCTTAGGGCTGGGAAGACAGGCGCAAAGCATTGATCCGGGAGCCAGGAGACCTGCCAGTGACGGTCGTTCCGCAGCCGGGCGGGGTGTACCGGGTGTAAGCAGGGGCTCGCGATTTCGTGCGGGCAGCCTCGCCATGGACGGCGTTCGTTCAATGGCTTGAGGAATGTTTATGAAATATCTGTATTTGCTGAGTTGTTCGCTCTGTCTGGCCACGCCTGCGTTCGCGCAGGAGGCGCAGCAGGACGACGAGAAGCCGGTCGAAATCATCCTGACCCATCCACTCCGTGACAACTTCATCACTGTGGTCGCCACCGGCCGAAGCGAACGGCTGGACAGCAGCGGCCAGTCGATTAGCGTCGTCAGTTCTAATGAAATCCAGCAGGTCCAGGGTCCAGACCTGACCCGCGTGCTTGAGCGCCTGCCCGGCGTAACCCTCGCCCGCAGCGGCCCGCTTGGCAGCCAGACCAGCCTGTTCGTGCGCGGCGCCAATTCCGAACAACTCGTGGTGATGATCGATGGCGTGCGGATGGCCGATGCCGCCGCGCCGTCTGGCGGATTTGATTTTGGCACCATGTTGCCCGGCGGGATTGGCAAGATTGAACTGCTGCGCGGATCGAACTCGGTCGCATGGGGCTCTGATGCCATTGGCGGCGTGCTGGCGGTGACCAGCGCGGACTTCAGCGGGGTCGCGGGTGGGCTGGAATACGGCGCGCACGATACCGCCAGCGCCGATCTGATGCTGGGCCAGCAGGGCGATGGCTATGCCGTTACCGCCTATGGTGGATACGTTTCCAGTGATGGCATTTCGGCCTATGCCCCCGGTGCAGAAGCCGATGCGTTCCGGCAATGGCGGCTGGGCTTGCGCGGCAAGCTGGAGCTGACGGAAGGGCTCTCGGCCACCGTTGCTGGGCGCTATGCCGATAGCCGGATCGAATTCGATGGCTATCCGTTCCCGACTTACGCCTTTGCCGATACGCCGGAGTATCAGACCACCCGGCAGGGCAGTGGCCGGGCCGGGCTGGAATACCAGGGCGATGGGTTTAATCTGCGCGGCGGTGTCGCGCTGTCAGACACGCGGCGGGCCTATTTTGACCCGACTTATGGTTCTGCGCCAGGCTTTGAAACCGCAGGCCGCAGTCTGCGCGCGGACCTGACCGGGATGGTGTCGCTGAGCGATGCCTTTTCGATCGATTTCGGAGCGGACAGCGAATGGACGCGGTACTCGACCACTTATGATCCGCGCAATACCGCGCGGCAATCGGGCGGGTATGGCCTGCTGCGGCTGGATACTGGTCCGCTCAAGCTGACCGCCGGCGCGCGGCTGACCGATCATGACCGCTATGGCAGCCAATGGACGCTGGGCAGCAATGCCAGCCTGAATATCGGCGGGATGTGGCGGATCAAGGCCAGCTTTGGTGAAGGGTTCAAGGCCCCGACGCTGAGCCAGCTTTACGGCTATGGCCGCAATCTCGCGTTGAAGCCCGAAACTAGCACGTCGGCCGATTTCGGGATTGAGCTGGGTGATCGCGGCAACAACTCTGCTGGGATGCGGCACTTTGCAGTCACGCTGTTCCGGCGCGATAGCACCAACCTGATCGATTACGTTTCGCCAACCGGCTATTTCAACGTGGGCCGCGCCCGGGCGCAGGGCTTTGAAGTTGAAGCAGCGGCTGGCCTGACAGAACAGCTGTCAGTCCGCGGCGCTTACACCTTCCTCGATGCCACCAATCGGGCAAACGGCAAACAACTGGCGCGCCGCCCGCGTCATGCACTCAGCGCCTCGCTGGATTGGGTTACGCCGTTCCATGACCTGACGCTGGGGGCCGATCTGCGGCTGGTCGGGGACAGCTTTGACGATCGTGAGAATTTCACCGCGATTGATGGTCATGCGCTGGTCACCCTGCGTGCCAGCTTGCCGATCGGCGAGCATTTCGAGCTCTATGGACGGATCGAGAATGTCACCGATGCGCAGTATGAAACCGTCGCTGATTACGGCACCTATGGCCGCTCCGCCTATGCCGGTGTTCGGCTGAAGTGGTGATCCGGATCGCCCCGCTGCTCGTGCTGATGCTGGCGGCTTGTTCGCCTGCGCCAGTACGGGAAGCGGGGCACCGCTTGCCCACCATCGTCAGTCTGAACCCCTGCACCGACGCGATCCTAGCCGAGGTGGCCGATCCGGCGCAGTTGCTGGCGATTTCCAGCTACAGCCACGATCCGGCGGCCAGTTCGATGGACTTGGCCAACGCGCGGCGTTTTCCGGCGACGTCAGGCTCTGTCGAGGAACTGCTGACGCTGCGGCCCGATCTGGTGGTCGGGGCGACCTTTATCAGCCCCGCGACCGTCTCGGCGCTGGGCCGATTGGGGCTGCGGCTGGAGCGGATCGGGATCGCGCGGACGGTGGACGAGAGCAAGGCGCAGGTTCGCAGCCTGGCCGCACTGGCCGGGCATCCCGAACGCGGTGAGGCGTTGGTGGCGCGGATCGATGCGGCCCTGGCCCGGGCGGCACCACCACCGGGTGCGCCTATATCGGCGCTGGTCTGGCAAGGCGGTGGGATCGTGCCGGGGCCCAACACTTTGATCGCCGAACTGCTGGCGCGGACCGGCTTTGCCAATGCCGCCGCCGCGCGCGGGCTGGGGCAGGCCGATCTGATGCCGCTGGAACAAGTGCTGGCCGATCCGCCGCAGCTGATCTTTGCGGCAGGCTCGGCGCTCGGCAACGAAGACCGGATGCTGGCCCACCCGGCACTGGCGGCACTGACCGGCACCCGGCGCGAGCGGCTCGATCCGGTGCTGCTATGGTGCGGCGGGCCAACAATCATTCGCACCGCCGAGCGGCTGGGTGCAGTAAGGCGCAGTCTATGAACCGCCCGATCCCGCTCCTCCTTGCCGCGCTCGCGCTCGCCTTGCCGTTGTCCTTGCTGGCGGGCCGGGTGTGGCTCGATCCGTTTGCAGACTTGCCGCCCAATGCGCTGATAATCCTGACCGAACTGCGGCTTCCACGCGCTATTCTGGCGGTCGTGCTGGGCGCTGGCCTCGGCGCGGCGGGGGCGGCGATGCAGGGTTACTTGCGCAATCCGTTGGCCGATCCGGGGCTGTTCGGGATCGCTCCCGGCGCAGCCTTGGGCGCGGTGCTGAGTTTCTGGACCGGCTGGGCCAGCACGGGCTGGGCCTTGCCGTTGTTCGCGCTGACGGGCGCGGCCGGCGCGATGGCGCTGCTGACGCTGATCGCCGGGCGCAGCGGATCGGTGATGCTGTTCACGCTGGCCGGGATGATGATTGCCAGCCTCGCCGGCGCGCTGATGAGCCTTGCGATCAGCCTGTCCCCCACGCCATTCGCGCTCAGTGAGATTGTCACCTGGCTGATGGGTGCGCTGACCGATCGGTCGTGGAACGATGTGCTGTTTGCCGTGCCGCTGACCATGGCCGGGATCGCCGTTCTGTGGGTCGCGGGCCGGTCGCTCGATGCGCTCAGCCTCGGCGATGCCGCGGCCCGGTCGCTCGGCGTCGATCCGCGCCGCTTGCAGCTGTTGATGATCGCGGGCGTCGGGCTGACGGTTGGCGCGGGCGTTGCGGCGGCGGGGATCATCGGCTTTGTCGGACTAATCGTGCCGCACCTGCTGCGCCGCTTTACCGACCGGCGGCCGAGCAGCCTGATCCTGCCGAGCGCTTTGGCGGGCGCGCTGCTGCTGCTGGTGGCAGACTGCCTGTGCCGGGTGTTACCCATGGCCAGCGAACTGCGACTGGGGATCGCGCTCTCGCTGCTGGGTGCGCCGTTTTTCCTGGGGCTGTTGCTGCGAATGCGCCGGGGGTTGGCATGAGCCTGGCCGCGCAGAACCTGTCCCTGACCGGGCGGCTGAACGGCGTTTCGCTGACACTCAATCCCGGCGAAGTGACCGCGATTTGCGGCCCCAACGGCGCAGGCAAATCGAGCTTGCTCAGTTGCCTCGCGGGACTGCTGGAGCCGGCCCGCGGCGCGCTGGCGCTCGATGGCGCACCGCTGACCACGCTGACTCCGCGCGAGCGAGCCCGCGCGCTGGGCTATCTGCCGCAGCAGGGCGAAGTGGCTTGGGATCTGTCTGTCGAGACTTTGGCCGGGTTGGGCCGCCTGCCATGGAGCGCCGGGATTGCGGCCGACCGGGCGGCAGTGGAAGCGGCGCTGACAGCGCTCGATCTGGAGCCGTTCCGGGCCCGGCCAATGTCGCAACTATCGGGCGGCGAACAGGCCCGCGCGCTGCTGGCGCGGGTGCTGGCGGGTGAGCCACGCTGGCTGCTGGCTGATGAGCCGCTGGCCAATCTGGATCTCGCGCATCAACTGGCGCTGCTCCGGCAATTCCGAACCCTGGCCGGGCAGGGCGCAGGCGTGGTGCTGGTGCTGCACGATCTGGCGCAGGCGATGAACCATGCCGACCGGGTGGTAGTGCTGGACGGCGGCGTTATCGCTGCTGATGGATCGCCGGATGTGGCGCTGAGCGAAGCGGCGATCGCACGGGTCTGGAAGGTGCGGGCGCGCTGGCTGGGTGAGGCCGGGGCGCGGGCGCTGGCGACGGAATGAGTGGGGCAAGCGCGGCGGGTGACCCTTCGACAAGCTCAGGGTGAGCGGAAATTGGTTTAAACCCAACGCCCGCTCAGGCTGAGCCTGTCGAAGTCCATGCGCTTTCTAGCGGCTTACCCTTACTTCAATCCCCGCGCTTTCAGCATCGGTTCGACCTGCGGATCGCGCCCGGCGAAGTTGCGGTACATCACGCCGTAGTCCTTCGAATGACCCTGCGAGAGGATCGTATCGCGGATATGCTGGCCGTTCTTACGGGTCATCCCGCCGTTTTCGTTGAACCAGGCATAGGCATCGTGATCGAGCATTTCGGTCCAGCTGTAGGCGTAATAGCCCGCCGCATAGCCGCCGCCCCAGATGTGCCGGAAATAGCTGGTGCGATAGCGCGGCGGAACCTGATCGATCTGCAGGCCCTTGGCGCCGAGCCCGGTCAGGATCGTCGTTTCATAGGCATTGACGTCACTGACCACCGTGCCTGGCTTCAAGGTGTGCCATTTCATATCGAGCAGCGCCGCGGTTACCACTTCGCCCAGTTCATAGCCCTGGTTGAACTTGGAAGCCTTGTCGATCTTGGCGATCAGGCTGGCCGGCATCGGCGCGCCGGTTTTGTAGTGCTTGGCAAAGCTCGCCAGCACTTTGGGTTCGGTCATGAAGTTTTCGAAGAACTGGCTGGGGAACTCGACAAAATCGCGCGCCGTGTTGGTGCCCGAAATCGAAGGATAGCGCTGGTTGGACAGCATCCCGTGCAGCGCATGGCCAAATTCGTGGAACATGGTGTTGGCATCACCCCAGGTGACCAGCGCAGGCTGGCCGGGGGCGGGCTTGGTGTAGTTCGAAACGTTGAAGATCACCGGCTTGGTTCCGGTCAGACCGTTCTGATCGACGAAGTTTGACATCCACGCCCCGCCGGACTTGTTGTCCCGCTTCCACGGATCGAAATAGAACAGCGCCAGCTCCGAACCATCCTGATCATAGACCGTGTAAACCGTCACATCGGGGTGATAGACCGGAATGTCGCTGCGCTTCTTGAAGGTCAGCCCCCACAGCTCGCCAGCGGCATAGAACACCCCGTTTTCGAGCACGTTGGTGATTTCAAGGTAGGGCGTCACTTCCTTCTGATCGAGGTTGTACTTCTGCTTGCGCAGCTTTTGGGCATAGTGATCCCAATCGGCCGGGCCGACCTGGAACTTTCCGCCTTCCTTCTTGATCAGCGCATTGAGCTCACCGGCATCGCGCTTTTGCGCGGCGCCGAGCGCGGGGACGAAGCTTTCGAGGAAGCTGATCGCTGCCGCCGGGGTCTTCGCCATCTGATCAGACAGCTGATAGGCGGCGTAGGTTTCAAACCCGAGCAGCTTGGCCTTTTGCGCGCGCAGGGCGGCGATTTTCAGGATCAGTGGACGGGTATCGCTGGCATCGCCGCGTTCGGAACGGTTCCAGCTCTTTTCAAACAGCGCCAGTCGCGTGGCTCGATTGGTCAGCGCGGGTGCCAGCGGTTGCTGCGTGGTGTTCTGCATCGACAGCACATAGCTGCCCTTGGGCAGACCACGATCGGCGGCGTTCTTTTCGGCCGCGGCAACATCGGCGGGGGAGAGCCCGGCCAGTTGACGCTTGTCGGTGATCACCAATGCGCCGTCTTTGGTGCCCTTGGTCAGCTTCTGGCCAAATTCAGTGGTCAGAGTGGAGAGCTGGCCGTTGATATCGGTCAGCGCGGCCTTGTCTGCTCCGCCCAGATTGGCGCCGTTGCGGACCATGTCATCGTGGGTCAGCTCGATTACCTGGATCTGATCCGGCGCAAGGCCAAGGGTGTTGCGGTTGTCGTAAAGCGTCTTGATCCGGCCAAACAGCTTGGGGTTGAGCGTGATCGCATCGCGCATCGCCGCCAGTTTTGGCGAGGTGCGCGAATCGATCCCGTCCATCGCGTCATTGGTGTTGGCCGAAACCAGCGCGCCGAACACATAGGTCACCCGGGTCAGCATCGACCCAGCATTCTCCATTGCCACCATGGTGTTTTCAAATGTCGGCGCGGCGGGGTTGTTCGCGATCGCGTCGATCTCGGCCAGCTTGATCGCAATACCCTGTTCGATCGCCGGTTCGTAATCGCTTTCCTTGATCCGCGCAAAATCGGGGGCCTGGAACGGCAGCGTCGACGCCTCGGCGAAGATGCCGGTGCCCTTGGGGATGACCGGGGCATAGGGCGCGGCGACCGGGGGGGCGGTGGCAACTGGCGTAGCGGCGGGTTCGGCAGTGGCGGCGGCGCATCCGGCCAAAGCCAAAGCGGAAAGTGAAACGAGGGTGAGCTTACGCATCGGGGGGAATCCTCAATCTGCTGAAACGAATGGGGGCAGCGTAACGCTGCCCCCTGTGACTTACAACTGAACGCGGCCTGCGCTTACCAGAGCCGGGCGCGCTTTTCGGGAGCGATGTAGAGTTTTTCGCCTGGCTGCACGCCAAACGCGGTGTACCAGCTATCGACATTGCGCAGCGGCGCAAAAGACCGGTACATGCCGGGGCTGTGCGGGCCAGTGTTGACCTGGCTGCGCAGCGCGGCTTCGCGCATCTTGGAACGCCAGACCTGACCCCAGGCGACGAAGAACCGCTGCTCACCAGTCATCCCATCGAACACCGGGGGCGTTTTCCCGCCCTGCGACGCGCGATAGGCATCAAGCGCGACCGAGATCCCGCCCAGATCGGCGATGTTTTCGCCCATCGACAGCGCCGGATTGATGAAGGCGCCGGGGGCGACTTCGAACTGCGCATATTGCGCGCCAAACACCTTGGCTTGCTCTTCAAAGCGCTTGGCATCTTCGGCCGTCCACCAATCGCGGACCGCGCCGGTGGCGTCGATCTTGCGGCCCTGATCGTCAAAGCCGTGGATGATCTCGTGGCCGATCACCCCGCCGATCGCGCCATAGTTGACCGCATCATCGGCATTGGGATCAAAGAACGGGGGCTGCAGGATCGCAGCCGGGAACACGATCTTGTTTTCCAGCCCGCCATTGTAAGCGTTCACAGTCTGCGGGTTCATGCCCCACTTCTTGCGGTCGACCTTCTTGCCCAGATCGGCCAACTCGTAAGCCGCATTGAAGGCCCCGGCGCGCTGGACGTTGCCATACAGATCGCCCGGAACCACTGTCAGCCCGGCATAGGAGCGGAACTCGTCGGGATAGCCGACCATGACTTCCATCTTGTTGAGCTTTTCAAGCGCGGCCGCCTTGGTCGGCGCGCTCATCCAGTCATTGGCCTTGATCCGCCCGGCCATGGCAACCTTGAGGTTGGCGACCAGCGATTCCATCTTGGCCTTGGACGAAGCCGGGAAGAACTTGTTGACATAGTCCTGGCCGACCAGCTCGCCCAGCGACCCGCCCACCAGATCAACCCCGCGCCGCCAGCGCGGACGGTTCTCGGTCTGCCCGGACAGGGTCTTGGTATATTCGAACCGGCTGTCGACCATCGCTTTGGTCAGGTACGGCGATGCCTGATCGGCGATATGGAAGGCCTGCCATGTCTTTAGCGTCGCCAACGGGGTTTCGGCATAGAACGCAGAGAGCGCCTTGACCGCGGTGTTCTCGCCCACGATCAACCGCTTTTGCGCAGGTACCTTGGCCCCGGCGAAGTAAGCGTTCCAATCGATTCCCGGTGCATAGGTCGCGAGTTCCGCGCTGCTCATCGGGTTGTTGAGCTTTTCGATCTGGCGGCGATCGGCCCGCTTCCAGCTCTTGTAGGCAATTTCGGTTTCAAAGCCCATGATCGTATCGGCGGCCTTGGCCGGATCGGGGTGGCCAATCGTGGTCATGGTGCGGACGATATAGGCCTTGTAGGCCTCGCGCTGCGGCTTGAACTGATCGGCGAAGTAGTATTCGCGTTCCGGCAGACCCAGACCGGACTGGCCCATGTAAATCACGTTAAGTTCCGGATTGGCTGTATCCGCGCCGATCCCAAAGCCGACGATAGAGCTTCCGAACACGCCGTTGGAGGCGCCCATGAACCGCGTGAACTGCGCCTTGGACTTGATCGCATTGAGCTTGGCCAGATCGCGCTTCAGCGGGGCGAGGCCGACCCGCTCAAGCTTCTTTTCATCCATAAAGCTGGAATAGAACGCGCCGATCTTGCTGGCGGCCGGCGCGGCGGTGATCAGGCTCTTGACCTGATCCTGCGTCGCATCGCGCAGGATATCGAATGAACCGAACGAGGCGCGGTCAGCCGGGATTTCGGTCCGGTCAGCCCACTTGCCCGATACGAACCGGAAGAAATCGTCACCCGGCTTGACCGAGGTGTCTTGCCCGCTGAGGTCAAAGCCCCAGGTGCCGATGGCAGCCTTGCCCGCAACAGCAGTGGCAGCCTGCGCTCCCAATTGGGCAGTGGCCAGCGGCAACGCCAGCACAGCGAGCGCGGCCCCGGCGATCAGAAAACGTGATTTCATGGCAGAACATCCTCTTGGAAACAGCAACGGCCCAGCTTTCGCCAGGTCCGAAATAGACTACCCCAGACCTCGCGCGCGCGGCCAGGGGAGTCAATGTTGTTCGCCGATGAGGGAGCGGCGTTGGTGGATGGGGTTAGAGTTTGAGGAACCCGAATGACTTTCCGATGAACACCCCAACCTGAAAGTCATCCTTCTTGCTGTCATAGGCTGCCCTGATCCCGCCGGTCAGTGATCCCTCCTTGTCGAGAACGAAGTAGACCGGCAAAGTCATCCCCCAGGTGTCATCGTGGAAGTCAAAGGCTCCGCTCAAATCGATTCCGATTGGCGTGCCATCGTTTGGCCCAAACGGGAGATTGAAGGAAACGCGGACGGTGCCCTTCAATTTGTAGTCCTGTTCCATGACGGGCGGCGCAAACGGGCCAGTCACACACTTGACCGAAGCGCCGGTGCCACCAGTCGCACAATAGGTCTCATCGTCTGGTGCTGAAAAGCTGCGCTTGGCTTCAAATCCACCAATGAGAAATACCTTCGATGAGAGATGAGGAAGGTAGCCGATCGAAGCCGAAGCCGAGTAGCTGGTTTTTCGTGCTTCGTCGGGCGTGAGGCTGGTCGGATCAAAGAATTCGAATTTTTCGGTGCCGACGGTACCATTCAAACTGAGTGCGAAGTAGGGCTTGGACTTCAGGTGGTTTACTGGGCCCTGATAGTACCCAACTAGCGATTTAAGTTCTTCAGAAGATAGGAATTTTTTCTCGCGATTTCTGAAAGGGGTCGTAAGCTGACAGGCTTCGATCAGCTTCTCTTCTGAAAGCGAAACATTGGCCGGCAGGGCCTTGCAGGCACGATTCGACTTGATCTCCAAGGCGCCAATCTGGTCGTCGTTCCAAACAATGTCATCCGTCTTGACGAAGCTCATGGTCAGATTGAGGCCGAGCGAGAGCTGCCCTGGCAATCCAGCATCGGTAATGAATGCCGCGCGCCCTGTGTCTTCGTCGAGCGGCGCTGTCGCAGTGACCGAAAACGAGAAGTTGGTGAACCCGTCCTTGCCTTCGCCCTGCGTCGACAGGGTGAATGTGGCATCGGTTTCGTCGGTCGAGGATACCAAGCGAAATGCGGAGTTGAGTTGACTGCCCGATCCGTCCCCGGTTGTGGATGTGATCATCGGACGGGCTGTGGCCTCTGCCGATTTGATCTCGGCGACACGATCCTGAGCATGCGCGGGAAGTGCCGTGCTGGCCAGCAATGCAAGGGCCGCAAACTCACGCTTTGATTTTGAGAGATACATTGGTCTTACCCCGTGAATGCGATGTTGCTGCGCCAGATGGCGCCAGATTGCGTCGCGGTTGAATCGCCAGGCCTGGTCCCGGATGGTGGAATCTTGTCTTTCGCGATCGACTTCCACTTCACCACGCCCACAGTCGTGCCGTGATCGATGAAGTACTCGACCTCATCACCGACTTTTCCTTGGATGGTCCAATGGAGCACGTACTGTTGACCGGGGACTATGTCGGCGGATGACACCCAACGGATGACATAGCTGTCCGTGCCATTGTCAGCCTGCTCAGCGATCTTGGCCTCAGTGAAGCCGGGAGTCTGCACGTTTCCGGACACGCCATCGACAAGCGCCAGGTAAGGGCCCGTGATACGTGTGCTGATTTTGTCAGAACCAGTTTTGTCGCGGCGAATGAGCTTGGTTGGCACGAAAGTCCTCCTGTTCCAATTTCGTGCCGACCAAATACCCCAACCTATACCCCCCGTCCGTGACGGCCATCACGCCCCCCACCCACACGCAAAAACGCCGCCGCGCCCCGATTAGGGCGGGCGGTGTTCCGGCCTTGCGGCGAGCCTAGCTCAGCTCAATTCGCCTTCGCGCACTTGCTCACGTCACCAGCCTGACACGCCGCAGTGTCCGCTTTCCACTTGGCCATGGCGGCTTCGTATTCGGCTTTTTCGCGGGCGATCTTTTCGTCGCGGGCTTTGACCGCGTCTTGATAGGCTTGTTGGTTGGCAGCGTTGGTTTGGGCCTGGGCCTGAGCGGCTTTGGCTTGCTCGGCATTGGCCGCTGCGCGCTGCTCTTCGGCGCTAGGGGTCGGGACTTCGGCGGGGGTGACTGCGGCTGGGGTAGGGGCTTTCTTGCGGGGCCGAGCATCGACCGGAGCGGTGGCAGCCAGCGCAAGGCCGCTGAGAGCGCCCAGCAGGGCGAAGGCAGTTCGGGTCGGGATCATGGCACTTCTCCTCGTTCTGGTGAATACGTCCGCTGCACTTTGGCAAGGCGGTACGATTCCCCAAATGAATCAAGCATGGTGCGACCTGATCGCCTTGTGCCAGCTTTGGCTTTGCCGGTAAATGCGCAGCTTGCGGTTTTGCGCAGGGGTGGCCCAAACCGGGTTGCGGCGGCGCGGATTACGGTTAAGCTCTTAGCCATGACCAATCAGGGCCCGGCAGGGCACCGCAAGATTGGGGTCGCTGGTCATCATCGCTTCGGGGAAGGGGCTGCATGACTGCGTTCCGCTATAAGGCCTTTATCAGCTATTCCTGGGCCGATGCGACCTGGGGCAACTGGCTGCAAAAGGCGATCGAGACCTATCGCACTCCGGCGGCCTTGATCGGCAAAGACAGCGCGCTTGGCCCGGTCCCGGCGCGGCTGCATCCGCTGTTCAAAGACCGTGAGGAGGAAGCCGCCGGGGCCAGCATCGGTGCGGCGGTAGAAGCTGCGCTGGCGGCGTCCGAATTCCTGATCGTGGTCTGTTCGCCCAATTCGGCCAAATCGAAATGGGTCGACCGCGAGTTAGCCTGGTTCAAGACCCACCGCGATCCCGCCAAAGTGCTGGCGTTGATCGTCGATGGCAGCCCCGGCAGCGGGGATGAGAGCGAGTGCTTCCCGGCCGCCCTGACCCACCACATCGCGCCCGACCTGACGATCACCGGCGATCCCACCGATCACCCGCTGGCCGCTGATGCGCGCGAAAGCGGCGATGGCAAACGCAAGGCCCGGCTCAAGATCGCCGCCGCGTTGCTTGGCGTCGGGCTGGACGAACTGGTCCGCCGCGATGACCGCCGCCGCGCGCTGCGGGTGCGGCTGGTGGTCGGCGGGTCGCTGGCCTTGGCCCTGGCGATGAGCGCGCTGGCACTGGCTGCAGTGCGGGCGCGGGACGAGGCGGATTTTCAGCGCGCCGAATCCGATGGGCTGGTCGAATTCATGCTGACCGATCTGCGGGAGAAGCTGGAGCCGGTGGGCCGGCTCGATGCGCTCGACGTGGTCGGCCAGCGCGCGCTCAAATACTATGCCGGGCAAAAGGCCAGCAAGCTTGATGCCGATGCGCTGGGGCGGCGGGCACGGGCGCTTCATCTGGTTGGCGAGGTTGCCAACATCCGCGGCGATAGCGTGGCCGCGTTGGCCGCTTTCCGCCAGGCCGCCGCGACCACCGCCGAGCAATTGGCGCGCGATCCGAATAATCCGCAGCGCATTTTCGATCATGCGCAGTCAGTATTCTGGGTTGGGCAGGTTGCGAATGAGCGCGGCGAGGCCAAAGAAGCGGAAGCGCAGTGGAGCGAATACAAGCGGTTGGCGGACCAGTTGGTGGCGATTGATCCGAAAAAGCCCGAATGGCAGATGGAGGTATCCTACGCCCAGACCAATCTCGGCACACTATATTTCAATCAGGCGCGCTTTGCTGAGGCAGATCGGGCTTTTGCCGACGCGCTGCGGGTGGTCGAAGCCGTCGCGGCGCACGAACAGCTTGATGCCGGGCGACAAATCGAGGTTGGAGCGGCGCTCAACTGGTTGGGCAAGGCCCGTGCGCGACTGAACTTGACGCGCGATGCAATCGCTTTGCACCGGCGCGAAATCGGCATCTACCACGCTGTGCTCTCACGCGATGCCGGAAACACCAGTGCGCTGTTCAACCAGGCTATTGCCTGGCAACACATTGCCCAATTGGAGGAAATCGACAACCGTCTTGATGTTGCAGAGACCTCCATCGGGAATTCGATCGCTGCCTTCAGCAAACTCCGCAAGCTCGAGCCGGGGAATACCGATTGGCAGGAAAACGAACTGCGAGCCTGGAACTCAAAGACCGATATCCTGTTGTATCGCGGCGATCTAGCTGCGGCCAACCGCGCGCAAAAGGTGGCAGAGGCGCAGCTTGCCAGCTTGATGGCCGAGGATCCCCGCAATTTCGTCTGGTCAGGTGAGCTGCGCTCGCTGACCGATCTTTACGGCGCCCGGCTAGCTCTTGCCGAAGGGCGCGCCCAACAGGCGCTGGCTCTGGCTCGGGGCATCTCGATTCGCGGCGAAAAAGCGTCAAAGGCGCGGTCCGGCGAAATGTCGAGAATGCTCTGGGCAGCGGCAATCCTCGAAGGCGATGCCTTGGTTCAACTTCATGATGCGGCCCGCGCGCGCGACGTCTGGATGAAAGCTGCGAACGCACTGGTGCAAGCCGGAGTCGATCCGGATTTGAGGCTTCTGCGCCTGCGATACTTGCTGGCGCGGCGGCTTGGAGACCGCGCGCAGGTGCAGCTGCTTCAGACCGAACTCGATAGGCGGGGCTACCGCCACCCCGCCTATCTGCAAGCCCGTTCGTCCTGATCGATCAGTCTTATTCAGCTTCACTCTCGTCGTCGTCGATCGGGTTGGTTCCGGTACCCTTGGTTCCGGTCGTCGGATCGAGCGTGATGAAGTACCCACCCGTCGGCAATTCCACGATCATGCCCAGTCCCCAGGCGTAAGGCAGGTCGTCGCCCGGCAGCGGGCCGCCGAGCAATTGCGAAGTGCGATTGTCCTGGATTCGGACCAGGTTGTCGCTCACCCGGGTCGCGCTGACGTTGGCGGGATATGTCTGCGCGCCGCCGCAGGTGGCCATGAACCAGCAATAACCCGGGTTGATCGGACCTTCGTTGGCCTGGGCGAACCGCGCGTGGACCGGCCTTCCGTTATAATCGGTCATATGGTCGTCGAGCGTTATCTGAATGCGCACGTTGTCCGACCACTGAGTGTTACGCGGCATTTGCTGGAGGTTGATATCGCCGTTGGGGGCGACCCGGTTGCCGTTGCCCAACCCGGTCTGGCCGGTTTGCTGCCATACGACAATTGCGAACAGATTGTTGGGGTCGGTCCAATTCGACGTCACGCCGACTTTCATGTTGAGAATGCGATCTGCCATGTCAATGCTCCATCCCCCGGCGCAAGCTTGGGCCGCCAGCCGGCAAGGGGAATCCCCGGCCTGGCGGCCACTTTTGACAGACCCAGATGACAATGCGCAGGCCTCAATCGCGGAGGTTCTCTGCCGGGCGAAAATGTGCGCCCAGAAGCGAGCGCTGTAAAGACCCTTAACGGCCCCTTGCCAGAATCGAACAAATCTGGAA
>JANMOU010000004.1:0-14011 GCA_031369495.1 Novosphingobium sp. | reverse complement strand
GTGATAATCCTTGCCCGCAGCTTCCTGATCGGCGAAAAGCCCGATCACAACCCAGCGGCCACGCCCGCACCGGAGAATTCATAATGCGCAAAGTTTCGGCCCTGATCGTCCTGACCGGCAGCGCGCTGCTGTTGTCCGCTTGCGGCGGCGGCGGATTTTTCAACCGTCAGCGGCCCGATGAATTCGCCGTGCAGCGGCAGGCTCCGCTGGTGATTCCGCCTGATTTCGCACTCGTCCCCCCGGCCCCCGGTGCCCCGCGCCCGAACGATCAGAGCACTGCGGCGCAGGCCCAGTCCGTGCTGTTCGGCCCGCCGGCGGCGCGCTCTGGCGTGGAAACCACTGTCGGCCAGAAGAGCGGCCAGGCTGCTCCGTCGATCCGCTCAACCGTGGGTGATCCCGGAACGAATACCGTCGCCAAGGGTGACGTGACCCGCGACATCATCGGCGCCCCCGAAGGCGATGGCCGCGAAGCTCAGACCTCGGTCGGCGGCACCTGATCAAGCTTTCGGATTGATGCTACCAAGGGGCTCGGCTGAAAGGCCGGGCCCTTTTGTTATTCGGCCGATACCGTTGTGCGCACGACCTTGCTGACCAGCAGCTTGTCGATCTTGCGGCCATCCATATCGACCACTTCGAAGCGCCAGTTCTGATCGGTGAAATGCTCACCCTCGTGCGGCAGCTTTTTCATCACTGACAGGGCAAAGCCCGCAGCGGTGGCGTAATCGCGATCATCAGGCAGTTCGATCCCGAGCCGATCAGCCATGGCATCGGCCGGAAGCGAGCCCGCGACCAGCAAGCTGCCGTCCTCACGCACCACCACCATCGGCTCGTCGCCTTCGTCCTGATGGCTGGCGAAATTGCCGACGATGGCGTCGAGCAGATCGGCGGGGGTCACCACCCCTTCAAGGTGGCCGTATTCATCGTGGACCAGCGCCATCGCGACGTCCGACTGCTGGAGCAGCCGCAAGGCGTCCATTGCGTCGAGCTGGTCGGGGATCACTTCGGCCTTGCGCATCAGCCGGGCGATCTGGAGCCGCTTTCCAGCCAGCAGAACCGCCAGCACTTCCTTGACCTTGATCACCCCGACGATGTTGTCCGGGCTGCCATCGGCAACCGGCAGCAGCGAATGCACGGTATCCTTGATCGCGGCGCGGACCTCAGCCTCGCTGGCGCGGCGGTCGATCGTGTCGAGCTCGGTCCGGGGCGTCATCAGTTCGCGCACCGGGCGGGTGGCGAGCCGCATGATCCCGGTCATGATCTGGCGTTCTTCTTCCTCGATCACGCCCGAACGAGTCGCTTCGGCGAAGACCAGATGCAGTTCTTCAGCGGTCAGCGCGTGTTCGCCTTTGGCCCGCACCCCGATAATCCGCAGCAGAAAGGCTGAGGAATTGTTGAGCACCCAGACGAACGGCGCGGTCACCCGGGCCACCACCGCCATTGGCAGGGCAGCGGCCATCGCAATCGGTTCGGCGGCGCGCAGGGCCACCTGTTTTGGCACCAGTTCGCCCACGACCAGACTGAAATAGGTGGTCACGGCAATTACGATTGCGAAACCTGTTTCGGGCGCCCAGCGCTCTGGCAGACCCAGCGCCTGCAAGCGCTCGCCCATCGGACCGCCCAGGCTGGCACCCGAATAGGCACCGGCGATGATGCTCACCAGCGTAATCCCGATCTGCACGGTCGAGAGAAACTTGCCCGGATCGGAAGCCAGCAACAGCGCCGTTTTTGCGCCCTTGTGGCCCTGGTCCGCAGCGACTCTCAGCCGTGCCGGACGCGCCGAGACAATCGCCAGTTCCGACATTGCGAAAGCGGCATTCAGCAGGATCAGCCCTGCAATGATAAAAACGTCGGACCACGGGAAAGGTTGCACGGAACGTCTGATAGCAGAGTTGCATGGCCGCGCGAAGGGGCGCAATAATTTGGGCGATGGAACAATCCAGCTGTCATTCAGGTTGTTACGGATAATGTTAATGCTAAGTTTTGACCATCAAAGGGGAATTACCATGACCAAGACCTACAAACTGTTTGCCGGCGTCGCCGCACTTTCGCTGATGACCGCTGGCTGCGTGACCGATCCAAACACTGGTCAGAAGAAGATTTCGCGCACCGCCATTGGCGGTGTCGGCGGCGTCGTGGTCGGCGGCCTGCTGGGCGGCCTGATCGGCGGCAAGACTGGCCGGATCGTCGGCGCAGGGATCGGCGGCGTGGCCGGGGCCGCAGTCGGTTACACCATGGACAAGCAGATCAAGCAGCTGAAGGAACAGACTGCCGGATCGGGCGTCGATGTCACCGAAACCGATGGCGGCCAAGCCATCCTGGTCAACCTGCCCGATGGCGTGACCTTTGATGTCGGCAGTTCAACGCTCAAGCCGGCGTTCCGCAACACGCTCGACAAGGTAGCGGCCAGCCTGATCGAATTCCCCAACAGCATCGTCGATGTCTATGGCCACACCGATTCGACCGGCAGCGACAGCTTCAACCAGACCCTTTCGGAAAACCGCGCACGGACGGTGATGAACTACCTGATCTCAAGGGGCGTCCCCGCCGCGCGCCTGCGCAGCCAGGGCTTTGGTGAGACTATGCCGGTGATGGACAACGGCACCGCCGATGGCCGCGCCAAGAACCGCCGTGTCGAGATCAAGATCGTCCCGGTAACGCAGGAAGACGTCGCAGCGGCCCGCACTGCTGGTTGAACGTGACGCTTTTGGAATGATCGAAAGGGGCTCGGCCGAAAGGTCGGGCCCTTTTTCTTGGTTCACCCCGCCAGTTCCTTCGCCCGCACCGCTAGCCGCTCGACCGCCGCAGCGTGGATCGCGGCTGAGCAGACCAGCACGCCAAAGGCGCGCGGATCGGGTTTGTTGTAGGCCAGCGGCTGGCCAAAGGCGTCGCTCGCCGCCGCGCCGGCCTCACGCGCGATCAGGGCCGCCGCACCGATGTCCCATTCGTAGCCCCAGCGCAGCGTTGCGACCAGATCGGCCTCATCCGCCGCGACCATCGCAATCCGCAGCGCAATCGAGTTGGGCTGGTGAACCTGGGTCAGATCGGCATCGCTTTTGGGCAAGACATGCGCCGGAACCCGCGCGCCGGTCAGCTCGCTGCGGCGACTGGCAGACAGGCGATCACCGTTGCGCCAGGCCCCGCGCCCGGCCTCGGCCTGCCAGAATTCACCGCGCGCCGGGGCATCGAGCATTCCCATCAAGGGCCGCCCGGCACTGATCAAGGCGACCGAAATCGCCCAGCCTGGCCGCCCCGCAACAAAATCGCGGGTCCCATCGATCGGATCGACCAGCCAGATCAGTCCGCCGTCCAGCCGTTCGGGCGCATCAATGGTTTCCTCCGAAAGCCACCCGGCAGAGGGCAGCAGCGCGCCCAGCTCAGCCTTCAAAAACTGATCGACCGCCAGGTCGGCCGCGCTGACCGGGCTGCCGCCGTGCTTGTCCCACACTTCGAGCGCATGGCCATGGCCGGGCCAGGCTGCCAGCGCGATTTGCCCGGCCTGCCGGACGATCGATTCAAGGCGGGCGCGGTCAATCATGCGGCGAAGCCGGCATTGTTAAGAGTGACTCGCAACTGGCGTTCATATTTCTCACCTTGATCCCACTTCGAGGGCTTTTCAAGCCTGCGCGGCTGTGCTTAGGCGGCCCCGCACCACGGGCTGCGGCCCTCCTCCCTGCCGGAGTTTGAGACCCATGAACATCCACGAATATCAGGCCAAGGACCTGCTCGCCAAATTTGGCGTCGCCGTGCCCAAGGGTATTCCCGCGCTGACCGTGGCCGAAGCAGTCGAAGCGGCCAAGTCGCTGCCCGGTCCGCTCTATGTCGTGAAAGCGCAGATCCACGCCGGCGGGCGCGGCAAGGGCAAGTTCAAGGAATTGGGTCCCGACGCCAAGGGCGGTGTCCGTCTGGCCAAGACGCTGGGCGATGTGGAAAGCCACGCCAAGGAAATGCTCGGCAACACGCTGGTCACGATCCAGACCGGCGAAGCTGGCAAGCAGGTCAACCGGCTCTACATCACCGACGGCGTTGATATCGGCAGCGAATACTACCTCTCGATGGTGGTCGATCGCGCCAGCGGCCGGGTCGCGCTGATCGTCAGCACCGAAGGCGGGATGAACATCGAGGATGTCGCCCACGACACGCCCGAGAAGATCACCACGACCACGGTCGATCCGGCGCAGGGCTTCATGCCGCACCACGGCCGCGCTGTGGCCTTCGCGCTCAAGCTCAGGGGCGATCTGGCCAAGCAGGCACAGGTCATGGCCAAGCAGCTGTTCGATGCCTTCATGGCGCTCGATTGCGAAATGCTCGAAATCAACCCGCTGGCCGAATGCGGTGACAAACTGCTGGTGCTCGACGCCAAGATGAGCTTCGATTCGAACGCGCTTTACCGCCATCCCGATGTGCTGGCGCTGCGCGACGTGACCGAGGAAGACCCGGCCGAAGTCGAAGCCAGCGAATATGACCTCGCCTACATCAAGCTCGATGGCAACATCGGCTGCATGGTCAACGGTGCGGGTCTGGCCATGGCCACGATGGACATCATCAAGCTGAACGGCGAGTTTCCGGCCAACTTCCTTGATGTGGGCGGCGGCGCCTCCAAGGAAAAGGTCACCGCGGCGTTCAAGATCATCCTCAAGGATCCAGCGGTGAAGGGCATTCTCGTCAATATCTTCGGCGGAATCATGAAGTGCGACATCATCGCCGACGGGATTGTCGCTGCGGCCAAGGAAGTGAACCTGTCGGTTCCCTTGGTGGTCCGCCTCGAAGGTACTAACGTGGAACTAGGCAAGGATATCCTTGAAAACTCCGGCCTGCCGATCGTTTCGGCCAGCGATCTGGGCGATGCCGCCCGCAAGATCGTCGCCGAAGTGCGCAAGGTGGCCTGACCCTGTCGGAACACATTGACGTTTCCGTAAACGTAAACTAGGCGCTGCGGCGTCACTCAACTGGAAAGGCTTGATTCCCATGAAAGCCCTGGTCTGCGTAAAGCGCGTGATCGACTATAATGTGAAGCCGCGGGTCAAATCCGATGGCACCGGTGTCGATCTCGCCAATGTCAAAATGAGCATGAACCCGTTCGACGAGATCGCGGTCGAAGAAGCCATTCGCCTGAAGGAAAAGGGCGTGGTGACTGAGATTATCGCGCTTTCGGTTGGTCCGGCCAAGGCCCAGGAAACCCTGCGTACCGCGCTTGCCATGGGTGCAGACCGGGCCGTGCTGGTCCAGGTCGATGACGGGGTTGAGGTTGAGCCGCTGGCGGTCGCCAAGATCGTCAAGGGCGTTGCCGAGGAAGAAGGCGTCAGCCTGATCATCACCGGCAAGCAGGCGATTGATGACGATTCGAACCAGGTCGGCCAGATGGTCGCCGCGCTGATGGGCCGCCCGCAGGGTACCTTCGCCGGCGAAGTCACGGTCGATGGCGATCACGTGATCGTAAAGCGCGAAGTCGACGGCGGTCTGGAAACGGTCAAGCTGGCGCTTCCCGCGGTGGTCACCACCGATCTTCGCCTGAACGAGCCGCGCTATGCCAGCCTGCCCAACATCATGAAGGCCAAAAGCAAGCCGCTCGCCGCCAAGGCACCGGCTGACTACGGCGTTGATATCGCCCCGCGGCTCAAGACCCTCAAGGTCAGCGAACCGCCAGTGCGCAGCGCCGGGATCAAGGTCGCCGATGTCGATGCACTGGTCGCCAAGCTCAAGGAAATGGGAATCCCAGCATGAAGACGCTCGTTTGGGTTGAACACGACAATAGCTCGGTCAAAGACGCCACTCTGGCCGTCGTAACCGCCGCATCACAGCTCGGCGAAGTCCACCTGCTGGTCGCCGGATCGGGCTGCAAGGGCGTGGCCGATGCAGCCGCCAAGATCGCCGGCGTGGGCAAAGTCCACCTTGCGGATGACGCCGCCTATGCCAACGCGCTAGCCGAAAACGTCGCGCCGCTGGTGGCGGGCCTGATGGCCAGCCACGATGCCTTCGTGGTGCCCGCCACCACCACCGGCAAGAACATCGCCCCGCGCGTCGCCGCGCTGCTCGATGTGATGCAGGTCTCGGACATCCTCTCGGTCGAAGGCCCCAAGACCTTCACCCGCCCGATCTATGCCGGCAACGCGATTGCCACGGTCGAATCGAGCGATGCCAAGCTGGTGATCACCGTGCGCGGCACCGCCTTTGCCAAAGCCGAAGCCACCGGCGGTTCGGGCACAGTCGAAGCCGTTTCGGGGCCAAGCGATTCGGGCCTGTCGAGCTTTGTCGGCTCGGAAATCGCCAAGAGCGAACGCCCGGAACTGACCAGCGCCAAGATCATCGTCTCGGGCGGCCGCGCGTTGAAGGATGCCGAAACCTTCACCGCAACGATCTTCCCCTTGGCCGACAAGCTCGGCGCGGCGGTTGGCGCCAGCCGCGCTGCGGTTGATGCGGGTTATGTCCCCAACGACTATCAGGTTGGCCAAACCGGCAAGATCGTTGCGCCGCAAGTGTACATCGCAGTCGGCATCTCCGGCGCGATCCAGCACTTGGCTGGGATGAAGGACAGCAAGACCATCATCGCCATCAACAAGGACGAAGACGCGCCGATTTTCCAGGTCGCCGACATCGGTCTGGTCGCGGACTTGTTCGTGGCAGTGCCGGAGCTTACGGGGAAACTGTAAGCCCCTTAGTCCCATATTAACCATCTATCGTTTAGCCCCTGACCGGTAATCCGGTTGGGGGCTTTCCGTATGAAGCATGAGACGATCGCGCTCGAAGCAGCAGTGGCTGCCGCAGAGAATGGCGTAGAAACCGAAGGCGGGGTCCACCGCTTCCTCAAGAAGGTCGAGAGCGGGCTGGAAAAGTTCCTGTTCGCCAGCCGCTGGCTGATGGCGCCGTTCTATGTGCTGATGGTCGGCTCGCTGGCGATGCTGTTGATCAAGTTTACGCAGGAAACCTGGCACATCGCCACCCATGCGCTGAGCATGACCGAAGCCGACGCGGTGCTCGCCGTCCTCTCGCTGATCGATATCACGCTGACCGGCAACCTGATGATGATGGTGCTGTTCGCAGGCTATGAAAACTTCGTCTCGAAGATGGACGTCAAGGACCACGAAGACCGGCCCGACTGGATGGGCAAGGTCGATTTCTCTGGCCTGAAACTCAAACTGATCGCTTCGATCGTCGCGATTTCGGGGATCAACCTGCTCAAGAACTTCATGTCGCTCGACGCCGCGGTGATGAGCCCAGGGCGCGAACAGCAGCTGTTCTGGATGGTCACAATCCACATGGTCTTCATCGCCTCAGGCGTCATGCTGGCAGTGATGGACAAGATTGTATCGGGCACGCCGAAGCATTGAGCCGCACCCTGTAACGCAATTACTGTGTACCCGTTCGCCAAGTGCGGGTTAGGATGGGGCCATTCCGAATTGGAGGTGCTCCATGCTGCGTTCGCTTGCCCTTTCCAGTACTGCCATCGCGATTATTGCATCGCCGGTTGCGGCAGCGCAGAAGCCGCCGATCTTGCTGGCGAAGACCAGCAAGTGGGAAATGCAATACAATGATGACAGCTGCAGCCTCATCGCCAAATTTAGCGAAGGTGACAGTGAGGTCCTGATGGTTCTCACGCGGACTGCTCCAACCGACTGGTTTGAGATGAAGCTCTACGGAAAGATGCTCCGGCATGGCGCGATAGCGCTACCAATTGATGTGGCGTTTGGGGACCAGCCGCTGGTCAAATACCAGGGGATGCACGCAACCACGACTTCTACGAACAAGCGCAGAACCGGGGAAACTCATACTGCTATTGTCCCAAGTCTTCGCATAGACGGCTGGAAATTTCCCACCAAGCCAACTGCCGATTTGTCGGTTCCGGCCATTTCAACCCAGCAAGAGCAATTGGTGAAATCAATTTCATTCAAAATGCCGGGCGCGAAAGTCTACCGGCTACAGACCGAGTCGCTAGGCCCCCCTTTTGCTGCCATGAGGGCATGCACAGATGACTTGCTGCGCCACTGGGGATACGATCCAGCCGTTCAAGCAACACTTTCGCGATCAGCCATACCTACAGAAAATCCCGGCAGATGGATAAGATCGTCTGACTTCCCATCGAAGCCACTTTCTCAAGGAATGAATGGTTACGTGCGGTTTCGGCTCGATGTAGATGAAACGGGCAAAGTCGCTGGTTGCCGCGTTCTCTATCGCACGAACCCAGATGAATTTGCCGATCTTTCGTGCCACCTCATCACAAAACGCGCGAAGTTCACACCCGCGCTTGATGCGCAGGGCAAGCCCGTCAAATCCTACTATATCAACCAAATCCGCTGGCAATCAGGTGAGTGGTAGCCGTTCATACAGCACCAGCGCGGCCCCATCTTCCGCCTGATGCCGGCCATAGCGCACAAAGCCTAACTTGCCCGCCAGCGCGTCTGAGGCGGCGTGGCCTTCCTCAATCATTGCGGCCACCCGCTGCCGCCCATGCGTCGCATCGAACCATCCCAGCGCCGCCTCCATCGCTTCGCGGGCGATCCCCTGCCCCCAGCAGTCCTTGTGTACGATCCAGCCGGCTTCGGGGACATTGTCGAGGCCTTGCTCTGCCCCGAAACCGCGGTAGCTGCGGAACACGCCGCAGGTGGCCACGATCCGGCTTTCGCCCTTGAAGCGGACGATGAACGTGCCGTAACCGAACAGCGACCATGATCCGGCGTTGCGCAGCAGCCGGGCAAAACTGTCCGCCTCGCTCGGCACAAAGCTGCCCAGAAAGCGCCGGGTTTCCTCTGCGTAAGTTAGTTCGAACAGGTCGGCCAGATCGGCGGGTTGCGGCTGCCACAGCTCAAGCCGGTCGGTGACCAGCAGCGGCGCGGCGGTCATAGCAGCGTGTCGATCATGTGGAGCACCACCCCGACCAAGCCGCCGACCAAGGTTCCGTTGACCCGGATGAATTGCAGATCGCGGCCGACCGCGCCTTCGATCCGGCCCGATATGGTTTCGCCATCCCAGCGCTTGACCGTTTCGGAAACCAGCTGGACGATCTTGTCGCCATAACGCACCGAAATGCCGACCAAGGTCCGGCGGGCAAAACGGTTGATCTGGTGCTGGAGCGCGGGATCATCGCGCAAATGCCGGCCGAGTTCCTGCAGCGCTTCGCCAAGCTGGCTCGACCCATCGCCAGCGGGGCGCCGCAATCGTTCAAGCAGCCCGGTGCGCAGCCGTTCCCACACCCCTTGCCACCAAGTGGACACCGCCGGGTTGCCGACCAGTTCGCCCTTCATCCGCTCGACCCGGCCGCGCAGTTCAGGATCGTTCTGAAGGTCCTGCGCCAGTTTGGCGAGGCCTTCCTCGATCTTGCCGCGCAAGGGGTGCTGCGGATCGACGATCACTTCGGCCAGCAACTTGTACATGCCATCAAGCACCGAATTGGCCAGCGTTTCATCGAGCCCGGTCCAGCGCAGCACGGCATTGGCGCGGCGGTGGATCATGTCGCGCAGCAGGCCTTCATTGTCCTCCAGCGTCAGCCCGGCCCAGCGCACCAGCGAATCGATCACCGGCATATGGCGCTGATCGGCGATCGTGGTGTTCAGCATCTGGCCGAGCAGCGGGGAGACCTCAAGCTTGTCGATCTGGCGGAACAGACCGCCGCGTACCTGATTGCCAAGCCGGTCGCGATCGAGCGATTCGAGCACCTGCGCGAGCAATTCAGCAGCCCCATCGCGGAGCCGCGAGCTGCCGCCTTTGGCCGGATCGGCCAACCATTCGCCTGCCGCTCCAGCAAGGTTCATCGAGCGCAGCCGCCGGGCCACCACCGGTGGGATCAGGAAGTTGTCGCGCAGGAACTGCGCCATCGCATCGGCAATCCGGTTCTTGTTTTCCGGGATGATCGCGGTGTGCGGGATGGGAATGCCAAGCGGATGGCGGAATAGCGCAGTAACTGCGAACCAATCAGCCAGCCCGCCGACCATCGCCGCTTCGCTGAAAGCAATGATATAGCCGACCGCCGGATGGACGCCCGAGAACTGCCGCGCGGTCAGGAACACCGCGGCCATCACCACCAGCAGCGCCGTCGCAAAGATCCGCATCCGCCGGGCCTTGTCAGGCGGAAGGGGCGCCGCTCGCCATCGGCGCAGGCGGTGGGCTTGTTCGCTCACTCGGCTGGAAGAAGTCCGTCGCCCAGCCTTGTGGCCGGGGTCGCCGCAGGGGCCGGAGACGCCGCGGGCGCCGGCGAGTTGGTCGGCCCGGCCGGGGCCTGCTCGATCTCGTCACCCGGCTCGAAAGTCAGCAGCCCGCGCCGCAGCCTCGGCCCAAGCCGGGCTTCGAGACCATTGGCAAGGCTGAACCCAGCCGGGACAATCACCAAGGTGAGCAAAGTCGACAGTGCCAGCCCGCCCATCACCACGGTGCCCATCGGCGCACGCCAGGCGCTGTCGCTGCCAATCGACAGCGCAGTCGGGACCATCCCGGCGGTCATCGCCACGGTAGTCATCACGATCGGCTGGGCGCGTTTGTGCCCGGCTTCCATGATCGCTTCAAACCGCGATGTCCCGCGGGCCATTTCCTCGATCGCAAAGTCAATCAGCAGGATCGAGTTCTTGGCGACGATCCCGAACAGCATCAAGATCCCGATGAACACCGGGAGCGAGATCGGCTGGCCGAAAATCGCCAGCAGCAGCAGCCCGCCCAGCGGCGCCAGTAGCAGCGAGCCCATGTTGACCAGCGGCGAGACGAAGCGGTGATAGAGCAGCACCAACACCCCGAACACCAGCAAGACCGCCGAACCCAGCGCAATGGTAAAGCTCTGGATCAGCTCGGCGAAGATTTCGTCCTCGCCGAACGGAGTGTTGCCGACGCCCTGCGGCAGGTTGGTCATGATCGGCAGTTTATTGACTGCCTCCATCGCTGTGCCCTTGAGCACGCCCTCATCAAGATCGGCGCCGACAAACACGCGGCGTTCCTGGTTGTAGCGGCGGATTGAAACCGGGCCCGAACCAAAGCTGATCTCGGCCACCCTGGCGAGCGGCACCGACCCGCCCGAAGCGGTCGGCACTGGAAGGTTTTCGATCACCGAGATGTCGCGGCGGGCATCTTCTGACAGGCGCACCCGGATCGGGATCTGCCGGTCGGCCAGCGAGAACTTGGCGGCGTTCTGATCGATATCGCCGATCGTGGCGATCCGTATCGTCTGGCTGATAGCAGCGGTGCTGACCCCCAGACTGGCGGCCAATTCCTGGCGCGGCTTGATGATCAGTTCGGGCCGCCGGGTATCAGCCGAAATGCGCGGTGCGACGATGCCGGGAACGCCCTTCATTTGCTCAACCAAGGTGGTCGCGGTCCTTTCGAGCTGGACCGAATCCGCACCGGTCAGCATAACCGAGATTGGTCGTCCGATCCCGCCCGGGCCAACCCCATTGAACGACTGGAAGGTAATCCGTGCGTCTGGGATTTTCTGCAGGAACGGGGTCAGTTCGCGTTCGAATTCCTGACTGGTCTTTTCGCGATCTTCCTTGAGCGAGATAAACAACCGGCCATTGCCTTCGCGGACGCGCTGCTGAACCTGCTTGACCTCGGGCCGGGTCCGGACCAGCTCGACCACGGCATCAGCAACCTGTTCGGTCTGCTTGAGTGTGGTTCCGGGGACCATTTCGATCGAAACCTGCGATGTGTCTTCGTCAGTATCGGGGAACAGCTGTGCCGGAATGGCCGTAAACAGGTAGCCCGACAGCAGCAGCGAAGCGAGACCGACCCCCATCATCCAGACGCGGTGATCGAACATCCGCGCCCAGAACCGGCGCAGCCACATCCGGCACCAGGCAAAGAAGCCGGTTTCGTTCCGATCGAGGGGCAGTCCGATCAACCCACCAAGCAAAGCCGTGACCGAATTGCCCAGCAGGAACGCCAGCGGCGCGCCGATCAGCGCGCCAAACACCACGGTCAGCGGATTGGGTCCGGTTGCGACCTGGCCTTCAGCCGCCGGCGGGCCGCCGAACAGTAGCATGTAGATCACGCCGAGCGCGGCCAGATAGCCCAGGATCATGTAAACGGCACGGCCCGGGACCCGGTCAATCATCGCCCGCTTAGCCTTGGACTTGGCGGTGTCGAGCGACCAGTTGAGCAGCCGCATGTAGCGGTCCATCCACGGCCCGCCGCCATGTTCAGCCACACCGTGCGATTTCAGAAAATAGGCCGCGATCATCGGCGTGATCATCCGCGCGACAGCCAGCGACATCAGCACCGAAACCACCACGGTTCCGCCGAAGTTCTTGAAGAACTGTCCGGGAATCCCCGGCATCAGGCTGACCGGCAGGAACACCGCGACAATCGAGAAAGTGGTGGCAACCACGGCCAACCCGATTTCATCGGCGGCATCGATCGAGGCCTGATAGGCGCTCTTGCCCATCCGCATATGCCGGACGATATTCTCGATCTCGACGATCGCATCATCGACCAGCACACCCGCCACCAGCCCCATCGCGAGCAGCGACATCCCGTTCAGAGTGAAGCCCAGCCAGGTGTGCATAAACCAGAACGCCGGGATCGCCGACAGCGGGATGGCGATGGCCGATATGAGCGTGGCGCGCCAATCGCGCAGGAAGAAGAACACCACGATCACCGCGAGGATCGCGCCCTCTACCATCGAGGCGATCGAGCTTTCATATTGCTGCTTGGTATAGTCGACCGTGGTGAACAGGCGGGTAAAATGGACCCCCGGATGGGCCTTCTCGAGCTTGCCGATCTCGGTTACCGCATCGTCATACACGCTGACATCCGAAGCACCGCGGGCGCGGGCGATGCTGAAGGTGACCACCGGCTTGCCGTTGATCTTGCCCATCGAGGTGACTTCGCCATAACTGTCCGAAACCCGGGCGAAATCGGCCAGCTTTATGCTTCGCCCGCCGCCCAGCGGAATATCGGTCTGCGACAGCTCATAGGCACTCTTGGCATTGCCCAGCACGCGGACGGACTGGCGCGATCCGGCGATTTCAGCCTTGCCGCCCGCCGCATTGATATTGATCTGGCGCAGCGCCGCATTGACCTGACTGGCGGTGACGCCAAGCGACTGCATCCGCAGCGGATCAAGCGTGACCAGGATTTCCCGGTTGACCCCGCCGCCGCGCTCGACCGTGGCCAGCCCTGATACCGACAGCAGCCGCTTGGCAACCGTATCATCAATGAACCACGAAAGCTGCTCCAGCGTCATGTCATCGGCCGCAACCGCGAAATAGGCGATCGGATCGGATGAGGTTTCTGCCTTGAAGACCTGCGGCTCGAGGATCCCGTCGGGCAATTCGCTGCGGGCCTGATCAACCGCGTTCTTTACCTCGTTAACCGACTGGTTGATGTCCTCGCCGATCTGGAACTGGATAATGGTCTGGCTGCTGCCTTCCTGCGCAGTCGAACTGATCGTTTCGATGCCGTTGAGCGAGCGGACCGCGGATTCAATCCGCTGGGTAATTTGTGTCTCGATCTCGGTCGGCGCCGCGCCTGGCTGGGCAATCACCACGATCACCACCGGGAATTCGATGTCCGGATCGTTCTGGACTTCCATCCGCATGAAGCTGAGAATACCAGCCAGCATCAATCCGACGAACAACACGATCGGAACCACTGGATTGCGGATCGACCAGGCAGAAATGTTGCGAAAGTTCATCGGGTAATCCCAGTTCTTCCCATCAGCCTAACGCGTAACCAGCTTGGGATTGAGCTTTTCGCCGGGCGACAGGAACCCGCCAGCGCGCATGACCACGCGTTCGCCACCGCTTAATCCTGAGACAACCGCGATGCCTTTCTCGGTCACTATGCCAGTGGTAACTGCGCGGCGCTCTGCCTTGTTGTCTTTGCCGACGATATAGACATAGCTGCCCTTGCCGTCCGACAAAATGGCCGATTCCGGAAGCATCGGGGCGACCACTGATCCGGCGCGGATGGTAGCGCTGGCAAAGCCGCCGGGGCGCAGTTCGGGCGCATAGGGCAGCGCGATCCGGGCAATCCCCTGGCGGGTCATCGGATCAATCACTGGTGCGATCTGCCAGATCTGGCCGGTAAAAATCTTGGT
>JANMOU010000046.1:0-41461 GCA_031369495.1 Novosphingobium sp. | reverse complement strand
GAACTGTCGATCACGCCCGATGGCGATGACTATGTGCTCAATGGCCGCAAGTGGTGGATTTCGAACGCGATGCACCCGCGCTGCACGATCTGGATCGTGATGGGCAAGACCGATTTCGAGGCCCCGCGCCACGCCCAGCATTCGCAGATTTTGGTCGAGCCGAACACTCCCGGGATCACGATCGTGCGCCACCTGACCGTGTTCGGATCGCACAATTCGCCGGGCGGAGAGGTGGAGCTGCGGTTTGACAACGTGCGCGTGCCCAAGGGCAACCTGATCCTGGGCGAGGGCCGCGGGTTTGAGATTGCGCAGGGCCGCCTCGGGCCGGGCCGGATCCACCATTGTATGCGCTCGATCGGGCAGGCCCAGCGGGCGCTCGAGATCATGGCGCGGCGGGCCGATAGCCGGGTCGCGTTCGGCAAGAAGCTGGCCGACCAATCGAGCATCCGGCAGGACGTGGCCAAGAGCTTTTGTGAGATCGAGATGTCGCGCTTGCTGACGCTGAAGGCGGCGGACGCGATGGACCGTTATGGCAACAAGGTCGCCAAGGACCTGATCGCCGCGATCAAGGTTGTCGCCCCGCAAATGGCGCAGACCGTCTGTGACCGGGCGATTCAGGTCCACGGCGGGATGGGGGTTTCAGATGATACCCCGATTGCCCGGTTCTTCACGCTAAACCGCTTCGTGCGGATCGCAGATGGCCCGGATGAGGTCCACATGAGCCAGCTCGGCAAGGCCAAGATCAAGGAATATGCCGCGATGAACGAGCGGTAAGGTGAAAGCCCTACGCTACCACGGCGCCCGCGATGTCCGGTTTTAGGCGCGTGAGGCCGGGGCGCTCAAGACGGTGTTGATGCCCTGATCCTTCCCCAAGGGGGAGGAATTGGCCATACCAACTAGGCATTTGGAAAGAATTCTGGCCTATTGCCCGCCTTAAAGGGGGCCTTGCGATGCTGAAGGCGGGTTCGAACACGCGGCTGTTTGTGCAGATCGTGTTTTCAATGCTGATGATGGGGTTCTGGGCCTGGGCTGCCGGGGGCCTGAAAGGCATCGCCTTTGTCAGTTTCCTGATCGTCATGATGGGGTGCCTGCACACGATCCTGCTGGCGGTTCAACTGATCGATCTGGCAGCTCCGGTGCTCAGCGCCGGGCCCAATGGGCTGGTCCTTTCAAACAAGATCACTGGACACGATCTGATTCCTTGGGCCTCGGTAAAATCGCTTGGCATCCAAAGCCTGCATTATCCTGCATTCCTCTCGCTGCTCAGCTATCTGGTGATCCGTACCGGAAATCCGGCACACTTTTCGGGGCTGTCGCGCCTGCTACCAACCTCATGGTTCGGGATCTATATTATTCCCACGCGGCTGCTCCACGGCGGCAGCAAGGCGGCCGAGCAAATGGTTGGCGTGATCAAGAACATCCGCGAGGATGAGCGACATGCGCTGGTCGGCGGCGGGTCAAGCACTAGCGTGGGCTGGTCGATGCTGCGCAACACCACTTTCCCGGTCGGCAAGAACGGCCCGGATCAGGAAACGATGGTCGCCGCCGTACGCGATGCTGCGCTCGAACAAGCCGGGGTCCACCGCGATTTGCTGCCTGAAGGTACGCGTCAGCAGATCCTTGCCAGTGTCAGCGGCAGAGCGCTCGCTGCCAAGGGTGAGGACTGGGGCCGTCAGGCGGTGCGCGAAACCCTTCCGATGCCCACCACTCCGCCGCCCGCACCTGAACCACCCAAGCCATCGGGTTTTGGCCGCAAGGGCGTGATGCTGAACGGCAAGCCGATTGATTGAGTGGCTATTCTAGCTTTCAACCAAACCCGTCCATGCTGAGCTTTTCGAAGCATTGTCCTTCTTGCTGCTGTGCACATCGGCACGAAGAAAAGGACGGTCCTTCGAAAAGCTTAGGAAAGACGGTTTTTTGTGAGGCCGTTCTTCTAATTGAGCCGCCTCACCCCCGCGCCACCTCATTCGCGGCGCTGAGCACGGCCCGGACACTCGCGGTGGCGACGTCTTCGTCGATTCCGACCCCCCAGACTGATTTTCCATCTGGTCCCACGCATTCGACATAGGCCGCCGCGCGGGCATCCGATCCGGCGGTCATGGCGTGTTCGGTGTAATCCTTGATCTCAAGCGCCACCCCAAAGCTGTCGGCAATCGTTGCCACGACCGAGCTGATCAACCCGTTGCCGCGCCCAGAAACCGATTGCTCCTGGTCGTCGACTGCGATCTTGCCCGCAAACACCCGGGTGCCGTCGGCAGCCTTGGATTCCTCGTAATCGAGCAGTTGGAAATGCTGCGGGGTGCCCAGATGATAGACCCGCTGGAACACGGCCCAGATATCGTCGGCAAACAGTTCGCGGCCTACTTCGTCGGCCAGTTGCTGAACGTGGCCAGAGAAGTGCGCCTGCATCTTCTTGGGCAGTTTCAGCCCCTGATCCTGCTCCAGCACCCAGGCGAAACCGCCCTTGCCGGACTGTGAATTGACCCGGATCACCGCTTCATAGTCACGCCCCAAATCGGCCGGATCGATCGGCAGATAGGGCATCGCCCAGGTCTCGTCATTCTGCACTTCGCGCGCAGCAAAGCCCTTCTTGATCGCGTCCTGATGGCTGCCTGAGAACGACGTATAGACCAGTTCACCAACATAGGGATGCCGCGGGTGGATCGGCAGCTGGTTGCAGTATTCCACGGTCTTGGCGATCCCGTCGATGTCCGAAAAATCGAGTTCGGGATCAACCCCTTGGGTGTACAAGTTCAGAGCCACTGTGACCAAATCGCAGTTGCCGGTGCGTTCGCCATTGCCGAACAAGCAGCCTTCGACCCGGTCACCGCCGGCCATCAGGCCCAGCTCGCAAGCCGCGATCCCGGTACCGCGATCGTTGTGGGTGTGGAGCGAGATTACCACAGCATCGCGATTGGGGATCATCCGCCCGAACAGCTCGATCTGATCGGCATAGATGTTGGGCGTGGCGCATTCGACCGTTGCGGGCAGGTTGAAAATGATCGGCTTTTCCGGCGTTGGCTGCAACACCTCCATCACCGCTGCGCAGACCTCGACCGAATATTCGACTTCTGCGGTGGAGAAGGTTTCGGGGCTGTATTCGAACACCCAGTCGGTGTGGTGATATTTGGCCGCCTGGTCGCGCAGCACCTTGGCACCGTCGATCGCGATCTGCTTGATCTGCTCCTTGTTCATGCCGAACACGACCTTGCGCCAGACCGGCGAGACCGCGTTGTAGAGATGGACGATGGCGGTTCTGGAACCTTCGAGGCTGGCAAAGCTGGTCTCGATCAGATCGCGGCGTGACTGGGTCAGGACCTGGATCATCACATCGTCGGGCACCTTGCCGTCTTTGACGAGGCCCGAGATGAAATCGAAATCGGTCGCGCCGCTGGCGGGAAAGCCGACCTCGATCTCCTTGCAGCCGACTTTGAGCAACAGTTCAAAGAACCGCATCTTCTTTTCCGCGCCCATCGGGTCGATCAGCGCCTGATTGCCATCGCGCAGATCGGTCGAAAGCCAGCGCGGGGCCTTGGTGATCTGGCGTGACGGCCACTGGCGGTCGGGCAAGTTGATCGGCGGGAAAGGGCGGTACTTGGCGCCCGGGTCTTTCAGCATGGTCATGATGGAATCTCTGATCTTGGAATTTTGTGCGACGGGATGGCTCTGTTCAGTTCCCTTGGGAGCCGCCAGGCGCCCGGATCAGGCGCGCCAGCTCACGCCCAAGGGCGGATAAGTCGCAGGGTAAGGCCAAGCGCGAGGGTCATGCCCACGGCTATGGCGGGCAGGTGCAGGCTTGTAAAGAGGTTGAGGGCACCGGTTGTAGCGATTGCCTTGGCGCGATTGACCCGGCAAGAGGTTGCGCAAAGCAACTGACAGGATTCCCGCATGACCACTGCCGCCGGTTTCGATACTGCCCGTCTTTCCCGCATCCCAGCCTTCATCAAGGAGCGCTATCTCGATACCGGGCTGCTGCCGAACGCCCAGATCCTAATCGCCAAGGACGGCCAGATCGCGCATTTTTCCTCGCAAGGCGAAGCGCGCGAAGGCGGCAAACAAATCGACGAGACTTCGTTGTTCCGGATCGCTTCCATGACCAAGCCGGTCACTTCGATCGCTTTCATGATGCTGGTCGAACAGGGCAAGGTCGCGGTTGATACGCCGGTTCATCACGTGTTGCCCGAATTCAAGGGAATCGGAGTTTACAATGGCGGCGGCGGCGGAGTGCCGTTCCTGACCAAGCCGTGCGATCAGCCGATGCGGATGGTCGATCTGCTGCGGCATACCTCGGGCCTGACCTATGGCTTTCAGAACCGCAGCAATATCGATGCTGCGATGCGCGAGGGCAAATTGGAGAACTGGCACGGCAACCTCGATCTTGATGGATTTGTTGCAGCACTGGGCAAACTGCCGCTCGAATTTTCACCGGGCACTGAATGGAACTATTCGGTCAGCACCGACGTGCTTGGCGCGGTGGTGCAGCGGGTTTCGGGGCAGCCGCTGCAGGACTTTTTTCGCGACCATATCTTTGCGCCGCTGGGGATGGACGATACTGGGTTTTGTGTGCCGGAAGACAAGACCGATCGGTTGACCGATTGCTACACCTTCGTGCCAGGCAAGGGCCGAGTGATGTATGACCGCGGTGCACAATCAGCCTGGAGCCGGATGCCCAAGCAGGTATCGGGCGGCGGCGGGCTTGTCTCCAGCGCGCTCGACTATCACCGATTTTGCGCGATGCTGGTGAACGGCGGAGAGTTGGATGGGGTGCGGATCGTCAGCCGCAAGACGCTCGAACTGATGACGCTCAACCACCTGCCGGATGATTCCGATCTGGCCACCATGTCGCGCTCGTTGTTCAGCGAAGCGGCCAATGCCGGAACCGGGTTCGGACTGGGATTTGCGGTGAACAAGGATGTCGCAAGAACGATGATCCCCGGTTCAGCGGGCGAATTCTATTGGGGCGGAATGTTCTCAACCGCGTTCTTTGTCGACCCGGTGGAGAAGGTCCACATGGTGTTCATGACCCAGCTCTCGCCCAGTTCGGTCTACCCGATCCGGCGTGAGCTCAAGACTCTGATCTATTCGGCGTTGGTCTGATGAGTGTAGACAGCCTCTACAAGGAAATGGGACTGATCCGGATCATCGAGCAAAGCACGACCCGCGCGGTGCTGGAATATCTGGCCAAGCCTGAGCAGTGCCATTCGGGCGGGGTGGTGCAGGGCGGGTTCGTTACCGGTTGGATCGACGCCGCGATGGCGCACGCCGCGATTGCGATTTGCGGGGAGGGCGTAGTGCCGATGACGCTGGAGTTAAAGGTCAGCTTCTTCGCCCCGGCCCGCCCAGGCCCGATTTTCGCCGAGGGCTGGGCGATCAAACAGGGCCGCCGGACCGCGTTCTATGAGGGCGCCCTCAAAGATGGTGCCGGAACACTGCTAGCCAAGGCGACCAGCACGATGACATTGGTTGACCGGGCCAAGGTTGAAGCGGCCTCAAAGGCAGCATTGCATGCGTCATGACAAGCATGATCAAACCCTTCATACTCGCGATTCCGCAGTCCCAGCTGGACGATCTCAACCAGCGGATTGATCTGACCCGTTGGCCGGAAAAGGAAGCCGTTTCAGACTGGTCGCAGGGCACGCCGCTGGCCGCACTGCAGGATTTGCTGGCCTATTGGCGTAGCGGCTATGACTGGCGGCGGTGCGAGGCGCGGCTGAATGAGCTGGGGCAGTTCAAGACCGAGATTGATGGACTGGAAGTGCACTTTCTCCATATCCGTTCACCCCACGCCGGCGCAATGCCGCTGATCATGACCCACGGCTGGCCCGGTTCGGTGATCGAATTCATGGGGGTGATCGAAGCGCTGACCAATCCGGCGGACCCCGCGCAGGCATTCGATCTGGTGCTACCCTCGCTGCCGGGGTTTGGTTTTTCGGGCAAGCCCGCCGCGACCGGCTGGGGGGTTGAGCGGATTGGCCGGGCCTGGGGCACGCTGATGGCGCGGCTCGGCTACACCCGCTGGGTGGCGCAGGGCGGCGACTGGGGCAGCGCAGTGACGACGGCGATTGGGGTGCAGCGGCTCGATGGCTGCGCCGGAATCCACCTCAATATGCCGATCGGGCGGCCAGCGCCCGAAGACCTTGCCAATCCCGATGCAGCGGATCTGAAGGCGCTGGGCGCGCTCAAGCATTATCAGGATTGGGATTCGGGCTATTCAACCCAGCAGCGCACCCGGCCGCAGACGGTCGGTTATGGACTGGTCGATAGTCCGGCGGGGCTGGCGGGGTGGATCTTTGAAAAGAAGTGGGCCTGGACCGACAATGCCGGATCGCCGTTTGACGCGCTGAGCCGCGACCAGATCCTCGACAACATCATGCTCTATTGGCTCCCAGCCACCGGCGCATCATCGGCGCGGCTCTATTGGGAGAGCTTTGGCAGCTTTGCCCCGCAAGAAATCGACCTGCCGGTTGCGGTCAGCGCTTACCCCAAGGAAATTCTGCCAACCCCGCGCAAATGGGCTGAGCGCAGTTACAAGAACCTGATCCACTGGGGCGAGATGGAGCGCGGCGGCCACTTTGCGGCGTGGGAACAGCCTGAAGCGTTTGTCAGCGAACTGCAAACTGCGTTTGGAAAGCTGCGTTAGGTCTTCTCAAACGCCGCCGTAATCGTCAGCTCTACGCTGTCACTAACCACCGGAAGCGCGCCCAAAATCCCCCAGTCAGAACGCTTGATTGTGGTCATGCCGTGAAAGCCGACCGTTTGTTTTCCGGATAGCGGGTTCTTGCCCGCCCCGGTGAAGGTCGCCGCAATAATGACCGGGCGGGTCACGCCGTTCATGGTCAACTTGCCCTCGATTTGGGCGCTCTTGCCATCGGTGCCGGGCTTGACTGCGGTTGACACGAACAAGGCGTCGGCAGGATTGCGGCCAAAGAAATCAGGTTTAGCGGTCCCAATTCCCTCGCGCATCAAGTGTCCGTTCAGCCCTTCGCTGGCAGTGATAATTTTGCGGATCGGAACCCGCACCGCCACGCGCGCCGCAGCCAGGTTGGCGGGATCAAGCACCAGGGTTCCCCTGATAGTTCCGAACATTCCGAAATAGTCGTTGAAGCCAAGGTGATTGACCCGCCATCCCACCAATGTGTGGAGCGGATCGGCCTTGTAAGTCCCAGCGGTGATCCTGGCCGGATCGACTGCTCCGGGCAGTTGCGCGGTCAGCGTGGTGGCACCAGCAAGCAGAACGGCGGCAATCAGGGGGCGTGAAAACATCGAGGGCTCCTTTGCCGTCAAAGGAGCCCTCTCAATGCTTGCGGTCAAGCGCCTTTTGGTGAAGTCAGTTCTTTTCCTGATCAACCAGCTTGTTGGCACCGATCCACGGCATCATCGCGCGCAGCTGAGCGCCGGTCTTTTCGATCGGATGCGCCTCGGCGGCCTTGCGGGCGGCCTTCAGTTCGGGCTGGCCAGCGCGGTTATCGAGCACGAAATTCTTCACGAACCGGCCGGACTGGATGTCAGCCAGCACGCGCTTCATTTCGGCCTTGGTTTCGGCGGTGATGATCCGCGGCCCGGTGGTGATGTCGCCATATTCCGCCGTGTTGCTGATCGAATAGCGCCTATTGGCGATCCCGCCTTCATAGAGCAGGTCGACGATCAGCTTGGTTTCGTGGAGGCATTCGAAATAGGCCATTTCGGGAGCGTAACCGGCCTCGACCAGCGTTTCGAAACCGGCCTGGATCAGGTGAGTGATCCCGCCGCAGAGCACGGCCTGTTCGCCGAACAGATCGGTTTCGCACTCTTCCTTGAAATTGGTTTCGATGATCCCCGAGCGCCCGCCGCCAACGCCGCTGGCATAGGCCAGCGCAACGTCATGGGCATTGCCAGTTGCGTCCTGATGAACCGCGATCAGGCACGGAACGCCGCCGCCTTTGACATATTCGCTGCGGACGGTGTGGCCGGGGCCCTTGGGCGCGATCATGATCACGTCGATATCGGCGGGCACTTCGATCAGACCGAAGTGGATGTTGAGCCCGTGGGCAAAGGCCAGCGCCGCGCCGGGACGCAGGTTGCCCTTGACGTCATCGGCCCAGATCGCGGCCTGATGTTCGTCCGGGGCGAGGATCATCAGCACGTCGGCCCACTTGGCCGCGTCCTGGTTCGACATCACCTTAAAGCCCGCGCCTTCAGCCTTCTTGGCGCTGGCTGAGCCGGGGCGCAGCGCAATCGCCACGTCCGCAACGCCGCTATCGCGCAGGTTCTGCGCGTGGGCGTGGCCCTGGCTGCCATAGCCGAGCACGGCGATTTTCTTGCTCGTGACCAGGTTCAGGTCAGCGTCGGCGTCGTAGTAAACCTTCATTTGTAGTTCCCGTTCTCTCAAGTGCTTGCCCCGCGCCGCGGGGCTTGGATTTTCAAGCCTCGGTGGCTCCGCGCATCATCCCGACAACGCCGGTGCGGCCAACTTCGACCAGCCCCAGTTCGCGCATCAACGCGATGAAGCGGTCAATCTTGTCGGGCGCGCCGGTCAGTTCGAACACGAAGCTGCTGGTGGTGGTATCGATCACGCTGGCACGAAACACTTCGGCCAGCCGCAAAGCCTCAACCCGCGCATCACCTGTTCCGGCGACCTTGACCAAGGCCAGCTCGCGCTCAACATGGGCGCCAGCCTCGGTCAAGTCGATCACCTTGTGGACCGGAACCAAGCGTTCGAGCTGGGCATGGATCTGATCGATCACCGCCGGCGGCCCGTGGGTGACGATCGTAATCCGGCTGACCGCGTGGTTTTCGGTGATGTCGGCCACGGTCAGGCTGTCGATGTTGTAACCGCGCGCGGTGAACAGCCCGGCGATCTTGGCCAGAATCCCGGCCTCGTTATCGACCGTGACGGTCAGGACATGGCGTTCCTCGGCGAGGTGCTTGATTTTCATCATCTTGATCCTCCCCGGAACGGGGAGGGGGACCGCCGCGAAGCGGTGGTGGAGGGGTCGCGACCTATCCCCCAGCACTGCGCCTGTGGCGAGGTCCCGACCCCTCCGTCAGTGCTTCGCACTGCCACCTCCCCGTTCCGGGGAGGATTCTGGAAATCGCAACTCATCACACCAACGCCTTTGCAGCATCGTCCATCGTGCCGGCCACCTGATCGCCATAGAGGATCATGTCGGTATGCGCCGCGCCCGATGGGATCATCGGATAGCAATTGGCTTCCTTGGCGACGAGGCAATCGACGATCACCGGGCCGTCATAATCGATCATCGCCTGAATGCCGGCATCAAGCTGGCTTTCATTCTCAATCCGGATGCCCTTCCAGCCATAGGCTTCGGCCAGTTTGACGAAATCGGGCAGGCTGTCCGAATAGGAACTGGAATAGCGGCTTTCATAGGTCAGTTCTTGCCACTGGCGGACCATCCCCATCCATTCGTTGTTGAGCACGAACACCTTGACCGGCAGGCGGAACTGGGTCGCGGTGCCAAGCTCCTGAATGTTCATCTGGATCGAGGCATCACCGGCAATATCGATGACGAGCGAATCCGGGTTGCCCAGCTGTGCGCCGATAGCCGCCGGAAGCCCGTAACCCATGGTACCGAGCCCGCCCGAAGTCAGCCACTTGTTCGGCGCAAAGAACGGGAAATACTGCGCCGCCCACATCTGGTGCTGGCCGACCTCGGTGGCGATGATCGGATCGCGGTGCTTGGTCAGTTCATACAGCCGCTCGACCGCCAGTTGCGGCATGATCGCGGTCTTGTTAGCCGGATAGGCCAGGCTCAGCCGCGCTTTCCAGCCATCGATCCGAGCTTTCCACTCGGTCAGATCCTGCGCCTTGCGGGCACCCCAGGCGGCGATCAGCTGTTCCAGAACCAGTGCGCAATCGCCCAGGATCGGCAGATCGACTTGGACTGTCTTGTTGATCGAGGCGCGGTCAATATCGATGTGGATTTTGGTCGAATGGGGGGAGAAAGCATCGAGCCGCCCCGTGACCCGGTCATCAAACCGTGCGCCGATGCAGACCATCAGATCGGCCCGGTTCATTGCCATATTGGCTTCATAGGTGCCGTGCATGCCCAGCATCCCGAGCCAGTCGGGGTGATCGGCCGGAAACGCACCAAGCCCCATCAGCGTCGAGGTGACAGGCGCGCCGGTCAGTTCCTGCAACTGGCGTAGCAACTGCGTGGCGCGCGGGCCTGAATTGATCACGCCGCCGCCGGTGTAGAAAATCGGCGCTTTGGCATTGGCCAGCAGCTCGATCGCCTTGGCAATATCGCGGGTCGCCCCGGTGCTGGGCGGATTGTAGCGGCTGTGGCGCTGCGGGGCGACCGCGGCCCAGCTGGCCGAGGCGACCTGCACATCCTTGGGAATATCGATCACCACCGGGCCAGGGCGGCCGGTCGTGGCGATCTGGAACGCCTCGTCGATGATCGCGGCGAGTTCGGCCGGGTCCTTCACCAGATAGTTGTGTTTGGTGCAGTGCCGGGTGATGCCGATGGTATCGGCTTCCTGAAACGCGTCCGAACCAATCAGCGACGTGGCGACCTGCCCGGTGATGACCACCAAGGGAATCGAATCCATAAAGGCATCGGCAATCCCGGTGACGGCATTGGTTGCACCGGGGCCAGAAGTGACCAGAACAACGCCGGGCTTGCCGGTGGAACGGGCATAGCCTTCGGCCGCATGAGCCGCGCCAGCCTCATGCCGGACCAGAATGTGGCGGATCCGGGCATCGCCGAACAGCGCATCATAGATCGGCAGCACCGCGCCGCCGGGATAGCCGAACACGAATTCGACCCCCTGCCGGACCAGACTTTCGACCAGAATGCTGGCGCCGCTGCGCTCCTCACTCACGTTACTTCCCTTTCCAGTTCGCCCGCGCGTCCCCTGAAAGCGTCAGCCCGGCACAGTTGCCTGCGCCGGGCCTCCTCTCCAACTCGGGACCAAAGCGCAAGCGCCGATCTTGCGGAGGCCCCTAAGCGATAGGAAATAACGCGTCAAGCGTTAATGGCGCAATAATGATGCAAATAACCGCTCAATATCGTAATCTTTCGCTTCGATCCGGCGCCAATCGGGCGGAGACTGGTTGCGGAACCATGTGAACTGGCGCTTGGCATAATTGCGCGTGGCCTGTGCGCCGCTGGCCAGAGCCTCGCTTTGGCTCACCGTTCCGGCCTGCAAAGCTGTCAGTTCCGGAACGCCGATGGCGCGCATAACCGGCATGTCAGGATCAATCTTGCGTGCCAGCAAGCGCTGAACTTCCTCCAGCGCGCCGCGTTCCAGCATTTGCGCAAAGCGGCGGTCGCAGCGCTCATAGAGCCAATCGCGCGGAGGCAGCAGAACGGCGGTGTGGAGCTGCACCAAGTTGCCGATCCCCCCGGCCAATTGTGCCTGCCAGTGGCCGAGTGATTGCCCGGTAGAACGCACAACCTCCAGCGCACGAGCCACCCGGGTGCGGTCTGTGGGGGAAAGCGCCGCCGCCCGCTCCGGGTCTTCCACCAACAAGGCCGCATAGGCATCGCTCACGGGCATCCCGCGCACAAGATCACGAACCGCCGGGTCAATCGGCGGCACCGGGGCGATTCCATCGAGCAACGTGCGAAGATAGAGCCCGGTCCCGCCGACCAGTATCGGCACCGCGCCGCGTTGGTGAACATCGGCGATCACCGCGCGGGCTTGTTCAGCCCAATCGGCGGCAGAACAGGCCGCGGCGCCGTCCCAGGTCCCGAACAACCGGTGGTCCACGCCTTGCATTTCTTCTTCAAAGGGCCGCGCGCTCAGCACCGCCAAATCGGCATAAACCTGCGCGCTATCGGCATTGATCACCACCGCTTCCCGGCCTTGCGACTGCAATGCCAAAGCCAACCGCACAGCGACATCGCTCTTGCCGCTGGCGGTCGGCCCTGCGATGAGCGCCAGCGGCGGCAAGTCTGCCGATTCAGGGGAATTCAAGGTGATCATTGCGCGCGTCATAGCAGAACCGGCGGTCTTGTCCGCCAATTGTGACGCGGTGGTCCACGCGCTGGAATCGCAGGGTGCCAAGGTCCACGGCGCCGATCCCTTGCCGGGGCTGGACACAGTGCTGCAGATCATCGCCGATGATGGCGATCCAGCGGCGTTCCGCGGCGTACTCGACCGGCATTTCGGCGCGACCGATATGCTGATCACCGACCACCTGCCGCAAGTGCCGCAGGTGTTCGTCTCCGACATGGATTCGACCATGATCGGGCAGGAATGCATCGATGAACTGGCCGACTTCGCCGGGATCAAGGAGCAGATCGCCGCGATCACCGAACGCACGATGCAGGGCGAACTCGACTTTGCCGAGGCCTTGACCGAGCGGGTGCGTCTGCTCGGCGGGCTGGGCGAGGATGCGATCCAGCAGTGCCTCGATCAGCGGATCCGGGATATGCCGGGCGCGCAGACTCTGGTCGCGACGTTGAAGGCGCAAGGCTGCACCACTGTGCTGGTCACCGGCGGGTTTCACCAGTTCGCCGATCCGGTGGCGGAGCGGCTCGGGTTCGAGCGCGTAGTCGGCAACCGGCTGGCGATGAGCGATGGCAAACTGACCGGCGGGCTGACCGGCGATATCGTCGACAGCGCGGTCAAAGAAGCCGTGCTGCGCGGCGCGGTGGCCGAACGGGGCGGGGCAGCCAGCTTGGCCATGGGCGACGGTGCCAACGATATCCCGATGCTAGTCGCCGCCAGTTATGGCGTAGCCTATCACGCCAAGCCCAAGGCCCGCGCTGCCGGCAACGGTGCGATTGATCGGGGTGATTTGACCGACGTGTTGCGGCTGCTCGGGATCGCTGAGGGGGAGTGGGTTTAGGAGACCAAACAGCCTATTGACATTTCTGTAAGTAATTCGCATTATCTGGCTGCTATGAACATGATGACCCCCATGTCCGCTGACGCGCCTGCCCACCCGCAGGCCCACGTCGATTTCGCCGCTGCTGACCTGCCGCTGATGCTGCCGGGGCGCCCGAAGATGCACTATGACCTACCCAGGGCCTGGCGCCACTTCAAGGAACTGGTGAAGGACAAGGAAGACACCGCGCAGGTGACGGAGATCTTTCAGGCGCTGCCGTGGCGCGGGGTCTATGATGCCGCGCTGGCTTTCCTCAAGACCGACCGCGCGCAGGAAATCCGCCGCAAGGAACCATCGCTGGTCGCGATCCTCGATGATCACGCGGCGCTTCGCAAGTATCCGGCGGGCACTCTGGCTCACGTTTATTGCGACTTCATGGAGCGTGAAGGGCTCTCGGCGCAGGGTCTGGTCGATGAACTCGACAAGAACCGCCCGGCCGATATGTACTGGGACGATCAGGTCAGCTGGTATTTCAACCGGATGCGCGATACCCACGATCTGCTCCACATCGTGACCGGGTTCGGCCGCGATGCGTTGGGCGAACAGTGCGTGCTGGCCTTCACCTACAGCCAGCAGCCAAGCCCCGCGCACCTTTTCCTCGGCTATGCCGGCGGCCTCGAAATCCGCAAGCATCCGGTCAAGGTGCCGGTGTTCCGGTCGGTCCGTGAAGCGCAGAAGATGGGCAAGGCCTGCCCGCGGCTGGTCGAAATGTCGATCACCGAGCTGCTGGCGATGCCGATTGAGGACGTCCGGGCAAAACTGAATATCGAAACGCCGCGTTACTACACGCAGGCCCACGCGATGTGGCGGGAATCGGGGACCGATCCCTATGACCTGATGGCACCGGTCCAGCAGGCCGCCTGACGGCTAAAGCCAGCTGCGTAAAATCTGAAGCGCTTCGCTAGGTTTCCGCTCATCCTGAGCTTGTCGAAGGACCCTCGTGCGCAAGCTACGGCACCTTAACAGGACGGTGCTTCGACAAGCTCAGCATGAGCGGGTCTGGTTCAGATGGATCGCGCGCTGCGCTAAAGCCAGCTCGACACCTGATTCAGGCTTTTGCGGGTAACGGCGTGAGTCGGAACGGTTGCGTCCGCCGCAGGGTGGCCGACAACTACGAGCATCATGGGCTTTTCATCGGCCGGGCGTTGGCAAATCGTGTTGAGGAACTTCATCGGCGCCGGGGTGTGCGTCAGTGTCGCCAGCCCGGCATCGTGCAGCGTGGCCAGCATCAGTCCCGCCGCGATCCCGACGCTTTCGGTAACGTAATAGTTCTGCCGATTATCGCCCGGATTGGGTCCGCCCCGGCGCTGACCGAACACCACGATCAGCCATGGCGCAGTTTCAAGGTAGGGCTTGGATTCGTCGGTCCCGAGCGGCGCCAGCGCCTCCAGCCATTCTGCGCTGGCCTTCCCGGCATAGAACGCGCGCTCCTCTTCCTCTGCCGCCAGCCGGATTTCGCGGCGCTTGTCGGCGGACGAAACGACGGCGAAATGCCACGGCTGGTGGTTGGCCCCGGATGGTGCCGTTCCCGCCGCCAGCACCGCCGCCTCGATCACTTCGCGCGGCACCGGCTTGTCACTGAAAAAACGGCAGGTCCGGCGAGTGCGGAGCTGTTCATAGGCAGCGCGGGCACGGGCGATCCGCTGCTCGTCGGTCAGTTCGGGCAAGTCCGGATAGGGCAGCTTGGCATAGTCGCTCATCGGTGCTCCTCGCAGGTCTTAGCCCTTAGGCTTCGCTTTGCCCTTATGATCGCTGATCAGCCCATCCAGCTCGATAATCCGGTTCCGCTCGATGGTGCCCTTGGCCAACCCCTTGAGGCGGCAGGTCGCCCACAGCCGCTTGCGCTCACTTTCGAGCGCCTTGAGGTACAGATCAGCCATCAGGTTTCCATCCAATCGCGGAAGAAGGAGTCGCTCGCTTCGCGCAGGGCAGCTTTTGTAATGCTCCGGCGACCATTTCGATACATAAGATCTGATTTTTCAGTGAGATATCCGTGATATTGACATGGAACTCCTGCTTCAGTTGCCTTGGCCTTGAGCATTTCAGATTGCTCTTCACTGACCGCAACGACGTAGACGCCTTGGCACTCAGAAAAGTAATGACCGATTTCGTTGGATTCAAAGTCCTCAATGAAGAGGCCAAACTCGCCCTTGGATGCGAGATACATCTCAGCGATAGCCACAAGCAGACCGCCATCAGAAATGTCATGCACTGTCTGCGTTATTCCAGTCGCGATCAGATCGCGGATCAAAACTCCGTGCCGAAACTCTCGTTCTAAATCGACTTTGGGCGGTTCCCCCGCTTCCTGCCCGTGTATCTCCCTTAGATAAAGCGATTGACCTAATTCGGTGCCGTACTGTCCCAATACAAAGATGAGTTCATCGTCTTCCTTGAACCCGACCGTCGCCATCTTGGCGTAATCGTCCATCAGGCCGACGCCGCCAATCGCCGGGGTGGGCAAAATGGCTGAACCGCCGCCGGTCGCCTTGCTCTCGTTATAGAGGCTGACGTTCCCGCTCACGATCGGGTAATCCAGCGCCCGGCAGGCATCGCCCATGCCGCGCAAGCACTCAACGATCTGGGCCATGATCTCGGGCCGCTGCGGGTTGGCGAAGTTCAGGCAATTGGTGATCGCCAAGGGCTTGGCCCCGACTGCTGAGATATTGCGGTAGGTTTCCGCAACCGCCTGTTTGCCGCCCTCATAGGGATCGGCATAGCAATAGCGCGGGGTGCAGTCGGTGCTCATCGCGAGCGCCTTGCGGGTGCCGTGGAGCCGGACCACCGCCGCGTCGCCGCCGCTCAGTTGCAGCGTATCCGCGCCAACCTGGCTGTCATACTGCTCCCAAATCCAGCGCCGACTGGCGAGATCGGGGCAGGCCATTAGCTTAAGCAGATCCGCGCCGATATCGCTGCTTTCGGGCACATCGCCCAGCGGTGCGACATTGGCCCAAACCTTGTAGTCTTTCAGGCTCAGCGCCGGACGATCATACAACGGCGCGTCTTCGGCCAGCGGCCCCAGCGGAATGTCGCAAACGACTTCGCCCTGCCACGTGAGCACCATGTGGCCGGTATCAGTGACTTCGCCGATCACCGCGAAATCGAGCTCCCACTTCTTGAAGATCGCCTCAGCCATCGGCTCCTTGCCGGGCTTGAGCACCATCAGCATCCGCTCCTGGCTCTCACTCAGCATCATTTCATAGGGCGTCATGCCTTCCTCGCGGCACGGCACCTTGTCCATGTTGAGGATGATCCCGGCCTTGCCGTTGGTCGCCATTTCGACGCTGGAACTGGTCAGCCCGGCCGCGCCCATATCCTGGATCGCGACAATCGCGTCGGTCGCCATCAGTTCAAGGCAAGCCTCGATCAGCAGCTTTTCTACAAAGGGATCGCCAACCTGCACGGTTGGGCGCTTTGCATCGATGTCATCGCCGAAATCGGCGCTGGCCATAGTCGCGCCGTGGATCCCGTCGCGCCCGGTTTTAGAGCCGACATAGACAATCGGATTGCCGAGTCCGGTGGCGGCGGAGTAGAAAATCTTGTCGGCATCGGCGACGCCGACAGTCATCGCGTTGACGAGGATATTACCATCGTAAGCGCTATGGAAATTGGTTTCGCCGCCAACAGTCGGCACGCCAACGCAGTTGCCATAGCCGCCAATGCCCGCAACCACGCCCTTGACCAGCGCCTTCATCTTGGGATGATCAGGCCGGCCAAACCGCAGCGCGTTCATGTTGGCAATCGGCCGCGCGCCCATGGTGAAGACATCGCGCAGGATCCCGCCCACGCCGGTCGCCGCGCCTTGATAAGGCTCGATGTAACTGGGGTGGTTGTGCGATTCCATCTTGAAGATCGCCGCCTGACCATCGCCGATGTCGATAACGCCCGCGTTCTCACCCGGTCCGCAGATCACCCAGGGCGCTTCGGTGGGTAGTTTCTTGAGGTGCAAGCGGCTCGATTTGTAGCTGCAATGCTCGGACCACATCACCGAAAATATGCCGAGCTCGACCATATTCGGCTCTCGCCCAAGTGCATTCAGCACGCGGGCATATTCTTCTTCGGACAGCCCATGGGCAGCAACGACGTCTGGAGTAATTTCGGCCATGAGCGGCCCTTAGCGGCTGCGCGCGCGACTCGCCAGTGCGTTCAGACCGGATTAGCGGCGCTTTTCCCCATCCACCATGCCGCCAGCGTGGCCAGCCCATAGGCAAAGAAGGCGAGCAGGCTGGTGCCGGTGGTTACTTCAGGTTCTACCGGGCCAAACCAGTTGACCGCTTGCAACAGCAATAGAACCCCCGCCAGTACCGCAACCCGCAACGGGGCGGGGCGCTTGGCCCGCACGTACAGCCACAGCGCGCCGAAGGTAATCGCCAGTTCCAGCGGTATTTCCAGCACCGGATAGTTCCACAGACCGAAGCCCAGCTTGGGTGGACTGCCGGCCAGTGTCAGGTCGGGCACGTGGACCAACAGATCGAGGAACCAGTGCGAGACCACCACTGCGCCGGTCAGGAGTGCAGCGGTTTTGCCTTTGGTCAGCGTCCAGATTACCACGGTAACACCGCCGCCAAACAGCAGTGATCCCAGCAGCGAGTGGGTATAGGGCATATGATAAAGGTCCATCGGGTTCATCGCGCTGATCCCCGGGGAGACGCGCATATGCTCCACCCCGGCGATCAGCAGCCCGAAGAACGCCCAGTCAACCAGCTGGGCCGCGATGAACAGCAGACCGAGCGCCGGGGCCTTGGGCCGGGCCGCGATGGCCAGTGCCGGCGCCCAGTGCCCGATGAACATGCGTCAGGCCCAGAACTTTACGAGCAGCAGCGTAGCGCTACCGGCAGCAAGTCCGCTGGATACCGTACCCCAGGCCATGTCGAGCAGCGCGAGCTGCGAAGCCCAGCCCTTCAGCGTGGCCAGATTGGTCAGGTTATAGGTCGCATAGGCGGTCAGCCCAATCGCTCCGCCGAACACCACCGACAGCGGCACACCGGCCAGCGGCAGCCCCGGAGCGCCATTGGACATGAAGCCCGGCAGGACCGCAAACAGGCCCAGCGCAGCGAAATAGATCAGGTAGAACACCACCGCAGGTGCGGTGCGGAACTTGGGGGCGAGCAGGTCACCCAGCACCGGGCGGTAGAACATCGGCACGGCAAAGCGCAGCCAGATCATGTCCACAATCAGAAAGACGCCGCCAGCCGCTGCAATTGCCACGGACCACAGCTTCAGAAACTCAACCATCTAGAAATTCTCCCCAAGGGCGCGCTGCGCCGTAAGCATCCTAACTTGACCGTTGCGGCGCGCGCGGTCAATGGTTGAAGCCATGAGCGAGACCAATTCCGATATTGCCGCACTGACTTTTGAAGAGGCGCTGCGCGCGCTGGAAGAGATCGTCCGCAGTCTGGAAAGCGGCGAAGTGCCGCTCGACAAGACGATGGACCTTTACGAGCGTGGTGAGAAGCTGCGGTTGCACTGTCAGGCCCGGCTCGATGCGGCACAGATGCGGATCGAAAAGATCGTCGCTGGGCCCGATGGCGCGGCCAGTGCCACCCAGCCGTTCGACGCTGACTGATCATGAAAGCGGTGCCTGACCCTTTGCTGGGCAATGCCTTGGCCGCGATTGCCCGCGATATTGATGCGATGTTCGATGCACTGCTGCCAGCCGAAGGGCGGCTGGGCGAAGCAATGCGCTATGCCGCGATCGGCGGGGGCAAGCGGATACGGCCATTGTTGCTGACGGCAACGGCCGCGATGCACGGCGCCGATCGCAGCCAGGCCCTGCGTGCAGCAGCGGCGATTGAGGCAATCCACGCCTATTCGCTGGTCCACGATGATCTGCCGTGCATGGATGATGATGCCATGCGCCACGGCAAACCGAGCACCCACGCGGCCTTTGGTGAGGCGGTGGCGGTGCTGGCGGGCGACGGATTGCAGGCCTTTGCCTTTGAAGTGCTGGCCGATCCCGCAACCAGCGGCGATCCGTTTGTCCGGGCCGAACTGGTCCAGGTGCTGGCCGGGGCGTCGGGCGCGGGCGGGATGGTCGGCGGACAAATGCTCGATATTGAGGGTGAGGGCCGGGCGCTCGACGTTCCCGCGATCACCCGGATGCAGCAGCTGAAAACCGGCGCGCTGCTCTCAGCCGCGGTCGAAATGGGCGCGGTGATGGGCAAGGTTCCGCCCGAAGGCCGGGTTCATTTGAAAGGCTATGCCCGCGCGATCGGCCTGGCATTCCAGATTGCCGATGATCTGCTCGATCATTCGGGCGACGAGGCCAAGGCTGGAAAAGCGCTGCGCAAGGATGTCGCGGCCGGCAAACAGACCTTTGTGGCGCTGGTCGGCGAGGGGCGGGCCCGTGAACAGGCGCAGATGCTGATTGATCAGGCGATTGCACATCTCGCCTCTTATGGGCAAGAAGCAGATCTGCTGCGGGCCTTGGCACGCTATATCGTGGAAAGGGACCACTGAATGGCACGCCGTATTGGGGTTTATCCCGGCACATTCGATCCGATCACGCTCGGCCATATGGATATTATCGAGCGCGGGGCGAAACTGGTGGACGAACTGATCATCGGGGTCACCACCAACATCGCCAAATCGCCGATGTTCAGCGATGATGAGCGGATCGCCATGGTCGAACGCGAGGTTGCCGGAATCGGCAATGCCAAGATCCGCGTTGTCGGGTTCAATTCGCTGCTGATGGATTTTGCCGACGCTATGGGAGCGCAGACCGTCATCCGCGGTATTCGCGGCGTGACCGACTTCGAATACGAATACCAGCTGACCGGCATGAACCGCCAGCTCAACCACGAGGTTGAGACCGTGTTCCTGATGGCCGATGTCGCGCTGCAGCCGATCGCATCGCGGCTGGTCAAGGAAATCGCCATCTACGGCGGGGACATCTCCAAATTCGTCAGTCCTGCCGTGCGCGCCGATGTGATTGCCCGCATTCCCGAGCGCTAAGCGCGGTGGAGCGATTGAACCCGTTCATTGCCATGACAGGCTTGCGCCGCTATTCCGCCGACCAAGCCATGACCAACTGCGAGATCGATACCCCATGAACCGCCGTACCTTCGCTATTTTTGCCCTGGGCCTGTCCTTGGTCACCACGCCAGCACTGGCGCAGAAAAAGGATGCCGCAGCGCCTGCGCCGGCTCCGATGAGCGCGGCGGTTAATCCCGATCCGGCGTTTGAGCCTGAAAATATTCTGGTGCTGGACCTGTCCAACGGCGGGCGGGTGATGATCCGCCTGATGCCGGCATGGGCACCGGGCCATGTCGAGCGGGTCAAAACGCTGACCGCGCAAGGCTTTTACAACGGGGTGGTCTTTCACCGCGTGATCGAAGGGTTCATGGCGCAGACCGGCGATCCGACCGGGACCGGGCAGGGCGGATCGCCGATGCCGGACCTCAAGGCCGAATTCAACTTTATGCCGCACGTGCGCGGCACCGTTTCGATGGCCCGGACCGATCAACCCGATACCGCCAACAGCCAGTTCTTCATCGTGTTCTATCCGCGCTTTGCGCTTGATCACCGCTATACCAATTTCGGCCGGGTGATTGCGGGCATGGATGTGGCGGATGCGATTGCCCGCGGTGAACCGCCGAGCAGCCCGACGCGGATCGTCCAGGCTTCGCTGCTGTCGGAAAACAAGCCGCAGCCAGCTGCTGCGCCGGCTCCGGCCGCCATCAACCTGTCACCCGATCTGCTGAGCGGCGCCAAGCCGAACTGAGCCAAGGTACGCGTGCGGGCTTCGACAGGCTCAGCCTGAGCGGGTGTTGTGCACCACCGAATTAGTAACCGCTCAGCCTGAGCATGTCGAAGGCCCCGCGTCCCAGATAGAGCTTTGGCATGCAAGCCATTCGGTGGACTCAGGGTGATCGGGTAACGGAAAATGCGCGTTGATCTGTTCGACTTTGAACTTCCGCAAGAGCTGATCGCGCTGCGCCCGGCGCGGCCGCGCGATGCGGCGCGGCTGCTGCATGTGCCGGGGGCGGGGGCGCTGGGCGATCTGACTGTGCGCGATCTGCCCGGTTTGTTGCGGCGCGGCGATGTGCTGGTGTTCAACGACACCCGGGTGATCCCGGCCCAGCTTGAAGGAACCCGCGGCGCAGCCAGAATCGGCGCGACGCTGCACAAACGGATCGACCTGCGCCGTTGGCAGGCCTTTATCCGCAATGCCAAACGGTTGCACCCCGGCGATATCATCGAGTTCGCCAATGGCGTTCAGGCCACGGCAGAAGCGCGCGGCGACGATGGCAGCTGGACCCTGGCATTTGCTGGCACGGAGCCGGTCGAGGTTCTGCTCGAACGCGCCGGGCAAATGCCGCTGCCGCCCTATATCGCTGGCAAGCGCCCGACCGATGCGCAGGACCAGTCCGACTACCAGACCATGTTTGCGGCCAAAGACGGCGCAGTGGCTGCGCCGACCGCCGCATTGCACTTCACGCCCGAACTGATGGTCGCGCTGGCTGAGACCGGGATTGGCTCCGAAACGCTGACGCTGCATGTCGGCGCGGGTACGTTCCTGCCGGTCAAGGTTGACGATACCGCCGACCACCAGATGCATGCAGAATGGGGCACGATCAGCGCCGATGCCGCCGCACGGCTCAATGCAGTGCGTAGGGCCGGGGGCCGGGTGATTGCAGTCGGCACCACCAGCCTTCGCCTGCTGGAAAGCGCCGCCACCGATGATGGCATGATCCAGCCGTTCAGCGACGACACTGCGATCTTCATCACGCCCGGCTACCGCTTCAAGGCGGTGGACGGCTTGATGACCAATTTCCACCTGCCAAAATCGACCCTGTTCATGCTGGTTAGCGCCCTGATCGGCCGCGAACGGATGCAGCAGGCCTATGCCCACGCGATTGCCGAGGGTTACCGGTTCTACTCCTACGGCGATAGTTCGCTGCTGCTGCCCGGCACCTGATCACTCACTGCTTGCGCCGGCCGCACAATTGCGGTCTGTTTGGTCTGTCCCGCAATCAAACAACGACGGGGCAGAGGGGATTTCACAATGACTGATTCGACTTCGGCGCCCGCCGCGGCGGCGCCAGGGCCGGTGGCCGGGCTGGGAATTACCGCAATTGTGGTGGTGCTGGTATTTGCCTGGGCAGTGATCGGCACCATGCTGTTTTCAGACCTGACGCTGTTCGGCGGGTTTCTGCTGCTGTGGCATTGGGCCAATCTAGAAGCGCTTGAGATCAAGCGGATGCCGGCCACGATCGGCGGGGCGCTGGTCGGGATCGCGCTGGCCTGGCAGGTGGTTTACCTGACCCAGCAAATGGGCGGGGCCGGGACGGTTATTGGTCTGCTGGTCATGGTCGCGGGCATTTACCTTCAGGTGATCAACCTGCTGCCGATGCTGTTCAACGCCGCGGCAATGCTGTTCCTGACGGTGGCGGCAGCGCCGCTGATTCAGCTCAAGGTTGATTTCGTCGAACTGGCCATAGCGACTGTGGTCGGCGGGCTATTCTTTGGACTGGCGGTCGAAGCGATCAAGCGGATCGCGGCGAAGTTCGGGGCGGCGGCCTAGCGCGGAAACAGCGTCGCGGAATCGATCACCCGATCGATCAAGGCATCGTCGGCGGGCAGCTGCCGGTCGAGCATCAGCATGGCGAGGCCGTGGACTACCGACCAGGCCTGGATCATCAGCCGCCGGGTCTCCTCGGGATCCCCGCCGGTAACGCGGGCGGCCTTGTCCTGCAGCATCTGCGCGGCCAGATTGTCACCAAAGATGGTCTGGCCGACCGGCTCACTTTGGCTGAAGATCAGCCGAAACAGGGCCGGGTGGGCAAGCGCGAAGCGAACATAGGCGCGGCCGGTGGCGGCAAAGTCACCGGCCTGATCGGCCGAACCCTCGGCGGCCGCCTTCTGAAACACGCCCAGCTGGTTGATCCCCTCGCTCGCCAGCGCCTGCATCAAGGCCTGCTTGTCGGGGAAATGCCGATAGACAGCAGTGGCCGACACTCCGACATCGCGGGCCAATTGGCGCAACGACATGTCGGCGATTGCAGTTGTTTTCAAGGCCACCAGCCCAGCCTCAACCAGCGCGCTGCGCAGATCGCCATGGTGGTAGGCGCGGGCGGCAATTTTTGATGTTGACACTGTTATCATGGCCCGTATGTTTACAGCAGAAACATTAACCGGAGATTCGCACCATGGCAAGCACCGTCGAAACCGCAATCCGCGGCGTGGTCACCAAAGGGATCACCGCCGTCGCCGCTTTCAACCGCAACCGGCAGAATTCGGCGCAGGACCATCCCTTCCTGACAGGCATCCACACCCCGATCCACGATGAGCGGACCATCACCGACCTCAAAGTGACGGGCCAGATCCCGGCCGCATTGTCTGGCCGCTATGTCCGGATCGGGCCGAACCCGTTCAAGCCTGATCCGCGCGGGCATCACTGGTTCATCGGCGATGGCATGGTCCACGGCATCCGCCTGAATGACGGCAAGGCGGAGTGGTACCGCAACCGCTACATTCGCAGCCAGGTGCTCGAAGCCGCCGGTGGCCCCAAGGCCGCGCCAGGGCCGCGGCGCACGGCGCGCGATGGGGTCAACACCAATGTGGTCAAGATCGCAGGAACGATTACCGCGATTGTCGAAGCTGGATCTTCCCCGGTCCAACTCGACGACAATCTTGAGACCGTCGCCTACTCAGATTTTGGCGGCACCCTGACCGCGCCGTTTACCGCGCACCCGCACGAAGATCCGCTGACTGGTGAATTCCACGCAATCACTTACGATGCGATGACCCCGGACCGGGTCTGGCACGTGGCAATGTCACCCGAAGGTAAAGTGGTGCGCGAGCTGGAAATCCCGGTTGAGCACGGGCCTTCGATCCATGAATGCACGCTGACCAAAAACTATGTGGTGATCTTCGATCTGCCGGTGACCTTCTCGATAAAGTCGCTGATCGCCGGGCAGGGCTTCCCCTATCGCTGGAACGTTGACCACCAGGCCCGGGTCGGGTTGCTGCCACGCAGCGGCACCGCTGATCAGGTCGTCTGGTGCGATGTCGATCCCTGCTATGTCTTCCACGTCGCCAATTCCTATGAGGACGAAGCGGGGCGGGTCATCATCGACTGCGCGGTTTATGAAACGATGTTTTCGGGCGGACCCGAAGGTCCCAATGGCAAGCCGCTGGGGCTGGAGCGCTGGACCGTCGATCCCCAAACCCGGAAGGTTCAGCGCGACACTATCGACGCCAGCCCGCAGGAATTCCCCCGCCCTGATGAACGCTTCTTTGGCCAGCCCTATCGCTATGCCTGGTCGATGGGGCTGCCCGACGATGGCGACGCGGCGTATCTGGGACCGCAACCGCTCTACCGCCACGACTTTCAAACCGGAGAACGACAGGTCCATGATTTCGGGCCAGACAAAGTGCCCGGCGAATTCGTCTTCGTGCCGCGCAGCGCCGATGCTCCCGAAGGCGATGGCTGGGTGATGGGTTATGTCATCGATGCGGCGCAGGAAACCACCGATCTGGTGATCCTCGATGCCAGCGACATGAGCCTGCCGGCGGTCGCGAAAATCCACATCCCGCACCGGATCCCGCCGGGCTTTCACGGCAACTGGATACCTGCGGATTGACTTAGCGCAATGTCTGGCCCCTCCTGCCCATGCCACTGATGGTGGGGAAGGGAGGGGCTATGGACACCGAGCGATTGGCCGTGATTGAGGCCGGGCTGGAGCGCGCGGCCGATGTGCTGGGCGATATCACCGCCCCGGTAATGGCGGAATTCTATGCCCGCTTTCCCGATGCCCGCGCCAGCTTTGCCCACCACATGCCGGCCAACCCGGCCAGCCTCGAAGCCGAAATGGTCGGCAATACGCTGTATTATGTGATGACCTGGTTCGAAAAACCGATCGATGCGCGGATCGCCTTTGACAGCTCGGTCCCGCACCACCGCGTCGCGCTGGCGGTTCCGCCGGATTGGTATCGGGGGTTCATCGAGGCGTTCCTCGACGTAGTTGAACCCGCTGCGACCGCGAGTGTGGCGGACCGGGAAGCATGGCAAACCTTGCGCGAAGCGCTGGTGGGGCTGGTCGAACGAAACCGTTTGGTCTAGCGCCGCGCGGATGAAACCGCGCTTCAACTTCACCGTTTCAGCCACCGATGGCAAGGCCCGCATCGGCACAATCGCCATGCGCCGAGGCGAAATCCGTACGCCCGCCTTTATGCCGGTCGGCACGGCTGCCACGGTCAAGGCGATGAAGCCGGAAAGCGTCCGCGCGACCGGCGCCGATATCTTGCTCGGTAATACCTATCACCTGATGCTCCGGCCCGGTGCAGAGCGTGTGGCCAAGCTGGGCGGGTTACACAAGTTCATGAACTGGGACCGCCCGATCCTGACCGATAGCGGCGGCTATCAGGTGATGAGCCTGTCCGATCTGCGCAAGATAACTGAAGACGGCGTCACCTTCAAAAGCCACCTCGACGGCAGCAAGCATTTGCTTACCCCGGAACGCTCGATGGAAATCCAGCGCCTGCTCGGCAGCGACATCGTGATGGCGTTCGACGAATGCCCGCGCGCCGATGCCCCGCGCGATGTGATCGAAAAATCGATGCTGATGAGCATGCGCTGGGCGCAGCGCAGCCGCGCCGGATTTGACAGCGGCGAGGAGCACGCGGAATGTTCCGCGCTGTTTGGAATCCAGCAGGGCGCTTTGGATGAGTCGCTGCGCCGGACCAGTGCCGAGGCGTTGCAGGAAATCGGCTTCGATGGTTACGCCATTGGCGGGCTAGCGGTGGGCGAGGGGCAGGAGGCGATGTTCGCTACGCTCGATTTCGCCCCCGATATGCTCCCGGCCGATCGCCCGCGCTATCTGATGGGGGTGGGCAAACCCGACGATCTGGTCGGCGCGGTTGAGCGCGGCGTCGATATGTTCGATTGCGTCCTGCCGAGCCGTTCAGGCCGCAACGGGCAGGGCTTCACCTGGAACGGCCCGGTCAACCTGCGCAACGCCCGCCACGCCGATGATCCCGCCCCGCTCGACGCGCGCTGCCCTGGTGATTGCTGCACCAAATACAGCCGCGCCTACCTCCACCACCTGACCAAAAGCAGCGAAATCCTCGGCGCAATGCTGCTAACCGAGCACAACCTGACATTCTATCAGTCGCTGATGGCAGGAATGCGCGATGCAATTGCGCAGGGGCAGTTTGCGGTGTGGGCGCAGGAATTCACCAATACGTACAGGAAGACATAGTCTCAGCAGAAATAGAACCCAAATATCGGTTTGAAAGCAGCTGACTGCGTGTCAGATTACAAGAACCAAACCGAAGAGGACTTGCCTGTGCGCCGTGCCTTGATTTTGCTCGTGATGATCGCACTTGCCGCCGTACCACTAAAAGCCGCGCCACCCAGCGCGGAAAGCTTGGCGCTGGCGCGCAAGTTTGGCGCGCTCGAATCGATCCGCCAGATGAGCCTCTCGCCCGATGGCAAGCGCACGGTGTTCGTCAGCGTGGCACAGCAGATGCAGGTCATCTACGTAGCCAACGTGGTCAGTGGCGGCGATCCAGTGGCCATCCTTAAGCTAAGTGATGCCGACGGCAAGTTGACCTGGTGCCGCTGGGCTTCAGACGAGCGACTGGTATGTCAGGCGCGGACCATGTTTACCGAACCCGGCAGCGGTTACCGGATGTCGATTTCGCGGCTGTTCGCGCTCAATGCCGACGGGTCAAAGCAGATCAAGCTCTCAGCTGGGTACAACCAACGCTCAATTGGCTTTGCAGCACATGGTGGTGAAATCATCGATTGGGATTTGCAGGATGAACCCAACGGCGTGCTGATGGCGCGGTTGTGGGTTACGGAATCGACGATCGGCTCCAACATTCGGCGCGAAGAATCCGGTTTCGGAGTTGAGGTTGTTGATACAATCTCGCTTCGGCGCAAGAAAGTTGAAGAGCCAAGGCGCGATGTTGGCGAATATATCACCGATGGTCATGGCACGATCAGGATCATGGGCAAGTATGACCGGGCTGATACGGGCTATCTCGAGGGCAAGGTCCGCTATTATTACCGCATGAAAGGCTCGCGGGAATGGCAGCAGCTTTCGACCGTCAGTCTGACCGGTCGCGAGGACGATTCATTCGATCCGATTGCGGTTGATAAGGCGCGCGATGTCGTCTTTGGATTGGGCGAAAACAACGGTATGACAGCGCTTTACAGCATCGCGCTCGACGGGACGAACCGCAAGGAGCTGATCCTTTCGCGCGATGATGTCGATATCGATTCGCTGGCCCGGATCGGCCGCGACGGCCGGGTTGTCGGTGCAAGCTATGCGACTGAGCGACGCACCACAGAATTCTTCGATCCCGAATTGCGCAAGCTGAGCACGGCGCTGAGCAAGGCGCTGCCGGGCAATCCTGCCATTGCGATCGTCGATGCCAACAAAGGTGAAACGCGTCTGTTGCTGATGGCCTGGAGCGATACCAATCCGGGCATGTACTACATCTATGACAAAACCACGCGTCAATTGGCCGAATTGTTGCCGGTGCGTGCTGAATTGCAAGACATGTCTCTGGCGACTGTCAAGCCGATTACTTACACGGCCGCCGACGGCACCCAGATCCCAGCCTACCTTACCTTGCCGTCAGGCAGCACCGGTAAAGGACTTCCGGCGATTGTTATGCCACATGGCGGGCCGGGATCGCGTGATGAATGGGGATTTGACTGGCTTGCCCAATACTTCGCAGCGCGGGGCTATGCGGTATTGCAGCCCAATTATCGCGGCTCGGCAGGTTATGGGGCCAAATGGTATGAAAAAAACGGATTCCAATCCTGGCGGACTGCGATCGGGGACGTCAATGACGCCGGGCGCTGGCTGATCAAGCAAGGGATTGCAGCCCCCGAAAAGTTGGGGATCCTCGGCTGGTCCTATGGAGGATATGCGGCCCTGCAATCGTCCGTACTCGACCCCGATTTGTTCAAAGCGATTATCGCGATCGCGCCGGTTACCGATCTCGAAAAGACCCGCCAGGAATCTGCCGACTATTCCAATTTCAGGATTATAGACAAGTTCATCGGCACTGGCCCGCACGTTCGTGAAGGTTCACCTGCTCAGAACGTTCAGAGCATCAAGGCACCGGTGCTTATTTTCCATGGTACTGAAGATACCAACGTTGGTATTGCCCAATCGAGGCTGATGGACGAACGCTTGCGCAAAGCTGGCAAGCGGGTGATTTTCGTCGAATTTCCAGGACTCAGCCACAGCTTGGAAGATGCCAACGCCCGCTCGCGCTTGCTGTCCGAATCCGATGCTCATCTGCGCGAAGCCTTCGGCATGGCACCCTGATTTAGCTGGAACCACGCCACCGGGCCGCAAACCAAAAAGGGCGGCCCCGCGGGACCGCCCTTTTGAATTTCAAGACCTTCGTCTGATCAGCGCGAATAGAATTCGACGACCAGGTTCGGTTCCATCTTCACCGGGTAAGGCACTTCATCCAGCGTCGGAACGCGGACGAAAGTGATCTTTTCGGTGCCGTCCTGCGCCACGTAGTCGGGCACTTCGCGTTCCGGCAGGCTCTGCGCTTCGGCGATCAGGGCCATTTCCTTGGCCTTCTTGCCCAGCGTCAGCACATCACCGGGGCGCACGCGGCGGCTGGCGATGTTGCACTTCACGCCGTTCACATAGATGTGGCCGTGCGAAACGATCTGGCGGGCCGAAAACACGGTCGGCGCGAACTTGGCGCGGTAGACAACCATGTCGAGACGCTGTTCGAGCAGACCGATCAGGTTCTGACCGGTATCGCCCTTCATCTGAGCAGCTTCCTGATAGGTGCGCTTGAATTGCTTTTCGGTGACGTCGCCGTAATAGCCCTTGAGCTTCTGCTTGGCGCGCAACTGGATCCCGAAGTCCGAGATCTTGCTCTTGCGGCGCTGGCCGTGCTGACCTGGACCGTATGAGCGGCGGTTAACCGAGCTCTTAGGACGGCCCCAGATGTTTTCGCCCATACGGCGATCAAGCTTATACTTCGATGCATGACGCTTTGACATTGCGTAGTCCTTCAATTTGCTACCCGTGGGCCTAGGCCCACAAGCTGTAAACACGCGGCGTTTTGCCGTCGTTTCTAGTCCGGAACCGCACCATTCCGCCACAAGGGCTGAATGCGAGTCAGGCTTCACCGGAGTGCCCGCTCAATTGCGAAGGGGCGCCTTTGGCCGCGCGGGTGGGGAAAGTCAAGCCTTGGCGCTAGTCGCGGCGCGGCCCTTTTCGGAGCGCTGACAGCACCCCGCGCAGGGTCCGCACTTCCAGGTGATCCCAGCCGGGCTTGGTCAGGATCGTCCGCAACGTCCGCCGGGTTACGTCCGATTTGCTGTCCGGCATGAAATATTCGGTCGGCTCCAGCATCGTGACCAGTTGCCCGATCATCCCTTCAAGCACCTCTTGCGGGGCCGGGGGGAGAATTTCCTCGGCGGTGGGCTGGGCCAGCGCCACGCCCTTAGACCATTCATAAGCGCATAGGATCACCGCCTGGGCGAGGTTCAACGAGGCGAATTCGGGGTTGATTGGCACGGTGAGGATTGCGCGGGCCAAGGCAACATCGTCGCTGTCCAGGCCGCTGCGCTCCGGGCCGAAAACCAGCGCCGAGCGGCCCGGGTCACGATGGATTGCCAGCGCGGCTTGCTCCGGTGTGACAACCGGCTTGGTAACCCCGCGTTTGCGCACTGTGGTGGCATAGACCTGCGCGCAATCGGCCACTGCCTCGGCCAAAGTGTCAAACACCTGTGCCCGTTCCAGCACGACATTTGCCCCCGCAGCAGCGGGGCCGGCACTGGGGTTGGGCCAGCCATCGCGCGGGGCGACCAGCCGGATTTCAGTAAGCCCGAAATTGAGCATCGCCCGCGCCGCTTTGCCAATATTCTCACCCAGTTGCGGCCGGACGAGCACGATGACCGGCTGGTTGGTCTGCGTTTGGCTCGCCGTAACTGGCGCAGCCATTCGGGAAATTGGCGCTCTAGTCATCAACTGCGCGGCGAGGCTTTCATCGCCCGCGATCAGAGCCTCGCGCTTGGCCCGCGACCAGCCTTTCAGTCGGCGTTCTGCGGCAAAGGCGGCAGGCTGGTCCGCGAACGGCACCGACCAGGCCAGGGTGACTGGCTGCCGCTTGGTGGTATAGTCATCAAGCGTTCCGGCCTGATGCTGTGTCAGCTTGAGCGCAAGGTCGTCGGTATGACCAACGTAGTAGGAGCCATCTCCGCAAAGCAGCATGTAGGTGACGAAGGGAGGGGTCATTACCGGACTACTCTCCCCCAGCATCTTTCACCGTGCTGGCAAAGTCTTCAAAATCCTTGGCCTCGGTAAAGTCGCGATAGACCGACGCAAAGCGGATGTAGGCCACGGTATCAAGCGCACGCAGGCCTTCCATGACCATTTCGCCGATCGCCTTGGCCGGAACTTCGGTTTCGCCCAGCGTTTCGATCTGGCGCTGGATGCCCGAAACCAGTTGATCGAGCCGTTCCTGTGCCAGCCCGCGCTTGCGGCAGGCCAGCGCGACCGATTGGTCGATCTTGGTCCGGTCAAAACTTTCACGGGTGCCGTCCGATTTGACCACGGTGATCTCGCGCAGTTGGACCCGCTCGAACGTGGTGAAGCGCGCGCCGCAGCCATCGCACTGGCGGCGGCGGCGGATTGCGGTGTTGTCCTCTGTGGGCCGCGAATCTTTTACCTGGCTGTCATCATGGGCGCAGAACGGACAACGCACCTAGGGCCGAACCCTTTTGTAGAACATCACGCCCAGACCAATCACTAGCCCGGCCGGAATGCTCAGCACGGGAAGCAGCAAGCCCGCCGCCGCACCAACTGCGCCGTCGAGCAGCACTGGCTTGGTCGAAGGGTGCCGCATGCCGTCCTTGGCCATGCCGCTGATTTCGGTCTTGGCATCTTCTACGAAGTCATTGCTCATTGCCTAAACTCCTGGATAGATCGGGAAGCGCTCGCACAGCGCTTCCGCTTGCGCGCGGACCCGGGCTTCGATCTGACCGTCGCCCTCATCGCCGTTACGCGATAGGCCTTCTACCACTTGTGCGATCAGCGCGCCAACCTGGCGGAATTCGTCTTCGCGAAAGCCCCGGGTGGTGCCGGCCGGCGTGCCCAGGCGGATCCCCGAGGTGACGAACGGCGAGCGGGTGTCATAAGGGATGCCGTTCTTGTTGCAGGTCAGAAACGCGCGATCGAGACCCTTTTCTGCAGCCTTGCCGGTGACGTTTTTGGCCGACAGATCGACCAGCATCAGGTGGTTGTCAGTCCCACCCGAGACGATCCGCAGGCCCTGGTCGGCCAGACTGGCGGCGAGCGCCTTGGCATTGGCGACGATCTGCGCGGCATAGGCCTTGAACTCTGGCTTCAGTGCATCGCCAAACGCAACCGCCTTGGCCGCGATAACGTGGACCAGCGGCCCGCCCTGTAGCCCCGGAAACACCGCCGAGTTGAACTTCTTGGCCAGCGCTTCATCGTTGGTCAGGATGATACCCGAGCGTGGCCCGCGCAGGCTCTTGTGGGTGGTAGACGTAACAACATGCGCGTGGGGGAAGGGCGAGGGGTGCGCGCCGCCTGCGACAAGGCCGGAGAAGTGCGAGATATCGGCCAGCAGGTAAGCGCCAACCTCGTCGGCGATTTCACGGAACCGCTGGAAATCCCAGTGGCGCGAATAGGCCGTGCCGCCGCAGATGATCAGCTTGGGCTGATGTTCGCGCGCAAGGGCCGCGACCGCGTCCATGTCGATCAGCTCGTCTTCGGCGCGAACCCCATAGGCGACCGGATTGAACCACTTGCCGCTCATGTTGACGGGGCTGCCGTGGGTCAGATGCCCACCCGAATTGAGATCGAGCCCCATGAAGGTATCACCAGGGTTGAGCAGCGCCAGGAACACCGCCTGGTTCATCTGGCTGCCCGAATTGGGCTGAACGTTGGCGAATGCGCAGCCGAACAGTTCCTTGGCCCGTTCGATCGCCAGCGTTTCGACCACATCGGCATATTCGCAGCCGCCATAATAGCGCTTGCCCGGATAGCCCTCGGCGTACTTGTTGGTGAAGACCGATCCGGTCGCTTCCAACACGGCCAGGCTGGTGATGTTCTCGCTCGCGATCAGCTCGATGGTATTGCGCTGGCGTTTCAGCTCGTTCTGAATCGCCGCGTGAACCTCGGGATCGGCTTCGGCCAAATGGGCAGTGAAAAATCCGGCGGAGCGGACGGCATCAGTCATCGTTGGCAAACCTTCAGATCGAGGGATTGGAGAGCTTGTCGACGCGGCCGATGTGGCGGCCGCCGCCGAAGTCAGTGGAAAGAAACGCATCAAGGCAGGCCTTGGCCATGTCGATTCCGATTAGCCGCGCGCCCATGGCAATGACATTGGCGTCATTGTGCTCGCGTGCCAATGTGGCCGAAAGGGGTTCTGACACCAGTGCGCAGCGACACTTGGGTTCGCGGTTGACCGCGATCGAAATGCCGATCCCGCTGCCACACAGCGCTACGCCATATTCGGCAGTGCCATCGGCGACCACAGCGGCGAGCCGGTAACCGAAATCAGGATAGTCGACCCGCTCGGCCGTTTCCGATCCTAGATCGGCAACCTCGTGCCCGAGCGCGATCAGATATTCGCGCAGTTCGGCCTTCAGGTCGAAGGCGGCGTGGTCTGAGGCAATGGCTATGCGCATGGGTTCGGCTGCCTGCAATTGGGGAGAATCGCTCGCCGTCCTTTAAGCGCGCCGGGGCGGCATATCCAGTGCGGCGCTGGCGCTTTCGACGAAAAAGACTGCCCGGTGCTTGACAGCAGTAACACACCTGTCCAGCCTCGCTACAAGAGGGAGAGCAATGATGAAGGCAAACCGGGGTTTGATCGTCGCGCTGGTACTGGGGTTGTTGCTGGGGATCTATGCCACGATCCCGCCCGCGCCTAGGCCGGCCGACGCGCCCAGTGGGCTGTTTTCTGCGGGCCGTGCGATGGCGGACGTCAGGGTTATTGCCGCCCGCCCGCATCCGACTGGCAGCGCTGAGAACGCCGAAGTGCGGCGGCATTTGCTGCTGCGGATGGGCGCGCTGGGGATGGAAGTGCAAACCGAAGCGGCACTGCTTCCGGCCAAAGGGTTGGAGCGGCTCAATCGCTGGTCCGGGCGCAGCGACAGTGCCGTAACCATGACCAACGTCATCGGCATTCTGCCCGGGCGCGACCGGTCGCTGCCCGCGGTGATGCTGATGTCGCACCACGATACCGTCTGGGGTTCGCCCGGCGCGGCTGACGATACCACCGGAGTTGCGGCCAGTCTCGAAGTGGTTCGCGCGATCAAGGCCAAGGGCCAGCCAGAGCGCGATCTGATCGTGCTGGTCACCGATGCCGAAGAACTCGGCCTGATGGGGGCCAAGCATTTCTTCGCCAACAATCCGCTGCGCAGCCGCGTTGGCGCGATCATAAACCTTGAGGCGCGCGGCGGGGGCGGGCGGGCTAATATGTTTCAGACCTCTGCCCAAAACGGCGCGGCGATGGAGCTTTATGCCACCCATGCGCAGCAACCGGCGGCCTCATCGCTGGCGGCGTTCATCTATTCGGTGCTGCCCAACGACACCGATCTGACCCCGGCGCTGGAGGGTGATTACACCGCTTACAACATCGCCTTTATCGGCCGCTCGGGGCTGTACCATTCGCCGCTGATCACGCCCGACGCGCTCGATCAGGGATCGGTGCAGGACATGGGCGACCAGACGCTGGAGCTGGCCGATGCACTGCTGGCCAAGGACGGCATTCCGGGCAAGGCACCAGACCGGGTGTTCTTTGACTGGCTGGGCGTGACCACGGTCCACTACCCGGTCGGGCTGGGTTGGTTGATTTTAGCTGGAGCAATTGCCGCGTTCGGTTTTGCCCTGCGGCGGGATGGGACCAAGGGGCTGGGCGCGGGAATGCTGCGGTTTGCGGCGCTGACGGTGGTGGCCGGGCTGCTGAGCTATGTCTTCAACTGGGTATCGCTGGGCAGGGTCAAGGGCGAATATTATGACCGGCTGGCGGCGATACCCCGGCTGGAAGTGATCGCAGCATTGGCCTGTCTGGCCGCCTTTGCGGCTGTTGCTGGGACTTGGCGGGCGAGCACTGGCGCCATTGTCGGCTTTGCTACCCCGCTGATGGTGCTGGCGATCTATGGACAAGGCGCCGCTCCAACCGCGATCTACTTTGTGGCGCTGCCGCTGCTGCTGGTGGCCTTGGTTCTGACGCTACCCGCGGGACGGCTGCGTGATTATGGTGCGATCGCGGCCTGCGCAGCGTTGATCAGCTACATGCTCCCGCTCGGCCATTTCGTGATGCAAGGGGTCGGGGCCGGAATGCCCTACGCCGCCGTTCTGCCATTTGTGCTGACCGTGCTGGCGGTGTTGCCGCTGTGGCAGGGGATGGATCAGCGCGAGGCGCGACTGACCGCCGGGATCGCCGCCGGACTGGCGCTGATGCTGTCGCTATGGGTGTTGCTCGATGCGCCAGCGGATACCGTGGCGGTCTATGCCGATACGAAGAGCTGAAGTTAATTCACTGAAATCTTGGCAGCATCGATCAGTTTGCCGAATTCGCTGCTGATAGTGGCGCAATCGACCAGATCGACTTTCCAGGGAAGCGCAGACTCATCAAAGGCTTCGGCTAGTGCGGCCAGGCATTCAAGCGACAGGGCTGAGCCTGCATCAATGGCCAAATCTAGGTCTGACCATGGCTTGGACCGTCCAGTAGCGCGGCTTCCAAATGCATGCACCAAAGCAGATTTCGGCAAGTGCGCGCTGAGCACCTGGCGAACAATCGCCAGTTCGTCAGCGGTCAGCGCAAGTCTGGCCGTCAACTGCTTTGCCCCAATCGACGCGCAACCTCCTGTGCTTCAGTTAGGAAGACAGGAATGCTTTCAACCACTAGCCGCGCTTTGGCTTCGTCGTAGGTGTGCGAGGTGATGTTGCGCATTTCGCGCCAGATCCGCCAAGCGGTCCAATCGCTGGCGGTTAAGCCTTGTTCGCTGGCAGTTCGAATAAGCTCAGGAAAGCTCATCCGGTCGATCTCGTCAGGATTGGCCGACGCTTGCTCCAGCGCCCGGCGGATCATTTTGTGCGCAAGATCGTAAGTGAATTCGAACCGCTGGATCAGGCCGTCACGAAGCTGCGTGTCGCCAGCCTCGCGCCCCATCCGCTCAAGCCCTTCGCTCAAACGAGCGATGGCATTGGTCAGCGGGGTGAGGTCGAGCGACACGCTCCTATGCCCTACTGATCAAGGAACGAGCGCATCTTGCGTGACCGGCTTGGGTGCTTGAGCTTGCGCAGCGCCTTGGCTTCGATCTGGCGGATACGTTCGCGGGTGACGCTGAACTGCTGGCCGACTTCTTCGAGCGTGTGATCGGTGTTCATCCCGATCCCGAACCGCATCCGCAGCACGCGTTCTTCGCGCGGGGTGAGCGATGCCAGCACTCGGGTGACGGTTTCCTTGAGGTTGGCCTGAATCGCAGCGTCCACTGGGATGACCGCGTTCTTGTCCTCGATGAAATCGCCGAGATGCGAATCCTCCTCGTCGCCGATTGGCGTTTCAAGACTGATCGGTTCCTTGGCGATTTTCATCACCTTGCGGACCTTTTCGAGCGGCATCGACAGACGTTCGGCCATTTCCTCAGGAGTAGGCTCGCGGCCTTGCTCGTGCAGGAACTGGCGGCTGGTGCGGACCAGCTTGTTGATCGTTTCAATCATGTGGACCGGGATGCGGATCGTGCGGGCCTGATCGGCGATTGAACGCGTGATCGCCTGCCGGATCCACCAGGTCGCATAGGTGCTGAACTTGTAACCGCGGCGGTATTCGAACTTGTCGACCGCCTTCATCAGGCCGATGTTGCCTTCCTGAATAAGATCGAGGAATTGCAGGCCGCGGTTGGTGTACTTTTTAGCGATCGAGATTACCAGTCGCAGGTTCGCTTCAACCATTTCCTTCTTGGCGATCCGCGCTTCGCGCTCGCCCTTCTGGACCATGTTGACGATCCGGCGGAATTCGGTGAGCGCCATGCCGGTGGCCGAAGCGATGTCTGAAACTTCGGCGCGGATCCGCTCAACTGCTTCAATTTCATTCTCGGCAAAGGCAGCCCACTTCTTGTCCTTGCCGGCCTGTCCGGCCAGCCAGGCGTCGTCGAGTTCATTGCCGACGTAGCTATCGAGGAAGTCCTTGCGGTTGACCTTGTGACGTTCAGCCAGACGCAGCATCTGGCCGCCCAGCGCGGTCAGGCGCCGGTTGAAGGCATAGAGGTTGTCGACCAGATATTCGATCTTGGTCGCGTGGAATTGCACGCTTTCAACCAGCGCGGTCAGGTCTTCACGCAGCTGATTATAGGTCTTTTCGCGGGCTGCCGAAAAGGCTCCGCCAGCACCCATCACATCGAGCCGATCGACCTGAATCTTCTCAAACTTCTTGAACAGCGTGGTGATTTCGGCAAACTTTTCGAGCGCCAGCGGCTTCAGCTGCGCTTCCATCTGGGCGAGCGAAAGGGTGTTATCCTCTTCCTCTTCCTCAACCGGACGGCGAGCGCGGCGTTCGATGCCATCCTCGTCTTCATCCTCATCAGCGGCAGGTTCTTCCTCAACCTCTTCCTCTTCCTTGTAGGAAGGGCCGGCGGTGGCTTCGGTAATTTCGCCGTCGCCGGTTTCCTCACCATCTTCGGTCAGGTTTTCGGGCGCGGGTTCCTTTGACAGCATGGCGTCAAGATCGAGGATCTCGCGCAGCTGCATTTCACCGGCATTGAGCGCTTCGGACCACTGGATGATCGCGTGGAAAGTAATTGGGCTTTCGCACAGGCCCAGGATCATCGTGTCCCGGCCTGCTTCGATTCGCTTGGCGATGGCGATTTCGCCCTCGCGGCTGAGCAATTCGACCGCGCCCATTTCGCGCAGGTACATCCGCACCGGATCGTCGGTCCGGTCGATAGTCTCTTTCTTCTTTTCGATCGCCGGGCGCTCGGCCCCCATCGATTCGGACTCGTCGACCTCGTCGACTTCCTTCTCTTCGGGGTCGATCGCGTCTTCGTCGGATTCGACGATATTGACGCCCATTTCGCTGATCGCGGACATGATGTCCTCAATCTGGTCGGTGGACATCTGATCCTGCGGCAGAGCCTCGTTCAGTTCGTCCATAGTGATCACGCCGCGCCGCTTGGCACGCGCAATCAGCTTCTTGATCGAGGCTTCGTTAAGGTCGATCAGGGGCGCATCGCCGCCGTCCTTTTCGCCACCCGAGATATCGTCTTCGTCCATTAGTCCGCCGTCTTTTGAGAGGCCGCTCCGGTTGGAGCGGCTATCCGCGCGCTGGCCATTTGCCGCAAGCGCGCATCGAATTCCAGTTTTCTCTTCAACAGCCTCTGCTGTTCAGCATAGGCCCCATCCGAAACGTCCCGTTCAAACCGGCTTGTTGCCTCTGCCAGCGCTGCTTCCAACGCTGGCCGCTCTATCAGCAGACCGACCGCCTGGGCCAGCCCTTCGCGGGCTTGGTCCACCGCTACGTCGTCCACCAAAAAGCCCAGAGGCAGCGCGGCGTATTCTACCGGGTCCGGTGCAGCCATGCCCCGGTCCTCCAATATGGTGGCGAGATTGGCAGTTTCAAGCGCTGCGCCGCCATCCAGTGCATCGACCAGCACGGCAAAGCGTGGATCGGGCAATTCAGCATGGGCGAGGACTTCGGCATGGCGCTCAAGTTCGGCGGGATAACGCAGCAATCCGGCCAACACCGCTGCGGATAGCGCATCGCGGGTTCCAGTGGTCCGGCGCAGCAAGGCGGTGGTCTTGGGATCGCTGCGCCGGACCGGGGCGGGGCGCATTCCAGGCTTGCCGCGAGGCTGCCATTCGCGCTCCTCCCGCTTGGGAAAGGCATAGGCGGAAAACCGGTCGCCCAGTTCGCGCCGGTACAGCGGCTTGATATCGGGATCGGTGATAGTATCGACGTGCGCCATCAGTCGCGCTTTCAGGCCTGCCTTGTCCTCTGGGCTGGCCAGCGGCGCGGCATCCCGCTCGTGCTCCCACAGCAGGTCGAGCAATGAACTGGGCTGGGCCAGCAGGCTGTCCAGTGCCTTGGCCCCGTCACGCCGGAGCAGATCGTCGGGGTCCATGCCCGCAGGAAGCCGCACGATATTGAGCGAATGGGCCGGGCGCAGCAGCGGCAGCGCGCGGGTAACGGCGCGCATCGCCGCGCGCTGCCCGGCGGCATCGCCATCGAAACACAGCACCGGCGTTTCGACCATTCGCCACAGCAGCTCGATCTGCCGCTCGGTCAGCGCAGTGCCGAGCGGGGCGACCGCATCGGTAAAGCCCGCAGCGGCCAGTGCGATCACGTCCATATAGCCTTCGACCACCACCATCCGTCCGGTCTGGCGGCTGGCGGGCCCGGCGCGGTGCAAGTTGTAAAGCGTGCGGCCTTTGTCAAACAGTGGGGTTTCGGGCGAATTGAGGTATTTGGGCGCATCGGTTTTCTGTGCGTCCAGAATGCGCCCGCCGAACGCAATAACCCGCCCGCGGGCATCCTCGATCGGCAGCATCAGACGTCCGCGGAACCGGTCGTAGGGATCCTTGTTCTCAACCGCGATCCGCAGCCCCGCTTCGACCAACATTTCCTCAGGGAATTGCGGCAAGGCGGCTTTCAGCGCCTGACGGCCTTCGGGGGCATAGCCGAACCCGAACCGCTCGACCGTGTGGCCGTCAAACCCGCGCGTGGCGAGGTAGGCGCGGGCCTTGGCGCCTTCGTCTGATGCCAGTCGCTCGACAAACCAGGCCTGCGCCGCCGCCATCACCTCGTGCAGCGCGCTTTGCTGTTCAGCCCGCTTGGCCGCCACCGGGTCAGGAGCGGGCATTTCCAGCCCAGCCTCGCTGGCCAGTTCCTTGACCGCATCCATGAACGACAGCCCGCGCTGGTCGGTCATCCAGCGGATCACATCGCCATGCGCGCCGCAACCAAAGCAGTGGTAAAAACCCTTGGCGTCATTGACGGTAAAGCTGGGCGATTTTTCGCTGTGGAACGGGCAGCACGCTTTCCACTCGTGCCCCGCTTTGGTCAGCCGTGTGGTCCGCGAAATAACGCCAGACAGCGTAATTCGCGCGCGCAGTTCATCAAGCCATTGCGGGGTTAAAGACACAGCCCCCCCTAACGCGCTTAAGCGATCGCCTCAACCAATTGAGTTGGCGCGGGCTTGTCCCCGCCCAAACGCGAGGTGGAAAACTCCCAGACTCCGTAAGGTCACTTAAGTGCTTTCCATTTGCGGTTAGATGGTTAATGTCTGCACCGGGTCGCTGGGGGGCGGCTTGGGGGACATCCAAACACTAACCTAATCCCAACAGTACCGAATCGCCCCTGAATAACAGGAGGGAAGAAGATGCTGAACAAGGTTAGCTCGCTTGCGCGGGCGGTTTCGATCATTCTTGCGGTTGTCGCCGGATTCGTGGCGCTGGGCACACTCAACACAGCCTTGGTGCTGGTTGTGCTGGGCCTGATCTCGGGAATTTCCATGCCTAATGAGCGGATGATGGGCGTTGGTGTAACCACCCTCGTCCTACCCGCAATCGGTGTGGCACTCGGCCATGTCCCGATGATTGGCGCTCAACTCACTGCCGTTGCCGGAAATGTTGCCCTGACTGCTGCTGCGGCGCTGGGCAGTGCCTTGGCTATCTACCTGTTCAATCTGGTTAAAACCGATCTGATGGGATTAGGCGCAAAAGCCTAATCACAAGCATCCAGGCCTGTCGGAGTATCGGCAGGCCTGGACTCGCTTCAGCCCAGCGCCGCTTTCACCAGCCCGCTGGCTTTGCTCATATCAAGTTGGGTACCGTGCGCCGCCTTCAGCGCGGCGACCACTTTGCCCATGTCCTTGATGCTGGCCGCGCCGGTTTCTGCGATGATCGCAGCAATCGCGGCCTTGGTATCGTCTTCGCTCAGCTGGCTGGGGAGGAATTCCTCGATCACCGCAATCTCAGCCTTTTCCACATCGGCCAGTTCCTGCCGGCCGCCCTGTTCGAACATCACAATCGATTCGCGGCGCTGCTTGGCCATTTTCTGCAGCACATCGACCACCAGCACATCGTCATCGGGCAGGCTGGAGGCGGTCCGCAGTTCGATATCCTTGTCCTTTAGCTTGGCCAGGATCAGGCGGACGGCGGCAAGGCGGCTTTTGTCGCCGGCTTTCATCGCAGTGATCTGCGCGGCCTTGATGGTATCGCGGAGCATGGTATTCCTTCGTTTTGGTCTGAATAGCTTTGTGAAGCTGGGGAAAGAACCCGCTTAGCCCAAAGATTCGCCGTTTCATAGGTTGACGCTGGCGGGTGAGGGGCTTAGCGGCCAGCACTTAGCGACATTGCTGGAACCTGAGACACGGAGCGCCCCCAAATGGCCGACGCCGCCCTTGCCCGCGCGCTACAACCTGCCGGTGCGACCGGAGTCCTCGTGCTGGCCGATGGCCATGTGGCCTGGGGCCGTGGTTTTGGCGCAGAAGGCGCCGCAGTGGGTGAGGTTTGCTTCAACACCGCGATGACCGGCTATCAGGAAGTGATGACCGACCCCAGCTATGCCGGGCAGGTTGTGACCTTCACTTTCCCGCATATCGGCAACGTCGGCGTGAATGACGAAGATCTGGAAAGCCACGTCGATGGCGCCATCGGCTGCATCGTCCGCGAAGACGTGACCGCACCGAGCAGTTTCCGCAGCACCGGCACCTTTGGCGATTGGCTGGCGAGCAAGGGCAAGATCGGGCTTTCGGGCCTCGACACCCGCGCGCTGACCCGCCGCATCCGCCTGTCCGGCGCGCCCAATGCGGTGATCGCGCACAGCGCCGATGGCAAGTTCGACATTCCCGCCCTGCTCAAGCGCGCGCAGGATTGGCCGGGGCTGGAAGGGATGGACCTCGCCCGCGTGGTCAGCCGCAGTGCCAATGAAAAATGGCAGGGCGGCACATGGACGCTGGGCAAGGGCTATGCCCGCTCGCCGCACACCAAGCGCCCGCATGTGGTGGCGATGGATTACGGCGCGAAAGACAACATCTTCCGCAGCCTCGATCATGCCGGCGCGCGCGTAACGGTGGTTCCGGGCAATACCGCGCTGGCCGATGTGCTGGCGCTGGAGCCCGCCGGCGTTTTCCTCTCCAACGGCCCGGGCGATCCGGCAGCCACGGGGGTTTATGCGGTGCCGGTCATTCAGGGCCTGCTGGAACGCGACGTGCCGGTGTTCGGAATTTGTCTGGGCCATCAGATGCTGGCGCTCGCCGCTGGGGCCAAGACCACCAAAATGCACCAGGGCCACCGCGGCGCGAACCATCCGGTCAAGCGGCTGGAAGACGGCGTAGTCGAGATCACCTCGATGAACCACGGCTTCACCGTGGACAGCAGGACCCTGCCCGCAGGCGTCCGCGAGACGCATGTGTCCCTGTTCGACGGGTCAAACTGCGGCATCGCGGTCAACGGCAAGCCGGTCTTTTCGGTGCAATACCACCCCGAGGCGAGCCCCGGCCCGCAGGACAGCTTTTATCTGTTCGAGCGCTTTGCCGCGGCCATGCGCACCCGTCGACCGGCATGACGTGTTTCCCGAAAAGTTCCCCCGCGAAAAATCGCAGTTTGTAAACGGTCTGTTAAACTTCCCTTAACTATCAGGGTGCCAGTCTGGCCG